>NZ_BOMI01000175.1 GCF_016862115.1 Paractinoplanes deccanensis
CAACGCCGCCGCCAACGCCGCCGCCGCCAACGCCGCCGCCAACGCCGCCGCCGCCAACGCCGCCGCCAACGCCGCCGCCGCCAACGCCGCCGCCGCCAACGCCGCCGACGCCGCCGCCGTCGACGGCAAACGCGTCTCCCGATTAGCCAGAACGAACGTTCTGTCTACGTCAAGGGCGCGTGTGTCTGTCTTTGTAAAGGGCGCGTGTGTCCGTCGACCCCAGCGACAGCGCCGGTTGCCGCGTCCGGAGCTGCTTCGGCGTCGCGGCGCTTGAGCGTCAGCGGCGGGCCTCCGGCACCAGTTCGCTGCGCCCTTTCCGCCGCTGGCTGGAACGAACGTTCTGTCTTGGGCTTTGGCGTGGTGAGGGTCAGCAACGCAAGCGAGAGCCGGGACCGAGGTCGTGCAGGCGCCGGACGCGGCGGGCTTCTGGGCGGGTCGAGGATGGCAGCGTCGGCCTCGCCCGGGAGAGCTGACTAGAACAGGGCCGTCGGGTCGACCTCGATGCGTACGGCCTGGGGGGCCTTTTTGGCGCTGCGCACGGCGGCGGCCTCGTGGAGCGAGTGGGCGAGGGCGGCCGCGTGGGAGCGGGGAACGCGCAGGAGCATGCGTTCCTGGTCGTCGGGGGCGGGGACCGGGCCCAGCAGTTCGACGTCGCCGGGGAGGCGGGCGGTCTGGAGTAGATCGTTGACGGCGTCGGTGATGCCGGTGACGCTGGCCATGCGGGCGGCGGGCGGGAAGCCGAGCTCGCGGCGTTCGGCCAGCTCGCGGGCGGCGAACCAGGCGGGGTCCCAGCGGATCAGGGCCTGCACGGTGGCGAGCGAGCCGTCGGCGACGACGATGACGCGGCCGTGGGGGGCGGGCTTGGCGAGCGCGGCGGCGTTGAGCCAGCGGCGCATGGTCTCCTCGGCGGCGCGCAGGTCGGAACGGGTCAGCAGGGCCCACGTGTCGAGCAGCAGCACGGCGCCGTAGCCGCCCTCGGCGACCGGCTCGGCGCCGGGGGTGGACACGATGACCGAGGCCTCGGCGGGGACCGTGTCGAGGACCTCGTCGCGCCCGGACGTGCGGACCGTCGCGCCGGGGAAGGCGCGTCCCAGTTCCTCGGCCGTGCGCCGGGCGCCGGTCACCGAGGCGCGCAGCCGCCGGCCTCCGCAGGTGGGGCACGCGTATGCCGCGGCGGCCCGCCCGCACCAGCGGCACATCGGGACGTCGCGGGAGCCGGACAGCTCCAGCGGGCCGGAGCAATGGGGGCAGCGCGCCGGCGTACGGCAATCGGCGCACGCGATCGACGGCAGGTAGCCCCGCCGCGGCACCTGGACCAGCACCGGAGCCCCCGCCTGCAACGCCTGCCGCGCCGCCTGCCAGGCGATGCTGGGCAGGCGCGCCGTGGCGGCGCCGGGGTCGCGGGCCAGCTGCGGATCGTCGCCGGTCGGCTGGATCGCCGGCGTCCGGGCCCGCAGCACGTCCCGGCTCGCGCTGATCTCCTTGGCCCACCCGGTCTCGAGCAGCAACTGCCCCTCACCGGTGCGCGCGAAGCCCGCCACAAGCGCCGCGCACTCCGCCAGCTGGGCCCGCGTCAGCAACACCTCGCGCGCGTGCGGGTAGGGCGCCCGCGGCTCGCCGTGCAGGTCGTCGCCGTCGTCCCAGATGACCACGAGCCCGAGCTTGGCCACCGGCGCCCACATGGCCGCGCGCGTGCCCACGACCACCGGCACCTGATGCCGGCTCGCGGCCAGGAACCGCCGGTAGCGCTCCGCCGGTCCGAGAGCCGCGTTGAGCGCCACGTGCTGCCCCGGGCCCAGCGCCCTGCCCAGCGCCCGATCGACCCGGTCGAGATCACGCGCGTCGGCCACCACGATGACCACCCCGCGCCCGCCCCGGACGGTGGCCGCCGCGGCCTCGGCGATGCGGGCGGCCCAATCTTCCCCGGGCAGCGCACCCCAGACCGCCCGCGCGCTGCGCCCCTCGGCCAGGGCTCGCAGAAAGGCGGGCCCGGCGAGATAGGCGCCCCACCCGCCCACGTCAACCGCGGAAGCCGTGCCCGATTGAGCGTCACCGGCGGCAACGCCACCTCCGCTCTCGGCCGGCCCGGCGCGGTGGCCGTCAGTTGCCTCGGCCGGGGTCTGTGCGACCGCCGGAGGCGCTGGGGCGTTTGCGGCAAGGGGCGGCGTTGGGGTGTTTGCGGCAAGGGGCGGCGTTGGGGTGTTTGCGGCAAGGGGCGGCGTTGGGGTGTTTGCGGCAGCGGGCGGCGTTGGGGTGTTCGCGGCAGCGGGCGGCGTTGGGCTGTCTGGGGCCGCGGGAGGCGCTGAGGTAGGTGGGGTGGCGGGAGGAGTCTGGGCCGCGGCGGCATCGGTGGCCGAGGGGACCGCTTCCGAGCCCAGGGGAGCGTCGGTAGCGGCGCTGGAGTCGGGGGCGGCCGGCGTGGCGGGCGCCTTGGGGGACTGGGACTCGACGCGGGCGTGGCGTGGCGGGACGGCCAGGCGCAGCACGTCGCAGAGGTTGCCGGCGTAGCGGTCGGCGACGGCTCGGGCCAGGCGGGCGATCTCGGGGTCGAGGACCTGCTCGGGGGAGACCACCTTGTCGAGGTAGGCCAGCTTGCCGCCGTGCGGTGAGGACTCGGCGCGCTCCAGCAGGAAGCCGCTCACCAGCTGGCCGGCGAAGCGGACCTTGACGCGCACGCCGGGGCGGGCGGCCTCGTCTTCGGCGGCGGGGACCAGGTAGTCGAAGGGGCGGTCGAGGTGGGGCAGGGGCACGTCGACGCAGACGCGGGCCACCGGCAGGGTCTCTGCCGGTGTGCGGTCTGCGCGGGTGCCCTTGGTCGCCATCGCAGCCATTCTGCCCGGACCCTCTGACAATTCCGCGGGCCGCGCGGGGCGCCGGCCGGGGCGATCCAGGTCACATCAGCGGATCGGCAATCCGAACGGATGAAAAATCCGCTACCGTGAAGCAGCGGATAAGTCATCCGCTTGAAGGGGGTCGATCGTGGAGATCTTTCTGACCGGTGGCAGTGGGTACGTCGGCGGCGTGGTCCTGGAGCACCTGCGCGCGGCGGGCCACCGGGTGCGGGCGCTGGCCCGGTCCGAGCGGGCGGCCGAGCAGGTAGCCGGCCGAGGTGCCGAGCCGGTGCGAGGCGCCCTGGGCGACCTCGGCGTGCTGCGCGCCGAGGCCGAGCGCGCTGACGCCGTCGTGCACACCGCCGTCGACTACGCGGACCCGGCCATGGCGGAGGTGGAGGGGCCGGCGCTCGAGGCCATGCTCGTCGGCAAGCCGTTCGTCTACACCAGCACCGGCCTGGTCTACGGCCCGGGTCAGCGCGGCGAGGACGCGCCGGTCGACCCGGGCACCGCGGCGCAACCGCACAAGGTGCTCGGCGAGCGGGCCGTGCTGGCGGCGGGCGGTACGGTGCTGCGGGCCCCGCTCGTGCACGGGCGCGGCGGCTCGGGGCTGCTGCTCGGCTTGCTCGCGTTCGGCCGTGCCCAGAAGGTCGTGCCCTATCTCGGCGACGGCGAGCAGACCTGGTCGGCGGTGCACGTCGACGATCTGGCCGACCTCTTCGTGCTCGCGCTGGAGAAGCCGCAGCCGGGCCGGATCTTCAACGCGGCCTCGGGTGACACGTTCCGGATCGGGCAGTTGGCGCGCGTGATCGCCGAGCGCGCGGGCGGCGACGCGGTGTCGCTGAGCCCGGAGCAGGCGCCGCCCCAGCTGGGCGTTCTCGCGCGCGACGGCGGCATGGACGGCAGCCTGGCGCGCGAGACGTTCGGCTGGGCCCCGAGCCGGCCGGCCCTGCTCGACGATGTGCGCGGGCCCGCGTACGACGCCGCCTGACGCACAATGTCCATCATGGATGCCGCCGAAGCCGTGCAGACCCTGCTGTCGCCGAGTGCCACCCACGACCCGGTGCCCGCCTACGCGGCGCTGCGGAAGCACGGGCCGGTGCTGCCCGTGGCCGACGGCTACTACTTCGTCTCCGGCTACGCGGCTGTCGACGGCATCCTGCGGGACCCGGCGATGGAGACGTACGACATCAAGCGTCTCGACGTCCGCTGGGACGACTGGCGGGACAACAAGGCGCTGGAGCTCTTCGCCGACTCGATGCTGCGGTCCAACCCGCCGGACCACACCCGCATGCGCCGGCTCGCCGCCGGGGTCTTCACCGCGCGGCGGACCGGCGCGCTGCGGTCCGTGATCGAGGCGCAGGTCGGTGAGGCGCTCGACCGGCTCGACGGCGAGGCCGACCTGATGTCGAGCCTCGCCTACCCGCTGCCGATCGGGGTGATCACCGCCCTGCTCGGGGTGCCGGCCGCCGACCGGGGGCGGTTCCGCAGGCTGGCCGAGGCGCTCACCGCCGTGCTCGAGGTGCGCTGGACCGAGCGGGACGAGGCCCGCGCGCACGAGGCCGCGATCGAGCTCGAGGACTACTTCGTCCACCTGATCGCCCGGAAGCAGGCCGAGCCCGCCGACGACCTCGTCTCGGCGCTGACCCGCGACGGCGAGAAGCTGACCGGGCGCGAACTGCTCGGCAACCTCATGCTGCTGCTCGTGGCGGGGTTCGAGACCACCACCAACCTGCTCGGCAACGGCGTGGTGCTGCTGCTCGACCACCCCGCGTACGCCGAGCGGCTCCGCGCCGATCCGGGGCTCGCTCCGGCGTACGTGGAAGAGATCTTGCGGTTCGACTCGCCGGTGCAGCTCACCGAGCGCTTCGCCGCGCGGCCCACCCGGATGCACGGGATCGAGCTGCCCGCCGAGGCCGAGCTGGTGCTGCTGCTCGGGGCGGCCAACCGTGATCCGGATCGCTTCGAGCGGGCCGGCGACTTCTGGCCCGAGCGGCCCGGCAACACGCCGCTGTCGTTCGGGGCGGGGGCGCACTACTGCCTCGGCGCGCCGCTCGCGCGGCTGGAGGCCCAGATCGCGCTGCCCGCGCTCCTGCGCCGCTTCCCGGAGATGCGGCTCACGCGCCGGCCGGTGCGCCGGCCGCGGATGAATCTGCGCGGCTGGGAGACGCTGCCGGTGACGCTCGGCACGCCGCGGGACTCCGTAGACTAGTCGGGGTGTTCGCCCTTGACGTCAGGAGCCTTGTCGCGTGACCGTCCAGCCCATCCGTCTGTTCGGCGATCCGGTGCTCCGGACGCCGGCCGATCCCGTCGCCGACTTCGACAAAGAGTTGCGCAAGCTGGTCAAGGACCTGACCGAGACCATGCAGGACGAGGGCGGCGCCGGCCTGGCCGCCCCGCAGCTCGGTGTCGGCCTGCGCGTGTTCGCGTTCGACGTGGATGACGTGGTCGGGCACATCGTCAACCCGGTGCTGTCGTTCCCCGACGACGAGGAGCAGGACGGCCCCGAGGGCTGCCTGAGCATTCCGGGCGTCTACATCGACACCAAGCGCCGGCAGCACGTCGTGGCGTCCGGCTTCAACCAGCACGGCGACCCGATCCAGCTGGTCGGCACCGGCCTGATGGCCCGCTGCGTGCAGCACGAGACCGACCACCTCGACGGGGTGCTGTTCATCGACCGGCTCGACGCCGCCGCCCGCAAGGACGCGATGAAGCAGATCCGCTCCGCGGAGTGGTACGACGCCGGCAAGCCCCCGACGATCAAGGAGAGCCCGCACGGCCGGGGCATCTTCGGCCTGGGGCGGTGACCGGGTGCGCCTGATCTTCGCGGGCACGCCCGCCGTCACCCTGCCCAGCCTCGACGCGCTCGCCGCGTCCCGGCACGAGCTGGTCGCCGTGGTCACCCGGCCCGACGCCCCCGCCGGGCGCGGCCGCCGCCTGGTGCGCTCGCCCGCCGGCGCCTGGGCCGACGAGCGCGGCATCGAGGTGCTCACCCCCGAGAAGCCGCGCGAGCCCGAGTTCCAGGAGCGGCTGCGGCAGCTCGCCCCCGATTGCGTGCCGGTCGTGGCGTACGGCGCGCTGGTGCCCCCGAGCGCCCTGGAGATCCCGAAGCACGGGTGGGTGAACCTGCACTTCTCGCTGCTGCCCGCCTGGCGCGGCGCCGCCCCGGTGCAGCACGCGGTGCTGCACGGTGACGAGGTGACCGGCGCGAGCGTGTTCGAGCTGGAGGCCGGCCTCGACACCGGCCCCGTCTACGGCACGCTGACCGAGGACATCCGCCCCACCGACACCTCCGGCGACCTGCTCGAGCGGCTCGCCACCGAGGGCGCCGGCCTGCTGGTGGCGGTGCTCGACGCGATCGAGGCCGGCACGGCCCGGGCCCACCCGCAGCCCGCCGACGGTGTCACGTTCGCCCCCAAGCTCACCGTCGACGACGCGCGCGTGCGCTGGGGCGACCCGGCGTTCGCCGTCGACCGGCGCATCCGGGCCTGCACGCCGGCGCCGGGCGCGTGGACGACCCTGCGCGACGACCGGCTCAAGCTCGGCCCGGTGCGCCCGGTGGCGAACGCCCCGCAGCTGGCGCCCGGTGACCTGCTCGTCGAGCGCACCCAGGTGCTCGTGGGCACGGCCACCACGCCGGTCGCGCTGGGCGAGGTGCGCGCCGCGGGCAAGAAGCCCATGCCGGCCACCGACTGGGCACGAGGGCTGCGGATCCAGCCGGGGGAGAAGCTTCAGTGAGCGAGCACAAGGCAAATCGGCCGCACGGCTCGGGACGTCCCCGTCGCGGTGGCGGCGGTCCGGGCTACGACCGTGACTCCCGCACGGGCAGGGCGCCGCGCGGGGGCCGTCCGCCGTCCGATCCGGCGCGCCAGGCCGCGTACGAGGCGATCGCCGCCGTGCACCGCGACGACGCGTACGCCAACCTGGTCCTGCCCGAGATCCTGCGGGGCATGGGGCTCGACGGGCGCGACGCGGCGTTCGCGACCGAGCTCACCTACGGCACCCTGCGCACGCTCGGCACGCTCGACCTGATCGTCGCCTCGGCGGCCGGCCGCGACGTGGCCCGCATCGACCCGCCGGCCCGCGACGCGCTGCGGCTCGGCGCCTACCAGCTGCTGCACACCCGGGTGCCGGCGCACGCCGCGGTGAACCAGACCGTCGACCTGGTGCGCTCGGTCGCCCCGGGCGCGGCCGGGTTCGCGAACGCGGTGATGCGCACCATCTCCGAGACGCCGCTGGAGACGTGGCTCGAACGGCTCGCCCCCTCGTACGAACAGGATCCGATCGGCAACCTCGCGGTGATGCACAACCACCCGCAGTGGATCGTGCGGGCCTTCGAGGAGTCGCTCGGCGGCGACCTGGCCGACACGGCCCGCCTGCTCATAGAGGACAACCAGCCGCCGGTGGTGCACCTGTGCGCCCGTCCCGGCCGGGCCGACGCGGTCGAGCTGGCCGACGAGGTGGGCGGCGTCCCCGGGGCCTTCTCGCCGTACGCGGTCTATCTCAACGGCGGCTCCCCGCGCGAGCTGGCGGCCATCGGCGACGGCCGCGCCCACGTGCAGGACGAGGGCTCCCAGCTGGTCGCGGCGGCGCTGCTGGCCGCGCCGATCGAGGGCCGCGACACCCGCTGGCTCGACCTGTGCGCCGGCCCGGGCGGCAAGACCGGCCTGATCGGCGCGATCGCGGCGGCCCGCGGCGCCGAGGTGACAGCGGTCGAGGTGGCCGAGCACCGGGCGCGCCTGGTCGAGCGGGCCACCGAGGGCATGCCGGTCACGGTGCTGCCGATGGACGGCCGCTCGGTGGGCCGCGACCCCGACCTGCCCGAGGAGTCGTTCGACCGGGTGCTGGTCGACGCGCCGTGCACCGGCCTGGGTTCGCTGCGCCGCCGCCCCGAGTCGCGCTGGCGCCGCCAGCCCGCCGACCTGCCCCCGCTCACCAAGCTCCAGCGCGAGCTGCTGGTCGCGGCGCTGCGCGCGGTGCGCCCCGGCGGCGTGGTGGCCTACGTGACGTGCTCCCCTCACATGGTGGAGACGCAGGTCACGGTCACCGAGGGCTCGCGCCGCAGCGGCGTCGAGGTCGACTTCATCGACGCCCGCCCCCTGCTCCCACCCGGCATGCCGGGCCTCGGCAGCGGCCCCACCGTCCAGCTCTGGCCGCACAAACACGGCACCGACGCGATGTTCCTGGCCGTCCTGCGCCGCACCGCATAAAGACCAGGCGGAAGTACGCCTTTCCCCCTGCACCAACCGCAGGAGCGAGCCCACGATGCACCCCGCGACCTCTCTGCCACGAGAGGCCGCGGGGCGCCTTTCGCGCGACGTCGTGGTTTCCTGGGGCATGCCCAGAACAGACACGGCCTCCCGGGTCATCGCGGCTGCGCCCGACCGGGTGTTCGCGGCCCTCGTCGATCCCGACGCGCTCACGGCCTGGCTCCCGCCCGACGGCATGACCGCCCGGTTCGAGCGCTTCGACGCCCGCCCCGGCGGCTCGTACCGGCTGGTCCTGACCTACGCCGACGCCTCGGCAGCCCCCGGCAAGACCACCGCCGGCTCCGACGTGGTCGAGGCCCGTTTCGTCGACATCGTCCCCGGCGAGCGCGTGGTGCAGGCCGTCGACTTCGTCTCCGACGACCCGGCCCACGCCGGCACCATGACGATGACCTGGCAGGTCACCGCCGTGCCGGACGGCACCCGCGTGGACATCCGAGCCGACGACGTCCCCACCGGCATCTCCGCCGCCGACCACGCCACCGGCATGGCCTCGTCCCTGGCCAACCTGGCCGCCCACCTGGAACCACGCTAGTGCGTCATCGTGCGTGCGCATCAGCTGCTCGGGACCAACCCGTCGACGTTGCGCAACGGGATCCGCCGGGAGTTCGGCGAGGGAGTCACCCTGGCGACGTGCTACGCCCACGCCGCCGCCGGGTTCGGCCCCACCGACGCCGAGGTTTGGCGAGCCGATGCGGCGAATCGGCTGCACGATTTGTGGACGGCTGATGAGCGCCGCGCTCGACCGGGCGCTGTTCACTCGGCGCCGCAGCAGATCCAGGTGATTCACGTCCGCAAGATTGCCGCGGTGGTCTCTGAGCGCAGCGACCAGAAAGCCAACCGAGCCGACAAGAGAGCAGCCGACCTTCGACGCCGGCCGTTACCGCGACCGCAACAACGTCGAACGCGGCTTCAATCGGCGCAGCATGGGCGACGCCGTTCAGTCAGGCCCGCCGGTCGATGTCCGGCCCGCGGGCTCGGCAGGTGGAGTCCGAGCGCTGGCAGCCGGGCAGCGGTTCGAGCCGCATCGGCCGGCTGCTGCAAACCCCGAAAGCCTGGACCACCGCCCGCCTCTGGCGGGCCCTCGGCCGCCCCAAGATCAGCCTCTCCACCCTGCGCCGGCGCATCCGCGAACACGCCCGCTGGTCCCGGCCCCGCCTGATCGCCAAAAGCGACCCCGACCACGACCAGATCTGCGCCGGCATCCGCGCCCAGCTCACCGCCCTACCAGCCGGATCAGTCGTGCTCGCCGAAGACGAAACCCACCTCGACCTACTCGCCCGGATCCGCTCCTGCTGGATGCCACACGGGATCCGCCACCGGATCATGACACCCGGCACAAACGTGCCGACCGGGTCCGGCAAACCCACACCTTCTTCCAAGACCGCACCAACACCCAAAACCTCACCACCGCCGCGCCCTGGCTCCCACCCGGTTACAGACAAGACTTCTGGCCAGGCGCTTAGCGGTAGACGTAGTGGATTTTCAGCTTCTTGGTGCCGGCGTTGCGGTAGGTGCCGGTCATCGGCTCGCCGTTGAGCCACAGGAAGCAGCGCACGGCCCGGTCGCCGAGCCGCCACGAGTCCTTGTCGGGCGGGAAGCCGAGCCAGCCGACCCGGTTCTTGATCGTGCTGTCGTTCGGGATGCCGGCGAACTTCGCGATCGCGGCGTTGCAGCCCTTCTCCATCTCGGCGGCCGTGATGGCCGACGAGGTGGCGCGCTTGCTGACGAACAGGCCGGCGAACTCCGACGTGTGCTTCTGGGCGCAGCTCATCGCGCGCAGGCCGGTCACCTGGTCGCCCGCGACGGTCGCGTTGGCGCAGGTCATCTTGAGCTTGCCGGCGCCCGCGAGGCCGCCGCGGACGCTGCCGGTGCGGCGCACCAGCGTGCCGTCGGAGGGTGCCGTCTCGGCCACGTCGCAGCGCACCCAGCGGGCGCCGCCCGCCCACGCCTTGTCGCTGGGCAGCACGGGCTGGAGGATCAGCCAGCCGGTGCGCCAGTCGCCGCCGACGAACGTGGTGGCCCGGGCCGAGCACTCCTGGAAGGCTCGGGCGGCCCGCGCGGCGGCCGTGACCTCGCCCAGGTCGGCCACCGCGAAGGTCTCGGCCAGGTGGGGCTCGGTGCAGGGGACGGCGTCGTCGTCCTCGATCGTCGCCGTCTCGACCAGGTCGGCGTGGCAGCCGGCGGTGGGGCGGAACTGGAGGGCGGCGGGCGGTGTGCGCCACCCGTCGGTCAGGTCGCCGTCCACACCCGCGGGCAGCTCGCTGCACCCGGCCACGGCGACCATCAGGGCGCCGGCCACAGCGGCCGCCCACCTACGCATCGTCGTTCCCCCGATCGGCGAATCAAGAGGGGTCACTCTATCGGTTGTCCACAGGCCGTGAAGAGGGGCTGCCGAAGGCCCTACACTTCAGCCGTGACACCATCGCCGATCATCGCCCCGAGCATTCTGGCCGCCGACTTCGCCCATCTCGCCGACGAGGTGCGCGCGATCGAGGGTGCCGCCGACTGGGTGCACGTGGATGTCATGGACAACCACTTCGTGCCCAACCTGACGATCGGGCTCCCGGTGGTGCAGAGTCTGCGCAAGGCCACGTCCCTCCCGTTCGACGTGCACCTGATGATCACCGATCCCGAGCGCTGGGCGCCGGGCTACGCCGAGGCCGGTGCCTACAACGTCACGTTCCACGCCGAGGCCTGCGAGGACCCGGTGCACCTGGCCAAGACGCTGCGCGCGGCCGGCGCCAAGGCGGGGCTCGCGATCGACCGGGACACCCCCGTCGAGCCCTATCTCGAGCTGCTTCCCTACGTCGACACCGTGCTGATCATGACGATCAAGGCGGGCTTCGGCGGCCAGAGGTTCCTGCCCGAGATGCTCGACAAGGTGCGCGACGTGCGCCGCCGCATCACGGCGAAGGACCTTTCGGTGCGCCTCGAGGTCGACGGCGGCATCGCGGCCGACACGATCGCCCGGGCGGCCGAGGCGGGCGCCGACGCGTTCGTGGCCGGCACGGCGGTCTACGGCGCCGAGGACCCGGCCGAGGCGATCCGCAAGCTCCGCTCC
Organism: Paractinoplanes deccanensis; assembly: GCF_016862115.1. Taxonomy (GTDB): domain Bacteria; phylum Actinomycetota; class Actinomycetes; order Mycobacteriales; family Micromonosporaceae; genus Actinoplanes; species Actinoplanes deccanensis. Next base: position 11,163 of record NZ_BOMI01000175.1, read on the forward strand.
CTCGCGGAAGGAGTCTCATGAGCACTGGGGTCATCCCCGACAAGCCCGACGAGCTCGGTCGTGAGCCCGATGACCGGCCCGACCTCATCCTGGTGGTCGACGACGACCAGGACATCGCCAGCTTCGTGGAGTTCAACCTCAAGGTCCACGGGTACGACGTGGTCCGCGCCCGCGACGGGCAGGACGCGCTCGAGGTGATGGAGACCAAGCGGCCCGACCTGGCCGTGGTCGACTGGATGATGCCGCGCATGGACGGTGTCGAGCTGACCCGCCGGCTGCGCGCCGAGCCGCTCACCTCCGCCCTCCCGGTCATCATGCTGACCGCCAAGAGCATGACCGTCGACAAGGTGGTGGGCCTCACCGCCGGCGTCGACGACTACCTGGTCAAGCCGTTCGACACCGCCGAGCTGATCGCGCGCGTCTCCTCCACGCTGCGGCGCAACAAGGAGTTCCGTGAGGTCTCCCCGCTGACCGGCCTGCCCGGCAACGCCCGGGTCCGCCGCGAGATCGCCGACCGGATGAAGGCCGGCGGCGAGTACTCGGTCGGCTACATCGACATCGACCGCTTCAAGAGCGTCAACGACGTGTACGGCTTCGACCGCGGCGACGAGTTCATCACCGAGCTGGCCCGCAGCCTGCACCGCGCCGTGATCGCCGTCGGCCCGCCCTCGATCTTCCTGGGCCACATCGGCGGCGACGACTTCGTCTTCATCTGCACGCCCGACCAGGTGCTGCCGCTCACCAAGCGCACGGTCACCGACTTCGAGCAGTCCGCCGACCAGCTCTACGATCCGGGCGACGCCCAGCGCGGCTACATCGAGGTCCCCGACCGCCGGGGCAACAAGAACCGCGCCGCCCTGGTGACGCTCTCGATCGGGGTGGCGCAGGCGACCGTCGACGGCCGCCGGTTCACCGATCCCCGGGTGGTGATCGCGGTGGCGTCCGAGATGAAAAAGGTGGCGAAGTCCCAGCCCGGGTCCTACGTGGCGATCGACCGGCGCCGCGCGGAGGGCGCCGACGAGGTGTAAGGGGCGGCCGTCATAGGTTCGCAACATCTTCGTCAAGCTGAGGTCATGTGAGATGTCTCGCGCGGGGATGGCAAAAACGATCGCGCGTGCAAAACTCGGGAGTGACCCACCACGCGCTGGCGGGACTCGGTGAAATTCCGAACCGGCGGTGATCCGGCCTTTGGCCGGTAAGCCCGCGACCCGGACGTCGACACGACGGACGGTGGACCTGGTGAAAATCCGGGGCCGACGGTTGATCAGGCAGGCCTGGTCAGACAGTCCGGATGGGAGACAGCGCGCGGGATCGGACCCTGGGCTTCTTCGGGCGCCCACGGCCGGGGTGCGCGAAGCGTACCCTCGTGTCCGATTCTCGGCGTTTTCTCCCTCTTCTTCCAGCGCTGGTCCGTAGCGCGCGAGAGGGAGACGCGGATGGTGACCGAGGACGAGGCGATGCGCCGCGCGATCGCGCTGGCCGCCCGGGGCCTCGGGACGACCAGTCCCAATCCGGTGGTCGGCTGCGTCCTGCTCGACGCCGACGGCGAGATCGTCGGCGAGGGCTTCCACGCGTACGCCGGCGGGCCGCACGCCGAGATCGTGGCGCTCGCCCAGGCCGGCGAGCGCGCCAAGGGCGGCACGGCGGTCGTCACTCTGGAACCCTGCAATCACACCGGGCGCACCGGGCCGTGCAGCCAGGCGCTGATCGGCGCCGGCGTGCGCCGGGTGGTCATCGCCGTCGACGATCCCACGCCGGTCGCGGCCGGCGGCGCGGTCACGCTGCGCGCCGCGGGCCTGCACGTCGAGACGGGGGTGCGCCGGCAGGAGGCCACCCAGGGCAACATCGCCTGGCTGACCGCGGTGCGGCGCGGCCGGCCGTACGTGACCTGGAAGTTCGCCGCCACCCTCGACGGGCGCTCGGCGGCCGAGGACGGCACCAGCCAGTGGATCACCTCGCAGCCGGCCCGCACCGATGTGCACGCGCTGCGCGCCACCGTCGACGCGATCGTCGCCGGGGTGGGCACGGTCCTCGCCGACGACCCGCAGCTCACCGTGCGCGACCTGCGCGACGGCACCCTCGCGATCAAGCAGCCGCTGCGGGTGATCGTCGACTCGCACGGGCGTACCCCCGAGACGGCGCGGGTCAACGACGCTGCCGCGCCCACCTGGATCGTCACGAGCCGCGAGGTCGGCGCCGGCCCGGACGGCCGCGTCGACCTCAGCGCCCTGCTCGCCGCGCTCTTCGGCCGGGGCGTCCGGTCGGTGCTGCTGGAGGGCGGGCCGACGCTGGCCGGCGCGTTCCTCGCCGCCGGGCTGGTCGACCAGGTGGTCGGCTACGTCGCGCCCAAGCTGCTCGGCGCGGGCAAGGCGGCGCTGGTCGGCGCGGGCGTCGCCACCATCGGCGACGCGATCGAGCTGGACCTCACCGACATCGCGCAGATCGGCCCCGACCTGCGCTTCACGGCATCGCTGAAGCAGAAGCCATCCGATGAGAGCCCCTCCGGCCACCCCACCAACCACCCTTATTGAGACTGAAGGCGGTACTGCTCATGTTCACCGGCATCGTCGAGGAATTGGGTGAGGTCGTCGGCCTCACGGAGACCGGCGGCGACTCGGCAGTGCTCGCCGTGCGCGGGCCGCTGGTCACGTCGGACGCGCGGCACGGCGACTCGATCTCGGTCAACGGGGTCTGCCTGACCGTCATCGACAACGTCGACGGCGTCTTCACCGCCGACGTGATGGGCGAGACGCTGCGCCGCTCGTCGCTGGGCGCGCTCGAGGAGGGCAGCCCGGTCAACCTGGAGCGGGCCGCCGCGCTCGGCAGCCGCCTCGGCGGCCACCTGGTGCAGGGCCACGTCGACGGGGTCGCGCGGATCATCGCGCGGGAGCCGGCCGCCGACTGGGAGGTGGTGCGCTTCTCGCTCCCCGCCGACCTGGCGAGGTACGTGGTGGAGAAGGGCTCGATCACCGTCGACGGCGTCTCGCTGACCGTCATGGCAGTGGACGGCGAGACGTTCAGCGTCGGGCTGATCCCGACCACCTCGAAGCTGACCGTGCTGGGCACCAAGGACGCCGGCGACCCGGTCAACCTCGAGGTCGACGTGATCGCGAAGTACGTGGAGAAGATGATCGGGAGCCGCAATGTTTGAGAGCATCGAGCGCGCGATCAAGGACATCGCCGCCGGCAAGGCCGTCATCGTGGTCGACGACGAGGACCGCGAGAACGAGGGCGATCTGATCTTCGCGGCCGAGAAGGCCACCCCCGAGCTGGTCGCCTTCATGGTGCGCTACACCTCGGGCTACATCTGCGTGCCGATCCCCGAGGACGAGGCCGACCGGCTCGACCTGCCGCCCATGTTCCACACCAACCAGGACGCGCGCGGCACGGCGTACGCGGTCACGGTCGACGCCCGCGAGGGCGTCTCCACCGGCATCTCGGCCGCCGACCGGGCACACACGATCCGGCTGCTCGCCTCGGCCGAGACCCAGCCCTCCGACCTGTCCCGCCCCGGGCACGTGGTGCCGCTGCGCGCCCGCAAGGGTGGCGTGCTGCGCCGGCCCGGGCACACCGAGGCGTCGATCGACCTGGCCGAGATGGCCGGGCTGCGGCCCGCCGGCGTGCTCTGCGAGATGGTAAACGACGACGGCACGATGCAGCGCCGCCCCGACCTGGAGCGCTTCGCCGAGGAGCACGACCTCGCGCTGATCACGATCGCCGACCTGGTGGCGTACCGGCGGCACCGCGAGACCCAGGTGGAGCGGGTCGTCGAGACCCGGCTGCCGACCGAGCACGGCGACTTCACCGCTGTCGGCTACCGCGCGGGGGTGGACGGTGGCGAGCACGTGGCCCTCGTCTACGGCGAGATCGGCGACGGCGAGGACGTGCTGGTGCGGGTGCACAGCGAGTGCCTGACCGGCGACGTCTTCGGCTCGAAGCGCTGCGACTGCGGCCCACAGCTCGACGCGGCCCTCGCGCGGGTGGCCGAGGCGGGGCGCGGGGTCGTGCTCTACATGCGCGGCCACGAGGGCCGCGGGATCGGGCTGTTGCACAAGCTTCAGGCGTACCAGCTGCAGGATCGTGGCCTGGACACCGTGGACGCCAACCTCGAGCTGGGGCTGCCCGCCGACGCCCGCGACTACGGCACCGGGGCGCAGATCCTGTACGACCTGGGCGTGCGCTCGATGCGGCTGCTCACCAACAACCCGGCCAAGCGGGCCGGGCTCGAGGGGTACGGCCTGACGATCACTGGGCGCGAGGCGCTGCCCGTGCGGCTGCACCCGGAGAACGTGCACTACCTGCGCACGAAGCGGGACCGCATGGGGCACCTGTTCGAGGCGTTGGGCTGACTGCTCTCTGTTTCGGCGCGATACTTCTAGACAAAGGGGGACTTACATGGCCGGCTTCGGTGATCCGCATCTGCAGACCGTCGACGCGAAGGGGCTGCGCCTCGGCATCGTCGGCTCCCGCTGGCACGCCGACCTGATCGATCACATGATCGAGCGGGCCAAGGCGGCCGCGGAGGCGTGCGGCGTCGACGAGGTGGCCGTGCACCGCGTGGCGGGCGCGGTCGAGCTGCCGATCGTCGCCCAGGCGATGGCGCGCAAGTACGACGCGGTGGTGGCGCTCGGCGTCGTCATCAAGGGCGAGACCGACCACTTCAAGTACGTCAACGACTCGGTGACCGCCGGCCTCACCCGCGTGGCACTCGACGAGGGCGTCCCGGTGGGCCACGGCGTCCTCACCGTCCAGAGCCTCGGGCAGGCCCGCGACCGGGCCGGCCTCGAGGACTCGGTGGAGGACAAGGGCTGGGCCACCGCCGTGGCGGTGCTCGACGCCGCGCTGGTGGTGCGCGAGCTCTCGAAGCCCTAGGGCAGCTTGGTGATGCGGGTGGTCCCGTTGAGCGGGGTGCTGAAGCATTCCGTCTCATCGCAGGCGACCACCTGCATCGCCAGGGTCGCCTTGCCGCGTTCGAAGGGTGCGCCGGTGACGGTCGCCGTGACCCGCTGGGTGTAGAGCAGGGCGCTCCCCACACAGGCCAGGTCGGTGACGGCGGTGCCGTGGGCCTGGAGGCCGTCGTCGCGGGCCTGGGCGACGCTGACGGTGACCGTGCCGGTGAAGCCGGCCGGGCACGAGACGCCGAAGGCCACGTCGACGGCGGCGCCGCGCGCGGCGATGGTGGTCCACAGGACGTCGATCGTGGCCGTGGGCGGAGCCAAGAGCAGAGCGGCTGTGGCGAGCGCGGCGCCGATCATCGGGTGATCCTGATGGTCTCGTCGAACGGGACGACCTCGCAGCCCGCGGCCTCGCAGACGGTGCGGACCGTGCGGGCGGTGGCCGGTCCGCGGGCGAAGAGCGCGCCCGCCGGGTCGCGGTCACGCGCAGGACCATCTCCTGCACGCTGCCGGTGCAATCGGCCGTCCCGCGGCGGGTGCCCTCGGCGACGGCGGTGCCGTTGACCGCGGTGACGGTGACCCGGACCTGGATGGTGGCTCCGGCCGGGCAGGTCGCGGCGAGGGTGACCCGCACGCGTTCCCCGTCGAGCCGCAGCTCGGCGGCGACGACGCGGGTGCTGGACGCGGCGTGGGCCGCCGCCGGCGTGACCAGCAGGGCCGCGATCAGGGCGGCGGCGAACAGGGCGAAACGGCGCATCGGCGGTCCTTCCCCTGGGCAGGGGGCCGCCGTCCCCGTCGCGGCGGTTCACCCCCGTGCCCGCTGTTGCACCCTGTCACCTCGTAACTACTTAAAGCGAACGCCGGGTCGGCATTCCGACATGGCTCAGAGGCGGCCGGCCTCGATGATGCGGGCCAGGAACTGGCGGGTCCTGGGCTCGGCCGGATCGCCCAGCACGCGCGACGGCGGACCCTCCTCCAGCACCTTGCCCTTGTCGAGGAAGGCGACCCGGTCGGCCACCTGGCGGGCGAAGCCCATCTCGTGGGTGGCCAGCACCATGGTCATGCCCTCGCCCTTGAGGTCGCGGATCATGGTGAGCACCTCGCCGACGAGCTCGGGGTCCAGCGCCGACGTGACCTCGTCGAGCAGGAGCAGCCGCGGGCTGTTGACCAGGGCGCGCACGATGGCCACGCGCTGCTGCTGGCCGCCGGAGAGGCGGTCGGGATAGGCCGTGGCCTTGTCGGCCAGCCCCACCCGCTGGAGCCATTCGCGGGCCTGCTCGCGGGCCTCGGCGACGGGCCTGCGGTGGACGCGCACCGGCGCGAGCGTGATGTTGTCGAGCACCGTCATGTGCGGGAACAGGTTGTACGACTGGAAGACGAGACCGATCTTCTGGCGCACCGCGTCGGGGTCGGCCCTGGGGTCCGTGATGTCCTCGCCGTCGAGCCGGATCGTGCCGTCGTCGATCTCGGTGAGCAGGTTGACGCAGCGCAGCAGCGTGGACTTGCCCGAGCCGGAGGCGCCGATCAGCGCGACCACCTCGTGCTCACCCACGTCGAGGCTGAGCCCGTCGAGCACCACGTTCGGGCCGAACGTCTTGCGGACGTCCTGGCAGGAGAGCACCATCTCAGGTCCCCGCGTTCTGACGGCGTGCGGCGCGCAGCGTGACGAAGTCGGTGACCCCGATCAGCGGCAGCGCCAGCAGGACGAAGAGCACACCCGCCACTACGTACGGGGTGAAGTTGGCCTCCTGCGCCACGCCGATCTGCGCCGCGCGGATCGCGTCGATCGGGCCGGCCAACGAGATCAGCCCCACGTCCTTCTGCATCGCCACGGTGTCGTTGAGCAGCGGCGGAGCCGACCGCCGGACGGCCTGGGGGAGCACCACGTGGCGCATCGCCTGGCGATAGCTGAGCCCCAGCGAGCGGGCCGCCGCGACCTGGCTCGGGTGCACCGACTCGATGCCGGAGCGGATCACCTCGGCCAGGTAGGCGCCGTAGGTGATCACGATGGCTGCGCCGCCGAGCACGGTGACGCTCGGCGTGCCCTGCAGGCGCAGGCCCGGGATGCCGAACGCGAAGAGGTAGATCACGATGATCAGCGGCAGGCCGCGGAACGAGTACGTGTACACCGTGGCGAGCGTGCGCACCGGGAAGAAGACCGGGCCGCGCAGGGTCCGCAGGATCGCGATGAGCAGGCCCAGGGCGAGGGCGCACGCGGCGCAGACCACGAAGAGCCGGATGTTGAGCCACAGGCCCTCGAGGATGGCCGGCAGGTATTTCCGGGCGATGCGCGGGTCGAAGAACGACGCGCGCACCCGGTCCCAGCCGGGCGCGCCGGTGATCAGCACGACCAGCAGGGTGCCGAGGACCGCTGTCGAGAGCGCGGCGAGCAGCACGGACCGGATCGCCTGCTTGCGTCGGTAAGCGATCCGGCCGCGCTGAATGTCGCTAGGAGTGTGGTGCTGGAGGATCACTGGAGCTCTTTTGCACCACCCGTGTCGGCCAGCCACGTCTTCTCGAGCACGGCGAGCGTGCCGTCCTGGCGCAGCTGGTCGACCGCCTGGCTGACGCAGGTGGTCAGCGGCGAGCCCTTGTCGAGCACCAGGCCGAACTGCTCCGGCGTGCCCACCTGGGGCAGCTGGCCGACGATGACGCCGTCCTTGAGCTCGGCGGACGTCATGTAGAACGCGGTCGGCAGGTCCACCACGATGCCGTCGACAGTGCCGTTGACCAGCGCGGCCTTGGCGTCGTCGTTGTTGTTGAAGACCGACGGCTGGGCGCTCGGCTTGATCAGGTCGGTGATCGCCTGGTAGCTGGTCGTGCCGACCTGGGCGCCGAGCTTGGCGCCCTTGAGGTCGGCGAGCGAGGCGGCCGACGCGATCTTCGAGCCCTTTGTGGTGATCACGGTCTGGCGGACGAGGTAGTACGGCGAGGAGAAGTCCACCGCGTTACGCCGTTCGGGTGTGATCGAGAACTCGTTGATGTCGAAGTCGAACGCCTTCGGCCCCGGCGCGATGGCGTTGTTGAACGTCACAGAGGTCCAGATCACGTTGTCCTGTGAATACCCGAGGCGCTGGGCGACCTGGTAGGCGACGGCCGATTCGAAACCTTTGCCGTTCTTGGGGTCGTTGTCGGAGAACCACGGCTCGTACGCGGGGTTGTCCGTGCCGATCGTCAGCTTGCCAGCCGTCTTGGTCTGCAGGGCGCCAGCAGGGCAAAGGCTTCCCGAGGAGGAAGCTGACGCGGTCGGGGAGTCGTTCTCGTCGGCGGGAGCGCAGCCCGCCAGGGCGGCCACCAGGAGCGCGGCGCCGCCGATCGAGGTGAGGGTGTTTCGGCTGACCATGTCCGGCAGCCTAGGCCACGTCTCACCTGCTGGGGCCGTTCGTCGCCATCCCGTGACGAGTTGGCAAAATGCCATCCGTGAAGACGTTCGAAGAGCTGTTCGCCGAGCTTCAGGCGAAAGCGGTGGAGAAGCCGGAGGGCTCGTCCACCGTCGCCGCCCTGGAGCGCGGAGTCCACTTCATCGGGAAAAAGGTCGTCGAGGAGGCGGCCGAGTCCTGGATGGCCGCCGAGCACGAGGGCCCCGAGCGGGCCGCCGAGGAGATCTCCCAGCTGCTCTACCAGGCCCAGGTCCTGATGATCGCCACCGGTCTGCAGCTCGAGGACGTCTACCGACATCTGTGACGTGCCGCCCCGATCCACCGACGAGATCGATCCAAGGAGCACGTCCGCCATGCTGCGCATCGCCGTACCGAACAAGGGGACCCTGTCCCAGCCCGCGTCCCAGATGCTGCGTGACGCCGGCTACCGCCAGCGCACCGACCCCAAGGACCTCGTCTGCCGCGACGAGGCCAACCACGTCGAGTTCTTCTACCTGCGACCCCGCGACATCGCCACGTACGTCGGCTCGGGCGACCTGGACCTCGGCATCACCGGCCGCGACCTGCTCGTCGACTCCGGCGTCCCGGCCAGCGAGCTGCTCGACCTCAACTTCGGCGGCGCGACCTTCCGCTGGGCCGCCCCCGCCGACAGCGCCATCACGGCCGACCAGATCGGCGGCCGCCGCATCGCCACCGCCTACCCCGGTGTCGTCGAGCGCTACCTGACCGAGCGAGACCTCAAGGCCGATGTCGTACGCCTGGACGGCGCGGTCGAGAACGCGGTGCGCCTCGGCGTGGCCGACGTGATCGCCGACGTGGTCGAGACCGGCGCGACGCTGCGCCAGGCCGGGCTGGTCACCTTCGGCGAGCCGCTGCTGCGGTCCTCGGCCATCCTGATCGGCCGGCCCTCCGAGGAGGCCGTGGGCGCCGCCCAGCTGGTTCGCCGGCTCCAGGGCGTGCTGGTGGCGCGCAGCTACGTGATGCTCGCCTACGACGTGCGCGCCGACCTGCTCGACCAGGCCACCGCGCTCACCCCGGGCTTCGAGTCGCCGACCGTCTCGCCGCTGCACCGCGAGGGCTGGGTCGCCGTGTCGGCCATGGTCCCGCGTGCCGACGTGCACCGGATCATGGACGAGCTGTACGAGCTGGGCGCCCGCGCCATCCTGGTGACCGACATCGCGAATTGCAGGTTGTAACGTGGCTCTCGTGGAGACGAAGCCGGTCACGTACCGGCCCTTGAAGATCCGCTGGGTGGCGGTGCCGCTCGCCATCGGCGTCGCGCTGCTGTTCACCGTGCTCAGCTTCGGGCTGCACGGCTCGGCGGGCTTCGACAACTCCGGCACGTTCCAGCGCGGCGACCAGGCCGCCATGATCGGCCTGGGCGTGCTGATCGGCCTGGGCATCCTGGCCTTCTGCCGCCCCAAGGTGACGGCCGACGCCGACCACATCAAGATCCGTAACGTGATCGGCGGCTACGACCTGCCCTGGTCGGTGGTGCGCAAGGTGCGCTTCGACCGCAACTCGCCCTGGGCCCAGCTGGAGCTGCACGACGAGGAGCAGATCTCGATCCACGCGCTCCAGGCGGCCGACAAGGACTACGCGGTCGAGGGCGTCCGCACCCTGCGCCAGCTGCATCAGGCCTCCGTCGAGGCCTGATCTCCAGTACCTGGTAGACTTCACCGCAGTCGACCACGCCCTTGTGCAAGCAGGGGCGCGAAAGAGGAGCCCGCCGGCTCCCACCCGCAGTCCTCGATTCGCTCGTAGGGCCGGGTCCGGTCACCTGCGCCACGGGAATAATCGCGGCGCGGGGTGCGTCCTCATGGGCGCCGATGACCGGTCGAGCGGGCCCCGGCATGCACTTTTCTCAAGGTGCGCACGGGGCCTTCTGCTTTCCCGGCGCCCGGCACCCGAGGGCGCGGGGCCGACCGACATTGGCAGCGCCGCGTGGTTGGGGAACCGCGCGGCGAGGGATATTAACTGAGGAGGCCCCATCAGCGTCGAACCACGCGTCAACGAACAGATCCGGGCTCGTGAGGTCCGACTGGTCGGCCCCGAGGGTGAGCAGGTGGGCATCGTCCCGCTCGAGCGCGCTCTCCAGCTGGCCGCGGACGTCGACCTGGACCTGGTCGAGGTTGCTCCGATGGCGCGGCCGCCGGTGTGCAAGCTCATGGACTTCGGCAAGTTCAAGTACGAGAGCGCACTGAAGGCACGCGAAGCGCGGCGCAACCAGCAGCAGACCGTCATCAAGGAGATGAAGCTCCGTCCGAAGATCGACCCGCACGACTACGAGACCAAGAAGGGTCACGTGGTGCGGTTCCTCAAGGCGGGCGACAAGGTCAAGGTGACGATCATGTTCCGCGGTCGCGAGCAGAGCCGCCCCGAGCTGGGTTTCCGGCTCCTGCGCCGGCTCAGCGAGGAGATCTCGGAGCTTGGTTTCGTGGAGGCCAGTCCGAAGCAGGACGGCCGAAACATGATCATGGTGCTGGCCCCGCATCGGGCGACCAAGGCCGCTGCCGTGGCGGCCAAGCCCGGCCGCGAGCAGCGCGAGGGCGATGGTGCCGGCACTACGCCGGACGCTCCCGCCGACACCACCGCAGAGTAGACAGCTTTTCCGCGCGACGAGGGGCCGACCGGCCCCCCGATCGCGTGGAAAGATCAGAAAGAGGCTCACGTGCCTAAGTTCAAGCCGCACACCGGCACCGGCAAGCGGGTGAAGGTCACCGGCAAGGGCAAGCTCCGCACCGAGCAGGCCGGCAAGCGCCACCTGCTCGAGGGCAAGTCCTCGCACGTCACGCGCCGCATGACGGGCACCACCGCCGTCGCCAAGGCGGACATTCCGCGAGTGAAGAAGCTGCTGGGCCGCTGACGCGCGCGCCACACACGTTCCCCTGTTAGGAGTACCGAAATGGCACGCGTCAAGCGGGCAGTCAACGCCCAGAAGAAGCGTCGCACGTTGCTGGAGACCGCCAGCGGATACCGCGGTCAGCGCTCCCGCCTTTACCGCAAGGCCAAGGAGCAGGTGCTGCACTCGATGCAGTACTCGTACCGCGACCGCCGTGACCGCAAGGGCGACTTCCGCCAGCTGTGGATCACGCGCATCAACGCGGGGGCCCGGGCCAACGGCCTGACCTACAACCGCCTCATCCAGGGCCTCAAGCTGGCCGGCGTCGAGGTGGACCGCAAGATCCTGGCCGACCTCGCGGTGAACGACGCCGCCGCCTTCGCGGCGATCGTCGAGGTCGCGCGGGCCGCCGTGGCGGCCGAGGGCACCGGCGGCGCCGCCGCTCAGGCTGCCTGATACCGCGTTTCGTCTCAGGGCGCTTCCCGTACGCACGGGAGGCGCCCTGCTTCGTGGAAGAGCAAGAGCTCGGATGACTTTTACCTCCCGTACTCCCCGGGTCGCCGCGGCCCGCAAGTTGCAGCGCCGCAAGGATCGCGACCAGACCGGCCGATTCCTGGCCGAAGGGCCGCAGGCGGTGCGCGAGGCGCTCGCCGCGGGAGTGGTGATCGAGCTCTTCGGCACCGGCGAGGGCCTGTCCCGGCACGCCGAGCTGGCCGCACAGGCGCAGGTGGTGTCGCCGGTGAGCGACGACGGCCTGGCCGCCCTCGCCGAGACGGTGAACCCGCAGGGGCTCGTCGCGGTGTGCGAGCAGGTGGACGTGCCGCTGCACGAGGCGCTCGCCAAGGAGCCCCGGCTCGTCGCCGTCGTGGCGGAGATCCGCGACCCGGGCAACGCGGGCACCGTGCTGCGCACCGCGGACGCCGCCGGGGCGAGCGCGGTGATCTTCGCGGGGGACGCCGTCGACCCGTACAACGGGAAATGCGTCCGCGCGTCGGCCGGCTCGTTGTTTCATGTAGATGTGGTCCGTGCCCCGCTCGACGTCGTCCCCGACCTGAACGCCGCCGGTCTCCAGGTGCTCGCCACCAGCGGATACGGCGCCGATGACCTGGACACCCTGGCCGACGACGGCGTGCTGGCCGCGCCGACCGCCTGGCTGTTCGGGTCGGAGGCGCACGGCCTGCCCTCCGCGCTGCTGGACGCCGCTGACCGGCAGGTGCGCGTGCCGATCTACGGCGGCGCCGAGAGCCTCAACCTGGCCGCGGCGGCCGCCGTCTGCCTGTACGCGTCGGCGCGGGCCCAGCGCTGATGAGGGCGTGCTGATGAGGGCGATCGTCTACGACGCGGTGGGCTCGGTGCCGCGGGTGGCCGACGTGCCCGCCCCCGACTGCCCGCCCGACGGCGCGGTGGTCGAGGTGCGCGCGACCGGTGTCTGCCGCTCCGACTGGCACGCCTGGCGCGGGCACGACCCGGTGCCGCTGCCGCACATCCCGGGCCACGAGTTCGCCGGTGTCGTCTCGGCCGTCGGGCCGCAGGTCAAGGGCTTCGCCGTCGGCGACCGGGTGACCGCGCCCTTCGTCAACGGGTGCGGCTGGTGCCCGTACTGCGTCGCCGGCCGGGCGCAGATCTGCCCCAACCAGACGCAGCCCGGCTTCACCCATCCCGGTTCGTTCGCCGAGCAGGTGCAGGTGCGCGCGGCCGACACCAACCTCGTACGGCTGCCCGACGCCGTCGATTTCGTGCCGGCGGCCGCCCTCGGATGCCGCTTCGCCACGGCCTTCCGGGCGCTGACCGGGCACGGGCCGGTGCCGGACGACGCCGTGGTGGCGGTGCACGGCTGCGGCGGCGTGGGCCTGTCCGCGGTGATGATCGCGGTGGCGCTGCGGCTGCGGGTGCTCGCGCTCGACCTCTCGCCGGCGGCGACCGCGATGGCCGCGTCGCTCGGCGCGGTGGTGGTGCCGTCGGTGGTGGGCGAGGCCGACATCGCGATCGACGCCTACGGCTCGGCCGAGACGGCGGAGGCCTCGGTGCGCAGCCTGCGGCGCGGCGGGCGGCACGTGCAGGTGGGCCTGATGCTCGGCGACGACGCGCGGGCGCCGCTGCCGTGGGACCTGGTCGTCGCGCACGAGCTCCAGGTCGTCGGCTCGCACGGCATGGCCGCCGTGGACTATCCGCCGATGCTCGACCTCGTGGCGCGCGGGCGGCTCGACCCGGGCCGCCTGGTGGGCTCGGTGATCGACCTGGCCGAGGCCGGCGAGGCGCTGCGCGCGATGGACTCGCCGATCCCCGCCCACGCCGGTATCACCGTCGCTGTCCGTTCGGTGTGACCGCTATGCTTGGTCCCGTGCCAGGACACTCGATGCTGTTTAGCCGGCCCGCTGGTCGCGGGCGCTAGGCACTCCTGGGCGTTCTCCCTGACCGGCGGGCTGCGGCCGAGCCGCGCCTCCGTACACTGCCCGATGGTTCATCCGGTGTGAGGGAGCTTGCCCGACCATGTCCTACCGCAACGATCCGTACGATCCGAAGCAGGCCGCCCTGCTCGACCCGGCCGCCCTCGAGGCCGCCGTGGACGACGCGCGCAAGGCCTTCGACGACGCGCCCGACCTCGACGCGCTGGCCGCGCTGAAGCCCCTGCACCTGGGTGACCGCTCGCCGGTCTCCCTCGCCCGGCGCGAGATCGGCTCGCTGCCGCCGGCCGCGAAGTCCGACGCCGGCAAGCGGGTCAACCTGGCCCGGCAGTCCATCCAGGGCGCGTACGACTCCCGCCAGACCGAGCTCGAGCTCGACCGGGCCGCCAAGGTGCTGGTGGAGGAGCGGGTCGACGTCACCCTCCCGTGGGACCGCCGCCCGCGCGGCGCGCGCCACCCGCTGACCACGCTCATGGAGCACATGGGCGACCTGTTCGCCGGCATGGGCTACGACATCGTCGAGGGCCCCGAGCTCGAGCTCGAGTGGGCCAACTTCGACGCGCTCAACATCGGGCCCGACAACCCCGTCCGCGGGGCGATGGACACCTTCTACGTCGACCTGCCCGGCCTCGTCATGCGCACGCACACGTCGCCCGGCCAGGTCCGCTCGATGATCACCAAGCAGCCGCCGATCTATGTGGTGAGCCCCGGCCGCGCCTACCGCTCGGACGAGCTCGACGCCACGCACAGCCCGGTCTTCCACCAGATCGAGGGCCTGGTCGTCGACGAGGGCATCACGATGGCCCACCTGCGCGGCACGCTCGACCACTTCGCCAAGGCGATGTTCGGCCCCGACGCGCGCACCCGCTGGCGGCCGCACTACTTCCCGTTCACCGAGCCGTCCGCCGAGTTCGACGTCTGGTTCGCCCAGCACCGCGACGGCCCGCGCTGGGTCGAGTGGGGCGGCTGCGGCATGGTCAACCCGCGGGTGCTCACCGCCTGCGGCATCGACCCCGACCGCTACTCGGGCTTCGCGTTCGGCATGGGCGTCGAGCGCACCCTGATGTTCCGCAACGGCGTCAGCGACATGCGCGACATGGTCGAGGGCGACGTCCGCTTCACCACGAACTTCGGAATGGAGGTCTGACGCGATGAAGACCACGCTCTCGTGGCTGCGCGAGTTCGTCGAGCTGCCCGCGGACCTCACGCCGGCGCAGCTGGACGCCGCGCTGACCGACCTCGGCATGGAGGTCGAGTCGATCGTCGACCAGGCCGCCACCGTCAAGGGTGACCTGGTCGTCGGCCGGGTGCTGACGATCGAGGAGCTGACCGGCTTCAAGAAGCCGATCCGGTTCACCACCGTGGACGTCGGCCGGGACGCCCCCCAGGAGATCATCTGCGGGGCGCGGAACTTCGCCGAGGGCGACCTCGTCGTGGTGATCCTGCCCGGCGGCGAGCTGCCGGGCGGCTTCAAGATCGGCGCGCGCAAGACGTACGGCCGCAACTCCAACGGCATGATCTGCTCCGCGGCCGAGCTGGGCCTCAGCGGCGACCACTCGGGCATCATCGTGCTGCCCGCCGGGTCGGCCGAGCCCGGCACCGACGCGCGTCCCACCGTCGGCCTCGACGACGTGCTGGTCGAGGTCGAGATCACCCCCGACCGGGGGTACGAGATGAGCCTGCGCGGCATGGCCCGCGAGCTCTCGTACGCGTTCTCCGCCGCCTACACCGACCCGGCCGCGGTGCCGTTCGCCGCGCCCACCGCCGAGTCGCCGTACCCGGTGACCGTCGAGGACACCGTCGGCTGCGACCGCTTCTCGGCGCGCGTGGTGCGCGGCATCGACCCGACCGCGCCGTCACCCGCCTGGATGCAGAAGCGCCTGGTGGCCGCGGGCATCCGGACCATCTCGCTGCCCGTCGACATCACCAACTACCTGATGCTCGAGCTGGGCCAGCCGATGCACGTCTTCGACCTCAACCGGCTCAGCGGCGGCCTCGTCGTGCGCCGCGCCCGCCCGGGCGAGAAGCTGACCACCCTGGACGGCGTGGCCCGCCTGCTCGACGCCGAGGACATGGTGATCTGCGACGACACCGGCCCGATCTCGCTCGCCGCCGTGATGGGCGGCGAGACCAGCGAGTGGCAGCCCGAGACGGTGGACGTGCTTCTCGAGGCCGCGCACTGGGACCCGGTGATGGTCGGCCGCACCGCCCGCCGCCACAAGCTGTTCAGCGAGGCCGCGAAGCGCTGGGAGCGGGGTGTCGACCCGCAGCTGACGCTGGTCGCGCTGGCGCGGGCCGTGGAGATCCTGACCGAGCACGCCGGCGGCACCGTCGACGAGCGCGTGCTCGACATCGACCACGTGGTGGCGCCCTCTGCCATCGCGCTCGACGCGGAGCTGCCCGCCCAGCGCATCGGTCTCGCCTATTCCGCCGCCGACGTCGTGAAGCTGCTCTCTCAGGTCGGCTGCCAGGTCAGCGAGACGGTGCCGCTGGAGGTCACGCCGCCGTCGTGGCGTCCCGACCTGCTGACGCCGATCGACCTGGTCGAGGAGGTGGCCCGCCTCGGCGGGTACAACGACATCCCGAGCATCCTGCCGCCGGCCCGCGGTGGCAGCGGCATCACGCCCGCGCAGCGCCGTCGCCGCACGGTGGGCCGGGCGCTGGCCGAGAACGGGTACGTCGAGGTGCTGTCCTACCCGTTCGTCGCGCCGGGCGCGGCCGACCTGCTCGGCTACCCCGAGGACGATCCGCGGCGCAGCGCGGTGCGGCTGACCAACCCGCTCTCCGAGCAGGAGCCGCTGCTGCGCACGTCGCTGCTGCCCACGCTGCTCGGCACGCTCAAGCGCAACCTGGGACGCGGCCACCGCGACCTGGCGATCTTCGAGACGGGCCTGGTCTTCCTGCCGGGCCTGGCGGTGACCGCGCCGCCGGCCATGGGCGTCGACCGCCGCCCGAGCGAGGACGAGTGGCGCGCGGCCAACGAGATCGTCCCGGCCCAGCCGTGGCACCTGGCGGCGGCCGTGACCGGCGACATCGCCCCCGCCGGCTGGTGGGGCGCCGGCCGCGAGGCGTCGTGGGCGGACGCGATCGAGGCGGCGCGGGTCGCGCTCTCGGCCGCGGGCATCACCCCGGACCGGGTGACGGTGTCGGCGGCCGAGCTGGCCCCGTGGCACCCGGGCCGCTGCGCGGCGATCGCGGTGGACGGCACGGTGGTGGGCCACGCCGGCGAGCTGCACCCGGCCGTCGTCTCGGCGTGGGAGCTGCCGAAGCGCACGAGTGTCATGGAACTCGACCTCGACGCCCTGCCGGCGGCGCCGGTCACCCAGGCGAAGAAGATCTCGTCGTTCCCGCCGGCCCTGATCGACGTGGCGCTGGTCGTCGACCGCGACACCCCGGCCGCCGAGGTGGCAGCGGTGCTGGCGGAGGGCGCGGGGGAGCTGCTCGAGTCGGTGTCCCTGTTCGACCTGTACGAGTCGGACCAGCTCGGCGAGGGCAAGAAGTCGCTGGCCTACAAGCTGACCTTCCGGGCGGCCGACCGCACCCTCACCTCCGAGGAGACGCTGACCGCCCGCGACGCCGCCGTTGCCGCGGTGGCCGGTCGTTTCGGGGCCACGCTGCGCGGGGCCTGATCTCCGGTTCCCGGCCCTCGCCGCTCGCCGGCGGCGGGGGCCCGGCAGAACGAACGTTCTGTCTCGTGGTGGAGCGGTGTGCCTGGGGGTAGAACGAACGTTCTGTCTCGTGGTGGAGCGGTGGGCCCGGGGGTAGAACGAACGTTCTGTCTCGTGGTGGGACGGTGTGCCTGGGGGTAGAACGAACGTTCTGTCTCTTGGCGGGGCGATGGGCCTGGGGGTAGAACGAACGTTCTGTCTCTTGGCGGGGCGGCTGCTGCGGGTAGAACGAACGTTCTGTCTCACGTGTTCACGGGATGTGCCGGGCTTCGCGTCCGTCCAAGATGGCCGGTATGACGTTCGCGCCGGACGACCTCGATCGCATCGCGGCCCACCTCGCGGCGACCGGCGAGATCGACACGCGCTACTCGTACACGGGTGACGGCGCCGGATCGTGGGACCGGCTCGCGACCTGGCAGGAGACCGGCGCCGAGCCGAACGTCCTGCACGCGACGCTGAGCATGCTGCGCGACATGCACCACGAGCTGATCGCCCCGCTGCACGGGCCGGTGCGGGTGGTCGATCTCGGGCCGGGCAACGGCATTCCGGTGCGGGGCCTGCTCCAGAGACTGCGCGACGCGGGCCGGCTCGAACGGTATGTGGGCGTCGACGCCAGCGCCGAGATGCTCGCCATCGCCGAGGCGAACCTGCGCGAATGGCTGGACCCGGCGCCGCCGCTGGAGTTCCACCGCCGGGACTTCACCGCCGATCCGCTCGCGGACCTGCGCGGCCGCGCCACGCTGGTGTTCCTGGGCGGCGGCACGCTGTTGAACTTCGCCGACCCGGTGGCGGTGCTGCGGCATGTGCGGCAGGTGGCCGACGTCATCGTCTACGCGGCCCGCGCCGACACCGTGCACAGCCGCGCCTCCTTCCGCTGGGCTCGCGACCACACGGGCGACGGCATGCCGGATGATTACCGGTCGATGCTCGAACGTCTCGGCGTGCCGCGTTCGCACTACGAGCCCGAGAGCGGCTTCGACGACACGGCGCGGCAGCGCTACCTGCGCATCCGGCTCACCGCGCCGGTGACGATCGCCGGCCGCCTCACCTTGCCGCCGGGCCGGCGGGTGCAGCTGTGGCGCTACCTGCACCGCACCGTCGAGGAACTGGGCGCGATGATGACGGACGCCGGCTACGCGCCGCTGACCGCGCGCCGCAGCCCCGACGGCGAGTTCCTGCTCTTCGCGGGCCGGGTGCCGCCCGCGGACGGCGAGGCTTTCACCGGCGGCGCGGCTGCCACCGACGGCGATGCTTCCACCGACGGCGCGGCGTGAGGCGGCCCGGGGTGCGGCGGCCCGGGGTGGGGCGGCCCGGGGTGGGGCAGCGGCCCGGCGTGGGGCAGCGGCCCGGCGTGGGGCGGCGGCCCGGCGTGGGGCAGCGGCCCGGAGTGGGGCAGCGGCGACGCGGCGTGAGGCTTGAAGGAGCGCGTCCTGGCGGCGTCGTCGCCGCCAACTTCGGCCGCCAGGACGCGCTCAGCTCGCGGCGGGGCGCCGTGTATCAGGGAAGATCTTGTCGTACGCGATCAGCCAGCGGATCTGCTCGCGTGGGGGGACCTGGCAGCCGCGCAGGAACGCCAGCAACGTGTCGCGACGCGGCGAGTGCCCGCGCGCGGCTATCAGGTTGTGCGCCGTGGCGCGGGAGATCGGGGTGCCCGCCAGGCTGCTACGGCGGACCACACTGTCAACGGAACACCTCCGCTGGTGCATCAGAGCTCTGAGCCGCCTGCCGAGCTCTTGCGGCGTAGCGGCACCGGTGGGATCGGGCGGAACGTTCGACATGGTTGCAACGCTCATCGACCATTGCCTCCAACGGCCTCGGTCCTCGCGGCAACGAGGATCTTCCGGGGTCGACGTCGATCCTGCGTCCGCCCACCAGCCGAAACAAGAACGCGGCTGCGCACAACTTCGCGACGCCTGCGATGCTCGGGAGATGGACCAGGTGATCGCCGATGTGCTCGACGCCGTGCGGCGGGGCGACCGGGCCGCGCTCGTGGTACTGCTCCATCCCTACCTGCACTGGACCGAGGGCGGCTCGACGATCCGGGGGCGCAACAAGGTCTTCGCCCGGCTCGACGGCGGCCCGATGCCGGTGGCGCCCGCGTCGTTCGAGCTGCGGGACGGCCAGGTCTATCGCTGGGTCGCCGCCGAGCGCGCGCCATAGACATGCATCGCTGTCTGGGTGTTGAGTGGAGGGCATGGCCAAGTCGACGAGGCGTACCTTTCTGACGGTTTCGGCGGCCGCCGCGGCGGCGCCGCTCGTGGTGGGGGAGGCCGCGCAGGCCAAGCCCGCGGCCGGGGTCCGGGAGATCCTGCGGGAGATCGATCCGCGCCGGATCGAGGCGATCATCCGGCGGCTCGTGGCGTTCGGGACGCGGCACACGCTGTCCAGCCAGGACGATCCGGTGCGGGGCATCGGCGCGGCGCGGGACTGGATCTTCGCCGAGATGCAGCGGTACGCGGCAGGGACGCCGATGACCGTGGAGCTTCAGTCGTTCATCCAGCCCGTGTCGCCGCGGGTGCCCGAGCCCACGCGGATCACCAACGTCATCGCGACCCTGCCGGGCAGCGTCTCGCCGGAGCGGATCTACGTGGTGACCGGGCACTACGACTCGCGGGTCACCGACGTCATGAACGCCACGGCCGACGCGCCCGGCGCGGACGACGACGCGTCCGGGGTGGCGGTGGTCATGGAGCTCGCCCGGGTGTTCGCCAAGAGCCGGATCAGGCCCGAGGCGACGGTCGTCTTCGCGGCCGTGGCCGGCGAGGAGCAGGGGCTCTACGGCTCCGACCACATGGCCCAGGTCTAAAGGACCGGGGCGCGGACATCCAGGCGATGTTCAGCAACGACATCGTCGGTACGGGCACCGCGCACGACGGCACGACCGCCCACCCGCGCCAGGTGCGGCTCTTCGTGGAGGGCGTGCCCACCTCGGAGACGCCGGCCGAGGCGCGCACCCGGCTCAGCGTCGGCGGCGAGAACGACGGGCCGTCGCGCCAGCTCGGGCGGTTCGTGCGCAGCATCAGGACCGACATGGACGTACGAGTGATCTGGCGGCGCGACCGCTATCTGCGCGGCAGCGACCACATCTCGTTCCTGCTGCGCGGCTATCCGGCGGCGCGCTTCACCGAGCCGCGGGAGAACTTCGCGCACGAGCACCAGGACGTCCGCGTCGAGAACGGCGTGCAGTACGGCGACCTGATCGAGTTCTGCGACTTCCAGTACATCGCCCGGGTGGCGCGCACCAACGCCGCGGTGCTCTGGTCGCTGGCGCAGGCGCCCGGCACCCCGCGCGGCGTGGTCATCGACACGACGCAGCTGACCAACGAGACGACGCTGCGCTGGGAGCCCGGCACCGAACCGGGCCTGGCCGGCTACGAGGTGGTCTGGCGCGAGACCACCGCGCCGGACTGGCAGCACAGCCGGGACGTCGGCAAGGTCGCCACGGTCACGATCGACCTCTCCAAGGACAACGTCCTCTTCGGCGTCCGGGCGTACGACTCCGACGGCAACCGCAGCCCGGTCGCCGCCCCCAAGCCGTCGACCTGATTCTCAGCGAAATTATTGACAATTCGAATCCGAGGCACAGCCGCCCCGGCTGAGCTGAGCGCATGAAGCGCAGAACAGTCATCATGGGGCTCGCGGCGGGCTCGGCCGCGACCCTCGCCGGCACGGGCGCGGCCCTCGCCGCGCCGCGCGGCCTCGTCTTCGACAAGACGGCCTACACCACCCTGACCACCACCATCGACGGCAAGGCGGTGACGTACCGGTTCTGGAAGAACATCGTCTACGTCGCCAACCCGGTGGACGCCGCCTATCAGAGCCTCAACGTCAGCGTCCCCGTGACGATCGACGGCAAGGCCGTGGACGCCACGGACGCCCCGATCCTGTTCAGCAACTCGGTCGGCGGCTACATGCCCTCGTCGGTGGCGACGGCGACCGGCGTGGGCGGGGCCGCGATGACCGGGGCGACCGGCGCGGGCGGCGTGGCCAGCGGCGGCAACGCGATGCTCGGCGCCGGCGGCGAGATGGTCAGCAACGCCAAGCTGGCCCTGGCCGCCGGCTACGTGGTGGTGGAGCCGGGCGCGCGCGGCCGGACGCTCGTCACGTCGGGCGGCGTCTACTACGGCACCGCGCCCGCCGCCATCGTCGACCTCAAGGCCGCCGTCCGCTACGTGCGCGCCAACCGGGGCCGGATCCCCGGCGACGTGGACCGGATCGTCTCGTCCGGCACGAGCGCGGGCGGTGCCCTCTCGGCGCTGCTCGGTGCGTCCGGCGACAGCCCGCTCTACGACAAGTACCTGCGGACGCTGGGCGCCGCCGACGCGAGCGACGCCGTCTTCGCCGTGGCCGCGTACTGCCCGATCGCCGATCTCGAGCACGCCGACATGGCGTACGAATGGGTCTGGGGCAAGAACAAGCTCAGCACCGGCGCGCTCGTCGACCAGACGGTGTCGCGGAAGGTGGCCGCGGGCTTCCCGGCGTACCAGAAGAGCTGGGGGATCACGGACACCGAGAGCCACCTGCTCAAGACGTACCTCCAGCCGGCGGCCACGAGATATCTCGCGTCGCTGTCCGCGTCGGCGCGCGGCGCGTACCTGGCCAAGAACACGTTCATCACCTGGAAGAACGGCCAGGCCACGTTCACCTGGGCCAACTGGCTGACCCACGTGGGCGCGCGCAAGAAGACGCTGCCGGCGTTCGACGCGTTCGACCTCTCCACCGGCGAGAACAACCTCTTCGGCACGGGGACCACGAAGGCGCGGCACTTCACCACGTACGGCGGGCGCACGATCGCCGCGGACATCCCCGCCAAGCTCGACCTGATGAACCCCATGCACTTCCTCCGCGAGGGCACCACGAGCCGGGCGCGGCACTGGTGGATCCGCGTCGGCACGAACGACAGCGACACGTCCCCCACGATCGTCGCCAACCTCGCCGCCGGCCTGCGCCGCCTCGGCGACGACGTCAGCGCGCTGATGTACTGGGACGCTGGTCACGGGGCAAATGAGGACGCCGCCGACCTTATGACGTGGATCGCCCGCCGGAAGTAGCGCGGCACGCCGGACGCGGGTGCACGGCGGTGCGACGATGGTGGTCATGACGTTGGAACACACCGTGCGCCTGCGGTTCGGGGACACGTCCCGCTCGGCCGCGACGCACACCAATCTGTCCGCCGTACGGCTGGACGGGTCCGTTCTGTGGATCGCCGGTGACGAGACGGCGACCCTGGAGCGGCTGGTCGCCGACGACCCCTCGCAGCCCACGGAGTTCGGCGACGAGCGCAGCTTCCGCCTCGCCGACTTCGTCGGCCTGCCGGGCGTCGACGCCGACGAGGAGGCCGACGTCGAGGGGCTGGCGCGCACCGGGCAGTTCCTGTGGGCGGTCGGCTCGCACAGCCTGCGCCGCAAGCAGATCAAGGAGAGGCACGAGGGCTCCCGCGCGCTGCGGCGCCTGTCCCGCGTCGAGGGGCAGGACAACCGCCAGATCCTGGTACGGCTGCCCGTCGTCGACGTGGACGGCCTGCCCACGCCGGTGCGCGAGGTGACGGTCGACGGCGTACGGCATCGCGCCGCCGCCCTCGGCAAGCGGGACGCCCTGCGCACCCTGCTGCGCCGCGACGAGCACCTGGCCCCGTTCCTCGACATCCCCGGCAAGGACAACGGCCTCGACATCGAGGGCATCGCGGTCCGCGGCGACCGTGTCTACCTGGGCCTGCGCGGCCCGGTCCTGCGCGGCTGGGCGTTCGTGCTGGAGCTGAGGCCGTACGTCGACCCGGACGAACCGGACCGCCTGCGCCTCACGCCGTTCGAGGACGGCAGGCTCTACCGCAAGCACGTGCTCGACCTGGACGGCCTCGGCGTCCGCGACATGTGCCCGCACGGCGACGACCTGCTGATCCTCGCCGGCCCGACGATGGACCTCGACGGCCCGGTACGCGTCTACCGCTGGCACGGCGCCGCCGTGGCCGAGGAGCCGATCATCGTCCGGGCCGGCCTGATCAGCCGCGTCCTGGAGCTCACCTACGGCGAGGGCGACGACCACGCCGAGGGCCTGACCCTGGTCGGCGACGACCGGGTGCTGGTCGTCTACGACAGCCCGGCCCCCGTACGCCTCACCACCGACGGCGCGGTCATCGCGGACGTGCTCAAACTTCCCTGACCCGGCGCCCGTTCCGATCGCTCACCGGCCGAGCCACCGGCGTCGCCGCGGCGGCGGAGGGGCCGAGCCGACGTCGAGGCCCAGGGCCAGCCCGTAGGCGACCAGGCTGTCCTCGGGGCCGTTGCGGTAGCGCTTCATCACCCGCTGAACGGGCCAGATGACGGTGCCGTTCGCCATCTTCACCATGACGTTGATCTCGGCCTCGGGATCGGTGTCATCACCGATCCAGGCGCCGTCCGTGTGGCGGCGCACCACCTCACCGACGTACGAGCCCACGGCGAAGATGCGCGCGCCGAGGTGAGCGGCCAGCGGGCCGCCGGGCCGGGGCCGGCCGCCGGGAGCCTCGACGTCGAAGAAGCGCTCGACCTCCCACAGCGAGGACGGCGAGAAATCGGCGTTGTACTTCGAGCCGGCCAGCGCTCTCGCGGCCTGCACGGCCGCGTCGCGGACGTCCTCAACGATGGTCATGAGCAGGGATGATCGCACAGGGAACGCGTTACCGGGGGGCGCCGGCACACGTCGGCAGTGTGCCGGCGGTGGCGGTGGGTCAGCTGGACCTGAGCTGGGTGACCGGCTGGGGGCGGGTGGCCGACAGCGAGGTGATCAGGGTCGTCGCGCCGGTCACGGCGAGGGCGATCAGGGCGACGCCGGCGATCTGCGGCCAGGGGAGGTCGAGGGTGGCGGTGCCGGTCACGGACTTCGTCGTGGCGAGGACGGCGATGAAGGTGGCGCCGGCGGCCACGGCGCCGAGGAGCAGGGCTGCGGTGGTGACGGCGTACGACTCCAGCAATGCCGAACGCACCACCTGGGCTCGGGTCATGCCGGTGACGCGGGCCTCGGCGAACTCGCGGCGGCGGGTGGCGGCGCCGATGACGACCGAGTTGATGACGCCGATCAGGGCGTAGAGGCCGCCCAGGCCCAGGACGATCAGCATGATCTTCTGGTTGGTGGAGTTGGCGGCCTCGGCGTCGGCGCGCAGCCAGTCGGCGACGGTCGAGACAGTTCCGATCTTGGCGAGGGTTGCTCGTACGGCGGCAGCGTCGGCGCCGGGGGACAGCGTCACGAAGGAGCGGGCCGGTGCGCCGGCCAGTTCCTGCGGTGTGACCAGGCCGGGCGGGACGAGCAGGTTGGCGCCGCCGCTCATGGTGGCCGGGACGCTCGCCGTCACCGGGATCCTGCCGAGGTCGCGGGTGGGGAGCCGCAGCTCGACGGTGCCCTTGGTGGGCACGTCTCCGCCGGGTCCGGCCGCGACCGCCCGGCCGCTGAGGGAGGCCAGGGCGTCGCCGGTGCCGTGTGCCTTGCCGTACGCGGCGGGGTCGATCACCAGGAGGCTGACCACCTCGGTCTCCCGGTCCTCGCCGGAGCCGGTGGTGACCTCGGCGGGCAGTCTCGTCTCGGTGGAGACCGACGCCACGCCCGGCACTTGCGCGATCGACGCCGCGCCCGCAGTGCCGGACGGCGAGGCCGCGTCCGTGCCTGACGGCGCTGTGCCGCCCGGCGCTGCGGCGGTGGACTCGACGACCAGGTCGGCGTGGGTTTGGGCGGCCAGCTCCCGCACCCCCGAGGCGGTGAAGGAGGCGCCGGCGCCGGTGTTGCCCACGACGAGGGCGACCAGGACGATCAGGGGGGCCGCGACCGAGGCGGAGCGGCGGCGGGCGTCGCGCAGGTTGGCGCGGGCCAGGCCGGCCGGGCCGGTGAAGGGCACCAGGCGAGCGATCAGCGGGACCAGCAGCGGGGCGAACGCCACCACGGCCACGGCGGCGGGGATCGGGACGTTCATCGCCATCGCCATGCCGCCCGCGGGGCCGCCGGCGGGGGCGACGATCACCAGGGCCAGGGCGCCGCCGAGGAAGACCAGGCCGATCAGGGCACGGCTCCAGGTCATCACCTTCGCGGCAGCGCCGGTCTCGCGCAGGGCCTCCAGCGGGCGGACCCGCGCGGCGCGCCGGGCCGCCACCAGCACCCCGGCGACCGCCAGCAGGATGCCGGTGCCGAACGAGACGCCGAGGATCCACATGCGCCACCGGCCCTCGAAGCCGGGCGGGACGAACGCGAACTCGCGCATCAGCCACGCCTGGAAGCTCATGACCGCCAGGCCGGAGGGCACGCCCAGCGCCGCGCCGAGCGTGCCCAGCAGCAGGGCCTCGCCGAGCAGCAGCCGGCGGAGCTGGCCCCGGCTGCCGCCGACCAGGCGGAGCAGCGCGAGGTCGCGGCGGCGCTGGTCGACGGTGAACGCGAACGTCGAGCTGATGATGAAGCCGGCCAGGAAGACCGCGCCGCCGAGCACCACGCCGAGCATCGACACCGCGGCCGTGGTGCCGTCGGTGAACTCCAGGCGCTCGGCCGCGCTCGCGCCGGCGGGCGGGTCGAGCAGCGCCGCCGTGATGAGCAGCAGCAGGGACGATTGCACAAGCGCCACCCCGAGGGTGGCGGAGAGCAGCGCGCCCGCGACCATCCGACCGCCCCACCCGCCACCCAAAGACGGCCTGAAGGCTGAGCCGAAGCGCTCGGCCAGTCCGGCCCGGCTCAAGCCGCGCATGTCAGCGCTCCCATGCCGCGAGCCGGTCGGCGACCGCGTGGGTGCTCGCGCCGGTGAGCCGGTCGACGGCGCGGCCGTCGCGCAGGAAGACCACGGAGTCGGCGCGCGCCGCGGCGCCCGGGTCGTGGGTGACCATCACGATGCTCTGGCCCGCGTCGGCCATCGCGCGCATCAGGTCGAGCACCGTGCGCGCGGCGGAGGAGTCGAGGGCGCCGGTCGGCTCGTCGGCGAACAGGACCTCGGGGCGGGTGACCATCGCGCGGGCGATCGCGACGCGCTGCTGCTGGCCGCCGGAGAGCTCGCGGGGCCTGTGCCGCACCCGATCGGCGAGCCCGACCGCGGCGAGGGTGGCGCGCACGTCCGCGCGCGACGGCCGCTGCCCGGCCAGCCGCAGGGGCAGGGCCACGTTCTGCTCCGCCGTCAGCGAGCCGATCAGGTTGAAGCTCTGGAAGACAAAGCCGATCCTGGTACGCCGCAGCGCGGTCAGCTGCGAGTCGCCCGCCGCGGTGATGTCCGTGTCGCCGATCAGCACCCGTCCGCTGTCGACGCGTTCCAGGCCGGCGGCGCAGTGCAGCAGCGTCGACTTGCCGGAGCCGGACGGCCCCATCACCGCCGTCCAGCTGCCGCGCGGGAAGTCGAGGGTCACGCCGTCGACGGCCCGCACCGCCGCCTGGCCCCGGCCGTAGACCCGGGTGATGTCCTGGAGCGTGACGGCGGCCCCCGTCATCGTCATCGTCGTCATGGGAACGACGCTATTTTTCGCAACCGGGGAAAGCGCTCCCGCCGACCCCCGTCTTGGGGGTGGTGCTAGCACCCCTGGGAGCGAAGCCACGGAGAGGAGACGGCGAGTGCCCGGGGTGTCAACTCCCCGGTTGCCAGCCCAGGGCCGGGCCGAGCTTGGTGGCGATGTCGGTGAGGATCTGCACGTAGTCGTCGTGGTCGAAGCTGAACGGCAGCGCGAACGCCACCTCGTCGATCTCGCGGTAGGCGGCGTGGGCGTGCAGCTGCTCGGCGATCTCGGCGGAGGAGCCGACGTAGTCGCGGGAGAACAGCATCCGCGCCGGTCCCTGGGGCTCGCGGGTGCGGGGCGTGCGCTTGTCGGCGTACGACTGATATTTGGTCCTCTGCTCCGGCGACGCCGTGTCGGTGGGGATGACGACGAGTCCCTGCGAGACGCGGCCGCGGGGGTGGGCGGCGCGGAAGGCGCGGACGTGCGACAGCTGGATGGCGGCGAAGTCGAGCCCGTCCTCCTCGGCCTTGACGACGCTGCTGGTCAGGAAGTTCATGCCGTGCTCGCCGGCCCACCGCGCGGAGCGGAGGCTGCCGCCGCCGTACCACATGCGGTCGCGCAGGCCGGGGGAGTGCGGCTCGACGCGGGACGAGAAGACCTCGAAGCCCTGGGTTCCCTCGAGGTCGGCGGCCCGCTCACCCGCGACGAAGCCGAGCAACCGCTCGACCCGCGCGTAGCTGAAGTCCTCGTCGTGGTCCGGGTAGAGCGCCGGCTTGACCTTGTCGTAGTTCATCGGCGGGCCGACGCTGACGCCCGGGTTGAGCCGGCCGCCGGAGAGCAGGTCGACGGTGGCCAGGTCCTCGGCCAGGCGCAGCGGATTTTCCCAGCCGAGCGGGATCACGGCGGTGCCGAGCTCGATGCGGCTCGTGCGCTGCGAGGCGGCGGCCAGCACGGCGACCGGCGACGAGATGCCGTACTGGAGATGGCGGTGCCGCACCCACGCGCTGTCGAAGCCGAGGTCCTCGCCGAGCTTGATGATCTCGAGGGTGGTCTCGTGGCCCGGCCGCGGATCGGCGCCGTCGAAGAGGCCGATCGTGAGGAAGCCGAGCTTGCGCAGTGATCCATCCGGCATGGATCTACCCTGTCACGAATGACGGCGATCGAGGACGTGACCTTCCCTGCACACGGCTCCACGGCCCTGGTGACCGGCGCCTCGCGAGGGCTGGGCGCGGCGATCGCACGGCGGCTGGCGGCGGACGGGTTCTCCGTGGTGGTCAACTACTCGTCGGACGGGGTGGGTGCCGCGGGAGTCGTGGACGCGATCGTTGCGTCCGGTGGGCGCGCTCACCCGTACAAAGCCGATGTGACCTCCGCGGACGACGTCGAGCGGATGGTGGCGGAGGTCGGGCCGGTGCGGGTGGTCGTGGCGAACGCGACCGGGCCGCAGCCGCTCATCCCGGCCGAGGAGACGACCTGGGACGACCACCTGCGGCAGCTGGAGTTCTTCGTGAAGAGCCCGGCGCTGCTGCTGCGGGCGGCGCTGCCCGGCATGCGGCAGCTCGGCGGCGGGCGCATCATCCTGATCGGATCGGACTCGTTCGAGCGGGCCCTGCCACTGGCCTCGGCCTACAACGCCGCGAAGGGCGCGCAGATCGGCCTCGCCCGCACGTGGGCCCGTGAGCTGGGCAAGGACGGGGTGACGGTCAACGTGGTCGCGCCCGGCTGGATCCCGGTCGAGCGGCACCGCGACGCGGACACCTCGTCGTACGTCGCGGAGGTCCCGCTCGGCCGCATCGGCACCCCGTCCGACATCGCCGACGTGGTGGCGTTCGTGGCCTCGGACGCGGCCCGCTTCGTCACCGGCGAACGAATCACGGTCAACGGAGGCCACACGATCGATTAGGCGCGCCGCGGCCCGTCGCGTGGTTAGTCTGCGAGCATGCTGATCACCGTGGTGGCCGACTACGGCCTCGGGGACCTGGCCTTCGCCGAGGTGCGGCAGCGCTTCGCCAAACTCCTGCCGCACGCCGAGGTGGACGCGGTGCCGGTGCCGCCGTTCGACACGGTGAGCGCGGGCTTCTGCGTGGCTCAGCTGGCCTTCGGCGACGGTCCCGCCGACCGCGTGATCTACGCCAACGTCGCGCCGCGCGAGGACGAGGACGATGCCCGCGAGGACAACGCCGGTGAGCCGCTGGGCGCGGCCCGGCTCGACTCCGGCGTGCTGGTCGCGGGCGTGGCCTCCGGGGCGTCCCTGTCCTTCCTGGCCGGAGCGGGCGTGCCCGTGCGCTCGGTGAACGTCGCGGACGCCGGCTCACAGTTCCGCTCCCGCGACGTCTTCCCGGCCGCCGTGGCCGCGCTGGCCCGTGGCGAGGACCTGCTCGGCGACGAGCTGCGCCTGCCGCCCGCGCCCGCGAACGCGGTGATCTACACCGACGGCTACGGCAACCTGAAGACGTCGTACGTCGAAGCGCCCGCCCCGGTCGGCGCCACCGTCCGGGTGCGCATCGGCGACCGGACCGCCCCTGCCGTGGTGAGCGACGGGGTCTTCGCCGTGCCGGCGGGCATGATGTCCTTCGCGCCGGGCAGCTCGGGCTGGGGCACGCCGTTCTACGAGCTGCTGCACCGCGGCGGCAGCGCGGCCGAGATCTTCGGGCGGCCGCGGTCGGGCACCCCGGTAGACATCCTCACATAGACACCGGTGATTGTGCCGATTCGCTGACCTGGGCCGGCGCCCATCCTGTCCGTACCCCACGGAGAGGAAACGCGCCATGCGCAGGAGAATCGCCGTCGTCGTGGCGGCCGTGTTGGCCGCCGTCGGCCTGGGAGCACCCGCCGCCCACGCCGCGCCGGGCGGGTCCGGTCCCTATCCGGCCGACTACGAGACGACGCTGCGTCTCTACAACCACACCATCTATCGCCCCGCCACGATCCCGGCGGGGCTGACCCTGCCGATCGTCGCCTGGGGCAACGGCGCCTGCCGCGCCGACGGCACATGGTTCGAGAACATCCTGAAGGAGTTCGCGTCCCACGGCTTCCTGGTCATCGCGAACGGCCGCCCGGGCGGCACCGGAAGCACCGACGCGGACATGCTGACCGACGCCATCGACTGGGCGATCGCCGAGAACACCCGGATCGGCAGCACGTACCGCGGCAAGATCGACACCACCCGGATCGCCGTGATGGGCCAGTCGTGCGGCGGCATCGAGGCCATCGAGGCGAGCGCCGACGCCCGCGTGGACACGTCGGTCTTCTGGAACAGCGGCCTGCTGAGCGACCTGGAGAACTACCGGCTGGCCCGCCTGCACGCCCCGGTCGCCTACCTCACGGGCGGCCCGCAGGACATCGCCTACCCGAACGCGGTCGACGACTACGGCCGCCTGCCCGCCGGGCTGCCGGCCTTCCTGGGCCACCTGCCCGTGGGCCACTACGGCACGTTCGCCGACCCCGACGGAGGCGAATACGGCCGCGTCGGCAGCGCCTGGCTCCGCTGGCACCTCAAGGGCGACCAGGCGGCACGCACCCTGTTCGTGGGCTCGGGGTGCGGTCTGTGCACCGATCCCCGCTGGACGGTGACGAGCAAGAACCTCAATTAATCCTGTCGCGGGGCGGCTTCGCCACCCCGCCGACCGGTTTCCGCCTGGCGCGCTTCGACGGCCTGGCGGTAGGCGCTTTGGGCAAGCTCGTGAAAGGCGAGGCGACGCTTCGTGCTGACGTCGGCCCAGTCGCGTGCGCCGACGGACAACCACCATTGCGCTGCGGTCGGGTCCCGGAACAGTTCTTCGAACAGGTGCCCCAGCCGTAGGCGATCCATCGTCCCGGTGTCCCAGAGCATCGCCCAGTGCGCCACCCACAGATTGAGCATCATCCAGCGCCTGAACTCGCTGCGGGGAACCTCCGGCATGGCGGGAAACGCGAGATCCGGGTCGCTCAGCGGCACTAGGAGGCGGCGACGGCGGCTTCGACTGTTGTCTCGTGGCGGCCCAGGAAGACCGGGTCTCGGTGGGAGAGGACGTCGGCTACGGCCTTCACGATGGCGCCTCGTTCGCGGATCACCGAGTTGCGCCACGGGGCCTTGTAGACCTTGACCGAGTCGTCGCCGACGCCGTTTGTCTCGATGCCCTGGGTGCGGCACAGGGCTATGGCCCGGTCCAGGTGGTAGGTCTGGGTGACGATGGTGGCCTCGGTGACACCGAAGATGCGCTTGGCCCGGGCGCACGAGTCGTACGTGTCGAAGCCCGCGTAGTCGAGGGCGATGCTCGTGGCGGGCACGCCGTGGGCGATCAGGTAGACCTGCATGGAGCCGGGCTCGTCGTACTCCCAGCGGCCGTGGTCGCCGGAGACCAGGATGGCCTTGACCTTGCCGGTCTCGTAGAGGCGGCGGGCGATGTCGAGGCGGGCGGCCAGGAACGGCGAGGGGGAGCCGTCGGCGTACACCTCGGCGCCGAGCACGATGGCGACCGGTGCGGCGGGCACCGAGGCCTCGCTGTAGACGTGGCCGCGCGCCTGGCCGCGCACCCACAACTCGCCGGTGAGAATGACGGCGGCA
Source organism: Paractinoplanes deccanensis (assembly GCF_016862115.1). Lineage (GTDB taxonomy): Bacteria > Actinomycetota > Actinomycetes > Mycobacteriales > Micromonosporaceae > Actinoplanes > Actinoplanes deccanensis. The sequence goes on from NZ_BOMI01000175.1 coordinate 42,327, forward strand.
CCCAGCACGGCCACGACGAGGCCCGCGATGGTCAGGCGGCGGGCGTGGCGCGAGACGAAACGCAAGATCGGCACGCGGATGACGATGCCAGAGCGGGTCAAGGCAGCATGGCGGAGTGCTCACGCTCGACGACCTCGCCACCGCGACCCGCCACGACCCGCTGATGATCTGGGCCGCCGACCGGCCCGAGGCCCGCGTCTTCGCCCGTGCCGGCGCCGTCGCGGTCGCCTGCCCGGATCTCTCCCGGCGCGACCGGATGCCCGTGCACGGCGATCCGGACGCCGTCGCCGACCTGCTGCGTGACGTGTTGCCGCTGGTCGGGCCGTCGTATCGGCCGCTCGGCGACGAGGCGCTGCTCACCGCCGTGGCCGAGCGCCTGCCCACGGTCGAAGTCGCGGGCCGGTTCGGCTGGATGGACACGGCGAGGCCGCCCGCCTACGGCGGCGGCGAGGAGCAGCCGCATTGGCTGGGGCCGGGCGAGTTGGCCGAGGTCACGGCGCTGCTCGCGGACGCCTTTCCCGAGTCGTACGCCCGTCCGGGCGGTTCCGGGGTCCGTCGTTGGGCGGGTGTGCGGGGTGCGGACGGCGCCCTGCTCGCCGTGGCGGCGGACGCGTGGTCGAGCGCCCGCGTCGGTTTCCTGGCCGGCGTGGCGACGGCGACCGGGACGCGCGGCCGTGGGCTCGCGGCGAGCCTGTGCTCCTTCGTCACCCGCGAGCTGCTGGCCGGCCGCGACCGGGTGGCGCTGTTCGTGGACTACTGGAACAGCGCCGCCCTGGCCACGTACGAGAAACTCGGTTTTGCCCTGCGGCCGATCGCGGCGGCCCACGTCAGCGGATCGTGAACCCCGCTCGCAGCAGGTCGCGCTCGCGCGAGCTCGGCCCCACCAGCAGCTCGAAGTCGCCCGGCTCGACGACGCGCCGGCCGTCCGCGGTGACCAGCGAACAGGCGCTCGCCGGCAGCTCGATCTCGACCCGGCGGCTCTCGCCCGGCGGCACCGAGACCTGGCGGTACGTCTTGAGCTCGCGCCCCGCCCACGTGACGCTCGTGACCAGGTCGCTCACGTACGCCTGAACCGTCTCGACCGCCGGGCGCCCGCCGGTGTTGGTGAGCGTGACCGTCGCGCGCACCACGCCGTCGGCGCCCACCTCGGGGGTGGTGACCGTGAGGTCCGAGTAGTCGATCGTCGTGTAGCTGAGGCCCTCGCCGAACGCGAACAGCGGGTCCTGGGTGAGGTCGGCGTAGCGGTTGCCGTGCTGGCCGCGGACGGTGTTGTAGTAGACCGGCTGCTGGCCGACGTGACGCGCCACCGACAGCGGCAGCCGGCCGGACGGCTCGATCAGGCCCAGCACCAGCTCGGCGATCGCCCGGCCGCCGCGCATGCCCGGGTTGAACGCCTGGATGATCGCCGCCGCGTTCAGCGCCGACTCGGGCAGCACCGACGGCTTCGACTGCACCAGCACGACGATCATCGGGGTCTTGGTGGCCGCGATCGCGTCGAGCAGCGCGATCTGGCCGCCCTGCAGCTCCAGGGTGGCCGTCGACTTGTGCTCGCCGGTCAGGTTGACCGTGTCGCCGACCACCACGACCGCGTAGTCCGCCCGGATCGCCTTGTCGCGGGCGATGTCGATGAGGTGGCGGTCGACCGGCGCGGCCTGCGAGATCGGCGGGCGCGGCTGCCCGTCCGGGTAGGTCTCGCCCTCCGGGTCGGGCACCAGCCGCTCGATGTCGGCGCCGCGCGCGTGGTCGATGTCCCAGCCGGCCGGGGCGACCGCGCGGAAGCCGTCAAGCACCGTCTCGATCATCTCGCGGGGCTGGCCGTCGGGCAGCCAGTCGATCTGGCCGGAGTCGCCGGCCCAGTCGCCGAGCTGCGCGGACGGCGAGTCGGCGTTGGGGCCGATCACGGCGACGCGGCGGAACTTCGCGGCCGGGTCGAGCGGCAGCGTGCCGTCGTTGCGCAGCAGGATCAGCGAACGGCGGGCCACCTCGAGGTTGAGCTCGCCGTGCTCGGCCGAGCCGATCACCAGCTTCTGCCGCTCGGGGTCGGGGGCGCGCGGGTCCTCGAAGAGGCCGAGCTCGAACTTCAGGCGCAGGATCCTGCGTACGGCCTCGTCGATCTCCTCCTCGGCGAGCAGGCCGCGCTCGACCGCCTCCTGCGCGCCCTCGAAGAAGCCCGGCGTCACCATGATCAGGTCGTTGCCGGCCTTGACGGCGACCGCGGCGGCCTCGGCGTAGTCGGCGCAGACGCGCTGCTCCCAGACCATGCGGCCGACGTTGTCCCAGTCGGTGACGAGCGTGCCGGTGAAGCCCCACTCCTGCTTCAGGACGTCGTTGAGCAGCCACTTGTTGGCGGTGATCGGCACGCCGTCCATCGACTGGTAGCCGAGCATGAAGACCCGGCAGCCCTCGCGGGCGACCCGCTCGAACGGCGGCAGGAACCACGAGCGCAGCTTGCGCGGGCTCAGGTCGGCCTCGCTGGCGTCGCGGCCGCCCTGCGTCTCGGAGTAGCCGGCGAAGTGCTTGGCGGTGGCGAGGATCGCGGTCGGGTCGGTCAGGCCGCCGCCCTGGTAGCCGCGGATCATCGCGGAGGCCAGCTCGCCGATGAGGAACGGGTCCTCGCCGAAAGTTTCGTCCACCCGGCCCCAGCGAAGATCGCGGGTGATGCACAGCACGGGGGAGAAGGTCCAGTGGATGCCGGTCGCCGAGACCTCGACGGCGGTCGTCCGGGCGACCCGCTCGAGCAGGCCGGCGTCCCAGCTGCCGGCCATGGCGAGCTGCGTCGGGAAGATCGTCGCGCCCGGCCAGAACGAGTGGCCGTGGATGCAGTCCTCGGCGGTGAGCAGCGGGATCTGCAGCCGGGTCTTGGCGACCAGGTCGATCGCCTCGAGCATCTTCTGCGGCGACGTGTGCAGGATCGAGCCGGCGAGCTTCTCGCTGACGATCTCCTTCACGTCGCCGCGGGCGTCGAGCTGGAGCATCTGCCCGACCTTCTCGGGCAGCGTCATCCGGCTGATCAGGTCGTCGACCCGCCGGTCGACGGGAAGGGACGGATCCCTGTACGGGGGGACGTCGGGCACGCGCGCCTCCGGTCGCTCACGACCGCGGTGGCACGGTCATCGAAACACGAACGACTCGGAGTCTGACAGTTCGGAACCGGTTCCGGCAGCCCGGAACGGTTCCGAAACTTTTCTTATCAGTTTCCCACCGCGTCAGATGTCAGTGGTCGGGGTCGCTCTCGTCGATGCTGGGCACCTCCAGGCCGGCCGCCTCGATGGCGTCCAGGCGGGCCTCGGCGGCCTCCTTCTCGCGCTGCGCGAGAGTGGCGTACTCGGCGAGGGCGCTCGGGTCCTCGGTGTCCTCCAGCTTGTCGAAGAAGCGCTGCGTGGTGCGGACGGCCTCGGCGTACGCCGCCGCGGCCTCGCGGATCGCGATGATCGTCTGGTCTGCCATGCGCCAAGTCATACCAGAGAAGAACCGGCCGGTCGCGCCGTGCGGCCAGACCATGATCGGGCTCTCATGGCGCCGCGTCCGCGCGGTCGCGCAGGCCGGACAGATCCCACACGATGATGCGGCCGTACCGGCTGCTCACCAGGTGGGAACGGCGCATGTCGCGCAGGGCCTTGTGCACGGAGATCTCCGCGGCGCCGCACAGGGTGGCCAGTTCGGGCTGGGTGAGCCGGATGCCGATCTCCAGGGCGCCCTCTCTCGATCGCAGCCCGTGGAAGTCGGCCAATTCGGTGAGGATGCGCGCCAGCCTGGTCTTGACCGGGTACGACGTGAAGTCGATCCTTCGCCGGTTCGACCATCGCAGCCGTTCCCCGACCGTCGCGGCAAGAGCGACGGCGGCCGGTGGATGGCTGGTGAGAAACGGCGCGAAGTCCCTGACCTGGATCAGCCGGACGGTGCCCGGCCCGCACATCGTCACGGTCGCGGAGCGGGGGAGCTGGTTGAGCGCGCCCATCTCGCCGACGAGGTCACCGGCGACCCTGATCGACAGAAGCGCGGGCCGTCCGTCCGGCATCTCCGCGGTCACCTTCACGACGCCGCGGCGGATGAGCGCGACGTACGAGCCGTGCTCGCCCTCCCTCATGAGGATGCGCCCGGTCGGCAGCCGTTGCTCGGTGCCGAGCCGGAGCAGCGCCGCCGCGGTGGGCGGGCTCAGCCGGGCCATGAAGGTGCGCGGCGGCCAGGCGCGGATCTTGGTGTCGGGCATCGCAGGCTCCTGCGGCTTTCGGTGCCCGGAACGCTACCGAGTGAGGCGGCCCACAGATAGGCGGTCGCCAATGCCCGACAGCCGTCCTGTGATGCGGCGGAAATCCCATATTCGTACGGGGTGCTCGGCCCCGCACGGGCCTAGGAAGGGAACAGCCGGACGCGTTCGAGGGAGGCCCAGATGGAAGAACGTTCCCGCTCCTATCGCCGATTGGTGATCGTCGCCGATACCGAGCTCTACAGCGCGCGGAACTCGGTTCTCCAGCACTACGCGCAGGCCGCGTTCGACGAGGCGCTCGCGTCCGCGGGCTCGGCGGCGGGCGTCGACCGGCAACAGTGGCACCGGCAGCCCAGCGGTGACGGGGAACTCGCGGTGCTGCCGCCGGACATCGACGAGCCTCTGCTGCTCAGTGCGTTCCTGCCGGCGTTGGACACGTATCTCCGCCGCTACAACGCCGACCGGGCGGCTCACGCGCGCGTTCGTCTCCGTGTCGCGATCCACCAAGGGCTGATCTTCCTCGACAGCCGCAACGGCTTCGCCGGCGGCGCGGTCAACGACGCCGCGCGGCTCGTCGATGCCCCGGTGCTCAAGTCCGCGTTCAAGGCTTTCCCGGAGGCCAACGTCGCGTGCATCGTCTCCGACACCATCCACCGCGACGTCGTGACCGGTGGCTACGACGGCATCAGGCCCGAGCGCTTCCGGCGCGTCACGGTCGACCTGCCGGAGAAGAGCTTCAGCGCGGTCGCCTGGATCCAGATCGTCGGCGAGGACGTCACGTCGACGCGGGCCGAGGCCGCAGCGGCGGCAAGCCGGCCGCGGCTGGCCGCACACCACGGCGGCACCAGCGTCGGCGATGTCAGCAACGCGGGCGACGGCCAGGTGGTGATCGGTGAGGGCGCTACGGGCGTCGGTTACTGGGGCGGCGGGAGGGGCCGGGGCTATGAGTGACGACGCCGGCGACGACGCCACGACCGTCCCCGCCGAGAGTGCGGAGCCACCGCCGGAGCCGCCGGCTCCGGCCGACGAGATGCCCGAGGACTTCGCGGTCTCGACCGAGGCCATCGGCCAGAAGGACGCCCAGCAAGATCTGGACAGCATGCTCGGCCGCAGGCCCGGCACGGCGGCCGGCAACATCCAGAACCGGGGCCAGACGGCGGTCGGCGCGGGCGCCATGGCGGCCGAGGCGATCATCTCCACCACGATCAACATGGGCAAGAAGAGCAAGAGCTGGCGCGGCGACCTGCAACGCGCGCACGTCGAGGCCCTGATCGAGAGGTACGTGCGCAGCCGGTCCGACGACGACCTGAAGATCTCGCTCGAGACCCGGCGGGTGGTGTACCTCAACGCGCGGCCCGGCAGCGGACGATACGCGGCAGCCCAGGTGGCCCTGGCCGCTCGTCACTCAGTGGACCGCGTGGCGCGGATCCAGGTGGCCCCGGGCACACGGCTCGCCGAGGTCGTCGACGAGCAGGACTACTTCGCCGACGATCACGGGCACATCATCGACGCGGCCGAGGCGCACTCGATCGGCTTCGTCGACCTCCTGGCCATCGACAAGAAGATCAAGGGAAGCAACGCCACAGTCGTCGTCATCGGCCCGTTCGCGCGGCGAGGGCACGACCTCGGTCCCTATCTGTTCGAGCACCGGCGCTCGTCCGCGATGGACGTCTTCCGCGGGCAGCTGATCGCGTGGTTGCGGGGCCGCAAGTGGTGCGTCGGGCCCTGCGGTGACGAGTGCCGCCTCGACTGCGTGCCGGGCTTCGTCGAGGCGTTCACCTCCACGGTGGCAGTGAGCCGGCACTTCGATGACTCCATGACCCTCGACGAGGCGTCGAGCATCGCCACGGCGCTGGTGGCAGCGGCCGAGCCGGGCATGGGCCTGGACGACGTGCTCGACGAGATCTTGCGCCGGCGGCTGTGGGACCAGGCGCGCGCCCTGCTGCGGGCGGACGACGACGAGGACCGCGACGACGGCAGGCCGTGGAGCGGGACCGCCGACTATCGGCGTGCCTTCCGCATCGCCTACGCGGTCCTGGAGGGCGCTCCGGTGTCCGCGGTGTTCCACGCCGCCGACCGCCTGCTGGAGATCCAGCGCGGAGAGGGCGCGAGCGTGCCGGCCGAGACGACCGAGTGCGAGCTGGACTGCCTGCTTCCGGCCGGCATGCGGGGACAGGACCCGGCCGCGCTTCCCTCGGGACGGGCCCGGGTCGCGCGGCTGGCCAATCCCGAGCTGGTGCCGGCGCTGCTCGAGGTGGCGTGGAACGAGCGAGGCCTGGGATCCCGGCTCCTGCGCTGGCTGGACGGCCTGGCCGGTAACGACCGTCAGATCGTGCGCCTGCGCGCGGCGATCGTCGCCGGCCTTCTCTGCTTCCAGGACTTCGACGGCGTGACGCGCGAACTCGTCGAGCCGTGGGTGCGGAGCCGGCAGCAGCGCCTGCGCCAGGCAGCCGGCCTCAGCCTGATGACCTGCGCTCGCGAGCCCGCGCTGCGCGGCCTGATCGAGGACAGGCTGCGAGCGTGGACGTACGAGGGCAACGCCTATACCCGTGACAGCGTCGCGTGGGCGTACGCCTATGGCCTGGGCGGTCAGCTGCCGTACGACGGGCTGCGCCGGCTGCGCCGGATCGGCGCGGACGGCTGGCAGCGCGGCAGCCTTCTGATCTCCCTCGGCGTGGACGAGACGTTCCGGGCGGACCGGGCCGCGATGGTGCTCGACGACCTGCGGTCGTGGATCGACGCGCCGGACGACGCCAAGCGCCTGCAGGTGCACGCGGCCCGCGCGTTCGTGCGGCTCGCGCGCCGCCGGGCCGGGGACGGCCCCGAGCTGGTGCGCCTGGCGGGCCTCTCGGCGATCGACGAGCGCCGGACGGCCGGGCTGTGGGCGGCGGCCCTGTGCCTGCCGTCCACCGCGGCCTCCGCGTGGGCCGAGCTGACCCGCTGGCTGGTCCTGAGCGCGGACGTCCCCGGGATGGACCGGCGGTTCCTCGCCCTCATGCGGGAGCTCGCCGGCGTACCGGCCCTGCGCAGCCGTGCCGCCCACCAGTGCCGGCACGTCTGGCGGCCCCAGCACCCGCGTAACCCCCTGCTCCCTTCCCTCGCTGCGATGATCGAGAGGACCTGACCATGTCCACGGCATCCTTCGACGCCGGCCGTCCGCGCACGCGCTCGAACTGGTTCACCGCGCTGTTCGGCGCGACATCTGAGTCCCTGCCCCTCGAGGACTGGGCACTGCGCAACGAGCACTCCTGCCGGATCGACCCTTCCGAGCCCATCGAGCTGTTCGCCGAGGGCGACGTTCTCTCGTTCAAGATCTTTCCTTCGTACGAATGGAAGGGGCGCGCCGAGAGCAGGGAGGAGCTCTACGGCTTCGCCCAGCGGCTGATGCCGCGGGCGCGCGCGATCGTCGTCCGCCGGCTGCGGCCGATCGCCCGTGCTCACCCGCCGCAGCGGGCGGACCGGCTGGAGGAGGAGGTCAACAAGGCGCTCGAGGAGGACTGGCGCCGGCTGACCGACGGCGACCGGGAGCTCTGGTTTCGGGTGACCGTCCGCGTGGAGCACGACGATCTCGTCCTCGAACAGCTCCGGCCCTACTGGGCCGCCCGGATCAAGGCAGAATGCGACCACCGGCTCGGCCTCCAGCGGGCCCACCAGGCCGACGAGCTGACCCGGCGCTGGTCGGACATCTTCGAACACCTGGAGAGCGACCCGCGGGCGGCCGACGCGGCCCGGCTGAGCGAGGAGGTCTTCGCGAGCGTCTTCAGCACCTACGTGGGCAACCGGCGAGAGGCGGTCAAGGACCTGCTGAACCTGCTTCGCGCCGCGGTGGACCGGCACAACGACGTCGGGCTGGGCCCGTCCGAGTACACCACCGCGTGGGACGAGGCGATCAAGGCGTTCCGGCGGCAGTACGGACTCGACCCCCAGGAGTGACCCGCTTCTCGCCGACTCACGGGCGAACGTGGTTGCCGAACGATCCTGGGAGTTGATACGGTCCTCTGCATATTCATGCGGAGGTTGGTATGGGAATCCAGGTCGCGGTCGCGGGGGCCAGTGGCTATGCGGGTGGGGAGCTGCTGCGGCTGCTCGCCGGGCACCCCGAGTTCGACCTCGTGGCGGCCACCGCCCACTCCCAGGCGGGCACGCACGTCGCCGCCGTGCATCCTCAGCTCGCCGGGCTCGACCTTACGCTCGGCGCGACCGACGCGGCCGGGCTGAGCGATGCCGACCTGGTCTTTCTCGCGCTGCCGCACGGGCAGTCGGCGGCCCTCGCGGCGCAGCTGCCCGAGAGTGTCAAGATCGTGGATCTGGGCGCCGACTTCCGGCTCCAGGACGCCTCGCTCTGGGAGCGCTACTACGGCGGCACGCACGCGGGCACGTGGACCTACGGGCTGCCCGAGCTGCCCGGTCAGCGCGAGCAGATCAAGGCCGCCGGCCGGGTGGCGAACACGGGTTGTTATGCGGCCACCATCACGCTGGCGCTCGCGCCGCTGATCGCCGCGGGGCTCGCCGACCCGGCCGACGTGGTCGTCGTCGCCGCCTCGGGCACGTCGGGCGCCGGGCGGTCGGCCAAGGTCAACCTGCTGGGCAGCGAGGTGATGGGTGACCTTTCGCCCTACAAGGTCGGCGCACACCAGCACGTGCCCGAGATCAAGCAGGCCACCGGCGCGACGTCGCTCTCGATGACCCCGGTGCTCGCCCCGATGCCGCGCGGCATCCTCGCGACCGTCACCGCGCGCCCGCTCAAGAACCAGGACCCGCGCAAGGTGCTCCAGATGGCGTACGCGGACGAGCCGTTCGTGCACGTGCTGCCCGAGGGCCAGTGGCCCCACACGGCGGCCACCGCGGGTTCCAACTCGTGCCACCTCCAGGCCACCGTCGACGTCGACTCGGGCCGGATCGTCGTCGTCAGCGCCCTGGACAACCTCGGCAAGGGTGCCGCGGGCCAGGCCGTGCAGTGCGCCAACCTCATGTTCGGTCTGCCCGAGACTGCGGGCCTTTCCGTGTACGGAGTCGCACCGTGACCGTCACCCACCCGAAGGGCTTCCGGGCCAGCGGGGTCGCCGCCGGGCTGAAAGCCACCGGCGACCTCGACGTGGCCCTGGTCGTCAACGACGGGCCCGACTTCACCGCCGCCGGCGTCTTCACCGGCAACCGGGTGAAGGCGGCCCCGGTGCTCTGGAGCCAGCAGGTGCTCAAGGGCGGCATCGTGCGGGCCGTCGTGCTCAACTCCGGCGGCGCGAACGCCTGCACCGGCCCGCAGGGCTTCCAGGACACCCACGCCACCGCCGAGCACACCGCGACCGTGCTCCGCGGCGGCCCGAAGCCCCAGCTGATCGGCGCCGGCGACGTGGCGGTCTGCTCCACCGGGCTGATCGGCGAGCTGCTGCCGATGGACAAGCTGCTGCCCGGCGTCAACGCGGCGGCCAAGGCCCTCGCGGCCGACGGCGGCCCGGCCGCGGCCGAGGCCATCATGACCACGGACACCGTCGCCAAGAACGCTGTCGTCCAGCGCGACGGGTGGTCGGTCGGCGGCATCGCCAAGGGCGCCGGCATGCTGGCCCCGGCGCTCGCCACCATGCTCGTGGTGATCACCACGGACGCGTCGGCGAACAACGAGGTGCTCGACGCCGCGCTGCGCGAGGCGACCCGGCTCACCTTCGACCGCATCGACGCCGACGGCTGCATGTCCACCAACGACACCGTGCTGCTGCTGGCCAGCGGCGCCTCCGACCGGCAGCCCTCCCAGGAGGAGCTGACCGCCGCGGTCACCGAGGTCTGCCACGACCTGGCCCAGCAGCTCATCGCCGACGCCGAGGGCGCCACCAAGCACATCGCGATCGAGGTGAAGGGCGCGGCGAGCGAGGCCGACGCGGTCGAGGTCGGCCGCACGGTGGCCCGCAACAACCTGGTCAAGACGGCCCTGTTCGGCAACGACCCCAACTGGGGGCGCATCCTCGCGGCGGTCGGCACCACGTCGGCGCGCTTCGAGCCCGACCGGGTCGACGTCGCGATCAACGACGTGTGGATCTGCAAGGGCGGCGCCGCCGCGGAGGACCGTTCCAAGGTCGACCTGAGCGGACGGGACGTGAAGATCACGGTGAACCTGCGCGAGGCCGAGATGGAAGCGACCATCTGGACCACCGACCTCTCGCATGCGTACGTGCACGAGAACTCGGCGTACTCCTCATGATCACGCCGCTGGAGAAGGCCGGCGTCCTGATCGAGGCGCTGCCGTGGCTGGAGCGGTTCCACGGCGCCACCGTCGTCATCAAGTACGGCGGCAACGCGATGATCAACCCACAGCTGCAGGCCGCCTTCGCCGCCGACATGGTGTTCCTGCGCTATGCCGGGATCAAGCCGGTCGTGGTCCACGGGGGCGGCCCGCAGATCAGCCGCATGCTCGACAAGATGGGCATCCGGAGCGAGTTCCGCGGCGGCCTGCGGGTCACGACTCCGGAAGCCATGGACGTCGTGCGCATGGTGCTCGTCGGGCAGGTCGGGCGTGAGCTGGTCGGGATGATCAACCAGCACGGGCCGTTCGCCGTCGGGCTCTCCGGCGAGGACGCGCGGCTGTTCACCGCGGTCCGCCGCGGCACGCTGGTCGACGGCGAGGAGGTCGACCTCGGCCAGGTCGGCGACGTCGACAAGGTCGACACCTCGGCGGTGGACGACCTGATCGCGGCCGGCCGGATCCCGGTCATCGCGTCGGTCGCGCCCGACGCCGACGGTGTGGTGCACAACGTCAACGCCGACACGGCGGCCGCCGCGCTGGCCGAGGCGCTGGGCGCCCGCAAGCTCGTCGTGCTCACCGACGTGCCGGGGCTCTACACCGACTGGCCGGACACCTCGTCGCTCACCTCGCGGATCGACGCCGACGCCCTCGAGAAGCTGCTGCCCCGCCTGGAGGCCGGCATGGTCCCCAAGATGGAGGCCTGCCTGCGAGCGGTGCGCGGCGGTGTGCCCGCGGCCCACGTCGTCGACGGCCGCGTCGAGCACTCGACGCTGCTGGAAGTGTTCACCTCCGAAGGAATAGGAACGATGGTGGTCCCCCCCATCCGACCGCCCCACCACCACCCTTTAAAGGACTGAAGGCATGAGCTCCCTGATAGACCGGTGGTCGCAGGCCGGCATGAAGAACTACGGGGCACCGCAGGCGGCGTTCGTCCGAGGCGAGGGCGCGGTCCTGACCGACGAGGACGGCAAGCAGTACGTCGACTTCCTCGGCGGCATCGCGGTCAACGCGCTCGGGCACGCCCACCCGGCCGTGGTCGAGGCCGTCACCCAGCAGGTGCGGCAGCTCGGGCACATCTCCAACTTCTACGTGGCCGAGCCGACGGTCGCCCTGGCCGAGCTGCTGCTCGCCCTCGCCGGGCGGTCCGGGCGGGTGCTGTTCACCAACTCCGGTGCCGAGGCCAACGAGGCGGCCTTCAAGCTGTCCCGCCTCACCGGCCGCACCCACGTGGTGGCGACAAAGGGTGCCTTCCACGGCCGGACGATGGGCGCGCTCGCGCTGACCGGCCAGCCCGCCAAGGCCGACCCGTTCCGGCCGCTCCCGGGCGACGTCACGCACGTGGCGTTCGGCGACCTGGCCGAGCTGGACCAGTCCGTGACCGCCGAGACGGCCATGGTCATCATCGAGCCGATCCAGGGCGAGAACGGTGTGGTCGTACCGCCGCCGGGTTATCTCGCCGGCGCTCGGGAGATCTGCGACAAGGCGGGCGCGCTGCTCGTGCTGGACGAGGTGCAGACCGGCATCGGCCGCACCGGGCACTGGTTCCACCACCAGAGCGAGGGCGTCGAGCCCGACATCATCACGCTGGCCAAGGGCCTCGGCGGCGGGCTGCCGCTCGGTGCCTGCGTCGCCTTCGGGCCGGCGGCCGACCTGTTCACCCCGGGGTCGCACGGCACCACGTTCGGCGGCAACCCGATCGCGTGCGCCGCGGGCCTCGCGGTGATCCGCACGATCGCCGGCGAGGGCCTGCTCGACCACGTGAAGCGGGTCGGCGAACAGCTGCGCCGCGGCATCGAAGGCCATCCCCTCGTCAACCACGTCCGCGGCGCCGGCCTGCTGCTCGGCATCGTGCTGAACGAGCCGGTCTCGGCCAAGCTTGCCGCCGACCTCAAGGAAGCTGGTTTCCTCGTGAACGCCCCCGCGCCGGACGTCATCCGGCTCGCCCCTCCGCTGATCATCAGCACCGAGCAGGCCGACGCCCTCATCGCCGCCCTGGACGGCCTGCGGTGACCCGGCACTTCCTGCGCGACGACGACCTCACCCCCGACGAGCAGGGCGAGGTGCTCGACCTCGCGGCCCAGATGAAGGCCGACCGGTTCGCCTACCAGCCGCTGGCCGGGCCGCGCTCGGTGGCCGTCTTCTTCGACAAGGTCAGCCTGCGCACGCGGCTGTCGTTCGAGGCCGGCATCGCCGAGCTGGGCGGCCAGCCGATCATCGTGGACACCCAGGCCACCCACTTCGGCCGCGGCGAGTCGCTCGCCGACGCGGGGCGGGTCGTCGAGCGGTACGTGTCCGCCATGGTCTTCCGCACCACCGGCGACGAGCGGCTCACCGAGCTGGCCTCCGGCGTCGACGTGCCGGTGATCAACGCGCTGACCGACGGCTACCACCCCTGCCAGCTGCTGGCCGACCTGCTCACGATCCGCGAGAAGCTGGGCGGCACCTACGACAAGAAGCTCGCGTACGTCGGCGACGCGGCCAACAACATGGCGCACTCCTACCTGCTCGCCGGCGCGACCGCGGGCATGCACGTCCGCGTCGCCGGGCCTCCCGGCTTCGACCCGGCGCCGGCCGTGGTGTCGCGGGCCGCCGAGATCGCCGCGTGGACCGGCGGCTCGGTCGAGGTGCTGCGCGACCCGTACGAGGCGGTCGACGGTGTCGATGTCGTCGCCACCGACACGTGGACCTCGATGGGGCAGGAGAACGACGGGCGCGACCGGCTCACCCCGTTCCGGCCGTACCAGGTCAACAAGGACCTGCTCGCGGCCGCCGGGCCCGAGGCGATCGTCCTGCACTGCCTGCCCGCCCACCGCGGCGAGGAGATCACCGACGACGTCATGGACGGCGTGCAGAGCGCCGTCTTCGACCAGGCCGAAAATCGGCTCCACGCCCAGAAGGCGCTGCTCGCCTGGCTGCTGGCGGTGAACGCGCAATGACCGGGCCGGTGACCAGGGCCGGACGGCACGCCCGGATCGTCGAGCTGATCCGGGCCAAGTCCATCCGGTCGCAGACCGAGCTCGCCGAGCTGCTGGCGGGCGAGGGTGTGCAGGTCACCCAGGCCACCCTTTCGCGCGACCTGGAGGAGCTCGGCGCGGTCAAGGTCAGCGGGGCCTACCTGATCCCCGAGGACGGCAAGCGGCCGCTGCGCGAGACCACCGAGCAGGGCCCGGCCCGGCTGCTGCGGCTCCTCAAGGAGCTGCTCACCGGCGTCGACTACAGCGGCAACATCGCCGTGCTGCGGACACCGCCCGGCGCGGCCCAATTCCTGGCGAGCGCGCTCGACCGGTCCGGGCTCACCGACGTCGTCGGCACCATCGCCGGCGACGACACGATCTTCGTCGTGGCCCGCGACATCAACGGCGGCGAGGCCCTGGCCGAGAAGCTGGCCTTCTGGGCCGGGCACAGCACAGACATCCCCTGAGAGGAGCATCCCGTGAGCGAGCGGGTCGTTCTCGCGTACTCCGGAGGTCTCGACACCTCCGTGGCGATTCCCTATCTGGCCGACCAGATCGGCGGCGAGGTCATCGCCGTGGCGCTCGACGTCGGCCAGGGCGGCGAGGACATGGAGGTCATCCGGCAGCGTGCCCTCGACTGCGGCGCCGCCGAGAGCATCGTGGTCGACGCCCGCGACGAGTTCGCCGCCGACTTCTGCCTGCCCGCGCTGCGCGCCAACGCGCTCTACATGGACCGCTACCCGCTGGTCTCCGCGCTGAGCCGGCCGCTGATCGTGCGCCACCTCGTCGAGGCGGCCAAGCGGCACGGCGGCACGGTCGTGTCGCACGGCTGCACCGGCAAGGGCAACGACCAGGTGCGCTTCGAGGTCGGCATCGGCGCGCTCGCGCCCGACCTCAAGGTCATCGCGCCGGCCCGCGACTTCGCGTGGACGCGCGACAAGGCGATCGCGCTGGCCGAGGAGAAGGGGCTGCCGATCGACGTCTCGCACAAGTCGCCGTACTCGATCGACCAGAACCTGTGGGGCCGCGCGGTCGAGACCGGCTTCCTCGAGGACATCTGGAACGCGCCGATCGAGGACATCTACTCCTACACCCAGGACCCGTCCGCGCCGCGCGACCCCGACGAGGTCGTCATCACGTTCGACCAGGGCAACCCGGTCGCGATCGACGGCGAGACCGTCACCCCGTACCAGGCGATCACCGAGCTCAACCGGCGCGCCGGCGATCAGGGGGTCGGCCGCCTCGACATGGTCGAGGACCGGCTGGTCGGCATCAAGAGCCGCGAGGTGTACGAAGCGCCGGGCGCGATCGCGCTCATCGCCGCCCACCAGGAGCTCGAGAACGTGACCGTCGAGCGCGACCTGGCCCGCTTCAAGCGCTCGGTCGACCAGCGGTGGGGCGAGCTCGTCTACGACGGCCTGTGGTTCTCGCCGCTGAAGAACGCGCTCGACGCCTTCATCGCCGACAGCCAGAAGCACGTCACCGGCGAGGTCCGGCTCGTGCTGCACGGCGGCCGCGCCACGGTCACCGGGCGTCGTTCCGAGGCCAGCCTGTACGACTTCGGCATGGCCACCTACGACACCGGCGACACGTTCGACCAGTCCCTGGCCAAGGGTTTCGTCCAACTCTGGGGCTTGCCGTCGCGGATGGCGTCGGCCCGCGACGCCCGGCTGGCAGACTGATGCCCCGTGACTGAGAAGACTTCGCTGTGGGGTGGCCGGTTCGCCGGCGGCCCCGCCGACGCCCTGGCCCGCCTGTCGGTGAGCGTCCAGTTCGACTGGCGTCTCGCCCCGTACGACATCGCCGGCTCCCGGGCGCACGCCCGCGTCCTGGCCGCCGCCGGGCTGCTCGACCCGGACGAGCTGGGTCAGATGCTGGCCGCCCTCGACGACCTCGAGGCGGCGTGCGCGTCCGGCGAGTTCCGGCCCACCATCGACGACGAGGACGTGCACACCGCCCTCGAGCGCGGCCTGCTCGAACGGCTCGGCACGCTCGGCGGCAAGCTGCGCGCCGGCCGGTCCCGCAACGACCAGGTCGCCACCGACCTGCGGCTCTACCTGCGCGACCACGCCCGCGGGGTGGCGCAGGCCGTGGTCGAGCTGGCCGACGCGCTGACCGCGCAGGCCGCCCTGAACGTGTCGACGGCGGCGCCCGGCATGACCCACGTGCAGCACGCCCAGCCGGTCACCTTCGGCCACTGGCTGCTCGCCCACGTGCAGCCGCTGCTGCGTGACCTCGACCGGCTGCGCGACTGGGACGCCCGTACGGCCATCTCGCCGCTGGGCAGCGGCGCGCTGGCCGGCTCGTCCCTGCCGCTCGACCCGGCCGCGGTCGCGAAGGAGCTCGGCTTCAGCGCTCCCGCGCCCAACTCGATGGACGCGGTGGCCGACCGTGACTTCGTCGCCGAGTTCCTCTTCATCACCGCGCTGATCGGCGTGCACCTCTCCCGTCTCGGCGAGGAGGTCGTGCTCTGGACGTCGACCGAGTTCGGCTGGGTGGAGCTCGACGACGCCTTCGCCACCGGCTCGTCGATCATGCCGCAGAAGAAGAACGCGGACATCGCCGAGCTGGCCCGCGGCAAGAGCGGCCGCCTCATCGGCGGCCTGGTCACGGTGCTGACCATGCTCAAGGGCCTGCCGCTCACCTACGACCGCGACATGCAGGAGGACAAGGAGCCGGTCTTCGACGCCATCGAGACGCTCGAGCTCCTGCTCCCGGCCCTGGCCGGCATGATCTCGACCATGACGGTGCGGGCCGACCGCCTCGCCGCCTCCGCCCCGGTGGGCTTCTCGCTCGCCACCGAGGTCGCCGACTGGCTGGTCCGCAAGGGCGTCCCGTTCCGCGACGCCCACGAGATCACCGGCCAGCTGGTCGCCCTCTGCTCGGTGCGCGAGTGCGAGCTCGAGGACCTCACCGACGACGACCTCAAGACGGTCTCCGAACACCTCGACCCGTCCGTCCGCCAGGTCCTCTCGGTCGAGTCGGCCCTGGCCGCCCGCACCACCCCCGGCTCCACGGGCCCCGGCCCGGTCGCCGACCAGCTCGCCCAGGTCCAGCACCACCTGGACACGTGGCGCGCCTGGTCGGTCGAGAAGGTCGTGCCCCGCTGACCCACGCGCGCCGGGCCGCCCGTCAGGGCGGCCCGATGCGCTGGACCAGTTCATCCTTCGTGGCGACGAAGACGGCGTCCGCCGTGCAGGCCAGCAAGGTCATGGCGGCGCCGGCACGCGCGGAGGCGATCGCCAGGCCGGCGACGGCACACGCCAGAGCGGTCCTCATGGACCGCACGGGCTTTCCGGGCCGTCGGCGTCCTGGCAGCTCGCCGTCAACCGCCAGAGGCAGTGACAGCGTGCGCTCCCGGCGACGATGCGGAACACGACTCGCTCGCCCTTGGCGAGCTGTTGGCGCCGGCTGCCTCTTCGCTTCTTCCGTGCTGCCATGGCGTCCTCCGCACTTCGAGGCCGGCCAAGCGCGCCGGCCGGACGCGGCCAAGAGGAGTGACACCAGCCCGACAGGTGCCCGGTCTGTGAGCGCTCAGGCGAAGCGCACGTCCTGCCGGCGGGCCGGCGCGAGGAAGTCGAGGAGGGCCGCGCCCTCGGTCTCGATCTCCGTTCGTTCCGCCGTGGTCAGGCGGCGGAACGGGCGGACGGTCAGGGTGGCCCGCTCCCTGTCGATGGTGGGGCGCCACGTCGCGGTGACGAAGCCGTCGACCAGCAGGGAGCGGGGCTGCTCGGGGATGGCGTTGCCGAATCCCTGGGTGGTGTAGTCGACGTCGACGACGCGGGTGCGGTCGGCGTGGGACAGCAGTAGGTTGTCGAAGTCGGAGAGGAAGCGGACCGGGGCCGGGGTGTCCGGGTCGGGGCGCGGGGCGCCGGGCAGGTCGAAGAGCTCGCGGCCGTTCGGGTCCTCGAAGGTGATCAGCTGGGGGCGCAGGCGCTCGGCGACCTCGCCCAGGCGGGTCAGGCCGGACCACTGCCGGCAGTCGGCGGGTGTGGCGGGGCCGAAGGCGGCGAGGTAGCGCAGGAAGAGCTCGTCAGGTGTGCCGGCCCGGGGCGTTCCCTTCACCCACATGTCGAGCGGTACGTGGACCGGGCGCCCGCTGCGGCCCCACAGCCCGCGCGGCGGGAGCTGGGCCATCGGCAGCCACGCGCGCGCCGCGTAGCCGAGCGCGGTGACGTCGCGGCCCGGGAACCTCTCCGCCAGCGCGCGGCCGAGCTCCCGGAACATCATCGGCTTCTGCGCCAGGGCCTCACGGGCGGCGGCCACCAGCTCGTCATGGTCGATGCCCGACACGTCCCGCCCGAACGCTCCCATGGTGCTCCGGTCGATCACCCGGTCGAGCAGCGGGCGCAACCACAGCGCGTCCTCGGCGGTGACCAGATGGATCGTGTTGCGCATCAGCGCGAGCCGGACGATCTCCGCGTCGGCGAGCAGCGCCGAGGTCTCCCCGGGGTCGTAGCCGGCGAGGCGGCTCCACAACCCCACGTACCAGCTCTGGGCCTCCTGGGCCTGCAAGCCGCCCACCTGCACGAGGGCGTCCCGCAGGCCCAGCGAGGACCGGGAGAGCAGCAGCTGCCTGTCCAATGTGGCCCGATTGAGTTCACGTCGTCCCAGCCTCATGAGGACGACGCTACGAGCCATTGCGGCCGGTTTCCGGCCGCTATTCGACGATCCTCGTCTTCAGGTCGTCGCCCGGGATGCCCCCGCTGTCCGTCTCGAACGGAGGGACGGGCGTCGTGCCGATGACCGAGCCGTCCGCCGCGTACGCGGTCACCGACGCCGTGGCCGACGACGGCAGCGAGGCGAAGGCGGCGCCCGACGCGTCCGGCACCGCCGCCTCGCCGCCCACGGAAAGACGGGCCGTACCGGGCGGGGCGACGATCACTACCTGATCGGTACGGTCGTCCCTGCCCTCGGCGCGCATCCGCCACGCGATCGGGCGCTCGTCCACACCCGCGGCGGGCAGCAGCAGCCGCAGATCCTGCCGGTACGAGTCGGCGCCGCCGTGTGTCGCGTACGCCAGCACGCCGCCGCCCTGGGGCTGCACCGTGATGAGGGCGGCCGTCTGCCCGTTCACCGTGCCGGTCCAGCGGACCTTCGCCGTGGTGCCCTCGGCCGGCAGGCGGGCGTCGTGGAGCGCGTTCTCGACCCAGCGGCGCAGCGTGAGGCGATCGAGGGTGTGCTCACCGAGCGCCGCGGTCAGTGACTCCTCGGACGGCTCCCGAGGGTCACCGGTGCTATGGCCGCTCCACGCTCCGTAGGCGGGTCCGTCGTAGACGGACCGCCCGTCCCTGCCGGTCACGGTGACGGTCGTGCCCGGGTCGAACGGCGCGGCGGGCAGCGTGATCTCGGCGAGGCCGCTGCCGGGCGCACCCCTGTGCGGTTCGGCGTGCTCGACCCGGCCGGCGGCGGTGTAGCGGAACCCGATGCTGACCGCGACGGTCGAGCCCGCCGGGGCGACCACCACGAGCGTGCCGGGGGAGTCGGTGCGGCCGTCCCGGTAGACGGCCACGGTGTCGCCGCCGTCGGTGCGGGTGCTCTCGCGCATCTCGGACGGCGCCGCGCCCGGCGCACCCTCGTACCAGAGAAGTGTCTCGTCGGCCAGGAAGCCGAACCGGAGCGGCACCAGCGCCAGCGCGAGCCTGCGCCCGGCGACGTCACCGGCGTACAGGAACCGGATCTTGTCGCGGGAGGCGACCTGCCAGAGCTCGCCCGGATCGGCCACATCCTTGATCGCGGCCCGCATGCCGGCGAGCCACTGCGCGTCGCGCGCCAGCGATCCCCGCAGCGGGCTTTTGGCGAGGGCCGTCTCGCGCCCGGCGACCGCGATGCCCGGAGCCCAGCCCGGCACCGGCACGAGTCCACTCTGCACGCCGCCGATCGCCATGATCAGCGCCGCCACCGCGGCGATCCGGATGCGCCGGTTGCGCCGGTGGGCCCGCTCGCGCTTCGCGAACCGAGGCCAGGGACTGTCCGGTACGCCGAGAGCGCCGGCCTCGGCGGCGAGCGCGTCACGCAGCGTCGTCTCGGTGCTCATGCGTTCTCCCTCTCCTTCGCCGGGCCCAGCACAGCGCGTAGCCGGTCGAGGCCACGCGACGCTTGCGACTTGACGCTGCCGACCGAACAGCCGAGCGCCGCCGCCGTCTCCGCCTCGCTCAGATCGGCGAAGTAGCGCAGCACCAGAACCGCCCGCATCCGGGGCGGCAGCGACCGCAGCGCCGCGATCACCTCGCGGCGCTGGTCGAGCGGCCCGTACGGATCGCCCACCGGCGCGTCGCCGGCCAGCAGCGGCACCTCGCTGACCCGCCGCCGGCGCCGCCACGAGACGGCCGTGTTCACCATGGCCTTGCGCACGTACGCGACCGGCGAGTCCATCCGCGAGACCCGGCCCCACTTGCGGTGCGTCTTCTCGAGCGCGGCCTGCACCAGGTCCTCGGCATGCCCGCGGTCGCCCGTCAGCAGATAGGCGGTGCGCAGGAGCACCGCCCACTGCCGTTCGACGAACTCCCGGAACTGCTGCTCATCGGCCACGGCGTCTCCCGCGATGGCATCGTCCGCGATGTAAGGGCATGCGAGGTTAACGCCCGCCGGGCACGCGAAGGTTGAGTGGCCGCCTCCGCCGCGCGAGTTTCGTGGCGGCGCCGAGACCGGCCGTTCCCGTCGGGCGTCAGCTCACGCTGTCGAGGCGGCGGCGCAGCTCCGGGTCGAGCTTGAGGTCGCGGGCGGCCATCACCTCGTCGAGACGCCCGGGGGTGCTCGCGCCGACGATCGGCCACACCGCCGGGTCACCGCCGAGCAGCCAGGCCAGCACCACCTGGTTGCGCGTGGCGCCGAGCTCGTCCGCGACCTCCGCGAGCACACCGAGACGCCGCGTGGTTCCCGGATGGTCGTACGCCTCCTCGAGCGGCCGGTCCGCCCGCCCGTACCCGCCGTTGATCAGGGTCGAGTACGCCCACAGGTCCAGCCCGCACGTCCGCGCGTAGTCGAGCGTCTCGGGAAACACCTGCCGGTGCGACCACGACTCCAGCGCCGCGCCGGGCCGCGGCTGCACGTACGAGTGCCGCAGTTGCAGAGCCGACCACCCGGCGGCGGCACGCCCCTGCTCGACCCGCCACGCGGGGGTGTTGGACGCGCCGACCCGCCGCGCCAGCCCCTGCTCGGTCAGCCGCCGGAACGCCCCGGCGGTCTCGGCGAGCGGCACCGACCGGTCCTCGACGTGCGCCCAGTAGAGGTCGACATGGTCGACACCGAGCCGGCGCAGGCTCCCCGCGACGGCCTCCGCGACGACGGGCGCCGACAGCCCCTCCATGGCCTCCAGCCCCCGCGCCGGATCGGTCGGCTCGGCCCCGCCCTTGGTGCTGATCAGCACGCGCTCCCGCATCCCGGGCCGCGCGGCCAGCCAGCGGCCGATCACCTGCTCGCTCTGGCCGCCCAAACCCGACGGATGCTCCCAGAACGCGTAGTTGTTGGCGGTGTCGATCCACCGCCCGCCCAGCTCCACGAACCGGTCGAGCAGCGCGAACGACTCCGCCTCGCCGATCCGCGTCCCGAACACCATCGCACCCAGCACGATCTCACTCATGCGGCGATGGTGCCGCCTCGAGCGCGCTCCAGGTCAAGCGGTGGAACGGGCGTGCGGTCAGCCGAACTGCTGGCTGTCCGCGGAGGCCAGAACGGAATCGCCGAGGGTCAGCCGCGACCGGATGAAGAACGGGCCGCCGTCCTTGGGCATCGGGATCCAGAAGTCCCCGGCGGCCGTGTCGTGGTCGGAGACCGCCTCGACGCGGTAGGCCAGGTGCTCGTTGAGCCAATCGCCGTAGAGCCGGTCGCCGGTGCCGCGCTGCCACATGGACCAGGACAACATCACCGGCTTGCCGCGCACGCCGCCGAGGTCGAAGTTGACGGAGACGACCGCCCCGACCGCGTCACGTTGCTGAGATCCTTTGATCTTGACAGTGCGGATGTTGCGCAACTCCGACATCTTCTGGGCCTGTGACGGCTTGCCGTCCGGCCTTCCGGTCGCGGAACCCGGAGACTGGACCGTCTGGAAGTAGCCGCACAGCTCCTTGGCGAAATTGGCCGCCAGACACTCCTTCACCTCCTCCTCGATTCGCTCGGTGTGCGCCTGTACCACGCTCGGGTCTGGGTCCGGCCGGACGTCGTTCCGGTAGAGCGGTGGAGCTTCCGCGGCCTCGGCGTTCCGCGGAAATATCGGAGGCAGCCGCCTCGGCACAGGTGGTGCCGGGATCGGGGTCGTGGTTTTCACGGCGGGTGTGGTGCCGCGGCCCCTGGTGGGCGCCGGACTACTCGCCCGGCTGGAGGTCTTTGTGGTGGAAGTGCCCTCAGTGCCGGCCGACGGCGTGGCTGTGGCGGCCACAGGCCGTAGTCTTCGCAGGCTCTCCGCCTTGGGGTGCGGCTTGGTGAAGCGCTGCTGGTATTCCAGGAAAGGGACTCCGGGGGTGACCGTGACAGCGGTGAACTCACCCGTCTCCACCTGGTCCTTCTTGGGCACGATGTGAGCCGGCGGTGGAGCTCCGGTAGTCACTCATGGCGGCCTCCCTCGGCGGAGAGGGACAAACGCTACGACTGCGCCGTCCGGCCGGGAAGCACAAGGCCGCTGATCCGACAGGCTTATCGAGTGAGCCGCGCCTTCGCGCGCTGTTTGAGGGCGAACCCCTGCTTGGCCGCATCCCGCAGGCCGGCGACCAAGGGGGACCGTGAGCGCCGCGCCCAGGGGACGGGAACTTCCACCGTGCCGTACTTCGCCTTGTAGGAATTGCCGCCGACGAAGTCGAACTCGGTGATGCCGCGGGAACGGGCCCACCGCAACGCATGCCAGATCAGGGCCTCGTTGGGCCGCACCCCCTGGTGGGCCCGGTAGCTGGCGCCGCCCCAGAAATACATTGTCCGGTGGTGCCAGGGCAGGATCGCGGTGGCTATGCAGCGGCCCGCATCGTCGCGGGCGCGCAGGAGCAGCAGGTTTCCCGGTGGGCCGGCGTGGGACAGCAGCGATCGGACGCGGTCAATGGGATATGTCGGCACCAGGTTTTGTTTGGCGAATACGTCGCGGAGTTGGTCGTAGAAATCCGATGCGAATGTGGGGTCGTCGTATGACGCTTCCTCGATGACCACGCCTGATTTCTCTGCTTTTCGAATATTGCGGCGGCAGGCGCTCGCCATCGCGGCGAAAAGATCGTCCTCGGAAGGCGTCAGCGAGATCACCGCGGTGGGTGCCGCGTCCCAGCGCAGGCCCAGGCCGTCGAGGTCGGCGGGCGCCAGGCGGCGGTCGCGGACCTCGAGGTGGGCGCAGCCGAGCTCGTCGAAGGCGAACGGCATCAGCGCCGCCAGCGCCTCGCGCCGGGGCACGTCCTCGTCGAGCAGGAAGCCGACGTACGACGTGGTCCAGCCCGCCATCGGGCTGCCCAGGATGCGCAGGCCGAAGCGCTTGCTGACCAGGCCGGTGAAGTGGCCGACGGCGCGGCCGCCGTCCTCGACGCGGGCGAGCACCGGGTAGGCGCCCTGCGACTCGGCCACGAAGCGCAGCCACGGCTCGGTGTGGAAGATCAGCCGGTCGTCGTAGGTCTCGCGCTCGGCCCAGAGCGCGGCCGTCGGCTCCACCCGTCGCAATCGCAGCATGGAAATCACCATGCGCCGCGCGGCAATGGGAAATCAAGGGTGTGAAAGTTTCTCATGTTCTTTATGACAAATGCTACTGCCGCGCTCGGAGAGCCATTTGGGAAGGTCGAGTCATTCCCGGTCAACGATCTTTTGCGGGAGGGTCCGATGCGGACGCCGACGACTCTGAGGCGGCGCCTGAACGAGCTGGAACTGCGCAGCCGCCTGCGGGCGCGGCCCCGGCTCCAGGGCAGGATCCTCGCGCCGGCCGGGCTGTTCAAGCGGCTGCCCGAGACCGCCGGGCTCTACTTCCCCTTCTACCACGACGTCCCGGCCGAGTTCGCCGGCGACCTGCGCCGTCAGCTGCGCGCGTTCCGGGCGCGGGGACCGCTGGTGAGCTGGGACGACGCGCTGGCCATCCTCGGCGGCGAGGCAGACCTGGACGGTCCCGTCTTCTGCCTCTCGTTCGACGACGGCCACCCGAGCTGGCGCGACGTCGTGGCGCCGATGCTCGCCGAGGAGCGCGTCCCGGCCACGTTCTTCCTCACCACCGGCCTGGTCGGCCGCCCCGGCAACCTCACCTGGCAGGACTGCCGCGACATCGCCGCGGCGGGCTTCGCCTTCGGCTCGCACACCATCACCCACCACCGGCTCGCCGACCAGTCCGGCGCGGACGCCGTACGCGAGATGACCGGCTCCAAACAGGAGATCGAGGACGAGCTCGGCGTCGCGGTGCGGGACTTCGCCGCCCCGTACGGCCACCCCGCAGTGGATTTCTCGGAGCGTGACGTGACCGCCGCGCGCGAGGCCGGCTACCGCAGCTTCGCCACCACCCTGCGCGCGCCGATGCACCCGGGCGGGTCGCCGATGGCGATCTGCCGCCAGGGCCTGCATCCGGCGTGGCCGCTGATGGCCGTGAGGACCAGAGTCCATGCCTGACACTCGCATCTATCTGTCCCCGCCCGACGTCGGCGACCTCGAGCGCAAGCTGCTGCTGGAGGCCTTCGACTCCAACTGGGTCGCGCCCGTCGGCCCCGACCTGGACGCCTTCGAGGCGCAGGTGGCCGAGCTGGTGGGCGTGCGCCATGCCGTCGCCCTCAGCAGCGGCACCGCCGCCCTGCACCTCGCCCTGGTCGCCGCCGGGGTCCGCACCGGCGACACGGTCCTGGTGCCGTCGTTCACCTTCGCCGCCACCGCGAACGCCGTCATGTACCTCGGCGCCCGCCCGGTCTTCCTCGACAGCACCCCGGAGAGCTGGAACGTCGACCCCGCGCTGGTCACCGAGGAGCTGCGCCGCCGGTGCGCCAAGGGCAAGCCGCCGCGCGCCGTCATCGCGGTCGACATGTACGGCCAGTGCGCCGACTACGGCCCGCTGCTCGACGCGTGCGACCGCTACGGCGTGGCGCTCATCGAGGACGCGGCCGAGGCGCTCGGTGCCTCGTACCACGACCGGCCCGCGGGGTCCTTCGGGCTGGCCGGGATCCTCTCGTTCAACGGCAACAAGATCATCACGACCGGCGGGGGCGGCATGCTCGTCACCGACGACGACCGCACGGCCGCCCGCACCCGGCACCTCGCCACGCAGGCCCGCGAGCCGCTGCCCTACTACGAGCACCGCGCCGTCGGCTACAACTACCGCCTCAGCAACCTGCTCGCCGCGGTCGGCCGGGGCCAGCTCCAGCGCCTCGACGCGATGATCGCCGCGCGCCGCGAGACCGGCCGCTACTACCGCGCCGCGCTCGGCGACCTGCCCGGGCTGAGCTTCATGCCGATCGCCGGGTACGGCGAGTCGAACTGGTGGCTCACCTGCCTGCTCGTCGACCCCGAGCGGTTCGGCGCGAGCCGCGACCGGATCCTCGACCGGCTCGCCGCGCACGACATCGAGGCCCGCCCCACCTGGAAGCCGATGCACCTGCAGCCGGTCTTCTCCGACTGCGTGACGCGCGGCGGCGAGGTCTGCGCCGGCCTGTTCCGCCGCGGCCTGTGCCTGCCGAGCGGATCGGCGCTCACCGAGCACGACCGGGAGCGCGTCGTGGACGTCATCCGTGCGGTAGCGGCCGAGCAGGAGGGGTGAACCCACACCGATGCGCATCGTCTACATCCACCAGTACTACTGCAATCCGCGGATGGCCGGCGGCATCCGCTCCTACGAGCAGGCCCGGCGGCTCGTCGCCCGCGGGCACGAGGTCCACGTCATCACCACCGACATCACCGGCGGCCGGCGCTCGCTGGGCTGGCGGCGCACGGACGACGACGGTATCCAGGTGCACTGGTTCTCGGTTCCCTACAACAACGAGATGTCGTACGGCCGCAGGCTGCGCGCCTTCGCCGAGTTCATGGTGGTCGCCGCCGCGAAGGCCGCGGCCCTCAAGGCGGAACTGGTCTTCGCGACCAGCACCCCGCTCACCGTCGCGGTGCCCGGCGTCGTTGCCGCCAAGCTGCGCCGGGTGCCGTTCGTCTTCGAGGTGCGCGACCTCTGGCCGGAGGTGCCCATCGAGATGGGCGCGCTGCGCAACCCGGTGACGCGCCGGCTGGCCGGTGCGCTCGCCACCTTCGCGTACCGCAACGCGGCCGAGGTGGTCGCGCTCTCGCCGGGCATGGCCGCCGGCATCGCGGCGCGCCGGCCCTCGACCCGGACGACGGTGATCCCGAACGCCGCCGACCTGGCCATGTTCGAGGTCGACCCGCTGGACGTGAAGAGGTTCCGCGCGGAGCACGACTGGCTCGGCGACCGCCCACTGATCGTCTACACCGGAGCGCTCGGCGCGGTGAACGGCGTGGAGTACGTGGTGGAGGCGGCGCACCGGATGCGCACGCTCGACCCGGACCTGCGGGTGCTGATCGTCGGGCACGGCAAGGAGTGGGAGCCCACCAAGGATCTGGCGCGCAAGTACGGCCTGCTCGGCCGTACGGTGCACATGTGGGACAAGGTCCCCAAGGCGCACCTGCCGGTGATCCTGGGCGCGGCGACGATGTCGACGAGCTTCGTGCGCCCGATCCGCGCCCTGTGGGACAACTCGGCGAACAAGTTCTTCGACGCGCTCGCCGCGGGCCGGCCGATCGCCGTCAACTACGGCGGCTGGCAGGCCGACCTGCTGCGCGAGACGGGCGCCGGGCTGGTCCTCGACCCCACGGACACCGCCGCGGCGGCCGAGACGCTGGCCGCGCACTGCCGCGACGAGGACTGGCTCGCCGGCGCGCGCGAGGCGGCGCATCGGCTCGCCGTCGAGCGGTTCTCCCGGGACCTGCTCTTCGAACGGTTCGAGGCCGTGCTGACCCGGGCGGCGGCCTGAGGTGGAACTGCGCGAATACGTACGGGCGTGCCGGCGCGGCTGGGTGTGGATCCTCGTGCCGGTGCTGCTGGCGGCGGGCATCGCCGCCACGTTGACGTTGAGCCGGCCGCCCGCTTACCGGTCGGCGATGGTGTTGTTCGTGACCACCGGGGCGGACGACGCCGATGCCGGGGCGAGCCGGCTCAACTCCTACATCGCGCTGGTCACCGGCCCGCAGGTGGCGCGCGGCGTGGTCGCCAAGGTGGGCGACGGCCTGACCGTCGAGCGGGTGCGCGACAAGCTCACCGCGCAGGTGCAGGACGGCACCGACCTGCTCGTGGTCACGGCCACCGACCAGTCCGCCGAGCGCAGCCGGGCGATCGTGCGCACGGCGACCGCGGAGCTCACGACGCTGGTGCGCCGGCTCGGGTCGGCGCCCGCCATCTCGGTCGCCCAGGACGCGGTGACCACGCGGCAACCCGACGGCCTCGTGCGCAACGTGGGCTTCTCGGCCGTGCTCGGCCTGCTGATCGGCGCGATCGTCGTGGCGGTGCGCGAGGCGACCCGCAAGAAGGTGACCGAGGAGGACGACCTGCGCCGGCTCGGCATCGGCACGGTCGGCGTGATCGCCCTCGGCAGCCGGTACGGCCGCAACGCCAAGCCCGACGTGGAGCTCGCCGAGGCGTTCCGCCGCCTGCGCAGCCTGCTGCCCGACCTGAACGGTGGCACGTCGCTGCTGCTCACCGGCGCCAACCGCAAGGAGGGCACCACGGCCGTCGCGTGCGGCCTGGCGATCGCCCTGGCCGAGACCGGCGCCCGCGTGCTGCTGGTCGACGCGAACCTGCGCTCGCCCGGCGTCGGCCGCTACCTCGGGCTCGAGGCGGGCCCGGGCCTCGCCGAGGTGCTGGCCGGTTCGGCGGCGATCTCCGACGTGCTGCACACCCCGCTCGACGGGCGGCTGACCGTCCTTCCGCCGGGCACGGGCGTCCCCGATCCGGGCGAGGCGCTCGCGTCGCCCCGGCTCGGCGCGACGATGGACGACCTGAGCCGCCGCTTCGACGTGGTCCTGGTCGACGCCCCGGCCCTGAACGGCGTGGCCGACGCGACAGTGCTCGGCAAGGTGACCGACGGCGCCCTGCTGGTGGTGCGCGCCAACCACACCCGCACGGTGGACGTGCAGCGCTCCACCGACCTGCTCGAACGGGTCGGCGCCCAGCTGGTCGGCGCGGTCCTCAACGCCCTGCCGCGCCGGCTGCCCACGGGCGCGATCCGGCACCGCCCGGCCCAGGTGCCCGACAGCCCCGCCCTCGTCCAGACGCTGGTCGGCGGCGCGACCGACGAGGACGAGACCGGCGTGGGCGTGGTGCCGGCCTACCCGGCGACGGTGCGTGGCCGCGCCAAGGTGGTCGAGGTCGTGCCGGAGGAGGAGCCGCCCAGCGTGCCGCCCTTCGTGCCGACCGTGGTCCGGGCCAGCGCCCACGTGCCCGAGGAGCGCGAAGAAGGCCACAAGGACGAGGAGGACGGCAAGGCGGACGACGCCGATGACTAGGCTGGCGGAGGCCCGGCGGCCGGCCCGGGCCTGGGAACACCTGCGCGAGCCGTACGTCCGGCTCTTCGCCTCGCAGCTGCTCGTCGGCGGCGTGGCCATGGTGGCCAACGTGCTGATGGTGCGGGCGCTGACGCCGGCCGGCCGCGGCGAGGTCGCCCTGCTGCTCCAGGTCATCTACCTGTCCACGCAGGCGCTGCTGCTCGGCACCGAGCGCAGCTTCGTCGCGGCCTACCACGACACCACCCCGGCGGCGGGCGTGCGCGCGTACGCCCGGCTCCTCGCCGTGCCGAGCGGCATCGGCCTCGCGGTGGCCGTCGGCTTCGCCGTGATGGCGCCCGACCGCCTCGACCCCGGGCCGGCGGCCGTCGCGCTGATCGCCGCGTACGCGCTGGTCGAGTCGTGCGGCCTGGCGATCCGGTCGATCGCCATCGCGGCCGGCCGGGTCACCGACTTCCTGATGCTGCGCGTCGTCGAGGCGGTCCTGCTGCTCACCCTGCTGGTCGTGCTCTACGCCGCCGGCGCGACCCGCCCCGAGGTGTGGATCCTCGCCTACCTGGTCGCCGGGATCCTGCCGACCGGCACCTACCTGATCCTCTGGCTGCGCCTGCCACGCCACCGCGCCGGCGAGCCGCCCGCCGACCACAACCGGCTGGTGCGGCGCGAGGGCATCGCGCTCTTCCCGGCCGCACTGTCCAACATGGCCATGCTGCGCGTCGACCGGCTGGCGCTGCCCGCGATCGCGTCGACGTCGGCGCTCGGGCTCTACGCCAGCGTCTCCACGATGACCGAGCTGCTGGCCTGGCCGGTGCGCGCCTACGCGGACTCCCGGCTCGGCACGTGGCGGGTCGCGCACCGGGAGGGCACGCTGCGCACGCGCCCGCTGGTCGTCGCGGCGAGTGTCTACTGCGCCGTGGTCGCCCCGATCGCGGCCGCCGGGCTGTTCCTGCTGATCGTGCCGGTTTTCGGGCCCGCGTACGCCCCCGCCAAGGCCATCGTGGTGCCGCTGGTGATCGCGGCCGGGCTCTACGCCGTCTCGCGGGTGAGCCTGGGCCTGCTCATCGCCAGGGGCCGCGGCGCCCTGGTCTCCGCCGCCGAGCTCACCGGCTTCGCGGTCAGCTTCGCCGCCTACCTGCTGCTGATCCCGCCCTTCGGCATCGCCGGTGCCGCCTACGGTTCGCTGATCGGCTACGGGGCTTGCCTCGCCTTCGCGCTGGTGGCCGGCCGTGTCGCCCGTACCGGAGCGGACGTGTCATGACGTGGATCTGGCACCCTCGTGTCCTCCTCGCCCCCGGCCTGGTGCTGATCCTGGTGGCGATCGGCGGACGGTACACGTTGGACCGTGCCGGGTTCACCGACCTGGCCTGGGTGGACCTGCGGGTCATCGGGCTCGTCGTCGGGCTGGTGGCGCTCACCGTCGACGTGGCCCGCCGGCCGCGGAGGCCGCGCGGCGAGGAGCGGCGCGAGGGCTGGCTCGTCGCGGCCACGCTGTTCTTCGTCTTCCAGATCGCCTCGGGGCTGTGGGCGCCGGACGCCGCGCGGGTCGGGCCGCAGACCCTCGACCTGGTGCTCATGGCGGCGCTCGTGCTCGCGTTCTACCTCTACGCGACCGGCGATCCCGAGGCGGTCATCCGCACGGCCTTCCTGCTCTTCTACGTCGCGGCGATCCTGTTCGCCCTGGCCGCGCTCGCGTCCGGCCCGGGCGAGCAGGGCCGCTACTCGGCGTTCGGCGGCGGGCCCAACGTCTTCGTCCGCATCCAGCTGCTCGGGGTGATCAGCGCGATCGCCCTGACCATGTTCACCCGGCGCCGGCTGCCGCTCGTGGCGATCCCGCTCTTCCTGCTGACGGCGGTGCTCTCCGGGTCGCGGGCCGGGCTGCTCGCGGGCCTCGTGGTCGGCGCCGCGGCGCTGTGGAAGATCCGCAGGAAGCTCACCGCCGGCGTGGTCGTCGCGGTGACCGGGGTGCTGGCGCTCGCCGGCGGCGTCATCGGCCTGCTCGCCCCGCCCGCGTTCACCAGCCTGTTCCAGGAGCGGTTCGTCGAGCAGACCGTGCAGGAGCGCTATCTCAGCGACCGCACCGACATCTGGGGCGCCGCCTGGCGGCTGGCCGTCGATCACCCCCTCACGGGTACGGGGCTCGACGGCTTCTACGGCACCGTCGGGGTCAACCAGCGGGTCGAGTACCCGCACAACTACGTGCTCGGCGTCGCGGCGGAGGGCGGCCTCGCCGGGATCGGGCTGCTCGCGCTCGCGGTGCTGCTGTGGATCGCCACCGTGCGCGGCGGCGGCCGGCGCCCGCGGATGACCGGGCCGGCGGTGGCCTCGGCCGCGCTGGTCGCCCTGTGCAGCCTCTTCTCCGGCGACTACTACGACGCGCGGCTGTTCTGGCTCTTCGCCGCCCTGGCCGCGGCGGCCGCGGTGATGCCGGTGCCGGCGGCGCGCGACCGGGAGGCGGTGCCGGCATGAGCATGACCCGCCGCGCGGCGCTGCTGGCCGCCGCCTCGATGGGCCTGGCAGCCTGCGGAGGTAACGACGTGCCGGAGACCGAGAAGCCGATCCCCGCCAGCCCGGCCGCCGCCACCGCGACGGTCAAGCCGGTCTCGCACTGGACCGCTGTCTTCCTCAACGGCTGGAACTTCCAGTACACGGCGAGCCTGCCGCAGAGCCGCTCCCGGGACAGCTGGGACCACTACAACCTCTCCTACTCGCTGGACGCGCTCGTCGCGATGTTCCGGGCCACCCGCGAGCGCCGCTACCTCGACCGCGCCCTGGAGTTCGCCGAGAACGTGATGGCCGCGGCCGTCCCGTCCCGGTCGATCCCCGGCAGCGGCTTCCGCGACGGCTATCTCGGCTGGGCGTCGTCGCAGAACGGCCAGGACGGCGACGAGATCCCGCTCTACGAGAGCTATTTCTGGCGGTACGCGACGGCGCTGCTCGTCGCCATGAGCGAGTCGGCGCCGGTGATGGGCGACCGCGGCTACAAGGCCCGCTTCGACCGGCTTCTCACCTTCGCCGCCACCAACGTCTTCGCCAAGTGGTACGACCGCGGCGCCGACGACCACCTCTACCGCGAGCGCACCCACATGGCGGCGCACTGGGCGCTCATCGCCCTGCACCTCGACAAGCTGACACCGGACACCCGCTACCACGCCGTGCGCACCGAGATCGACCGCCGGCTCCGCGACCAGATGCGGCGCAGCCCGATCGAGCCGACCGCCTACTTCTGGAGCGACGTCTGGGGTTCGGCGAAGCGGCCCGGCCAGGACGTGAGCCACGGCAACGGCGTCATGGCGTACGTGGTGGAGGCGCGCGACCGCGGTGGCGCCTGGACCGGCGCGGACCTCACCGCGTTCGCCGCCGTGCTCGGCGTGATCTGGCCCGGTGGCCGCGACTACCGGGCCTATGTGGACGGCAGCGGAACCGACAACGGGTGGCTGGCGGACGGCTTCGTGAAGCTCGGCCGCGTGCACCCCTCGGTCCAGCTGCGGCTGGAGGCACACCAGGTGGTCAACGACCAGTTCGCCGCCAACATGGCGCTCAACGCCAGGATCCTGCGGCCGTAGGCGGACGGAAAGGAACGGACGAGATGACTGCGATCGCACGTGCCGCGCTGCTCGAGCCGGGAGCACGGGAGTGGAAGGAGGCCCTCCAGCGCACCTCGCACGACATCTATCACCTGCCCGACTACGTCAGCCTCGACGCTGCCCTGTGCGGCGGCCGCCCGGTGGCGCTCTGGTACTCCGATGCGGACCGGCACGCGCTCCTGCCGCTCATCGTGCGCGAGATCCCGGGCTGCGGCCTGCGCGACGCGATGTCCCCGTACGGCTATCCGGGTCTGGTCGGCAGCGCGATGCCGGGCGACCGCGCGTTCTGGGAGCGGGCCTGCGCCGCGATGGTGGCGGAGCTGCGCTCGGCGGGGCTGGTGACCGCCTTCGTGCGGATGCACCCGCTCGTGCCGTCGCCGCCGCTGGCGGTGCTCGCGCTCTTCGGCACGTTGGTGCGGCACGGCGAGACGGTGTCGATGGACCTGACGATCAGCGTCGAGGACATGTGGCGGCAGACCCGTGCCGACCACCGCAACCACATCAACCGGGCCCGCCGCGCCGGCACCCGGGTCGTCTTCGACGACTGGGACCGGCTCGCCGAGTGGGTCACGGTCTATCACGACAACATGCGGCGGGTGGGTGCGCAGCCCTATTACTTCTTCACGTACGAGCACCTGGCGGCCCTGCACGACGCGATCGGCGACCGGATGCACCTGGCCGTGGCGCTGGAGGGCGACGAGGTGGTCGGCGGCAACACCTTCTTCGAGTACGACGGCATCGCCACCGGCTACGTCTCGTCGACCCGGCGGGCCAAGCACCGGTACGCCGACGAGCTGCTCTACGACGAGGTGCGCCGCTGGTGCAAGCAGCGCGGCGACACGGCGTTCCACCTCGGCGGGGGCCGGGGCGGACGGTCCGACTCGCTCTTCTCGTACAAGGCCGGCTTCTCGCCGCGGCGGCACCCGTTCCACACCTGGCGCGTGATCGCGGACACCCAGGCGTACCTGGACCTGGTCCACGACCTGAAGCCGGAGGCCGACCCGGCGGACGTCTCCGGCACCTTCCCGCCCTACCGTTAGGAGGCCCCATGCGCATCACGTGCGTCGGCGGCGGCCCCGCCGGACTCTACTTCGCGGTGCTGGCGAAGCTGGCCGACCCGCACCACCGGGTCACCGTGCTGGAACGCAACCCGGCCGGCGTCACGTACGGCTGGGGGGTGGTGTTCTGGGACGACCTGCTCGACGACCTGTTCCGCTACGACCCGGTCAGCGCCCGGCGCATCTGGGACGCCGCCTACAAGTGGGACGAGTACGAGGTGCGTTGCACCGGCAAGGACGTCACCCACCTGCCCGGGTACGGCTTCAGCCTGGGCCGGCACCGCCTGCTCGACATCCTCGGGGAACGGGCCGCCGAGCTCGGCGTGGACGTCCGCTACAGCACCGAGTCGGCGGGCCGTCCCGTGCTGCCGCCCGCCGACCTGGTGGTGGCCTGCGACGGCGCCGGCAGCCGCCTGCGCGACCAGGCCGCCGAGCACTTCGGCGCCGAGATCGAGACGGGCCGCAACAAGTACATCTGGCTCGGCACCCCGCACGTCTTCCGCACCTTCACGTTCGGCTTCGAGCGCACCCACGCCGGCTGGATCTGGTACCACGCCTACCCGTTCTCGCGGGACGCGAGCACCTTCATCGTGGAGTGCACACCGGAGACGTGGGCGGCGCTGGAGTTCGACCGTCTCGACGCGGCCGCCGGCTGCGCCCGCCTGGAGAGCATCTTCGCCGCCCACCTGGACGGCCGGCCGCTGATCGACCATCGGGCGACGTCCGGCGGTACGGGGTGGATGAGCTTCCGCCGCATCACGAACCGGCGCTGGGACCACGGCGTGGTGGCGCTGCTCGGCGACGCGGCCCACACGACCCACTTCGCGATCGGCTCGGGCACGAAGCTCGCCATGCAGGACGCGATGGCGCTCGCGGACGCGCTGGCGGCCGGCTCGGCGGCCGGGGAGGACCTGGCGGCGGTCCTGGAACGGTACGAGCACCGCCGCCGCTCGGCGCTGCTCCCGTTGCAGCGGGCGGCCCTGGCGAGCAGCACCTGGTTCGAGCGGATGCCGTCGTACGCGGACCTGCCGGCGAAGCAGTTCTCGTACGCGCTGTCGAACCGGCGCGGCGACTATCCACTGTGGCGGTACGTTCTGCACGTGACCACCCAGACCGCGGTCACCCGGGCCATGCTCCGCGGCGCCCTGTCGGCGCGGCGGCGGCACCGCGCCCGGCGCCGCCTGCACGAGAGGAGCACCTATGGCTGAAGCCGCGATACTGAGGCCGGACGACGGAGCGTGGGCCGACACGCTCACGAAGGTCCGGCACGACGTCTATCACCTGCCCGAGTACGTGCGGCTCGACGCCGGGTTGTCGGAGGCCCGGCCGATCGCTTTCCGGTACGCCGAGGCGGACCGGGTGCTCCTGCTGCCGCTGCTGCTCCGCCAGGTGCCGGACACCGACTTCTGGGACGCTGTCTCCCCGTACGGCTATCCGGGCCCGGTGAGCAACGCCGCCGCCGGCGACCTGGGTTTCTGGTCGCGCGCCTGGTCGGCGTTCACCGACCTGATGTGCGCGCACGGGGCGATCACGGCCTTCGTACGGCTGCACCCGCTGCTGCCCGTGCCCGCCTCCCCGCTGTCGTCGGCGGGCACCCTCGTGCGGCACGGCGAAACGGTCTCGATCGACTTGCGGGACACCGCCGAGGAGATGTGGCGGCAGACCCATCGCAGCCACCGCAACCAGATAGGCAAGGCCCGCCGAGCCGGCATCACCGTGGTCTTCGACGACTGGACCCGCTACGACGAGTGGATATCCACCTACCACGCGACGATGCGCCGGGTGGGCGCCACAGCGTTCTACTTTTTCCCCACCACCTACTTCGAGGAGCTGCGCGCCGCCCTGGCCGGCAAGACCCACCTGGCGGTGGCCCTCTCCGAGACCGGCGAGGTCCTGGGCGGCAACCTGTTCTTCGCCTACAACGGCCTCATGCACACCCACCTGCAATCCACGAGGGACGGCCCCATCAACCACGCCGACAAACTCCTCTACGACGAGGTACGCACCTGGGGCAGAACCCACCACGCCACCACCACCTACCACCTGGGCGGCGGCGTAGGCGGCGCCGAGGACTCCCTGTTCCGCTACAAGGCAGCCTTCTCCTCCGGCCGCCAGGACTTCCACACATGGCGAGCCATAACCGACCCACGCGCCTACGAGAAGCTCGCCGGCCCCCCAACCCCGGAGGCGTTGCAGTCCCGCTTCCCGCCCTACCGCTGACCACCACCGAACGAGTGGCCGCCCCGGCGGCCACTCCCCACCGCCCCGGCGCAGCCCCACCGCCCCGGCGCAGCCCCACTCCTGGCGCACCCTCCGCCACAGCGGCGCAGCCCCACTCCTGGCGCACCCTCCGCCACAGCGGCGCAGCCCCACTCTTGGCGGCCGATCTTCGCCGCCTTGGCCCAGCCGTGCGCCTGGCCGCTGGTCTGTGCGGCCTTGGCCCAGCCGTGCGCCTGGCGGCCGCGGCTCAGCCGTGCTGCCGTCGGCCCTCCTCCGTCCTTTCCTCAGGGCGCCGGTTCAGCCGAGGTGCGACGCTCCACGCCCTCGATCGACGACCGCCTCCGTCGGCACGACCTCGGTGCATTCCTCCAGGATGCCAGTGCGTATTTGCTTGTGGCCAAGAGTGCGTATCATCTCCGCCAGCAACTCCTTTCTCGGGGCGCGCTGCCGCAGCCGGTGAACGGCCATTTCTTTTGAGGTCTCCGGCGATAAGCGTCAGTGCTATTCTGCGAACCGTCCCCCTTAACCGTCGGCGCCCACGAATTCATAATCGCGTCGGTGGGTGACTGTGAGATCCCGTCGGCGCCCTGGCGCCCCGTCGGCGAGATAACCCGAACGGCGCCAGTCGCCGGATCGGCGGCGAGATCCCGCGAAAGTGGGCGACGCTCGGGCGCGGACGCCGCCGACCGGTGCCGCGGGCAGCGCGCAGGTCCGAACAGCGCGCCGCCGCGAAAGACCAAGAATGCCTATCGTGCTCCGCGAACCCGGAGCAACAGGTCACTCCGCGCGTGCCAGCAGACTTCACGTGCGCCGCCGTTCCGGCCTGGCCTGTCTGCTCTTCGTCGACTGCCGCCCGAACCCGGACTGTCGCCTCAACACGCTTCAATGCCCCGACAGGATGTAGCGCCTTCGTCCGGCACACCAACACGCCTTGCAGGGCTGGCAACGCTGAACGAGCAAACACAA
>NZ_BOMI01000176.1 GCF_016862115.1 Paractinoplanes deccanensis
CCTGGCCGGTCGTCCCGCCCTGGCCGGTCGTCCCGCCTTGGTCGGTTCCGTTGTGCTGGTCGGTCAGATCACCCGGGTCGTGTAGGTCGCTCTGGTCGGTCAGGTCGCTCTGGTCGGTCAGGTCGTCCCGGTCAGTCGGGCCGCGCTGATCCGTCGGTCGCTTGCCGCCGTCGGGTGGGACGCGAGCGGCTGGTGTCTCGCGGCCTCGCGCCGGCGGTGTCGAGTGGGGCGACTGGCCGCGGTCGGCCGGCGCCGCGCTCGCGCCCGCCGAAGGCGCTGGGCGCTCGACGCGCGTGACGTCGTCGTCCCAGATCAGCGGCGGCACACGCTCGACCGGGTCGTGCAACCCCACCGCCCCGCACTGGCGCGAGCAACCCCGCGCCCGGCATAACTTCTCAGCGTGGCGCCGCGCGAGCCCCCACCGTCGCCGCCGCGCATGATCGCGCCGAAATGCCTCCCGATCCGCCGAATAACGACGCGACCTCGTGCGGTCACGCATAGCGGCAATCTGCAACCTGGAGAAAAACCCGAGCTGTGTCATAAACCATTATCTCGTGCCGCGGAGATCGCATGCCAAGCTTCGATCATGCCAATCTTGAAAACGACAATTGCGGCGCGGTGTGAATATGTTGTGGATAAGTGAGAAGGAGCCGAATCAGGCTGGGACGACACGGTGGAGCGCCGGCCGCGGCGGCACGACGATCACGGTGCGGCAGCTGCTCGGGCACACGAGCGCGATGCCCGACGACGCCCTCCTCCGATGCGGCCAGATGGCACGCCGGCCGCCACGGTCATCATCGCGAGTTCCCTCGGCTTTGGGCAGGACTCGACCGCTCAGGCGAAGACCCCGCCCGCCCTGATCAACCACGCCGGCGGCGATGAAGGCGGCCGGCGCCGGCAAGAAGCGGCAAGCGGCGGATGAAGGCGACCAGCGCAGGCAAGACGCGGCAAGCGGCGATGGAGGCGACCAGCGCAGGCAAGACGCGGCAAGCGGCGGATGGATCAGAGGGCCGCCGAGTCCACGGCCGCGACGATGTCGACCTCGACGAGGAACTCCGGCGCGAAGAGCGCCGCCACACCGACGAACGTGCCGGCCGGCGGCGGCTGGGCGCCGTCGCGGAGCGCGCCGAGGATCGGTTGCAGCAGGTCCGGGGTGTAGCCCACCACGAAGACGGTCTCTTTGACGATGTTCGCGCGGGTGGCACCGACGGCAGCCAGAGCGGTGTCGATGTTGCGGGCGATCCGTGCGGCCTGTCCCGCGTGGTCGCCGGCCGCGACGGGCCTGCCGTGCTCGTCCCAGGCGACCTGACCCGAGAGGTGGATCAGGGTCCGGCCGGTGACGGTGACTACCTGGCTGATCAGCCCGGCGGCGGCGGGCAGGCCGGGCGGGTCGAGGCGGGTGATGCTCATGCGAGGGCTTCCTTGGCGTGGCGGAGGGTGTCGGCTTCGTCAGTGGCCCAGGCGATGTACCCGTCGGGCCGGATCAGGACAGCGGTGGCCGCGGCGAAGGATCCAGGCGCCGTGGCGAGAGATCGGGGCGCTGCGGTGGCCGCGGCGAGGGATGGGTGCGCCGTGGTGGCCGCGGCGAGGGATGGGGTCGCCGTGGCGAGGGATGGGGGCGCCGTGGTGGCCGCGGCGAAGGATGAGGGCGCCGCGATGTGGACGCGCAGGTGTGGCCCCGCCAGCGCGGACAGCTCGGCGGCGCGCCCGGCCAGCAGGTAGGAATCGGCGCGGGACAGCCTCAGCAGCTCCGGGTCACCGGCGCGCATCCCGATGAGCGGGTGGGTGTCGCCGCCGGGCGGCGGCGGGTAGGCCACGTCGAGGCCGCTGACCCGCTCGGCGAGGCGGTCGTTGAGGTCCGGCAGGGTGGCGATCAGCTCGCCGAGCAGGCCGCGCAGGCTCAGGCCCTCGGGGCTGAACGCGGTCATGAGGGCGACCTGGGCGCGGCTGGTCTCGGTGAGGCCGGCGCCGACCGGGTGGCGTTCGCCGTGGTACGTGTCGAGCAGGCCGTCGGTGGCCCAGCCGCGCAGCGTGGCGGCGAGCTTCCAGCCGAGGTTGGCCGCGTCCTGGATGCCGACGTTCATGCCGACGCCGCCGGCGGGGAAGTGCTGGTGGGCGGCGTCGCCGGCGAGCAGGACCCGGCCCTTGCGGTACGACGTGGCCAGCCGGGTGGCGTTGCCGTAGCGCGACAGCCAGACCGGGTCGCGCATGCCGAAGTCGTCGCCGGTCATCGCGGCCGTCTTCGCGCGCAGCTCGGCGAGCGTGAGATCGCCCGGCCACTCGGTGGTGACGTCGCCGGGGGTGATGCCGGCGAGGCGGTGGATGCCGCCGGGCATCGGCACCACCATGAGGGTGCCGTGCGGGCCGAAGTAGCTGTGGCCGGGCGCGGGCGGCCGGTCCAGCACGACGTCGCCGAGCCAGCCGAGCACCGTCGACGGGGTTCCCGGAAAGTCGATGCCCGCAGCGGTCCGCACGACGCTGCGGGCGCCGTCGCAGCCGACGACGTAGGCGGCCTCGATCTCGTACGGGCCGCCGGGTCCGTCGACCGCCACGGTCACGCAGGTGGGGTGCTCGGTGAGGCCGGTGACGCGGTGGCCGCGCAGGATCCGCGCGCCGGCGTTGACGGCGTGCGTTTCGAGCAGTTCCTCGGTGCGGGCCTGGGGCAGGGCGAGGGTGTACGGGTACGCGCCGGCGAGCCGCCGGAAGTCGAGCCGTGGGTCCAGGACGCCGAAGTGGCCCCCGGGCAGCGGCACGCCCTCGTCGAGGAACGGCTGCTGGATCTGGCGGGAGGCCAGCACCTCCAGGGTGCGCGGGTGCACGGTCAGGGCCCGGGAGCGCTCGTCGCGTTCGGTGCGCTGTTCGAGCACCGTGGCCCGCACCCCGGCGAGGTGCAGCTCGGCGGCGAGCCAGAGGCCGACCGGCCCGGCGCCGGCAATGACGACATGGTCGTTCATCGGATCGTCCTTCCGATTGCTATTGGTCAGTGACCAATGAGTGAGGACAAGTAGACTTGGTCAGTGACCAAAAGACAAGAGGGTGAGAGGCTCAGCACTCAGGCGGTCGTGCGCGCCGCTGTCGAGGTGCTCGACGAAGGTGGCCTGGAGGCCCTGTCCACCCGGGCCGTCGCCGACCGTCTGGGCGTGCGGATGAACACGGTGCTGTGGCACGTGAAGACCAAGGCCCGCATGGTCGAGCTGATGGCCGACGCCATCACGGGGGAGGTCTCGCTCGACCGGCTTCCGGACGAGCCCGCCGATCGCGTACGGGAGATCGGCCGTCGCCTGCGCGGCGCGCTCCTCGCCCACCGTGACGGCGCCGCGCTCGTGACCGGCACCTATCCGGCGGAGCCACACACCCTGCGCCTGGCCGAGACGCTGGTCGGCGCGTGCTCCGCCGCGGGCCTGCCGGACCGGGACGCGGCCTGGACGGCGTGGACGCTGATCTACTTCGTGCTAGGGCTCACCCAGGAGCAGCAGGCCGCCCCGAGCCCCGACGAGCATCGCCTGACCGCGGCCGTGGACGCCGTCACCTACCCCGCGCTGCACCGCGTCCTGCCGCACCTGGACGCCGAGGCGTTCACCGAGCGCTTCGAGTTCGGCCTCGACACCGTCCTGAGCCGCCTGCCGAGAGGCGAGGGAAGAAGGGGAAAGGGGGAGAGGGCGCCGCGATAAGGGGAGGGCGCGGTCAGTCGAGGCAGAACTCGTTGCCCTCGATGTCCTGCATGTTCTGGCAGGACTCGTTCTCCTCGTCGGCGAGCAGGAGCTGACCCCGCTTGGCGCCCAGGGCCTCCAACCGGGTGCACTCCGCCTCGAGGGCGGCCAGGCGCTCCTCGCCCACCAGGCCGGTGCCGACGCGGACGTCCAGGTGGACGCGGTTCTTGACCACCTTGCCCTCGGGGACGCGCTGGAAGTAGAGGCGCGGGCCCACGCCCGTGGGGTCGACGGCCACCGCGGCCGATCCCTGGTCCTCGGGCGGCAACGAGCCGTTGTAGTCGTCCCATGTGGCGAAGCCCTCGGGGGCCGGCGGCTCGACGTAGCCGAGGACCTCGCACCAGAAGCGGGCGACCCGCACGGGCTCCGCGCAGTCGAAGGTGACCTGGAACTGTTTGACCGACGCCATGAGCCCCACCCTAGAGACGGTCCCGCCCGGCAACCGCGGCGGGGACCGGCAGGGCGGCGGCGAGACGCCGGACGTCGGACGGGGTGCAGCGGTGGTCGGCCGGGAGGGTCAGCATGCGGGCGGCCAGGGCGGCGGCCTCCTCGTCGCCGCTCCAGAACGCGGTGCGGTCCTGCCGCCAGTGGACGGACGCGAAGATCCGCTGCCGGGCCAGCCGTTGCTGGAGGGCGTCCCGGATCTGTTCGGAACGGCACAGCAGTTGTACGCGAAAGAGCGCCGCGCCGTGCGCCAGCACCCGCCAGTCGGGGGTCTCGGCGGGCAGCAGGGCGGTCAGGTCGCGGGCGCGCCGGATGCTCCGTTCCCGCAGGCCCTCGGCGTCCATCAGCGTCAGGGCCGCCCCGGTCAGGGCGGACGGTGGGCCGGCGCCGCAGATGAGGGCCTGCTCGCCCCGCTGCTGCAGCGCGCGGAAGGTGTCGTGGGGCACCGGGTGGCCGTCGAGCCACGCCGCCTTGAGGAGCATGGCGGCCAGCTTGAGGTCGCTGCCGGGGCTGGGCGTGCCCTCGGGGTCGGGAAGCCGGCGGCCCAGGGGCGACCAGAGCAGGCCGCCGTCGGGCAGGGGCAGGGTCTTGCGCAGGGACGCCACCGCGTAGGCGGCGGTGCTGCGCCGCGCCCAGTCGCTGAACGGGTCGTGGGAGTGGTCCTCGACGACGATGACGCCGGGGTGAGCCTCGATCCAGGGGCGCCACGGCTCGCCGGTCTCACGGCCGAACAGGTTCTGGGCCAGCACGACGTCGCCGTTGCGCGCCCGCAGCGTGTCCAGGCGCGGGCCCTCGCCGTCGGGGAGGTGCCGGTACCAGCCGATGGGGACGTCCTCGGCGAGGGCGGCGGCCACTCCGGTGCAGAAGTACGAGGGGAAGAAGAGCCTGCCGCGCGGGCGGAGCAGGCGCACCAGCGCGTGCATCGCCCCGCAGGCCGTGGCGAACAGGGCACGACGGGGCGGCAGCCAGGACGGCAGCCCGGCGCCGTGCAGGGCGGCGGGGTCCCAGTGGAACTCGGAGCCGATCTCAGGCCGCACGGTCGATCCGCGCCCGTTCGATGTTGAGCTCGTCGACGTGCACCGGCGGTTCGCCGCGCCGCAGCGACGTGAAGGTGCGCCAGATGATGCGCAGGTCGAGCAGCGGCGACCGGTTGTCGACGTACCAGCGGTCGAGGACGAAGCGTTGCGGCCAGTCGATGTCGTCGCGGCCGTTGACCTGGGCCCAGCCGGTGATGCCGGGCTTGACCTCGAGGCGGCGGGCGTCCAGCGGCGAGTAGTGGGCCACCTGCGGGAGCACGTCGGGGCGCGGGCCGACCAGCAGCATGTCGCCGCGGACGACGTTCCACAGCTGGGGCAGCTCGTCGAGGCTGGTGCGGCGCAGGAAGCGGCCGCAGCGGGTGATCCGGGGGTCGTTCTCCAGCAGACCGAACGGGTCGGCCATGCCCAGCTTCGCCGAGAGCGCCACCGAGTCGTGCACCATCGAGCGGAACTTCAGCATGCGGAACGGGACGCCGCCGCGGCCCGCTCGCTCCTGGACGAACAGGACGCCCTTGCCGTCGGCCACGCGGATCCACACCGTCACGACGATGATCACCGGCAGCAGCAGGATCAGGGCCAGCGCGGCCACGACGCGGTTGAGCAGGTCCCACATCACAGTGCCTCCACGGTCGGTCCGGTCAGGCAGTGCCGGGTGTCGAGCACGTACGCGGCGTGCGCGGCCACCAGGCTCAGGTCGAAGTCGGAGTGGTCGGCGAGCACGACGACCGCGTCCGC
Source organism: Paractinoplanes deccanensis (assembly GCF_016862115.1). Classification (GTDB taxonomy): domain Bacteria; phylum Actinomycetota; class Actinomycetes; order Mycobacteriales; family Micromonosporaceae; genus Actinoplanes; species Actinoplanes deccanensis. The sequence continues at coordinate 5,927 of NZ_BOMI01000176.1, forward strand.
CGCGGCGATCTGCTCGGCGGTCGCCGTCACCCGCACCACCCGGCGGTCGATGTGCGCGTCCTCGACCACGTGCGGGTCGGCGGCGCGCACGTCGGCGCCCATCTCGAGCAGCAGCGAGGCGACGCGGCGGGCCGGCGACTCGCGGGCGTCGCCGCTGTCGCGCTTGTAGGCGAGGCCGAGCAGCAGCACGCGGGAGCCGTTGACCGGCTTGCGCCGCTCGTTGAGGGCCGCGACGAGCCGCCGGACGACGTAGTCGGGCATGTGGTTGTTGATGTCGTTGGCGAGCTCGACGAAGCGGAAGCTCTGCCCGAGCGTGCGCTGCACCCGCCAGGAGAGGTACGAGGGGTCGATCGGCAGGCAGTGCCCGCCGACGCCGGGCCCGGGGGTGAAGCGCATGAAACCGAACGGCTTGGACGACGCGGCGTCGATCGCCTCCCACACGTCGATGCCGAGCTCGTGGGCGAAGACCGCCAGCTCGTTGACGAGCGCGATGTTGACGTGCCGGAACGTGTTCTCCAGCAGCTTCGCCAGCTCGGCCGCCTTGCAGTCGGAGACCGGCACGGTGTGCTCGACGATCGAGCCGTAGAAGGCCTGGATCCGTTCCAGCGACGCCGGATTGATCCCGGAGACCACCTTCGGCGTGACGGCCAGGTGCCATTCCCGGTTGCCCGGGTCGATCCGCTCGGGGCTGTAGCCGAGGTAGAAGTCGGTGCCGGCGATCAGGCCGGAGCCCTCCTCGAGGATCGGCGCGACCAGGTCGGAGGTGGTGCCGGGATAGGTGGTCGACTCCAGCGAGACGGTCGCGCCGGGCCGCAGGTAGCGGGCGAGGGTGCGGGCGCTCTCCTCGATGTACTTGAGGTCGGGCGTGCCCTCGCGCAGCGGCGTCGGCACGGCGATGACGGCGACGTCGAAACCTGCGCAGGCCCGGGGATCGCCGGACGGGCGCAGCGATCCGGCGTCGAGCAGCTCGCGCAGCTCGCCCGAGGAGACGTCGTCGACGTACGACTCGCCGGCCGCCAGCCGTTTCACGCGTTCCTCGTCGACGTCGTAGCCGACGACGGTGTGCCCGGCCCGCGCGGCGCGCACGGCGAGCGGCAGGCCGACGTATCCCTGACCGGCGATGACGACTCTCATCGGGTGTGCTCCTTCACCGAGACGCGGGCCGAGGACAGGGCCGGGCTCGCCGCGAGCCAGCGCAGCATCGCCACCAGGTCGTGCCGCGGCGCCGACGCGTCGAGCAGCGACAGCACCGAGCCGTCCAGCGGCGGGACCGGCACCTGCGAGATGAGCGGGTGATGCGGGCGGTTGTCGGGCTCGCCCGGCCCGAAGAGGCTCTCCTCGAGCTTCTCGCCGGGGCGCAGTCCGGTGTAGACGATCGGGATGTGCCGGTCGGCGCTGTCGGCGAGGCGCTTCGCCACGTCGGCGATGCGCACCGGCTCGCCCATGTCCAGCACGAGCACCTCGCCGTCGCTCTCCAGCGCCCCGGCCTGGATGACCAGGCGTACGGCCTCCTGGACGGTCATGAAGTAGCGGGTCACGTCCGGGTCGGTGACCGTGATCGGGCCGCCCGCCTCGATCTGGGCGGTGAACGCGGTGAGCACCGAGCCGCGGCTGCCGAGCACGTTGCCGAAGCGCACCGAGCAGAATCCGCCGCAGGCGGCCGCGGTGAGGCGCTCGGTGATGCGCTTGGAGTAGCCCAGCACGCTCACCGGGTCGGCGGCCTTGTCGGTGGAGATGTTGACGAGCCGTTCGACGCCGTGCCGCACCGCGGTCCGGAGCAGCTGGTAGGTGCCGACGATGTTGGTCTTGAGGGCCTCGGAGGGGTGCATCTCGAGCAGTGGCAGGTGTTTGAGGGCGGCCGCGTGGAAGACCACGTGCGGGCGGTGCTCGGCGAAGACCTCGTCGAGCCGCTGCTGGTCGCGGATGTCGGCGACGACGAGGTTGCGGTCGTCGAGCAGGCCACGGCCGTCGAGCGAGAGTTGCACGTCGTGCAGGCCCGACTCGTCGCGGTCGAGCATCACGAGCCGTTCCGGGTGGAAGCGCGCGACCTGCCGGCACAGCTCGGAGCCGATCGAGCCGCCCGCGCCGGTGACCAGCACCCGGCGGCCCTCGAGATAGCCGGCGACGGCGGCCAGGTCGATGCCGATCTCGCGGCGGCCGAGCAGGTCGGCGTGGCCGACCGGGCGGATGTCGTCGACGCTGACCGCGCGGCCGAACAGCTCCACGACCTGCGGGACGACCTTGACGTCCACGTTCATCGGGCCGGCGGCCTCGGTGAGCTCGCGGATCAGCTCGGCGCCGGCGCTCGGAATGGCGATGAGCACCGCGTGCGCGCCGTAGCGGCGGACCACGTCGGCCATCGCGCGCCGGGTGCCGGCCACCGGCACGCCCATGATCTGCAGGGTGCGCTTGGCCGGGTCGTCGTCGAGCAGGGCGACCGGCACGTACGGGCTGGACGGGCTGCGCAGCATCGCGCGCACGGCCTGGGCGCCGCCCTCGCCCGCGCCCATCACGACGACGCGGACGCCGTGCTCCGGCGAGGGGCGCAACCGCTGATCCCGCAGCAGGCGCACGGAGTAGCGCACGCCCGCCGCGAGCACCAGCGCGATCAGACCGCCCCCGATGATGGCCGAGCGCGGCACGAGCCGGCCCAGCAGCGTGTCGAGGACGAACAGGACCGGCGTGGTGACGGCGAGGGTCTTGGCGAGCGCGGCGATCTCCTCGAAGCAGCCGTACTGCCAGCGTCCGGTGTAGAGGCCCCACCACGCGCCGGTGATCGTCTGCACGAGCGCGGCGACCGCGGTCAGCGTGACCAGGCCGGCCAGGTCGACCTCGGCGAGGTCGCCGTCGTGCCGCAGCAGGGTGGCGATCAGCAGGGCCAGGGCGAGGGCGAGCGCGTCGGCGCCGGCCCGGGCGGCGCGGGCCGGGAGGACGGCGGGAAGCCATCGGGTCTGCGGCCCGGCGCGGCGGCTGGGGTCGTCGGTGACCTCGCGCGCCGCACTGCGTACCACCATGGATTCCTCCCTGAAAACCCACGCCGGACAGGGAAAGATAAGCGCTGGAAACGGTTATGCGACAGCGCTTTCAAAGACTCCCAGTCGTCGCCGGAGAGAACACAGTGGCAATTGTCATGAGCGATGTGAAGATTTCTCATGTCGTCTATGACATGGTCCTGAGCTGCTGTTACGGCTCTTAAGGAACGTGAAAGCCGCTCTTGTTCGGCATGACATTTGCAACTTTAATTGTGTCGCCCGCTCTGCGAGCGTCCATGGAGTCGAAGGGCCGGCAGCAATGGCGTCGGGGGATGGCATCATGCGGGTGCTGCACGTGATCGGGGCCCGGCCCGGCAGCGGTGCCGAGCATCAGCTCCGGCTGCTGCTGCGCCGGTTGCCGCAGGACGGCGAGGTGGTCACGCTCGGGCCGCCGGCGCCGGTGCTGCGGGCGATCGGCGCGCCCCTGCGCGAGCTGCCGACCGCCGGCGACCGCGATTTCGGCGCGATCGGGCGCCTGCGGCGGGTGATCCGGGACGGGCGCTTCGACGTGGTGCACACGCATCTCTTCCGGGCCTGCGTGCAGGGGCGCGCCGCCGCCCGGCTGGCCGGGATGCCGCGGCTGGTCGCCACCGAGTACCACGCGGACGAGGGGAGCCGGACGGCGGTCGGGGTGCGGGCGCTCTATCTGGCCGGCGAGCGCTACGGCGGCGTCACCATCGCGGCGTCGGCCCCGGTCGCCGACCGGCTCCGCCGCTGGGGCGTGCCCGGCGACCGGGTCGTGCTGATCCCCAAGGCGCTCGACCCGGCCGAGTTCGCCTACGACCCGCGGCTGCGCGCCGCCGCCCGGCAGCGCCTGCGGATCCCGCCCGGCACGCCGGTCATCGGCGCGGTGGGCCGGCTCGAGCCGCGGCGGCGCTTCGACAGCCTGATCCGCGCGGTGGCCGAGGTGCCGGGCGCGATCCTGCTGCTGGTCGGCGACGGGCCGGCGCAGGTGGCGCTCCAGCGGCTCGCCGCCATCGAGGGCGTCAGCGACCGGGTGCTCTTCGCCGGGCGGGTCGAGCACGCCCGCGAGATGCTCTGCGCGATGGACGTCTTCGCGTCGCCCGGCCGGGAGACGTCCGGGCTCGCGGTGCTGGAGGCGCTGGCCGCGGGGCTGCCGGCGCTCTACGCGGCCTGCCCGCCGCTGGAGGAGATGGCGGCGGCCCGCACGCCGGTGCGCGACGCGCGGCGGCTCACCCCGCACGACCCGGAGTCGCTGCCGCGGGCGCTGCGCACCGAGGTGCTCTGCCACGACGAGCGGCACGGCGCGCGGCTGCCGGCCCGGACGCTGCCCGAACGCTACCGCGCGAACCGCATGGCGGCGGACGTCGGCGAGCTCTACGAACGGGTGGCCGCCAGCTGAGGCCGCTCGATCGCACAGCGCCGTGCGGTCCTGCGTACAAGATCGAGACGGAGCAAGCGCTGGAGGGCGACGAAGCCCAGCCAGGCACCCAGCGTGTTGGAGAGCAGGTCGTTGACGTCGGTCCAGCGGGTGCCGTGCAGGGTCACCAGCAGCGTGAACTGGGTGAGCTCGATGGTCAGGCTGATCAGGAAGCCGGTCAGCACCACGCGCCGTTCGCCGGCCACCCCGAAGACCGTGCGCAGGAACCAGGCCAGCGGCACCATCATCGCGGTGTTCAGCACGAAGTCGCCGGGGCGCATCTCCAGGACCGGCACCACGATGATCCGGTACCAGTCGGGGGAGCCCGGTCCCCAGCCGATGTGCAGCGGCAGCATGGTGGCACCGAGGACGGCCACCGCGTACCACCCGGCGAGCCACGCGTTGACCAGCTGAGCCCGGTCGCGCAGCCGGGCCGCCGCGACGGCCATCAGGGCGATCCCGGCGACGAGCATGACGGGAATCGCGGGTATCACCAATCGCTGCACCCTCACAACGGTACGTGACCCGTCAGCGCAGCCAGCCGTCCTTGCGGGCGATGCGGATCGCGTCGAGCCGGTTGCGGGCCCCGGTCTTCGCGATGATCGCGGAGAGGTAGTTGCGGACCGTGCCGCCGGACAGGTAGAGCCGGCCGGCGATCTCCTTGACCGAGTCGCCCTCGGCGGCCAGCCCGAGCACCTCCAGCTCGCGGGTGGTGAGGTCGCGCTCGGTGTTGAGCGACGCCGCCTGCAACATCGGGGAGACGACCCGTTCGCCAAGCGCGAGGCGGCGCACGGAATCGGCCAGAAGCGTGGCGCTCGCGTTCTTGAGCAGGAAGTTGAGCGCTCCGGTGCGGTGCCGCGGCGGCAGCATGCCGCGCTTGGCCGGATCGCAGAGCAGCAGCATCGCGCAGGTGGGCGACGCGGAGTGCACCTCGGTGGCGACCGGGAGCACCTGGCTCACCATCCGATCGGTGTCGATCACTATGACGCGCGGCCACGTCTCGGCCGCGAGCCTGGGCAGCTCGTTGCCGAACGGCAGCGTGGCCACGAACTGCATGTCGGGATTCGTCTCGAGGAGCGCGCGCACGGGAACGCCGAAATAGCCCTCTTCCCTGGCAACCGCGACACGGATCACCACATCACCTTCCCCCGATGAGCACACCAACAGGGAGCCTGGGCCGGTTGATGATCTGGTGACGTGGCGTTGTGATGCCACACGTTGGCCGCCGCCCCGGCGCCTTCTCACCGTAACGTGCCTGTCACGTAACGGGTACCGTCGATGGCCGATCAACCGATGCCAATACACCGGTTCTCCTGAGTGGACGATCCGTACTTTTGTGGCGGTCGTCACGTTGCTTCAGGTATTGCTCCGCCCTGCCGACGTGGACGACTACCCCCGGTCACATCGAACAGCAGGACGGGCCGTTGACTCGTACACCTCTGCGTATCCCCCGAAGCGCGGCAGCCGGCATCGTGGCCGTCCTGCTCGGCGGCAGCCTCACCGGTTGCAGCAGCCTCACCGAGCTCACCAGCAGCAGTAAGCCGCTGCTCGGAGGAGCCTCCACACCCTCGCCGGCCGTCTCGGCCTCGCCGTCGCCGTCGGCCTCGGCGTCACCCGCCGTGACACGCGCCAGCGGGCCGCTCGACACCGGCACGGTCACGCACCGCATCGATCAGGGCAACTTCTCGGTCCAGCTGACGTATTGGACGTCCGACAACGCGAAGCTCTACACCGCCTCGTCGGTCAAGACGATCAACGTCGCGGCGCACGTCGAGGACGCCGACAGCACCCACCGCGTCACGGTCACCACGTTTCAGGTGACCCAGGACGACGGCACCAAGCGCGGCGTGGTGAGCACCGACAGCGGCAAGTTCGACGTCACGCCGCCCTACCCCTACAACACCGTGGTGACGCTTCCGGCGGCGACCGCGGGAGCACCGAAGCTCACGCTGACCATCCGGCTCGACCTTCTCGTGGAGACCGCGCCGAAGTCGAACAGCTACTACCGCTCCACCGCGCTCGACACCCTGACCCTGCCGCTGCTCACGAACGGTGCCGCCCGATGACCGAGTCCAGTCCCGGCCTGCGCCGGGCGACCGACCGCCAGATCCTGCTGCCGCGCAGCGCCAAGGCGGGGCCGCTGGCGCTGCCGCCGGCCGTGCCGCAGCTGTCCGACCTGGAGAACGTCGAGGTGGTCTCCGGCGAGATCGCCGTGGCCGCCACGGCCACCCCGCGCAACGCCACGATCAGCTGCATCATCCCCTGCTACAACGAGCAGGAGACGATCGCCGACGTCCTGAAGAGCCTGCTCTCCCAGACCCGGCTGCCCGACGTCATCCACGTCATCATCAACAACACCGACGACGACACCCCCGAGATCGCCCGCGGCTTCGAGGGCCGGCACACCCGCACGGTCAAGGGCGAGGAGTTCGTCACCCACGTCCACGTGCACGACATGGGCGCCAATCCGGACAAGAAGGTCGGCGCGCTCAACTACGGCTACTTCCTGTCCCGCGGCTTCGACTACATCCTCGGCGTCGACGGCGACACCACGCTGGCCCGCGACGCGGTGGAGCGCCTCGAGCTGGAGATGACCGACGACCCGCGCATCGGCGGCCTCAGCGCCATCTACAGCATCGACAAGAGCCGGTACAAGGGCCTGATGGCGCGCTTCCTCATCGCCGGCCAGCGCGCCCAGTTCGCCGCGTTCAACATGGACAACCTGCTCCGCGGCCGCAACATGGCGGTGCTGGGCGGCCAGTGCAGCCTGTTCAGCATCCGCGCGCTTGAGACGGTGATGGTCCGCCACCACCAGCAGGCCCCCTGGGTGCGCGACAGCGAGGTCGAGGACAGCAAGCTCTCGCTCCAGATCAAGGACGCCGGCTACAGCACCAAGATCAGCGCCACCGCCCGCGCGTACGTCGGCCCGATGACCAACCTGCGCGCCCTGCACGGCCAGCAGGTCAAATGGAACTTCGGCGCGATCGACCTCTTCTGGCCCGGCACCCGCGGCGACAACCAGGGCCAGCCGCTGCACCCCAACCTGCGGCTGCGCTGGTACGAGAACATCTCCATGCTGTTCAACATCGCCTCACGGCTCGGCTTCCTGCTGCTGCTCGTGGCGGCGCTGTCCATCCACGCCTTCGTCTTCAACCCGATCTGGCTGATCCCCCCGGCCGTCGCGGCGCTGCTCAACCTGCGCCTGGCCCTGGCCATGAAGGACAAGAGCGCCTCGGACATCCTGTACGCGGCGCTGGTGCTGCCCGCGGAGCTCTACATGTGGATCCGCATGGGCCACTTCGTCTCGGCGTGGACCCAGTTCCTCGCCAAGACCGACAAGGACAACTGGGCCGCCCAGGCCAACGCGGAGAAGGGCAAGGGCTCCGCGTACGTGATGCCGCTGGTGGTCCTGCTGGCCATCCTGGGTGGCGCCATCTACGCCTGGAGCCAGCAGAGCGTCGGCGTGCAGTCGGCGATCCTGTCGCTGGGCTGGCCGATCCTCTACATCGCCACGATCGCCCAGACGGTCTTCATGCTCCGCAAGCTGTTCCGGCGGCACCGCGCCTTCACCGTCTGAGCCCTGCCGTCGTCTCCGCCCGGCCGATCCCACCGGATCGGCCGGGCGTTTCGTGTCCGCGGGCCCGGTCAGGCAGGCGGTTGCGGCGGGGCGCCGATGGCGCGGACGCTGCGCGCGTCGAGCTTGCGCAGCACGAAGAGGCTGGCCAGCGCGATGACGCCCGGCCCCGACAGCGAGGCGGCGAGCCACACGTGGCCCTGCACGCCGACCACGACCGCTGCGGCGAGCATGCCGAGGACGACGACGAGCCCGGCGCCGAGGCCCCAGGCCAGCAACTGGTGCGATCGGGCGTCGGCAGCCTCGCGGGAACTGGCCGACGGCCCGGCGGAGACGGGCATCGGGCCGGAGCCGCAAGAGGTCCGCCAGATCCTCGAGTTCCACGAAAACGGTGGCGGAGAGGAGCTTCCTCGTACGCCCGAAGGGCCGGTCGCGGCGGCGCCTGACGGCGACGGCGGCGATCAGGGCCTCCGCGGCGATGACGAGGGCGCCCAGGGCCACCGCCCAGCCGGCCCCGATCCGGGGCAGCAGCCACGCGCCCACCGCCGCGAGCGCCGCGCCAGTGGCGAGCGCGCTCGTGACCCGAAGGAACCGGAACCGTCCAGGTCTCACCAGACCATCATGGACGCCGATGTAAAGCGTGCGTCAGTCCGCAGAGTGTGCAAGAACTTTCAGGCTGCGGGCGTGTCGGCCGGGACGGTGCGGCGGGCCGGGGCGATCGCGGTGGAGTCGCGGACCACGAGCTCGGGGCGGAACAGGTATTCGGAGTGGGGCGCGCCGTGGCCGTTGATCTCGTCCATCAGGGAGCGGACGGCGGCCACCGCCATCGCCGGGACCGGCTGGCGGAGGGTGGTCAGGGGCGGGTCGGTGAAGGCGATCAGCGGGGAGTCGTCGAAGCCGATCACCGAGACGTCGCCGGGCACCGAGAGGCCGCGGCGGCGGGCGGCGCGGATCGCGCCCAGCGCCATCAGGTCGGAGCCGCAGACCAGGCCGGTCACGCCCATCGCGAGCAGGCGGTCGGCCGCCACCTCGCCGCCCTCGACGCCGAACAGGGTGAGCGAGACGAAGTCGTCCACGGCGGAGTCGGCGACCTTCAGCTCGCGCTGCATGGCCTGGCGGTAGCCGGCCAGCTTGCGCTGGGTCGCGATGAAGCGGTGCGGGCCCGAGATCATGCCGATCCGGCGGTGGCCGAGCGCGACCAGGTGGGTCACCGCCAGGTCGCCGGCGAGCCGCTCGTCGCACGAGACGAACGGGGCCTCGATGCCCTCGGCGTAGCCGTTGACCAGCACGATCGGCAGCGGGCGGTCGAGCAGGCGCTGGTAGCGGGCGTGGTCGGCGGTGGTGTCGGCGGACAGGCCCGAGACGAAGACGATGCCGGAGACCTGGCGGTCGAGCAGCATCTCGACGTATTCGTCCTCGGTGACGCCGCCCGGTGACTGGGTGCAGAGGACCGGGGTGTAGCCCTGCTGGGCGAGCGTCGACTCGATCACCTGGGCGAAGGCCGGGAAGATCGGGTTGTCCAGCTCGGGGACGACCAGGCCGACCAGGCCGGCGCTGCGCTTGCGCAGCCTTTCGGGCCGCTCGTAGCCGAGGACGTCGAGAGCGGTGAGCACCGCCTGGCGGGTCTCGTGGGAGACGCCGGGGCGGTCGTTGATGACACGCGAGACCGTCGCCTCACTGACCTGGGCCTGACGGGCGATGTCGGCCATCCGTGCACGCATGGCGACAACTCTAGTGCCGCCGTGTTGCCGGCGAGTTCCTGCAAGCTCTTCCATTCGCTGCAACAGCTTGCTAACGTCCCCGCAACGCCAGCGACACCGGCCGATATCCGGCCCGACGTGGCTGAGCTGTGCTTATTCGTAGCTAACGATGAACCGCGCCTGCAAGCCCTTTCAGCGTGGGCTTGCAGTTGACGCAAGATCCTTCAAAGGAGACCACATGCGCATCCGTACCGCGGGTGTAGCTGCCGCCCTCACCTGCGCCTTCCTGGTCGCGGGCTGCGGCGGCGGGGACAAGGACGCGACGACCGCGGCGAAGGCGTCGGAAGCGGCGCCGTCGGGCGAGCTCGTCATCTGGGCCGACGACAAGCGCTCCGCGGCCCTCAAGCCGTTCGCCGACAAGTTCGGCGCCGAGAACGGCGTGACCGTCAAGGTCCAGGCGATCTCGAAGGACCAGCAGACCACCTTCGTCACCGCCTCCCAGCAGGGCAGCGGCCCGGACGTGATGGTCGGTGCGCACGACTGGATCGGCAACCTCGTGCAGAACGGCGCGATCGACCCCGTGCAGCTCTCCGCCGAGCAGAGCGGCGGCCTGGCGCCCAACGCGCTCAAGGCGGTCACCTTCAACGGGCAGACGTACGGAGTCCCGTACGCCTTGGAGAATCTTGCCCTGATCCGCAACACCGCCCTGGCGCCGAAGGCGCCGGCGACCATCGAGGAGCTCGTCGCGGCGAAGACCAAGGCGAGCGAGAAGCTGTGCGTGCAGGTCGGGCAGAACGGCGACGCCTACCACCTCTACCCGCTGTACTCGAGCGCCGGCGGCTACCTGTTCGGCACGACGGTGAGCGGCGACTACGACCCGAAGGACCTGGGCGTCGGCAAGCCGGAGTCGGTAGCCGCGTTCAAGAAGATCGCCACGCTCGGTGAGAAGGGCAGCGGGGCGCTGAAGCGCTCCATCACACCGGAGAACTCGATCGCGACGTTCACCGCCAAGAAGTGCGCCTACCTGATCTCCGGCCCGTGGGCGATCACCGACGTCAAGAAGGCCGGCATCGCGCACGACATCAGCGCCGTCCCCGGGTTCGCCGGCGGCAAGCCCGCGCAGCCGTTCCTCGGCGTGCAGACGTTCTACGTCGCGTCGAAGGGCAAGAACAAGGCGCTCGCCCAGGAGTTCGTCACCAACTACGTGACCACGCCGGAGCTCGCCGTCGCGCTCTACCAGGCCGAGCCCCGGCCGCCGGCGCTGACCGCCGCGTTCGACCAGGTCAAGGGCGGCGACCCGGACCTGCAGAAGTTCATCGACGCGGGCAAGAACGGCATCCCGCTGCCGGCGATCCCCGAGATGGCCGCGATCTGGGACCCGTTCGGCAAGGCCGAGGCCGCGGTCATCGGCGGCGCCGACCCGGCCAGGACCATCGAGAGTGCCGGCAAGACGATCTCGGCAGCGATCAAGTAGATGGTCATGCAGCTCGACGGGCCTGTCACCGCCAGGCAGGCCCGTCCCGCCGAGGACGCGAGACGGCCGAATCCGTTCATCAAGATCGTCCTGCTCGGCCTCACGGTGGCGCTGGCGATCTGGGCGGCCTTCCCGCTGATCGAGAACGAGGCGTGGATCGGCCTGGCGATCCTCGCCGCCACCACGGCCGGCCTGCTCCACCTCTATCTGACCCCGCGCCACGTCCCCGCGAAATACCTGGTGCCCGGCACGATCCTGCTGATCGCGTTCCAGGTCTTCCCGGTCCTCTACACCGCGAGCACGGCCTTCACCAACTTCGGCGACGGCCACCGCGGGTCCAAGGCCGAGGCCGTCGTGGCCATCCAGACCGCGTCGGTCACGCAGGTGCCGGGCTCCACGCAGTACGCCCTGACGGTCGCCACCACCGGCGATCCCGCCACCGGCCCGCTCGTCTTCCTGATCACCGACCCGGCCACGCGCCAGGTCCGGGCCGGTGACGCCGCCGGGCTGAGGGACATCAGCGCCACCGTGAACAGCGCCGGGCGGGTCACCGCCGCGGACGGCTACACGGTGCTCACCACGGGCCAGGCGAGCCTGCGCAGCAAGGAGATCACGGCCCTCGCCGTGCCCACCGGCGGCGGCGCCATCCGGTCGTCCGGCCTTTCCCGGGCGTACGAGGGGAAGGCGGGCCGCCTCTACGACGAGTCCTGCGACTGCGTGCGGGACACGACGACCGGCCGGACCTGGACGGCCGACGAGGGCCTCGGCTCCTTCGTGGCCGAGGACGGCGATCGGCTCGCCCAGGGCTGGAAGGTGACCGTCGGCCTGAGCAACTTCACCCGGGTGCTGACCGAGCCGGCGATCTCCGGCCCGTTCCTGCGCACCCTGGTCTGGAACCTCGCCTTCGCGCTCGCCTCGACCGGCGGCACCTTCGTGCTGGGCCTGCTCTGCGCGATCGCGCTGCACTCGCCGCGGGTGCGGGGCCGCATCCTCTACCGGGTGCTGCTGATCCTGCCGTACGCGATGCCGTCGTTCGCGATGCTGCTCGTCTGGCGCGACATGTTCAACACCGACTTCGGCCTGATCAACAACCTGTTCGGCACGGACGTCGACTGGTTCGGCGGCGCCACCTCGGCCCGGTTCGCGGTGATCCTCGTGCAGCTGTGGCTCGGCTATCCGTACATGTTCCTGGTGGCCACCGGCGCTCTCCAGGCCATACCGGGCGAGCTGAGCGAGGCGTCCCGGATCGACGGCGCCGGCGCGTGGGCCGCGTTCCGCAAGATCACGTTGCCGTTGCTGATGGTCGCGCTCACCCCGCTGCTGATCTCGTCGTTCGCGTTCAACTTCAACAACTTCAACGCGATCTACCTGACCACCGAGGGCGCGCCCTTCCCGGCGGACAACCCGGCGAACGGCGCCACCGACCTGCTCATCACGTACACCTATCGGCTGGCGTTCGGCGGCGCGGGCGCCCAGTATGGCTTTGCGGCCGCTATATCGATCTTCATCTTCGTGATCGTCGCCGTGGTGTCGGCGATCAGCTTCCGGCGCACCCGCCGCCAGGAGGAGGTCTACTCGTGACCCGCTGGATCAGGCAGGTCGGCTGGCGTCATCTGGTCGCCGTCGTCATGCTCGTCTTCGCGATGGTGCCGATCGTCTTCGTCTTCTCGGCGGCGCTCAACCCGCTCGGCACGCTCTCGTCGTCGACGCTGGTGCCGACCGGCGCCTCGCTCGGCAACTTCGGCAACCTGCTCGGCGGCACCGCGTTCGGCGACTGGTTCCTCAACTCGGTGGTGATCGCGGCGACCGCGTCGGCCGCCTCGGTGTTCCTGAGCGCGCTCGCCGCGTACGCGTTCAGCCGCCGCCGCTTCCGGGGCCGCCGCGTGGGCCTGCTGTCGCTGCTGCTGATCCAGATGTTCCCGCAGTTCCTGGCCATCGTGGCGATCTTCCTGATGTTCTCGGTGATCACCGACTACTGGCCGCCGCTGGGCTTCAACACGTGGTGGGGCCTGATCCTGCTCTACCTCGGCGGGGCGCTCGGCGTGAACACGTGGCTGATGAAGGGCTTCTTCGACACCGTGCCGCGCGAGCTCGACGAGTCGGCCACCATCGACGGGGCCGGGCACGCGCAGGTGTTCTTCCGCATCCTGCTGCCGCTGGTCGCGCCGATCCTCGCGGTGACCGGGCTGCTCGCCTTCATCGGCACCATCAACGAGTTCCTCATCGCGAACGTGTTCCTCACCGACACCGGCGCCAAGACGCTCTCGGTCGGGCTGTGGGGCCTGGTGGCCGGCGAGCGCGACGCCAACTTCGGCATGTTCTGCGCCGGCACGCTGCTCACGGCGATCCCGACCGTGCTCGTCTTCCAGTTGCTCCAGCGCTACATCACCGACGGGCTGACAGCGGGAGCGGTCAAGGGATGAGGCCGCACCACGACGGAAGCGAGCTCTACGTCAGCGATCCGGCGCCCGCGCTCGGCGACACGGTCGCCGTCTTCGTGCGGGTGCCGCGGGGCACGGGCGTGTCCCGCGTCCACATGCGCTGGGTCCGCGACGGCGAGCCGGTCTTCACGTCGGCGGCCGTCGACCGGCGCGGGCCGGGCGGCGACACGTGGTGGCGGGCCGAGCTGCCGGTGCACAACCCGGTCACGTCGTACCGCTTCCTGCTCGGGACGACCCGGGGCGTGCGCTGGCTGACCGGCATGGGGCTGACCACGCACGACGTGCCGGACGCCACCGACTTCCGCCTCGTCGCCCATCCGCCGCCGCCGTCGTGGGCGCGCGACGCCGTGGTCTATCAGATATTCCCCGATCGGTACGCCCGCTCGGCCGCCCGCGAGCTTCCCGCCTGGGCCGTCGGCGCGGACTGGGACGACCCCGTGGTGCGCGGGCCGGACACGCTGCGCACCCTCTACGGCGGCGACCTGGACGGGATAGCCCGCCACCTCGACCACGTCACCGGGCTCGGCGCGGACACCGTCTATCTGACGCCGTTCTTCCCGGCCCGGTCCAACCACCGCTACGACGCGACCACCTTCGACCACGTGGATCCGCTGCTCGGCGGCGACGGCGCGCTCGAGCGGCTGTCCGCCGCGGCCCGGGACCGCGGCCTCCGCCTGCTCGGCGACCTGACCACCAACCACACGGGCGCGTCGCACGACTGGTTCCCCGACGACGACCTCTACTACCGGCGCGACGACGGCGGCTACGAGTCCTGGCTGGGCGTCGCGGACCTGCCGAAGCTCAACTGGGGCAGCGCCGAGCTCCGCCGCCGGTTCCGGGCGGTCGTCCAGCACTGGCTGGCCGAGCCGTACGCCCTGAGCGGCTGGCGCGTCGACGTCGCGAACATGACGGCCCGGCACGGCGCCGACGACCGGACCCACGAGGTCGCCGCGATGCTGCGCCGCGCGGTGCTCGACGTGCGGCCGGACGGCCTGCTGATCGCCGAGCACGCGCACGACGCGGGCGGCGACCTGGACCGCGACGGCTGGCACGGCACGATGAACTACTCCGGCTTCACCCGTCCGGTGTGGAGCTGGCTGCGCGCCGACGACCTGCCGTTCGACGGGTTCCTCGGCGTGCCCGAGCGGATGCCGCGGGCCGGAGCGGAGGCGGTGGCCGCGACGATGACGGCCTTCGCGGCGCAGATGTCGTGGCGCTCGTGGACGACGTCCTGGCAGCTGCTCGGGTCGCACGACACGGCCCGCATCCGTACGGTGGTCGGCTCGCGCGAGCGGCACGAGGTCGCGGCGGGCCTGCTGTTCACGCTGCCCGGCACGCCGATGGTGTTCGCCGGTGACGAGCTCGGCCTGACCGGCGCCAACAACGAGGAGGCGCGCGTGCCGATGCGCTGGGACGCCCCGGTGCTCGGCTGCTATCCGGAGCTGATCGCGCTGCGGCGGTCGTCGCCGGCGCTGAGCCGGGGCGGCCTGCGCTGGGTGCACGCCGACGGCGACAGCCTCGTCTTCCTGCGCGAGAGCGCGGCGCAGAGCGTGCTGGTGCTGGCCCGGCGCTCGCCCGGCCGCCCACTGGCCCTCGCCGGCCTGGCTCCCGGCGCGAGCTGGGAGAACCTTTACGGCGGCGCGAAGCCGCTGCACACCGAACCCGATGGTTCCACCGCCATCGATGGCTACGGCCCGGCCGTGCAGGTCTGGGCTCTGAACGGCTGAGCTTTCCCGCAGCGGAAACAGAATGAAAACCGTGGATGAAGGGGACACAGTGGTCTCGAGAAGACGGTGGCTCAGTGCCGCCGCCGTACTGTCGCTCGTCGCCGGCATGCTCGTCTCGTCACCGGCACGGGCCGCGGCGCCGAGCGACGCCGTCGTCGCGCAGTGGGGCTCCGACCTGGTCAACCCGGGGGAGCAGTACTACTTCGTGCTGCCCGACCGGTTCGCGAACGGGTCGCCCGCCAACGACAAGGGCGGCCTCACCGGCGACCGCCTCAAGACCGGGCTCGACGTCACCGACAAGGGCTTCTACCACGGCGGCGACCTGGCCGGCGTGATCAGCAAGCTCGACTACATCCAGGGCCTCGGCACCACGGCGATCTGGCTCGCGCCGATCTTCAAGAACCGGCCCGTGCAGGGCAGCGGCGACGACATCTCGGCCGGCTACCACGGCTACTGGATCACCGACTTCACCCAGGTCGATCCGCACTTCGGCAGCAACGAGGAGCTGCGCAAGCTGGTCCGGCTCGCCCACCAGCGCGGCATGAGGGTCTACCTCGACATCATCGCCAACCACACCGCGGATGTGATCCAGTACGCCGAGAACAAATACGACTACATCGACAAGGCCACGAGCCCGTACGAGGACGCGCAGGGCCGCCCGTTCGAGGACCGCAACGCCGGCTTCCCGCGCGTGTCGACGGCGTCGTTCCCGTACACCCCGGTGTTTCCCTCCGCCGCCGACAAGACGGTGAAGGTCCCGGCCTGGCTGAACGACCCGACGATGTACCACAACCGCGGCAACTCCACGTTCGCCGGCGAGAACAGCGAGTACGGCGACTTCTCCGGGCTCGACGACCTGTGGACCGAGCGGCCCGAGGTGGTGCGCGGGCTCACCGACATCTACGCGCACTGGATCGGCTACGCCGGCATCGACGGCTACCGGCTCGACACCGTGAAGCACGTCGACATGGACTTCTGGCCGCAGTTCAGCGCCGGCATCGACCGGGCCGCCGGCCGCGCCGGCAAGAAGGACTTCTTCATGTTCGGCGAGGTCTACAGCGCCGACCAGGAGATCGAGTCGTCGTACGTGCGGCAGGGCGGCCTGCCGGCCACGCTGGACTTCTCGTTCCAGGCGGCGGCGCAGGGCTTCGTCGCCGGATCAGGCTCCGCCAAGGCGCTGGCCGAGCTGTACGCGAAGGACGACCTCTACACGGCGCGCGACACCTCGGCGGCGAGCCTGCCCACCTTCCTCGGCAACCACGACATGGGCCGCATCGGGTCGTTCATCGCCGCGACCGGCGCCGACGACGCGGGCAAGCTGCGCCGCGACCAGCTCGCCCACGAGCTGATGTTCCTGACCCGCGGCCAGCCGGTGGTCTACTCGGGCGACGAGCAGGGCTTCACCGGGCCGGGCGGCGACAAGGACGCGCGGCAGGACCTCTTCGCGTCGAAGACGGCCGACTACCTCGACGACGACCTGATCGGCACGGACCGCACGCACGCGGTGGACAACTACAACACCGCGCACCCGCTCTACCGGACCATCGCCGCGCTCGGCGCCCTGCGCAAGGCCCATCCGGCGCTGCGTGACGGCGTTCAGGTGACGCGGTACGCGGCGGACGGGCCGGGCGTCTTCGCGGCGTCCCGCGTGGACCCGGCCGAGCGCAACGAGTACGTGATCGCGGCGAACAGCGCGACCACACCGCAGACGGTCACCGTCGACACCTGGTCGGCGGGGAAGACCTTCCGCGGCGTCTACGGCACGCACGCGGTCACGGCCGCCGCCGCAGGCGGCAAGCTGACGATCACCGTGCCCGCGCTGTCGGCCGTGACGCTGCGCGCGGACACCCCCGTCGCGGTTCCGGCGGCCGGGCCGGCCGTCACGATCGGCGCGCCCGCCGCCGGGGCGCTCGTTCCCACCCGTACGGCCGTGACCGCCTCTGTCTCGGGAGATCCGCTGGCGTCGGTGACCTTCGCGGCGCAGGTGGGGGACGGGCCGTGGAAGGTTGTCGGCACGGCGGCCCGGGCGCCGTACACGGTGCATCACGACCTCACCGGACTGGCCGGGGGAACGCCGGTGCGCTACAAGGCAGTGGTGCGCGACGGCAAGGGACGGCTCGCGTCCACGAGCACCAGCATCAAGGTCGGCACGCCGGTGGTGGCGGTCAGCCCGGACTACGCGGTGGTGCACTACCAGCGGCCGGCGGGCGGGTACGACGACCATGGGCTCTACGTCTTCGGCGACGTCGACCCGTCGATGACGACCACGTGGCCGCAGGGACAGCCGTTCGTGGGCGAGGACTCGTACGGGCGCTTCGCGTACGTGAGACTGGCCCCGAACGCCAAGAACCTGGGCTTCATCGTGGTGAGCAAGGACGGGGTGAAGGACGTCGACGCGGACCGCTTCCTCGACCCGTCGGCGACACCGGAAGTGTGGCTGAAGCAGGGCGACGCGACGGTCTATCCGTCCCGGCAGGCGGCGACCGGTGAGCCGGACCCGCCGCAGGACCAGGACACGGCGATCCTCCACTACCGCCGCGCGGACGGGGACTACGACGGCTGGGGCCTGCACGTCTGGGACGGCGCGGCGAACCCGACCGACTGGGCGTCGCCGCTGCGACCGGCGGGCACCGACGCGTTCGGCGTGTTCTTCCGGGTGCCGCTGGCGGCCGGCGCCACCGCGCTGAGCTACATCCTCCACAAGGGAGACGCCAAGGACCTGCCGGACGACCAGAAGCTCACGTTCGCCGACGGCGGCCGCGAGATCTGGCTGCTGGGCGGGGAGTCGCCACGGCTCGCGCCGGTCGTGAAGCGGACCGGGGCGGGTGGCGTCGTCGACCTGACGAAGTCGTCGGCCGTGTGGATCGACCGGACCACGATCGCCTGGCGGCCGGGCGGCGACACCGACGGCAAGGTGTACGACCTGGTGTACGCCCCGAACGGCGTCGACCTCGCGTCGTCGCCTTCGGTGCGGCTGAGCGCGCTGCGGGGCGGGCTGACCGAGGCGCAGCGGGCGAAGTTCCCGCACCTGTGGCAGTACGACGCGTTCCGCCTGCCGCCCGGGGTCGCGATCAAGGACATCCTGCGCGGCCAGGTCGCCGTCACCGAACGGGACGCGAGCGGCGAGCTGCTCGCGGCGACCGGGGTGCAGACGGCCGGGGTGCTCGACGACGTCTACGCGGCGGCCGCCTCGGCCTCGCTGGGGCCGGTGGGCACGACGCTGTCGGTGTGGGCGCCCACCGCGCAGAAGGTCTCGCTTCAGCTGTACGACACCGCGACCGCCGCGCCGTCGACGGTGCCGATGGCGCGCGACGACCGTACCGGGGTGTGGTCGGTTCGCGGTCCTGCGTCGTGGAAGGGGAAGTACTACAAGTACTCGGTGACGGCGTGGCAGCCGGCGGCGCAGAAGGTGGTCACGGCGGCCGTCACCGACCCGTACAGCCTGGGGCTCTCGACCGACTCTCAGCTGAGCCGCATCGTGGATCTGGGTGATCCGGCGCTGGCGCCCTCGGGCTGGTCGACGCTGCGCAAGCCGGCCGCCGTTCCTGCCGCCAAGATCCAGATTGCGGAGTTGTCGGTTCGGGACTTCTCGATGGCCGACTCGTCGGTGCCCGCTGCCGCTCGGGGGACATATCGAGCGTTTGCCGTTTCTTCCGATGGTATGCGGCAGCTCGCGTCGCTTTCCGCCGCGGGGACCACGCACCTGCACCTGCTGCCGGTGTTCGACTTCTCGACAATTCCGGAAAACCGGGCCGCTCAGGCGCAGCCCCCGTGTGATCTCGCGGCGCTGCCGCCGGACTCCGCGCGGCAGCAGGAGTGCGTGGCGGCCGTGGCGGCGACGGACGGCTACAACTGGGGGTACGACCCGCTGCACTACACGGTGCCCGAGGGCGGCTACGCGGTCGATCCGTCCCAGCGCACCCGCGAGTTCCGCGAGATGGTGGCCGGCGTCAACAAGGCCGGGCTGCGCGTCGTGATGGACGTGGTCTACAACCACACCTCGGCGGCCGGCACGGACGCCACATCGGTGCTCGACCAGATCGTTCCGGGCTACTACCAGCGGCTGCTCGCCGACGGAACCGTGGCCAACTCGACGTGCTGCGCCAACACGGCACCCGAGAACACCATGATGGGCAAGCTCGTCGTCGACTCGATCGTGACGTGGGCGAGGGCCTACAAGATCGACGGCTTCCGCTTCGACCTGATGGGCCACCACCCGAAGGCCAACATCCTGGCCGTGCGGGCGGCGCTCGACAGGCTGACGCTCGCCCGGGACGGGGTCGACGGCAAGAGCATCTACGTGTACGGCGAGGGCTGGGACTTCGGCGAGGTGGCCGGGGGCGCGCGCTTCGAGCAGGCGACCCAGGCCACCATGGCGGGCACGGGCATCGGCACGTTCAACGACCGGCTGCGCGACGCCGTCCGCGGTGGCGGGCCCTTCGACGCGAACCCGCGGGTGCAGGGCTTCGCCTCGGGCCTGCTGTCGGCCCCGAACGGCGACCCGGTGAACGCGGACGCGGCCACCCGGCTGCCGCACTACCAAGACCTGATCAAGGTGGGGCTCAGCGGCAACCTGGCGTCGTACCGCTTCGTGTCGTCGACCGGCGCTCCGGTCACCGGGGCCCAGATCGACTACAACGGGTCGCCGGCCGGCTATACGGCGGCGCCCGGCGAGGCGATCACCTATGTCGACGCGCATGACAACGAGGTGCTGTACGACGCGCTCGCCTACAAATTGCCACAGGCGACCTCGGCCGTCGACCGCGCCCGGTTGCAGTCGGTCGCGCTGTCCACCACCGCGCTCGGGCAGGGTGCCGGCTTCTTCGCCCTGGGCTCCGAGCGCTTGCGATCCAAGTCCCTCGACCGCAACTCGTACAATTCGGGCGACTGGTTCAACCAGATCATCTGGGACTGCTCCGCGGGCAACGGCTTCGGCCGCGGCCTGCCTCCCGCCGCCGACAACGCGGACAAATGGCCTTATGCCCGGCCGCTGCTCACCGACCGCGCGCTCGTGCCTTCGTGCGAGGCCGTTTCCCTGGCCGATGCCCGGTACAAGGAGTTGCTCGCCATCCGCGGCTCCTCCCCGGTCTTCGGCCTCCTGACCGCCGCCGAGGTGCAGAAGCGGCTGGCGTTCCCGCTTTCCGGCCCGGACGAGACCCCGGGGGTCATCACCATGACCCTGGACGGACGGGGCCTCGACCCACGCTGGAAGTCGGTAACCGTCATCTTCAACAGCACCTCGGCGGCCGCCACCCAAACCCTCCCGTCAGCGGCGGGCCAGAAGGTGGCGCTCCACCCGGCGCAGCGCGCTTCGCACGACCCACTGGTGCGCACGGCTTCCTTCGCGGCGGCCACGGGAACCTTCACCGTGCCGGCCCGCACCACGGCGGTCTTCGTGCAGAGCTGACGCCGTCGAGCGGTGCCGGTGCGCGCGGCCACAATCCCGCGCACCGGCACCGCGGCGTGATCGGCCTTGCGGCTGTCATCGGCCCTGCGGCTGTCATCGGCCCTGCGGCTCCCACCGGCACGCGATCCTCTCGGCGCCGCGACCCAAGGGGTACCCGCCTCCCCAGCCCGCGTTGCGGCCCTCTCGGCACCGTTTCCCCTCCGCGCTGCCGTTCCCCGTAATCGCCGCTCCGCGGCAGTTCGGCTCCGCGGCACCGCCGCCCCCACCAGCACCGCCGCCCGGGCCGGTACTGCGGCCCCGACCGGCACTGCGGCTGCTGCCGCGGGCTCAACGCAAGAACGAACGTTCTGTCTTGCCGGCCGGCGCTGCCCCACAAGACAGAACGTTCTGTCGTGGGCGTCGCCGTGGCCGTGCCGGTGGCGGTGGCGGTGGCGGTGTCCCACGAGACCGAACGTTCTTTCTTGCTGGCCCGACCATCAGCGCCGAGGGTTCTGTCGGGGCGGGGGTCCTTGCGCGAGACCGAACGTTCTATCTCGTGGGGTGTTGGCCGAGGTTCGAACGTTGTGTCCGTGATGGCGGCGACCGGGGGTGCCGAGGGTTTGTCGTGGCGGTGGGGTGCTTGCGCGAGACCGAACGTTCTATCTCGTTGGGTGTCGGCCGAGGGCCGAACGTTGTGTCCGCGATCGCGGCGCCCGGCGAGGCTGACCGTTCTCTCTCGTTGGCGCTCAGCAAGACCGCACGTTTTCCGCAACCCGCGTCGTTGAGGGGGCGGCTTGTGCCGCTGATCGACTCGGGTCAGGGGACGCTGACGGGCTCGCGTTCCGGCTCGGGCTCGATGCGGCGGCGAGGGACGAACTTCATGGCGACCGCGATCAGGACCGCGGCGGCTGTGGCGGCGCCTACCAGGGCCGTCGGCAGGTCGAAGAGCTTGAGCGCGCTGGCCAGCAGCACGATCACGAGCGCGGTGCGCACCAGGCCGGCGGGTGCGCGAGAGGAGATCCGCGAGCCGATCAGCACGCCGGGGATCGAGCCGAGCAGGACCGCGCCGGCCAGGTCAAGCTGGAGGTCGCCGAAGAGGGCGTGGCCCAGGGCCGCCGACGTGACCAGGGGGATGGCCTGCACCAAGTCGGTGCCGACCAGGTCGTTGGCGCGCAGCTTCGGATAGAGGGCCAGCAGCGCCACGATGATCAGCGAGCCGGACCCGACGGACGTGAGGCCGACGACCAGGCCGCCCGCGGCGCCCAGCAGCGCGGTCGGCAGCGGCTTGACCGTGATGGGCTCGGGCGGTCCGGTGTCGCCTCCGCGCCGGCGGGCGGCCCACGACTTGAGCACGAGCCCGGCTGCCGCCAGCACAAGAGCCACGCCGAGCGCGATCCGGATGGACTGCTGCACCGTTTCGTCGTCGCCCAGCAGGCGCAGCAGGAGCACTCCCGCGAACGCCGCCGGCACGCTGCCGACGCACAGCCATCTGACGAGCGCCCAGTTGACCGTGCCCCGGCGCGCGTGCACGGCTCCGCCGAACGGCTTCATGACCGCGCTCGCCGCCAGGTCGCTCGAAACCGCCGCGACCGGGGGCACCCCGAACACGAGCACCAGAATCGGCGTCATCAGCGCGCCGCCGCCCATGCCGGTGAGCCCGACGACGATGCCGACGCCGAGCCCCGCGAGCGCCAGGGTGAGATCCATCGGACGAGTCTGCGAAACGATCCCCCACCTTGTCCACTAATTCGGTGGAGATTGACGAGTTTCCTACCTGCCGGGATGACACGCGCTGACCCTGTCACCGGTTCCGTCGTTGTCCCTCGTCCACAGCCAGGAGGGCAACGTCTCCCTCCACGGCACGTTTTTCGTCCGTGTCCCGTCTACGGCCCGTTTTGCCGGTCTCCCTCCACAGCCCGTTTCGCCGGTCTCCCTCCACAGCCCGTTTCGCCCGGTTCCCTCCACAGCCCGATATGTCCCGGTCTGGGCGGGTGGGGATTGCGCGGCGCGCTCGCGGGTATGGGCGCTGGCATGGAAGAGCTCCAGTGGCTTGCCGTGATCCGGCATGGGCAGAGCACCGGGAACGTGACCGCGCAGGCCGCCGAGGCGGGCGGCGCCGAGGTGATCGAGATTCCGGAGCGGGACGCCGACGTACCCCTCTCCGATCTCGGGCGTGAGCAGGCGCGCGCGGTCGGCGAGCACCTGGCCGAGCGGCCGCCCGACGTGGCGATCGTGTCGCCGTACCTGAGGACGCGGCAGACGGCGGAGCTGGCTCTGGGCGACAAGGGCGTGCCGCTCGTGGTGGACGAGCGCTTGCGCGACCGGGAGCTGGGGATCCTCGACCTGCTCACCGGCCGCGGGGTGCAGGCGCGGCTGCCCGACGAGGCGCGGCGGCGCAGCCGGCTGGGGAAGTTCTACTACCGGCCGCCGGGCGGGGAGTCGTGGGCGGACGTGCTGCTCAGGCTGCGGGCGCTGCTGCGGGAGGTGCGCGAGGACCATCCGGGCGGCCGGGTCGTGTTCTTCGCGCACGAGGCGACCGTGATGCTGGTGCGCTACCTCGCGGAACGGCTGGACGAGCAGGCACTGATGGCGATCGCCCACCGTACGACGATCGCGAACTGCTCCATCAGCAGCTGGCGGCGCGAGGGTGACCTGCTGGTGCCGGAGGCGTTCAACGCCGTGGAGCACCTGCACCGCGAGGGCGCGCCGCCGACCAAGCAGGAGGACGTCAATGCCGAGCCCGTCTGAGCGGGTCATCACCCCGAAGGTGCTGCGCGAGTGGCCGCTGCCCGACCCGAGCGGCGGCAAGGAGTCGCGCGGCACCGTCCTCGTCGTCGGTGGCTCGAAGTTCACGCCCGGCGCCGTGCTGCTGGCGGGCGAGGCGGCGTTGCGGGCAGGGGCGGGCCGGCTCCAGCTCGCGGTGGCGGAGGAGACGACGATCGCGCTGAGCATCGCGGTGCCCGAGGCCAAGGTGGTCGGCCTGCCCGGCACCGAGCTGGCCGAGGGCGCTGACGTCATCGCGCTCGGGCCGGGTCTGGACGACATCGGCCGTACGACGGAGCTGATGCGCGACGTGCTCGGCGCGGCGGGGCCGGACACGGCGGTGGTGCTGGACGCGTACGCCCTCGGCGCTCTGAGCAAGGACGCGAGCCTCCTGCCGCGGCCGGGGCGGGCGGTGCTGACGCCGAACCTGGTGGAGGCGGAGCATCTGCTCGGGCGCGCGCCGGGCGACGACCCGGGCCCGGCGGCGGCCGAGCTGGCGGAGAGGTACGGCGCGGTGGTGTCCCTCTACGGCCACATCGCGAGCCCGGACGGACGGCGCTGGGTCGAGGAGAGCGGCGACGTCGGCCTGGGTACGTCGGGCAGCGGCGACGCGCGTGCCGGGATCGTGGCGGGCCTGCTCGCTCGGGGTGCCGCTCCGGCGCAGGCGGCTTGCTGGGGCGCGTACGTGCACGCGGTCAGCGGGCAGCGGCTGGCCCTGCGGCACGGCCGCACCGGGTTCCTGGCCAGGGAGCTCGTCGAGGAAGTGGCCCACACGATTGCGACGGTCTGAGCGGGGTATCGCCTTTGGTAAGCAACTCATCACGAAAGGGAGGTACCGATGACCACCGCTCGCGAGATCATGACTCCCGACGTCACGTGCGTGGGTGAGAAGGAGACGCTCGCGGACGCCGCCAAGAAGATGGCCGACCTGGGCGTCGGCTCGCTGCCGATCTGCGGCGAGGACAACCGCCTGAAGGGCATGGTCACCGACCGGGACATCGTCGTGAAGGCCCTGGCCAAGGGCCGCAACCCCGGCGACATCACGGCCGGTGAGCTGGGCGAGGGCAAGCCCGTC
Organism: Paractinoplanes deccanensis; assembly: GCF_016862115.1. Taxonomy (GTDB): domain Bacteria; phylum Actinomycetota; class Actinomycetes; order Mycobacteriales; family Micromonosporaceae; genus Actinoplanes; species Actinoplanes deccanensis. The sequence continues at coordinate 30,480 of NZ_BOMI01000176.1, forward strand.
ACGATCGGCGCCGACGACGACACGACCGAGATTCTTCGGACGATGTCCCAGTACAAGGTGCGCCGCCTGCCCGTCATCGACGGCCACCAGCTGGTCGGCATCGTCGCGGTAGCCGACGTGGCCCGCGCCCTGCCGGACCGCCCGGTGGGCGACCTGATCGACGCCATCAGCGAGTAGGCGCCACCGCCACCTGGCACTCACGAACGCAACCTCGTAACGCCCCGCCCGGCCAGACCGGGCGGGGCGTTTGCATGCCTCGTCGCCCCACCTCGTTGTGCGCCGCCGATTAAACGCGCGCGCACGGCCTCGTCATCCCACCTCGTTGTGCGCCGCCGATCAAGCGCATGGACACCTCATCGTGCTCGGCACTTTGGTGTGCGGCATTGCCATAGTGTGTGTCGCACAGTATGGTGTTACTCATGACAACGGAAGCGACGCTCGCCGGCCACCTCCAAGAGCTCCGCCGGGGCACGGTCGTCGTCGCCAGCCTCTTGGTTCTCCGCACTCCGGGTTATGGCTACTCGTTGCTGGAGACGCTCAGTGAGGCCGGCTTCGAGGTCGAGGCCAACACGCTCTACCCGCTGCTGCGCCGGCTCGAGGCTCAGGGCCTGCTGGCCAGCGAGTGGAACACCGACGAGGCCCGGCCGCGCAAGTTCTACCGGACCACCCCGCACGGCGACGCCCTCGCCATCAACCTGCGCGTCGAGTGGGACCGCCTCGACCGCGCCATCAACGACCTGGAGGGCGGCCGCTCACCCGCCCCCGACCTCGGCGCCCCGCCGACCCCCGACGATCTCGGCGCCCCGCCGACCCCCGACGATCTCGGCGCCCCGCCGACCGCCGGAGCAAGAGCCGGAGCCAACGCCGAGCCCAAGAGCCGATCGTGACCCAGGTCGGTGCGCCAGCCCCGCACAGCCAGCCCCATGAACAGCGATTCCGTCACCAGCCGTGGGAGTCACAGATGACCAGCCTCGTCGACCGCTACGTCTACACCGCCCTCCGCCGCATCCCCGAGCAGCAGCGCGCCGACATCGACCGGGAGCTGCGCGCCTCCATCGACGACGCTGTCGACGCCCGTGTCGAGGCCGGTGAGCCCCGGGACGCCGCCGTCGAGCGGGCGCTGCTCGAGCTCGGCGACCCCGACAAGCTCGCCGACAGCTACGCCGACAGACCCAACTTCCTGATCGGCCCCGAGCTGTACGGGGTGTGGCGGCGCTTCATGATGATGCTCTTCACCACCGTGCTGCCCATCGTCGTCGTGGTCACCACCGTCGTGGCTCTCTTCGGCGACGACCCGAAGGCCGGCGACATCATCGGCGGCGCCATCGGCTCCCTGCTCACCGTCGGCGCGCACCTCGCGTTCTGGACCACCCTCACCTTCGCCGTCATCGAGCGCACCGGGCTCGGCAAGGCGGAGCTTCGCGGCGGCGCGTGGAGCCTCGACGACCTGCCGCGGTACGAGCCGCGGGCGATCACCGTCGGCCAGCTCGTGACGTACGTCGCCTGGCCCGTGATCGTGATCGCCGCGATCGTGCTGCAGCAGTTCACCTTCACCGAGGAGCCCGTGCTCGACCCCGACGGCTGGTCGTTCTGGTGGCCGCTGCTGATCGTGCTCGTCGCCCTCAAGGCCCTCTGGGCCGTCTGGCTCTACCGCCAGGGTGCCTGGACCCGCGCCGTCACCGTCGTCAACGCCGTCCTGGCGACCGCCGCCGGCGCCCTCATGGTCTGGCTGCTCGCCTCCGACCGCTTCTTCAACCCGGCGTTCGACTGGATCACCGACAGCGGCGACAACCTGCTCGACTGGATCACCCCGGCCGCCATCGTGGTGACCGTCGCCGGCGCCCTCTGGGACATCGCCGAGGTCGCCGTCCGCGGCGAGCGCGCCCGCCGGGGCATCCCCACCAAGGTTGCCGGTACGGGCAACACCTACAAGTTCGGCTGAACACAGAGCGCCCCTCGCACACCGGGGGGCGCTCTTTCGTGCGGGTAGCATCCGCCGGGATGGACAAGCTTGATCAGATAGCCGCTGACGTGCTCGGGATCAGCCTGCGGCCGGCCCAGCGACGGGCGCTCGAGGCGCTCACCGAGCACGGCGACACGCTGGCCGTGCTGCCCACCGGCAGCGGCAAGAGCGCGATCTACCAGGTCGGCGGGCTCGCGCTCGGCGGGCTCACCGTGGTGGTGTCGCCGCTCATCGCCCTTCAGCGCGACCAGCTCCGGTCGATGACCGCCCGGCAGGCCGTACGGGCGGTGATGCTCAACTCCGCGCAGCATCGCCCCGACCGGGCGCACGCGCTCGCCGAGCTCGGCGCCGGGCGGGCCGACTTCGTGATGCTCGGCCCGGAGCAGCTCGCCAACGCCGAGACCCTGGCCGCCGTCGCCGGCAGCCTCCGGCCCGTCACGCTCGTCGCGGTCGACGAGGCGCACCTGGTCAGCGAGTGGGGCCACGACTTCCGCCCCGAATACCTGCGGCTCGCCGATGTGGTCGAGGCCGCCGGCCGCCCGCCCGTGCTGGCGCTCACCGCGACCGCCGCGCCGCCGGTGCAGGCCGACATCACCCGTCAGCTGCGGATGCGCGACCCGCGGGTGATCGTGGCCGACTTCGACCGGCCGAACATCTCGCTCTCGGTGCGCCGCGCGCGGCACGACCTGCCCGAGGATCAGGCGATCGACGACCGTACGGTCGAGGTGGTCCTCGCCCACGACGGGCCCACCCTGGTGTACGCGCTGAGCCACGCCCGCTGCGAGAGCCTGGCCGAGCGGCTGCGCCTCGACGCGTACCGTGCCGAGCCCTACCACGCGGGTCTGCCGGCCGCCCGCCGCGCCGAGATCCAGGACGCGTTCTTCGCCGGGCGGCTCGACGTGGTCGTGGCGACCAGCGCGTTCGGCATGGGCATCGACAAGCCCGACGTCCGTACGGTGGTGCACGCCGGCGTTCCGGGCAGCCTCGACGAGTACTACCAGGAGATCGGCCGCGCGGGCCGCGACGGGCAGCCGGCGAGCGCCGTGCTCGTCTACGACCCGCGGACCGTACGGATCCCGCGCCTGCTCGCCGCCCGTTCCCGGATGGGCGGCGCGTCGGTGCACGCGGTGGTCGACGCGATCGAGGCGGCGACCGGGCGGGTGACCGTCAGGGAGCTCGCCGAGGCCGCGAAGGTGGGCCGGGCCGCCGCCGAGCGGGTGGTCGACGAGTTGCTGGAGCTGGGTCTCGTACGCCCCGACGGCAACGACGCGGTCCTCGCCGCGCCGATGGGTGACGCGTTCCGCCAGGTCACCGCCGCCGGCAATCGGCGGCAGGCCATCCTGCGCTCGCGGATCGAGGCCGCCCGGGGCTACGCCGAGACGACGCACTGCCGGCGGGCCGAGCTGCTCGGCTACTTCGGCGAGCAGTACGACCCGCCGTGCGGGACCTGCGACAACGACAAGCACGATCAAAAGCACGACCATGCTGTACGGGGTGAGCACGCCGGCGGGCAGCGCGTCCGGCACCGCCTGTGGGGGCCGGGCACGCTGCTCAGCCGCGACGATCACGAACTGGTGGTCGCCTTCGACTCGGTCGGCTACCGCCACCTGACCGCGGCGGCCCTGACCAACGGCCTGCTCACCCTGGAGTGAGCCCGTGCCCGCAGTGAGCCCGTGCCCGCAGTGAGCCCGTGCCCGCAGTGAGCCCGTGCCCGCAGTGAGCCCGAGCCCGGAGTGAGCCCGCGGGCCGAGTGAGCCCACGGCAGGCCCAGGGCGAGCGCCGGGCCTGCGCCGGGGTGAGCCCATGCCTGCGCCCGGAGCGAGGCCCGCGCCGGCCCCCGGGGGCGAGGCCCGCGATCGGGCACGAATTGCACCCCGGCCGATCCTCAGGCGCCGGTTCCGGAGTGGACCATGTGGACGGCGTTACCGGCGCCGGAGCGGGCCCCGCGACCAGCTCCGGCGCGAGTAGCGGGTCACGCCATGGCGGGGGCGTTGGGGTTGGCGGCCACCTCGTCGCGGCCGGCGCGCACCAGGACCAGGGCGAGCACTGCCGCCAGGCCGATCAGCGCGGCGCTCCACCAGAAGGCCACCGTGTAGCTGTGCACCGTGGCCGCGGCGGTCAGCGACGCCGGGTCGCTCGCCGACGCCTGGTGGTCGGCGATGTAGCCGGCCACCGCCGAGGTGAAGATGGTGTTCAGCAGGGCCGTGCCCAGCGAGCCGCCGATCTGCTGGGTGGTGTTGATCAGCGCGCTGGCCACGCCGGCGTCGTGGTCGGCGACGCCCACGAGGGCCGTGTTCGACATCGGGCCGAAGGTGACGCCCATGCCGAAGCTGATCACCAGCTCGGCCGGGAAGACGTGGGTCCAGAAGCCGGTGTCGACGCCGATGCGGGTCAGCATCACCATGCCCACCGTGGACAGCAGCAGGCCGCCGAACATCAGCAGGCGCGGGCCGACCCGGGTCTGCAGCTGCGCCGAGAAGCCGGCGCCCAGGATGATGCCGAGCGTGAACGGCAGGAACGCCACGCCGGTCATCAGGGCCGAGTAGCCCAGCGTGATCTGCAGGTAGAACGTCAGGAACAGGAACACCCCGAACAGGCCGGAGCCGATCAGCAGGGCCGCGAGGAACGAACCGCCGCGGTTGCGGTCGAGGATCACGCGCATCGGCAGCAGCGGGTGCGACGAGCGCAGCTCGATGACCACGAAGGCGACCAGCAGCACCGCGGCGGCGACCAGGAACCCGATCGTGGTGGCCGAGTCCCAGCCGTCCTCGGAGGCCTTGGTGAAGCCGTAGACGAGGGCGACCAGGCCGGCGGTGGAGGTGAGCGCACCGGGCAGGTCGTAGCGGGTGTTGCCCTCGGCGCGGCTCTCGCCGACGAAGCGGGCGGCGGCCAGCGCGGCGAGGATGGCGATCGGGGTGCTGACCAGCAGGGTCCAGCGCCACGAGGCGTACTCGGTGAGCAGGCCGCCCAGCAGCAGGCCGACCGCGCCGCCGCCACCGGCGATGGCGCCGTAGACGCCGAAGGCGCGGGCCCGTTCCTTGGGCTCGGTGAAGGTGACGGTCAGCAGCGACAGCGCGGCGGGTGCCATGAGCGCGCCGAACGCGCCCTGCAGCGCCCGCGCGGCGAACAGCAGCCCGGCGTTGGTGGCGAGGCCGCCGAGCGCGGAGGCCGCGGCGAAGCCGAGCAGGCCGATGATGAACGCCCGCTTGCGGCCGGTGAAGTCCGCGATCCGGCCGCCGAGGAGCAGCAGACCGCCGAAGGCCAGGGTGTACGCGGTGATCATCCACTGCCGGTCGGCGTCGCTGATGTGCAGCGCCTGCTGCGCCGTCGGCAGCGCGATGTTGACGATCGTGGCATCGAGCACGATGAGCAGCTGGGACACCGCGATGACCGCCAGCGCCAGCCATCGAGATCGCGACTTAGGCGATATATCCGGCGAGCGACGAGCGTCGGAGGTGGTGATGGACACGAGGAGACCCCTTTCAGGGCACGCGGAGATCCGCCCTTGCGAGGGAAGCGAGGGCGCTGAAGGCGAAAAATCGGATTTGGTCGAGCCGGGCCGCGGTGCGGCGCTGGGTGAGGGGCTAGGGGCGCGGCTCCCGGGTGAGCAGCGGCAGGACGATGTCGTCGACGAGGTGGTCGATGAAGGCCTGGTCCAGCGGCTCGCCCAGGGCGAACCGCCGCATGAAGACCATGGCGGGCACGATCTCCTCGATCAGGTGGGCGTCGTAACCGGGGCGCAGCTCGCCGCGGGCCACGGCGCGCTCGCAGATGGCTTGTGCGAGCGGCAGCTTGGACTCGCGCATGTCGCGCAGCTGCGTCGCGAGCTCCGGCTCGGTGTGCAGAGCCATGAACAGGCCGGCGAGGATCGGTCCCTCCTCGCTGCTGATCATGGTGGCCATGTTGCAGAACCAGGCCGCCAGGTCGCCGCGCAGCGTTCCCGTGTCAGGCAGCGGCGCGTCGTCGGCCTTGCAGCACCGGACCGCGTCGGTCACCAGCTCGGCCTTGGTGGGCCAGTGGCGGTAGAGCGTGGCCTTGCTCGCCTGGGCCCGGGCGGCGACCGCGTCCACCCGGAGTCCCTGGTAGCCCGTCTCGCCGAGCAGATCGTAGGTCGCGCGCAGGATCGCCTGCTCCCGCTCCCGGTCGAGCTTGCGGGTGCGCCCAGCCTGGTCAGCCACTGACGCCACCCCCTCTGCGAAACGAAACTGTTTCGTACACTACGCCTCCCGCGCGCATGAAGCGATCTCCGGAAGCGATTGTGACGCAGGAGACGCCCGGTCCAGCAGGGCCTACGCCTTCGTCGCCTCGTCGGCCGCGCGGGGGATCAGCGCCGCCAGGGCGACCATCACGATCGCCACCAGGACCATGCCGATGAAGATGCGGTGGACGGCGACGGTGAGCTTCGCCGGATCGACGGTGTCGCCGTTGCCGATCACCGCGTTCGCGATCGCGCCGAAGACCGCGGCGCCCAGGGCGCTGCCCAGCGAGCGCAGGAAGATGTTGTTCGCCGTGACCACGCCGCGCTCGGCCCAGCCGACCGAGGACTGCGCCGCGATCAGCGTGGGCGCGGCGGTCAGGCCCATGCCGAGGCCGATGATCAGGCAGTACGCGCCGACCGCCCAGATCGAGGCGTTCTCGTCCAGCAGCAACAGCAGCGCCGAGCCGATCAGCACCAGCACCGTGCCGATCAGGGCGCAGGCCCGGAAGCCGAGGCGCAGGTAGACCTTGCCGGCCTGGCTCGCCGAGATCGGCCACCCGAGCGTCAGGGCGGCCAGCGCGAAGCCGGCGACCAGCGGCCCGGTGCCGAGCACGTCCTGGGCGTACGTCGGCACGTACGAGCTCAGCCCCAGCAGGATCGCCCCCACGCCGACCGCGAGCTGGCCGCTGGTGACGAGCAGCCGGCGCTGGAAGACCCACAGCGGCAGCACCGGCGCGGCGGCCGTGCGCTCGGCGAACGCGAACAGGGCCAGCAGCACCAGGCCGAGCCCGAGCACCGCGAGGCTGATCGGCGAGTCCCACGCCCACGCCTGGCCGCCCTCGAGCACGCCGAGGATCAGCAGGGTCAGGCCCGCGGTGAGCAGGCCCGCGCCGCGGTAGTCGATCACCGGGTGGCCGCGCTCGACCCGCTCGTGGAAGCGGCGGAGGATCATCGTGCCGGCCGCGAGGCAGAGCGGGATGTTGACCCAGAAGATCCAGCGCCAGTCCAGCCATTCGCTGAAGACGCCGCCGAGCGTGGGGCCGACCACCGAGGCGATGCCCCAGACGCTCGCCACGTACCCCTGGACCTGGGCCCGCTCCTGCACGGAGTAGAGGTCACCGACGATCGTGATCGTGGTCGGCGCGATGGCGCCCGCGCCCAGGCCCTGCACCACGCGGAAGACGATCAGCGGCCACATGCCCCAGGCCAGCCCGCAGAGGATCGAGCCGAGCAGGAACAGCCCGATGCCCCAGAGGATCACCGGCTTGCGGCCGAAGAGGTCGTTGAGCTTGCCGTAGACCGGCACCGAGACGGCCTGGGCGAGCAGGTAGACCGAGAAGAGCCAGGGGAACTCGGTGAAGCCGCCGATGTCGTCGACGATCGAGGGGACCGCGGTCGCGAGGATCGTGGAGTCGATCGCGATCAGCGCGGTGGAGAGCATGACGGCGGCGAGGACGGGCCCGCGCTCGGACCGCAGTCCAACGTTGTTAACCACCCTGATCGTCTACCCCTCGCCGTGGCGCGGCGCACACCCGGGCGGGGGAGAAGAGGGCAGTATCACCCCGTACCGGTGCCTGCCGTGCCTAGCGTGATCCCTCGTGGCGCTTGTTGTCGTGGCCGAGGACAATCTCGATCATCAGCGGGTCATCGCGCAGGTGATCCGGCGGCTCGGGCACGAGGTGGTGGTGGCCGGGGACGGGCGGACCGGGCTGGCCGCCGTCGACCAGCACCGGCCCGCGCTGCTGGTCGCCGACGTCGACATGCCCGAGATGGACGGGCTGGAACTGTGCCGGGCGCTGCGCCGCGACCCGGACCTCGCCGCGACCCCGGTCGTGCTGATCACCGCGTACCTGCTGCCGGGCGACATGCGGCTCGCGGACGCCGGCGCCCTCGACGTCATCGGCAAGCCGTTCAGCGTGCCCGAGCTGACCGAGCGGCTGGGCGGCACGCTGGAGCGGCTGGAGCGCTCGGGCAACGAGACGCTCGACGCGCTGCTCGACACGCTGCGCACCGGCGTGGTGGTCTGCGACGCCCAGGGCCGGATCACGGCCACCAACACGTCGCTGCCCGAGGGCTACGAGGAGGTGCTGTCGCGGGCGCTGGCCGGCGAGCGGATCCGCGACGCCGAGATCATTTCCAGGGACCACTGGTACGCCGTCAACGCAGCGCCCGTCCGCCGCCACGACGGCACGATCACCGGGGCCGCGGCCGCCTTCCACGACCGCACCTTCGAGCACCACTCCCGGCAGTACCAGCAGTGCGAGACCGAGGTGCTGCGGGTCCTCGCCGACCACACCCACGCCGCCGACGCCACCGACCGCATCCTGCACGCGATCGGCTCGACGCTCGGCTGGCCGTACGTGCGGCTGTGGCTCGTCGACGAGGTCACCGACGTGCTGCGGCCGGCCGGCAACTACACCGCGCCGAACGAGCGCCCGCTGCCCACCCCCGCCAGCATGTCGCGCGGCTCCGGGATGGCCGGCTCGTGCTGGGCCAAGGCCGAGTCGATCTGGGTGCCCGACATCCACGCCGAGGACTCCCCGGTGCTGCCCTACATCGCCGCCGGGAGCCCGTTCCGGGCCGGTGGCGCGGTGCCCGTGCGCAGCGGCGACCGCGTGATCGGGGTGCTGTCCTTCTTCACGTACGCCGGCCGCGAGCCCGACCCCGCGCTGACCGTGCTGCTGACCGGCGTGGCCGGGCTGATCGGGGCCTTCCTGGAGCAGCGGCGCGCCGAGGTGCTGGCGCTGCACCTGGCCGCCGCCACCGACGAGTACATCGCGCTGGTCGGCCACGAGCTGCGCACCCCGCTGACCTCGATCGGCGCCTACGTCGACCTGATCGCCGAGTCGTCGGACGAGACCCCGATGGGCGAGGTGCGCGAGATGATCGACGTCGTGCAGCGCAACAACGTGCGCCTGCGCGACCTGGTGGAGAAGCTGCTCGACCTCGCCGCGCTGGAGTCCGGGCACGCCCAGCTCACGATCGTCGCGGTGGACCTCACCGAGGTGGTGACCGAGGCGATCGCGGCCATCGCGCCGAGCGCCGGCGAGCGCCGCATCGTCGTCGAGTCCGTGCTGACTCCCGAGCTGACCGTCCCCGGCGACCGCGAGCGCCTGCGCCAGGTGGTCGACGCCCTGCTCGGCAACGCGGTGAAGTTCAGCGGCACCGACAGCACGGTCACCGTCTCGCTGACCGACGAGCACGGCGAGGCGGCCGTGCTCACCATCGCCGACCAGGGCGTGGGCGTCGCCCCGAGCGAGCAGGCGCGGCTGTTCCGCCGCCTCTACCGCGGCGGCAACGCCCGGCACACCGGCATCCCGGGCGCGGGCCTCGGCCTGGCCCTCTGCCGGGTCGTCGTGGAACGCCACCACGGCTCGATCACCCTCGCCTCCCAGGAGGCCGCCGGCACCAGGGTCACCGTGCGCCTGCCGAGCCAGCGGGACTGATCCTCACGGCGTGTCCGCCGGTCCGCCGAGGCTGGAGGCGGCGAGCGCCAGCCAGAGCTGCACCCGGTCGGCCGTGTGGGTCAGGCAGCGGCCGGTCAGCCGTTCGATCTGGCCGATGCGGTAGCGCACCGTGTTGCGGTGGACGATCAGCCGGTCGGCGACCGCGGCCACCGACCCGTCGGCGTCCAGATAGGCGCGCAGGGTGGCCACCAGCGAGCCGGCGTGGGCGGCGTCGAACTCGCGCAGCGGCCGCAGCACGTCGCGGGCCAGGTCGCGCAGCGGCACGTCCTCGCTGGCCAGCAGAAGGCCGGAGAGGCTCATCTGCTGGCGCTCGTTGATGCCGGGCCCGCGGGTCATCGCCTCGTGCGCCTCGTAGTAGCTCCAGCGCAGGCCGGTCATGCCCGCGTACCAGCCGCCGATGCCGACGCGCACCTCGTCGCCGTGCCGTGACAGGTGGGCGCTGAGCAGCAGCGCGGCCTCGCGGGCGGACTGGCCGGGCTCGAGCACGGCGATCAGGCAGTCGGCGAGGATCGCGGTGGTGGCGCCGGCCAGCGGCGGGCTGCTGACGAGCTTGCGCAGCAGGTCGCCGCCGTAGTCCACGGTGGCCACGAGCAGCGCGTGCTCGTCGCTCGCCCGGATGCCGAAGGGCGAGAGCCGCCGCTCGGCCTCGGGCGCGCCGATCGTGCCACGCACCAGGTCTTCGAGGACCTGCCCCGCGAGCCGTCGCTTGCCGGCCAGCTCGGCCTGGCGCCGGGCCAGTTCCAGACCCACCAGCGAGACCGCGTACGGGAGGACGTCCGCCGAGCGGCGAGGGCGCCGGCAGCAGAGGTACGCCACGACGGTGTCCTCCACGCTCACCGGCACCGCCTGGGGCAGGTCGCCGCCGCCCGGACGGCGCGCCAGGATCTGCTCGACCGGCCACGACGCGCTCGCCGGCGCCGTGGCGAGCACCCGCCCGTACAGGTCGAGGACCATCGCCGGGGCGCCCAGGATCTGGTGCAGCGCGTCGATCAGCGCGCCGAGCCCGCGCCCGGACAGCAGCGCCCGGGCCAGCGTGTCGTGCTCGTCGAGCAGGTCGGCGAAGCGGCCGTACTGCTCCTCGAGGATCCGGTCGGCGACGAACCGGTCGACGGCGATGAACGGCGTCTCGTACGGGATCTCCAGCACCGGCAGCCGGCGCTCCCGGGCCTCCGCGAGCGTCGCGGGCGGGACGCTCGCGTGGGTCAGCCCGACGCCGAAGCCGAGCCCGGCCGCCCGGCCCTCCGCGACCCGGCCGACGAACTGCCGCTGCGCGGCCTCGTCGAGCTGGCTGAGCCCGGTGGTCAGCACCAGCTCGCCCCCGCTGAGGAACGGCCGCGGGTCGGCGAGCTCGGTCACCGCGCACCACCGCACCGGCTGGTTGAGCGCCACCGGGTCGCCGTCGGCGAGGCGCAGGCGCAGCTCCGGATCGGCGAGCACGTCGGCCAGGCGCAGCGTCATGACGGGACTGTACGGGCGCACAACACCGTCGCGTAAGGACTGTGCGGCCGTCCATTTACCGACATGAGCGCCGACCAATACGGTGTGCTGCACAACGCCGGAGAGGGGACGCCGCGGCGATGGTGAGCGCATGAGTGAGGCCGCGATCCGGCTGACCGGCCTGAAGAAGTCCTTCGGCCCGGTGCGGGCCGTGGCGGGCATCGACCTGGAGATCGCGGACGGCGAGTTCTTCTCGTTGCTGGGGCCGTCCGGTTCGGGCAAGACCACCGTGCTGCGGATGATCGCCGGCTTCGAGCTGCCCACCGCCGGCACCGTCGCGCTCAGCGGGCGCGACGTCACCCGGCTCGCGCCGTTCGAGCGCGACGTGAACACCGTCTTCCAGGACTACGCGCTGTTCCCGCACCTCAGCGTGATCCAGAACGTCGAGTACGGCCTCAAGGTCCGCAAGGTCCCGCGCGCGGAACGCCGGCGGCGGGCCGAGGAGGCGCTCGCCTCGGTGCGGCTCGAGGGCTTCGGCGATCGCCGGCCCGGCGCGATGTCCGGCGGGCAGCGGCAGCGGGTGGCGCTCGCCCGGGCGCTGGTCAACCGTCCCAAGGTGCTGCTGCTCGACGAGCCGCTCGGCGCGCTCGACCTCAAGCTGCGCGAGCAGATGCAGGTGGAGCTCAAGCAGATCCAGCGCGACGTCGGGATCACCTTCGTCTTCGTCACGCACGACCAGGACGAGGCGCTGACCATGAGCGACCGGGTCGCGGTCTTCGACAACGGCCGCATCGCGCAGGTCGGCACCCCCGAGGAGGTGTACGAGCGTCCGGCCAGCCCGTTCGTCGCGGGCTTCGTCGGCACGTCCAACCTGCTCACCGGCGACGTGGCGCGAGCCGTGCTCGGCCGGGACGGTGCTTACTCCGTACGGCCGGAGAAGGTGATTTTGACTGTCGACGGCGACACGGGAGCCGCCGGAACCGTCGCCGAGGTGATCTATGCGGGGCCGGTGACCAGGTTCGTGGTCGATCTGGACGCCGGCGCGCGGGTCGTGGTGGTGGAGCAGAACAGGCGCACCGGCACCGCGGCGCTGAACGAGATGCGGGGGAAGAGAGTTCGGCTGACCTGGCACGAGGAGCACGTCATCGAGATTCCCTCTTCGAAGGAGACGGCTGATGCGGCACAGAGGTAAGGCGCTGGTCTCGGTCCTGGCGGTGGGTGTGCTGGCGCTCGCCGGCTGCGGGGGAGGGGACGACGGCGGCTCGGGATCGGGCCCGGGCGGCATGAGCGTCCCGAAGGTCGACAAGATGGCGCAGCTCGGCGCGGGCGAGGGCACGGTCAACGTCATCGCCTGGGCCGGGTACGTCGAGGACGGCTCCACCGACCCCAAGGTGGACTGGGTGACCGGCTTCGAGAAGGAGACCGGCTGCCAGGTCAACACCAAGGTCGCGGGCACCTCCGACGAGATGGTCGCGCTCATGAAGACCGGCGAGTACGACGTGGTCTCCGCCTCGGGCGACGCCTCGCTGCGGCTGATCTACGGCGGTGACGTGGCACCGGTCAACACCGACCTGATCGGCAACTACAAGGACGTCTTCGAGGGCCTGAAGAACAAGACGTGGAACTCGGTGGACGGCCAGCCCTACGGCGTCCCGCACGGCCGCGGCGCCAACCTGCTCATGTACCGCACCGACACGGTGAAGCCGGCGCCGACCTCGTGGAGCGCGGTCTTCGACCCCAGCTCTCCCTACAAGGGCAAGATCACCGCGTACGACTCGCCGATCTACATCGCCGACGCGGCGCTCTACCTGATGAAGACCAAGCCGGAGCTGGGCATCAAGAACCCGTACGCGCTGGACGACGCCCAGTTCAAGGCCGCCACCGACCTGCTCACCCAGCAGAACGACCTGATCGGCGAATACTGGTCCGACTACACCAAGGAAGTGCAGGCCTTCAAGAGCGGCGACTCGGTGCTCGGCACGACATGGCAGGTCATCGCCAACCTGGCCAAGGCCGACAAGGCCCCGGTCGAGGCGATCCTGCCCACCGAGGGCGCGACCGGCTGGTCCGACACCTGGATGATCTCGTCGAAGGCGAAGCACCCGAACTGCGGCTACCTCTGGATGAACCACATCATCTCGCCGAAGGCGAACGCCGGCGTCGCGGAGTGGTTCGGCGAGGCGCCGGCCAACAAGCTCTCCTGCGCCGAGACCGCCGACAAGAACCACTGCGCGACGTTCCACGCCGAGGACGAGAAGTACTTCGAGCAGGTCTGGTACTGGACCACGCCGCTCGCGCAGTGCGTGGACGGCCGCACGGACGTCACCTGCAAGGACTACGCGGCCTGGACCCAGGCCTGGACGACGATCAAGGGATAGCGTGGCGTTCTTTCACCGGCACCCGCGCCTGCGCCTGGCCGGGTTGCTCTCGGCGCCCCTGATGTGGCTGGCCGTCGCCTACCTCGGCGCCCTCGCGGTGCTGCTGGTGTCGGCGTTCTGGACCGTCAACGGGTTCACCGGCGAGGTGGTCCGGGAGTTCACGCTCGCGAACTTCCGGACCCTCGTCACCGAGGAGGTCTACCGCAACGTCACGCTGCGCAGCATCGGGGTGGCCGTCGCGGTCACCGCGATCTGCGTGGTGCTGGCCGTGCCGATGGCCTTCTACATGGCCAAGGTGGCCGCGCCACGGTCGCGGCACTGGCTGGTCATCCTGATCCTCACGCCGCTGTGGGCGTCCTATCTGGTCAAGGCGTACGCCTGGCGCGTGCTGCTCGCCAACGACGGCCCGGTGGACTGGCTCTTCTTCGGACACGGCCCCGGATACGGGCTCCTCGCTACCGTTGTCGTGCTCACGTACCTGTGGCTGCCATACATGATCCTGCCCTTGTACGCCGGCCTGGAACGCATGCCGTCGTCCCTGCTGGAGGCGTCCGGCGACCTGGGCGCTCGGCCGTTGCGGACCTTCCGGGCGGTGGTGCTGCCGTTGCTGGTGCCATCGATCATCGCGGGTTCGATCTTCACGTTCTCGCTGTCGCTCGGCGACTACATCACGGTGCAGATCGTCGGCGGCAAGACCCAGCTGCTGGGCAACCTGGTCTACGCCAACATCGGCGCCGCGAACAACCTGCCCTTCGCCGCGGCGATCGCCACCGTCCCCGTCCTCATCATGGTCATCTACCTGGTGGCGGTCCGCCGCTCCGGCGCCCTGGAGGAGCTGTGACGCTGTCCGCCTGGTCCCGCTGGGCGCTGCGCGCCTTCATGGCCGTGGGCCTGACGTTCATCTACGTCCCGCTGCTGCTGGTGCTGGTCAACTCGTTCAACGGCGACCGCACCTTCGCCTGGCCCCCGCACGACTGGACGACCCGCTGGTGGTCGGCGGCCTGGCAGAACGCCGGCGCCCGCGAAGCCCTGGCCACGTCGGTGAAGGCCGGCCTCGGCGCCACGGCCATCGCCCTGGTGCTGGGCACGATGGTCGCGTTCGCCGTGCACCGCTTCACGTTCTTCGGCAGGGACGCGGTGTCCCTGCTGATCGTGCTGCCGATCGCCCTGCCCGGCATCGTCACGGGCATCGCCCTGGACAGCGCGTGGCGCTCGGTCATCGCCCCGCTGGGCCTGGGCAAGGGCCTGTTCTCGGTGATCGTCGGCCACGCCACCTTCTGCGTGGTCATCGTCTACAACAACGTCCTGGCCCGCCTGCGCCGCAGCGGCGTCTCCTTCGAAGAAGCCTCGTCGGACCTGGGCGCGTCGCCGTTCCAGACCTTCCGCCACATCACGTTCCCGCTGATGCGCTCGGCCCTGCTGGCGGGCGGGTTGCTGGCCTTCGCCCTCTCCTTCGACGAAATCATCGTCACGACCTTCACGGCCGGTCCGGGCATCCAGACCCTGCCGATCTGGATTTTCAACAACCTGTTCCGCCCCAACCAGGCCCCTGTGGTGAACCTGGTGGCGGCCGCCCTGATCGTCCTCTCGGTCCTGCCGGTGTGGTTGGCCCAGCGGCTGGCCGGCCCCGAAGCGGGCGCGAGCCGCACGTAGTCGCGCTTCCGCCCGGCCGGGTGCTGCGTTTCCGGTTGGCCGCAGCGTTTCCGTCCGGCCGTCCGCGGTGGTTCCGCCTGGCCGCGTGCTGTGTTCCGTCTGGCCGCGTGCCGCTGCGTTTCCGCTCGGCTCGGCGCTGTGCGTCCGCCTGGCTGTTGCGTTCCGCCCGGCTGCGTGCTGCGGTTCCGCTCGGCCACTGCGTTTCCGTCCGCCTGGCCCGCTGTGTTCCGTCCGGCTGCGTGCTGCGGTTCTGCTCGGCCGCTGCGTTT
>NZ_BOMI01000177.1 GCF_016862115.1 Paractinoplanes deccanensis
CCGTCCGGCCGCGTGCTGTGCGCCCGCCTGGCCGCTGCGTTCCGCGGCTGCGTGCTGCGGTTCCGCTTGGCCGCGTGCTGTGCGTCCGCCTGGCCGCTGCGTTCCGCCCGGCTGCGTGCTGCGGTTCCGCTCGGCCGCTGCGTTTCCGTCCGGCCGCGTGCTGTGCGTCCGCCTGGCCGCTGTGTTCCGCTCGGCCCCTGTGTTCTGCGCGGCCGCCGCGCCGCTCCCGGCCCGCCCGATTTGTCCTGTGCGTTTCCCTCGCTGTCCACGCCCGATTCGCGTCGAAAGCCCGTCCCTTGTCCCCAGCCCGAAATGTCCTCGACCCTCGCTCTGTCCACAGCCCGTTTTGTCCCGTGGACATTGCCGGCGCTCCTAGCTGTACAGGCTTGCTGTACTTTGGGCCCGTGGGCGACGAGGAACTGGCGGAAGCGCTGCGTGTGGCGATCGGCGACTTCGTCCGGCGCGCTCGGGCGGGCGATCGGATGCCGCCCGGGCAGGCTGCCGTGCTCGGCCACCTCGACCGGGAGGGGGCACTCTCGATCGCCGACCTCGCGCGCCGGGAGCGGGTGCGGCACCAGTCGATGACGCGGACCGTCCACTTGCTGGGCGACCAGGGGCGCGTCGAGCTGAGACCGCACGAGGCCGACCGCCGCCAGGTGGTCGTGGCCCTCACCGCGGCGGGCCGGGAAGCCCTGGCAGCGGAGCGCCGGCATCGTTCGGCCGGCATCGCGTCGGCGATCCGGGACGACCTCGACGACGAGGAGCGCGAGATCATCCGCCGGATCCCCGAGGTGTTGCGCAAACTCCAGCCCAAGCCATAGGCGGGCGCGCCCCGTGCCTCTTTTCGGGGCAACCGAGCCGCCGTGCCGGGCGGCGGCGCCTTGGCGGGGTCGTTCTCGTTCGGCGAGGGGCGATGCTGCCTGGCGTACCGGGAGAGCTTGATCAGGCGTCGATGCTCTCGCCCGGCGCCAGGCGCTGGAGGGGAATCCCGGTCAGCCCGTTCTTGCCGAGAAGCATGGCGGCGGAGTTCTGGCCCAGGTCGCTGAGCAGGAGCTCGTGGATCTGAAGCATCCGCTCGGGGCGAACGGCGCGCACGAAGTCGGCCGCGTCGCCGAACTTGGTCCACGGGCCGCTGGTGGGCAGCAGGAGCAGCGGCACGGGCACGCCGGGAACGAAGTAGGCGTCGCCGGGGTGGTAGACGGCCTCGTCGATCAGGTAGCCGACGTTGTCGATCTGCGGGATGTCCTGGTGGATCAGGGCGTGCCGGCCGCCGTGCGCGGTGATCGAGAAGCCGGCGACGTCGAAGGCGTCACCCGGCTTCACCGTGGTCAGCCGGTCGGCCAGGTCGCCGGGGGAGTCCGGTGCCTGCTCGGCGAGTTTCGCGGTGACCTCCGCGGGGGCGTAGACCCGCAACTCGGGCCGGTTCCACAGCGCGGCACGCACGAGCGCGTCGTCGAAGTGGTCGAAATGCTCATGCGTGATGAGCACCGCGTCCGCCTCCCCGAGCAGCCGCTGCGCGTCCGGGGTGAAGGTCCCGGGATCGATCAGGATCGTCCGCCCGTCCTTGGTGAGCGTGACGCAGGCATGCGCGTACTTCGTGAGCTTCATGAACGACCTCCTCAGGTACAGCAAAACTGTACAGCCTTGCTGTATAAACCTGCCAAGGCGAAGTGTCCGCCGCCACAAGCGGT
This sequence comes from Paractinoplanes deccanensis, assembly GCF_016862115.1. GTDB lineage: Bacteria > Actinomycetota > Actinomycetes > Mycobacteriales > Micromonosporaceae > Actinoplanes > Actinoplanes deccanensis. The sequence goes on from NZ_BOMI01000177.1 coordinate 1,692, forward strand.
GAACGACGGCTCCCGTCCGAGCGAAGACCGCGCAGCCGCCACTCCACCGAGCAAGCGAGCAAGCTAGCGAGGGACGGAGCCGGTCGCGAGATATCTAGATAGAACGTTCGTTCTTGGGAACCTGGGCCGAGGGGCAGACAGAACGTTCGTTCTCGGAAACCTTGCCGCCGGGCAGGCTGAACGGCCGCGGCCCTCAAGCGAGCGGCTGGCCCGCGGACTGGGTCTCGGTCGGCTGCGGCGCGGCGTGGTGGGTCAGGATGGCGCCCGTCATGAAGGTGCCGCCGACGGCCAGGGCGCCGAGGATGCCCAGGGAGATCTGCTGTTCGAGGTCGTGCTGGCGTTCGGAGCTCGACTCGGTGACCACGGTCAGGCGGCCGTTGTCGTTGAAGACGTACTGGCCGTTGCGCAGCTCGGTGTCGCCGTCCAGGCCGGCGAAGGCGAGGACCACGGCGAGCCAGAAGGCGAAGAACATGACCCCTGCCAGCATGCTTGCCCAGTGCGGCACGTGCGGGGGCACCCAGGCGGTCAGGCTCCAGGCGCGGCGGGGCCGGGTGGTGCGGTAATACCAGCGGTTGCCGATCACGCCGGCGATCACGCCGGGGACGGTCAGGACGGCGGCGACGCCCACGGCGACGGTGGAGGGCAGCAGGCGCATGCCGGCCACCAGCGCGCCGACGAGCACGGCCGACCAGAGCAGGCCGGCGGAGCACATCGCGCCGCACACGATCAACCACCGCTGGGAAATCATCAGTCCGGACGCTAGCGGCACGCGGACGGCGGCGCGGCGGTTTCGGCCGGAACGTCCGCGCCGACCGGAACGCGTCGTATGATCGGGCGCGAGATGAGCGACTTCTACGCCTGCGTGATCCCCACCGATGCCGGCTGGCAGCCGGAGGGTGAGGCGGCGGAGCGCGCCGAGGACTACGTGGCGGGCGTCTTCCCCGACTCCGACGGCGCCGGCCAGGAGATCACTGTCGAGTTCTACGACCGGATCACCGCGGTCGACGCCGGCGAGAACCTCGAGCGCATCACCTGCCCCCGCTGCGGCGCCGACATCCCCCTCGAGTGGTACGCGGAGCTGCTCGAGGAGTCCGAGGGCGAGTTCGACGATCTCGGCGTCACCGTGCCCTGCTGCAACTCGCAGCTCCAGCTCGACACGCTCACCTTCGACTGGCCGTGCGGCTTCGCCCGCTTCGAGATCGCCGTCCTCAACCCGGCCCGCGACGACCCCGAGTTCACCGAGGACGAGCTGACCGAGCTCGGCATCCTGCTGGGCCACCCGGTCCGCCAGATCCGCATCCACGTCTGACCCACGGGCCGCGCGAAGGAGCCTGACCCGCATCCAGGCTGACGCCGCGCGCCGCGCGAAGGAGCCAGATCCGCATCCAGGGCTGCCGCCGCGGGCCGCGCAAGAGAAGTCAGCGCACCACCTCGTATCTCAGCCACAGCGTCCCGTCCGCCGACACCTGCGTGCACATCAACCGCAGCGACGCCGGCGCCTCTCCCTGACCGAGCGGCTCCCCGTCGAAGAGCGACGGCGTGCCCGCCCCGCCGATCACCGCCGGATAGACCACCACCTGGATCTCGTCGACCAGCCCCGCCCGCAACAGCGCCCCGTTCACCCCGCCACCCGCGGTCGACACCACGCAGGCGACCCCGAGCCGCTCCCGCATCCGCCGCAGTGCTTCCCCGAGATCGACCCGGGCGGACCCCGCGACCAGGTACGAGATCTCCTCACCCCGCAGATAGGACAGGTACGCGGCCGGCGTGGCCTGCGAGACCAGGACGAGCAGGTGATACCCGTCGTTCTCCTTCATCGTCCAGCGAACGCGCCCCCGCCCATCCACCACGGCAAACCACTTCGCCGCCCGCGGCACAACGAAGTCTTCGTACAGCTCCGTGGTGTCGACCGAGGGTGGCGGCAGATCGAGCAGCGGCCCCGCCGATGAGGGGACCAGCGACCCGCTGCCCTCCAGCACCGCGGTCGGGTGACAGGTCTGCTCCAGCAAGGCCGCCCGCGCGGCCTCCACCCCGTCCGCGCTGGGCGGCCGCAGGGCCTCCCATGGCTCCGGCGACGTCATCAGCAGGTGATCGCGGCGCAGCGTGAGGCGGCCGTCGAGGGACATCTGGGCGGAGACCACGACCCGCGGGCGAGAAGCATCCATGGGTCAGGACTACCAGCCGCCTACGACACTTTCCGAACCCTCGGGGTGTGCCGGCGGTAGGCGCTGACCGACGGGTCCCCCTCGATCCAGAAGCGCCAAGCCACGTCGTGGGCCGAGGTGACGCCCACGCGCGGGCCCGCGGAGATCGCGCCGACGGGTGAAGCCGGGGGTGTCACCGTCAGGGGGCCCGTGCCGTCGAGGACCGAGGTGCCGTTCGCGGAGCGGTCGAGGGCCAGCACCTGCATCAGTTTCGCCGGGCCGGACGCGAGGTCGCTGTCCCTGCTGGTCGCCGGGCGCCGGGATCGGGCCGTGGGCAGGCCGGCGGTGACCGATCCGGCCCGCAGCAGCACCGCCGCGGCGCGGCCCTGCTCGCCGCAGACGATGTTGGCGCAGTAGTGCATGCCGTAGATCTGGTAGACGTACAGGAAGCCCGCCGGGCCGAACATCACCTCGTTGCGTGCCGTCATGCCGCGGTGGGCGTGGCTGGCCGGGTCCTCCCCCAGGCCGCTGTACGCCTCGACCTCGGTGAGGCGCACGGTCACCCCGTTGGCGGTCAGCTGCCACCCGAGCAGCAGCCGAGCCGCCTCGTCGACCGCGTCGGCGGGCAGAGCAAGCCAGGAAACGTCCACCGGGCCACGTTACTTGCGACCGACCGCCCCGAAGATGGAGGCCTCCACCGGCGCCGGGTGCTCGGTGTCGCCGGGGTCCGGCCGCCAGTCCGCGACCGGCTGGATGCCCGGCTCCACCAGCGTCAGGCCGGCGAAGTGCGCCGCGAACTCGTCGCGCGTCCGCGGGTGGACGTCGGAGCGGCCGGTCCGCAGGGACTCGTCCCAGTTGGCCTTGAGCTCCGGCGTCAGCAGGTCGGTCGTCGCCATGGTGGCGATCAGGTGACTTCCCGGCGCCAGTTCGCCGAGCAGCGTGCGTACGATCTCAACCGACTCGTCCTGCGACGGCAGGAAGTGCACCACCGCGACCAGGATCAGCCCCACCGGCCGGGTGAGGTCGAGCACCTCGGCGGCCTGCGACAGGATCTTCCGCGGGTGGCGCAGGTCCTCCTCGAGATACCGGGTCTCGCCCTGCGGGGTCGAGGTCAGCAGCGCCCGCGCGTGGGCCATGACCATCGGGTCGTTGTCCACGTACACGATCTTGGATTCGGGTGCGGCGCGCTGGGCGACCTCGTGCGTGTTGTCGGCGGTCGGCAACCCCGTACCAATGTCGAGGAACTGCCTCAGGCCCGCGTCGGCGGCGGCGTAGCGGACCGCGCGGCGCAGGAACGCCCGGTTGGCGCGGGCCGCGATGCGGGCGGCCGGGTACGACTTCGCGAGGAGGTCGCCGGACTCGCGGTCGGCGGCGAAGTTGTCCTTGCCGCCCAGCCAGTAGTTGTACCGCCGCGCCGGATGGGCGACTCCGGTGTCGAACCTGTCGGTCATGTCCTCATTGGATCATGACCGAGGGCGCCGGCACGAGAGGTGCTACCGACCGCAATCGATCACTTACGGAGAGGAGCGTCTATGTCTTAGGGTGAGATTCCCGCCGAGGAAATCTCGAAAGCGAGCGCAGATGACCGAAACAGGTTCGACCGTCCCGCGACGCCAGGTCGGCCGCCTGCTGAAGCAGCTGCGAGAGGAAGCCGGCATCTCCCTGATGGGCGCCGCCGAGGAGCTCGAGTTCTCGCGGGCCCGCATGTACCGCATCGAGAAAGGCGAGGTCGCCGTACGCAAGCACGACGTGATCGCGATGTGCGGCGTCTATCGGGCCACCGCGCGGATGACCGAGGTGCTGCTCGGTCTCGCGCACGAGGCCAAGGCCAAAGGCTGGTGGCACGCGTACGGCGATGTCGTCCCCGCCTGGTTCGAGCTCTATGTCGGCATGGAGCAGGCGGCGAGCCGGTTGCGTTCTTTCGCACCCAGCGTCATTCCGGGCCTGCTCCAGACCAGGGAGTACGCCGAGTGGGTCTTCCGCAAGTGGATCGGTGACGACGAGCCCGCGGTGCGCAACGCCGTCGCCGTACGCCTGGAAAGGCAGTCGCTTCTGACCCGGACGAGTCCGAGCGCCCCGCGGCTGGAGGTGCTCGTCGACGAGGGGGTGCTGCGCCGCGCCATCCCCGACACGCAGGGCATGCGGCGCCAACTCCGCCATCTCGTGACCGTCTCGACCCGGTCCAACGTCGCGGTGCGGGTGATCCCGTTCGCCGCCGGCCCGCACAAGGCCGCGAGCTCCGGCCAGTTCACGATCCTCGAGTTCCCGGCGGTCGGCGCCGCGTCGCCGGAGCCGACAACGATCTATTGCGAGAATCTCACCGGCGCGCTCTATCTCGATAAGCTCGCTGAAGTGGAGACATATGAATCGATCTGGGGGGAACTGGAGGCGGTTGCCCTGAGCCGGGCCGATTCCGACGATCTCATCGCGACGATCATCGAGGAGAGCGATGACTGACCTGACCGGTGCCGTCTGGCACAAGAGCACACGCAGCGGCGGCAATGGTGGCGACTGCGTCGAGGTCGCGGTCAACCTCCCGGGGATCGTCGCCGTCCGCGACACCAAGTGCCCCGAGGGGCCGGCCCTCGTGTTCACCCACGCCGAGTGGTCGGCGTTCCTCGGCGGCGTGCGCGACGGGGAGTTCGATCTTTAGTTCTCCGTGAGCCGATCCTTAAGGACTCATTAGCGGGCGGGCGGAACGGCGGCGGGCGCCTCCATAGTGGGAAAGCCGTCCCCACGACCAAAGGTGCCCTTCGATGAATGCCGCTGCCCGCGCCCGTTACACGCTGGTGGCGGGAGTCACCGCTGTCGTCATCGGGTCCGGGTTCACCTTCGCCGGGCTGACGAGGGACGCCGAGGCGGAGAGCACCATCCCCAGCGCCGCCGAGCAGCCTTTCGCCCCGCCCGCGACCGAGAGCGCCGAGACCAGCGCGCCCACGACGCCGAGTCCGAGCCCGAGCACGAGCGCGACGCCGTCCCCCAGCGCGTCACCCTCGAAGAAGCCGGTCTCCAAGAAGCCGTCGCCGAGCCCCACGCGGGCGAAGAGGAAGGCGCAGACCGTCGCCACGAGCGCACCCGACGAGACCACGAGCGCCCCGCAGACCAGCGGCTCCGTCGTCGGTCAGGTGCTCGCCCACATCAACGCCGCCCGCAAGGCCGAGGGCCTGGGCGAGCTCACCCTCGACGCCGACCTCTCCCGGGCCGCCGCCATCCACACCCAGCTGATGATCGACGGCTGCGGGCTCTCCCACCAGTGCGACGGCGAGTCCGGCCTCGGCGACCGGTTCAGCGCCCAGGGCGTCAAGTGGTCGTCCGCGGGCGAGAACATCGGCTTCGGCTCGAGCGGCGCCGCCGACTCGGCCAAGGTGAACGCCGCCAACGGCCTCACCGACAGCATGCTCGCCGAGGTGCCGCCGAACGACGGCCACCGCAAGAACCTGCTCAACAAGAGCTTCGAGCGCATCGGCCTGAGCATCGTCCGCGACAGCAAGGGCATCACCTGGATGACCCAGGACTTCGTCGGCTAGGAGCGCCAGGCGTGGCCCGGGTGTACCAGGTCGAGCGCCTCGTCCAGCCAGGCCCGCTCGGCGGCGGTCAGCGTGGGCGCGACCGCGTCGTAGTCCTCCTGGTCCTTCGGGCGCGTGTGCTTCGCCTTGAAGAACAGGGCCACGTCGGGGCTGAGGTAGGGGATCCCGTCCGGCGTCCGCCGCACGATTTCGCTGTACGGGCGGCGCTGGCTCGCGTGCCGCCGCGAGACCCACGTGTCCCCCTCGTGCGGCTCCCGGAAGACGTCCAGGCGCCACACCTCCGCGACCGGGTCGAGCGCCCACGTCTGGTGGTGCTCGGCCAGCGCCCCGGGGGTCGCCGGCACGAGCACGCCCGCGCCGGCCGGCGCGAAGAACGCCAGCTCGGGAAGGCGCCCGGCGACCGCGGCGAAGTGGGCCGCCGGCACGGCGATCTCCGTGTCCTCGTGCTCGCGCAGGGTGCCGCCGAGATGCAGGTCGATCGCCCAGCCGCCGGCCACGTACCAGGGGACCTCGAGCCCGGCCAGCCGCTCGGCCACGTACGACGGGTGCCACGACTGCCAGGCTTCGATGTCCGGTGTCATACCGGCAGCCTAGAGTTCAGCCGTGGCCAAGATTCTCAAGACCCTTCTGCGCAAGGTGACCGGCCGGGCGGCGAGCACGCCCGCGCCGCAGCCGCGGCGGGCTCCGGCGCGGTCCGTCCGGCACGTGCCCACCCACGAGCGCGGCCGGCACATCGCATACTCGCCTCACCTCGACGGCGACGCCGACCCCGGTGAGGTCGTGTGGACCTGGGTGCCGTACGAGGACGATCCCGCGCAGGGCAAGGACCGGCCCGTGCTTGTGGTCGGGCGCTCCGGCCGTACCGTCCTGGGCTTGATGTTGTCCTCCCAGAGTGACCGCGACGGCCAGCGCAACTGGATGGGCCTCGGCACCGGCGCGTGGGACCGGGAGGACCGGCCCAGCTGGATCCGCCTCGATCGGGTGATCGAGGTCGACCACGACGGCATCCGGCGCGAGGGCGCCGTGCTCGACCGCACCCGTTTCGACCGCGTCGCGGCGAAGCTGCGCCAGGACTACGGCTGGCGGTGAGCCGCGCCGGATAGCGTTGACGCCATGGAGAAGGACGTAATGGTCGGTTTCGGTGGCAAGCAGGCGTGGCTGGCCGTCCGGAGCGAGCCGGGCGCCGACCGTGACCCGGGCCGGGTCATCGACGCGCTCGGCCTGCGCGATCTCGGCTCGGTGAGCTGGCGCGACGGCATCGACCTCGCGCACCTCACCGACGACCGGGTCGCCGTCACCCCGCCGCTGCCCGGCGCCCGCGAGACGTCCTGGGTGCTGGTGGCCGGCCGCCGGCTGATCCGGCCGGGCACCCCGGTCGACGTCGTCGCCCTCTCCGCCGAGCTCGGCACCGAGGTGCAGTTCTTCGCCACCCACCGGGTCACCGAGCTGCACCGCTGGCAGCGCGCCGCGGCGGGGGAGCTGATCCGCGCTTTCGGGTACGTGGGGCAGACCGGCGAGGTCACGTCGTGGCACGGCGAGCCCGACGCGGCGGAACGCGACGCCGGCCTGCCCGGCGAGCTGACCGAGGACACGACCGTTCTGGTGGGCGAGAAAGACGTGCTCGCCGTCGCGAACGCGTGGAGCATCGACCCGACCACCCTGACCGGCAGACCCGCGCCGGGACCGCTGCGCATCGGCGCGGCTGACTGAGAGCAGGCCATCATGCGCAAGTACGTGATCATGGGAGTGCAGGGCAGCGGCAAGGGCACCCAGTCGCAGCTGCTCTGCGACGACCTCGACCTCGTGCACATCGCGGTCGGCGACATCTTCCGCTGGCACGTCAAGAACCACACGAAGATCGGCGCCCAGGTGCGGCGCACCATGACCGCCGGCGAGCTGGTCGGCGACGACCTGGTCGAGCGGATCGTGCGCGAGCGCCTCGACGGCCACGACTGGAACTACGGCTTCGTCATCGACGGCTTCCCGCGCAACGACCGGCAGGCCGAGTTCTTCATGGAGAGCTTCGACATCGACGGCGTGATCCACCTCGAGCTGCCCGAGGACGAGGTGCGCCGCCGGGTGCTCAGCCGCCGCCTCTGCCCCAACTGCGGCATGGACTACAACCTCATCGCCGACCGCCCCCAGGTCGAGGGCCGCTGCGACATCTGCGGCCACGAGCTGATCACCCGCGCGGACGACACCCCCGAGGCGCTCGACGCCCGGCTGCGCGACTACAACGAGAAGACCCGCCCGGTGCTCGAGCTGTTCCGCCGCAAGGAATACGTGCACGACATCGACGCCCGGCCCTCCGCCGACGAGGTGCAGCAGACCATCCGCGAGGCGCTGCGCCTGCCCGACTACAAGCCTCAGAACTCGTGACCGCGCCGGCGTAGCTCGGCCTCGATCGCGTCGCAGACCGCCTCGACGACGGCGAAGCGCGCGTAGTGCTTGTCGTCACCGGGGATCACGTGCCACGGCGCCCAGGTCGGATCGCAGCGCTCGAGCATCTCGTTCACCGCCGTCTCATAGGCGGGACGCTTCTCCCGGTTACGCCAGTCCTCCTGGGTGAGCTTCCACTGGCGCAGCGGGTCGTTGGCCCGGTCCTCGAAGCGGCGCAGCTGCTCCTCCTCGGAGACGTGCATCCAGAACTTGACGATGATCATCCCCTCGGCGACCAGGGTCCGCTCGAACTCGACGATCTCGTTGTACGCCCGCTGCCACTGCTCCTTGGTCGCGAAGCCCTCGACCCGCTCGACCAGCACCCGCCCGTACCAGGAACGGTCGAACACGGCCATGCCGCCCCAGCCCGGCAGCTTCGGCCAGAACCGCCAGAGGAAATGATGCCGCTTCTCGTCGTACGTGGGAGCGGCGAACTGCGACACCCGCACGAACCGGGGGTCGAGCGGCGCCACCAGCCGCTTGATCGCCCCGCCCTTGCCGGAGGCGTCCCAGCCCTCGAAGACGCAGGTCAGCGGCGGTCCGATCTTTTGCTCGCCGATCTGGCCGCCGAGAATCAGGCGCAGGCGCAGCAGCCGCTGTTGCGCCTCCTCCAACCGGGCCACGGCCTTCTTCTTGGAGATCTCGATCGGCGGCGCACCGCTACCCAGGCGACTCATCTCTTCTGTCTACCCGGGCGGCTTCGCCAGGGAAACCCAGTGTGATCGCCCCCGCCGGGTGAGGGACAATGCCGACGTGACTCTCGTAGACGACCTGACGTGGCGTGGACTGATCCAGGACTCGACCGACCCGGCCGCCCTGGCCGAAGCGCTCACCGGCGGGTCCCTCACGTTCTATGTGGGCTTCGATCCCACCGCCGCGTCGCTGCACGTCGGTCACCTCATGCAGGTCATGACCGCCCGCCGGCTCCAGCTCGCCGGTCATCGGCCGCTGCTGCTCGTCGGCGGCGCCACCGGCCAGATCGGCGACCCGCGCGAGTCGAGCGAGCGCAGCCTCAACCCGCCCGAGGTGGTGCAGGGCTGGGTCGAGCGCATCCGCTCCCAGCTGGCGCCCTTCGTGACGTACGAGGGGGCGAACGCGGCCACGCTGGTCAACAACCTCGACTGGACCGGCCCGACCTCCGTGATCGAGTTCCTCCGCGACGTCGGCAAGCACTTCCCGGTCAACAAGATGCTCGCCCGTGACGTGGTGCGCAACAGGCTCGAGAGCGGCATCAGCTTCACCGAGTTCAGCTACCAGCTGCTCCAGGCCAACGACTTCTACCAGCTCCACCAGCGGCATGGCTGCGCCCTGCAGTTCGGCGGTTCCGACCAGTGGGGCAACATCACGGCAGGGGTCGATTTCGTACGCCGTCGCGGCGCCGGCCCGGTGCACGCGTTCACCACCCCGCTCGTGCTGAAGGCCGACGGCACCAAGTTCGGCAAGAGCGAGGGCGGTGCCGTCTGGCTCGACCCCGAGATGACCTCGCCGTACGCGTTCTACCAGTTCTGGATCAACTCGGACGACCGCGACGTCAACAACTACCTGCGGTTCTTCAGCTTCAAGTCCCGCGAGGAGCTGGAGGAGCTCGAGAAGGCGACGGCCGAGCGCCCGCAGGCCCGGCTGGCTCAGCGCGCCCTCGCGCACGAGATCACCGCGCTGGTCCACGGTGAGGAGGAGGCGCAGCAGGCGATCACCGCCAGTCAGGCCCTGTTCGGGCGGGGTTCCCTCACCGACCTCTCGCCGTCGACGTTGCAGGCGGCGCTCTCCGAGGCCGGCCTGCTCTCCCTGCGGGGCGAGCTGCCCAACCTGACGACCCTGCTCAAGGAGTCCGGCCTGGTGGCCTCGGCCAACGAGGCGCGGCGGACGATCAGCGAGGGCGGCGCCTACCTGAACAACGAGCGGATCACCGATGGCGAGGCCGTGCCGGCGGTTTCCTCGCTGTTGCACGGGCGGTTCCTTGTGCTGCGGCGGGGCAAGAAGTCGTTCGCCGGGGTCTCCTACGAGGCTTGATCCATCGGCAAACCGGCTCTGACCTTGAGCTTTCTCTTGATCGGCCCCCTGTGACGTGGTTCGCAGGGGGCCGATTTGGCATCCGGCTCGGGGCCCCTGTAATGTTTTCCGAGCCGCCAGGGAGACGGGCGAGCGAGCGGGACTCAGCAATGAGGCCCGGCGCGGCCGTCCTGGAGGAACCCTCGAAATTCGCCGGGCAATCGCCCGTGCTAATTTCTTGGGGCTCGAGCGATTCGATTTGTCGATTACCGGGAAATTTCCGGGAGTTGACGAAGCGGAAAAGCGAGAGTAAAGTTGAG
>NZ_BOMI01000178.1 GCF_016862115.1 Paractinoplanes deccanensis
GCCATGGGATGTCTCCCAGGACTCGGCGGTGGTCACCACGGTGGCGTCACCGTCGGCGGTGAAGGTCCACTCGTGGATGCCGACGATGCCCTGGGCCGGGCCGCCCCAGAGGATCCGGCGGGGAGCCTCGATGGCGTAGACGGTCGACGCGATGTGCAGGCCGGCGGTGCTCCAGTGGAACGTCGAGCCGAGTTGCAACGGCCCGTCGGCGTACGCGGTGTCGATGTCGCTCTGCCACGTGGTCCAGCGGTTCACGTCCGTGTGCAGCGCCCAGACTCGGCCGATCGGGGCGTCGATGCGAAACTCGTGGCGCGCGACGACGGCCGCGTTCTCGTCGATGCCGGTGACACCCATGTCACGTCTCCTTGATCAGTCGTCATTCGCTGTCGAATGAGGTGCGGCACTCACCGTCGCGGATCGTGGTGGTCAACCGCATGGTCAACCGCTGGCCACCGGTGCTCGGCCCTGGTCGCTCCGGCCGCGCAGCTGGATCTCCCACAGCGCCGAGCAGACCGTGTCGATGCCTTGCCGCAGGTGCCGCCGATAGGTGCTGAACGACATGCCGGCGCGGCGGGCGGCTGCCTCCTGGGTGGGCGCGCCGGAGAAGTAGGTGGCGACGAGCGCCTCCCGTGCTTTGATCATCTTGGCGTCCTGCCCGACCTCGTCGACGGTTTGCCGCATCAGCGCGCGCAGGTTGGCCACCGGATCGGCCGCGTCGGCCACCAGCTTCGACTTCACCAGCTCGCTGAGCGCGAACGCGCGCGGGGAGCGCCAGTTCTGCAAGGTCTCGCGGACCCAGCGGTCGAAATCGGCGCGCGTGGCCGGCGCCGGCGCCGCGGGAAGGTCGGTCTGGTCGAGGATGTTGGCGAGCCACATCTCGAACGGCACCTGCCGCCAGTCGGTGACGAACAGCCCGTACGTCCGATCGCCCACGCGCGGCCGCACGCCGGCGTCGGTGAGAGCTCCCTTGAGCAGGCGGCCCCACAGCTCGCAGTCGTGCAGCACGATCATGCCCTGGGCCAGGCCGCGGCTGCGCGCCGCCGTCGCCTGCACCCGAGAGTGATGCAGGCTGGTGACGGGTGACGGAACCTGATAGGCGTCCGGATGGATGACGAACCGGGTGATCGCGATGTGCTCGCCGGGTGCGGGCGGCGCCGTGCTGATGCAGTAGTCCCAGGCCGCGGCGACGACCGGATCGACCGCGATGTCCCGCGGGTCCGGCGGCGCCGGAAGGTCGATCCGCCCGACGAACGCGACCGGCTGCCCCGTGTCGATGGAGCGGTAGACGCTGAAGCCCTCGGGTTGCCGGCCGATCCAGTACCGCACGAGCGCGGCCGATTCCGGCCCCTCCGTGTCGGCGGCCATCCGCACGACCGTCTCGATGTCCTCGGGGCGCAGCGGGTCGTCCTGCACCTGCCCGGTGCGCGCCCACCGGAACACGTCACGGATCTTCTTCTGGTCGCGGAACAGGTAGTACAGCTGGCTCATCACGCCCAGGGCCTGCTGTTCCGGCAGCTCACGGATCTGGCGCAGATATTCGGCCGACAGCCGTCGCTTCATGGCCTGGAAGGCTTCCGGCGCCCGCCAGCGCAGGTCGGCCACCACCGACTCCCGGGCCGCGTCGTGCGGGTAGCAGCCGTGCGGGGTGCTCTCCATGAACGGCAGGCCCCGCAGCCAGGCGAACAACTCGTGCGCGTCGTGCTCGGGAAGCGCCGCCTGCAGCAGCTGTTCCGTGGTGTTGTACGCCTGCGCGGCCACCTCGAGCGCACGCCGGTGCTCCGGCGACGGCACCTCCCCGATCAGGCCGGCGATCAGCGTGCCCAGCGTCTCGGCCGACGGCGACCACTCCTGTGCCGAGCCGGGATGCGCCGAGTCGACCGCCGCGGCCAGCGACAGCGCCAGCGGGTTGCCGCCGGCGAACCGCAGGACCGCGTCCGTGCTCTCCGGCCGGACGCCGTTGATCGCCAGCAGCCGTCTGGCCTGCTCCTCGGTCAGCGGGCCCAGCTCGGCGACGTGCAGGGCGCCGGCCCATCCGGGATCCGCCGTCCATTCGACCGCAGGCGCCTGGCGGCCGGCCAGCACCACCAGCGCGCCGTCGGCGATCCGGGGCAGGAACCGCTGCCACAGCCAGGTCTCCAGCCATTGGCAGTGCTCGAACGAGTCGACCACCAGCACGGCGTCGGGCCGGTCGAACAGGGCCTGGGCCGCCTGCTCGAAGTCGGCCGGCGACCGGCTGACGAACCGGCCGTCCAGCTCGATCAGCAGGCGGTTGCGTGCCGAGCCTCATCGGCCAGGTGCCGGACCAGGGTCGACTTGCCGACGCCGCCCGGACCGTGCAGGTAGAACACGAGCGCGGCGGCCGGGTCGTTGCGCACCGCGGCGCCGAACGCCGCGACCTGCTCCTCGCGGCCGACGAAAGCGCGGGAACGCGCCAGCCTCAACCGCTCGCTCAGCGACCGGCGCACCGTCCCCTCTTGCCGGGATTCGCTACCCACCGTCGGTTCTCCTTTGGGAGTTGAAGCTTCAAGTCGAGGATGCCGCATGCGCGGTAGGGACAATGCGGACAGTTCGCCCGGTGGTCGCCATGTGGCGGGGAATGAGCAACAAGTGGCGACCGAATGAGCAGCCCGAGTCCCTACGCTCTGCCGGGCATCTACCGATTTCGGCTTTCGGAGGCATTCCCCATGCGACGCTGGACCAAGGCCCTGGCCATTGCCGCGACGGCGGTCACGGCGGTGGTCGCCACCGTGACGACCGCCCAGGCCGCCGGCTTCACCCCGTCGCTGACCACCTGCGTGATCGGCTCGGAGGCAGCCTGCACCGCCGCCCCGTGGATGCAGGGAGTCCGCCTGGACGAGCCCGTCAAGACCCTGCACCCGAACGTGTCCGGTCACAAGCAGTACGCGGACCTGCTGCGCTCGGTCACGGGTTGAGGAGTCGGCCGTCACCGGGGCGCGGATTCGCCGCGCTCCGGTGCACCACTGTTCGTACGATGCCCCGCATGACCTTGGCTGAGCGTCTGCGGTGGGCCCGCGAGCGAGCGTTCGTCGGCCGGGCCGCGGAGCTCGAGCAGTTCCGGGCCGCCCTGCGCGGTGGCGGCGGCGCCCCGGCGGTCCTCTACCTGCACGGGCCCGGCGGGCTGGGCAAGTCCACGCTGCTGCGCCGCTTCGCCGACGAGGCCCGCGACGCGCGACGGCCGGTGGTCGAGGTCAACGGGCGGCTCATCGATCCCTCCCCGCAGGGGTTCACCGCCGAGGCCGGCGCCACCGTGCCGGACGGCGCCGTGTTGGTCGTCGACGCGTTCGAGCACTGCCAGGGCCTGGAGGACTGGCTCCGCGAGAGCTATCTGCCCACGCTGCCGGCCACCGTCCTGACGGTCATCGCCGGGCGCGAGGCGCCGAGCGCCGCGTGGCTCGGCGACCTCGCCTGGCAGGAGACGATGGCGGTGCGGCGGCTCGGCGAGCTGACCAGCGAGGAGGCGCGGGCCCTGCTGCGGTCCCGGGGACTGGCGCCGGCCGTACGGGACGGGATCCTCGCCTTTGCCGGCACCCACCCGCTCGCCCTGAGCCTCGCGGCCGCTGTCGCCGGCGGTGACGCGTGGGAGCCGACCCCGGACCTGCTCGCCGCCCTGCTCGACCGGCTGGTCGGCGACGTGCCCGACACCGCACACCGGCTCGCTCTGGAGGTCGCCGCGCACGCCATGACGACCACCGAGGGGCTCCTGCGGGCGGTCGCCGGCCCCGACCGGGCGGCCGAGCTCTTCGACTGGCTGCGCCGGCTGCCGGTCGCCGACTGGGGACGGCAGGGGCTCTACCTGCACGAACTGGTCAGCGACACGATCGACGCCGACCTGCGCTGGCGCGACCCGGAGGGCTACGCCGAGATGCACGCCCGGGTCGGGCACCACCTGCTGGAGCAGGCCCGCACCGCGGCCGAGGCGGACGCCATGGTCGCGATCCGCGAGCTGAGCTACCTCAAGCGGTACGGCTCGATGGGCGAGTTCTTCCAGATGCGCCGCGAGGGCGACTTCCACGAGGACAGGCTCCGCCCCGGCGACGAGAAGGTCCTGATCCGGTTCGCCACCGAGAGCGAGGGCCCCGAGTCGGCCGCCGTCGTCGCGCACTGGCTGCGCCGCCAGCCGGAGGCGTTCTGGGTCTACCGCGACTCCCGCACCGGCGACCCGGCCGGGTTCCTGTGCTCGCTGCGGCTCACCGAGCCGCCGTCCGGCGACGACCCGGTGGCCGAGGCCGCCTGGGAGTACGCCGAGCGCACCGGCCCGCTGCGGCCCGGCGAGCACGTACGCCTGGCCCGCTACTGCCTCTACCCGCCGGCCTACTACGAGATCTCCGCGTGCCTGCATCTCATGCAGCTGCGGATCTGTGCGGACTGGATCAGGCAGCCGGGGCTGGCCTGGTCGTTCATCATCAGCCCCTTCCCCGAGCTGTGGACGCCGCTGATGGAGCACCTGGGGCACTACCGCACGGTGGAGACACCGCCGTACTGCCTGTTCTCGTGCGACTGGCGTGTCACGCCGCTGTCGATCTGGTTCGACCGCACCCAGCCCGGGCCGCTCGGCGACGACCTCGCCGCCGAGGCCGAGCAGGCGCTGCCCCGTGAGGCCTTCGACCAGGCCGTACGCGAGGCCCTGCGGGACGTGCACCGCCCGGACGCCCTCTCCGCGAACCCGCTGCGGCACACCCGCATGGTCGACGGCGACCCGAGCGAGGTGCTTCCCGAACTGATCACCGAGGCGGTCGACGCCCTGCGCGACGATCCTCGGGAGGCCAAACTGCACGCGGTCCTCGCCACCACGTACTTCCACCGGGTGCCCACCCAGACCGCCGCGGCACAGCGACTCGGTATGCCGTTCAGCACCTATCGTCGTCACCTCGACCGTGCTCAGCAGCGGGTGTGCGAACTGCTCTGGCTCAGGGAGACGACCGGCGGGGCGAAGCGCTGACGCCGGCGGATCGCCCCTACGCCTCCGGACGATTCCTGTTGAGCAACGCGCGCAGCATCGGCACGGCGTCCGCCGTGGTGATCTCGCCGGCCCGGAGGAACAGCAGGATGCCGAGGCCGCGGTCGAGGAGATCCTCGCGCTGGTCGTCGCGGGGCAGGGCCCGTAGTTTCGCCCAGGCCTTCCGGAGGCCGTCCTCGCCGGCGTCCTCCGGCCCCGGCGCGATGTCGGACATCACGTTCGCGTTCCTCTCCTCGGCGCACCTCTGCGGACGTCCATTAGCTTGCTGACCTGCGCTCGGGGAATTCTTGGAACGGGGTGAGGGAGCCATGGTGAGGCTGCGCGTCCTCGGCCCCGTCGAGGCAACCGGGCCGGCCGGGCCGATCGACCTCGGCGGTCCTCGGCAGCGCGCCGTGCTCGCGCTGCTGCTCACTCGGCACGGTGAGGCGGTCTCCACCGACCAGCTCATCGACGCCGTGTGGCGCGGCGACCCGCCACGCAAGGCGACCACGTCGTTGCAGACCTACGTGTCGAACCTGCGACGCCTGCTCGAGCCGGACCGCCCGCCGCACGCCCCGGCACGGCTGCTGGTCAGCGTCGCGTCCGGCTACCGGCTCCGGCTTCCCGCCGACGCGGTCGACGCCTGGCAGTTCGAGGCGGCGGTCACGGCCGCGCACACCGCGGAGCCGGCGGCGGCGTGGACGTTGCTGACCGAGGCGCTCGGCTGGTGGGCGGGGCCGGCCTACGCGGAGTTCGCGGACGAGCAGTGGGCGGTCGCCGAGGCGGCCCGGCTCGACGGCCTGCGGCTCTCCGCTCGTGAGGCCCTCGCCGGCGCGGCGCTGCGGACCGGCCGGACCGGGGAGGCGGTGGCCTCCGCCGAGGCCCTCACTCATGAGCACCCCCTGCGCGAGGAGGGCTGGCGGCTGCTGGCGGCGGGGCTGTGGGCCGCGGGACGCCGCGCGGACGCTCTCGCCGCCCTGCGCCGGTGCCGCGAGGTCATGCGTACGGAGTTGGGGCTGGACCTGAGCCCGGAACTGGCGGATCTCGAAACGGCCATCCTGACCGAGCAGCCGGCCTCCCCGCGGGAACGCCTCGGCGGCGGCTCGGCACGACCGCGCCGCCCCGCCCGGCACGACCGGCGGCTGCGCGGGCGCGACCGCGAGTTGAGCAGCCTCTTCTCGCTGCGGGACAGGGCGGTCGAGGGCGCCGGCGGTGCCCTCGTGATCCGCGGCGAGGCCGGCATCGGCAAGACCGCGCTGATCGAGCAGGTGAGCGCCGCGGCGACCGGCATGCGGGTGCTGCGGGCCACCGGTGCCGAATTCGAGGTGGCGTTGCCGTACGCCGCGCTGTTCCAGCTGCTCGGTCCGCTCACCGAGCACGGCGACCGGCTGCCCGGGCCGCAACGGCAGGCCCTCGACGTCGCCGCCGGTCGCCGCGAGGGCACCCGGCCGGACCCGGCCATGGTGGGTATGGCGACTCTCACCCTGCTCACCGAGCACGCCCGCGACCGGCCTCTGCTGGGCCTGGTCGACGACGCGCAGTGGCTCGATCCGGCCAGCGCGCAGGCGCTGGCCTTCGCCGGGCGCCGGCTCGGCGGCGTGCCGGTGCTGCTTCTCTTCGGTGTCCGGGAGCCCGCCGGCGGCACGGAGCTGGCGGCCCTGCCCTCGATGCCGCTGAGCGAGCTCGCCGATCAGGACGCGCGGTCGCTGCTCGGCGATGCCCTGCACGGCCCGCTGGACCAGCGGGTGGCCGGCCGGATCCTGGCCGAGTCGCGGGGCAATCCGCTGGCCCTGCTGGAACTGGCCCGGTCCGATGGCCCGGCCACGCCGGCCGGCGGCCTCGGCCGGCCGGCGGCGAGAGGCGCCTCCGAGGAGCTGTTCCACGCCGGCCTCGCCGCCCTGCCGGACCGGACCCGGCTGCTGCTGGTCGTCGCGGCGGCGGAACCGCTCGGCGACCCCACGCTGCTCTGGTCCGCGGCCGGCGCCCTGGGCCTCCCCGCCGAGGCGCTGACGCCGGCCGAGGACGCCGGCCTGCTCTCCGTCGACCTCCGCGTCCGGTTCCGGCATCCGCTGGTTCGCTCCGCCGCCTACCACAGCGCTCCGGCCTCGGTCCGGCGCCAGGCGCACCGGGCGCTGGCGGAGGCGACCGACTCGACCGCCGACCCGGACCGGCACGCCTGGCACCGCGCGCTGGCCGCCACCGGGACCGACGAGGCGCTGGCCGCGCAGCTGGCGATCTCGGCGGAGCGGGTCCGTACCCGGGGTGGCCTCTCGGCGGCCGCCGCGTTCCTGGAACACGCGGCCAGGCTCACCGCGGATCCGCATCGGCGGCGCGAGCGGATCCTGACCGCGGCGACGGACCGGCTCGAGTCCGGCGCGCCCGCCGAAGCCGTACGGCTGCTCGCCGCGGTCGACCCGGCCGGGGCGGACGCCGTCGCGCGGGCCCGGATGGAACTGGTGCGTGGCCGCGCCGCCTTCGCGCGGCACCGCGGCCGGGACGCCGTGGCACCCCTGCGACGCGCCGCGGCCCTGCTCGAGCCCTTGAACCCGGCCCTGGCGCGAGAGGTGCACCTGGACGCGCTCACCGCGGCCACCGCCGCCGGCGCTCTCGGCGGCGTCCCGCTCGCCGAGGCGGTCGGCTTCGCGCGCACCGCCGTCCGGCCCTCCGGCGCGCCCACCACCGCCGACCTGCTGCTCGACGGGCTGGTCGCGGTGCTCGACGGCGAGCACGCCAGGGGTCTCGGCCTGCTGCGGCGTGCGGTGGCCCGGTCCACCGACGACGACTGGCCGCCCCGCGTCAAGTTCGCCGCGGCGGTGATGTGGGAGCTGTGGGACCTGGGCACCTGCGAGGCCGTCCTCGACCGGCAGATCGAGCGCGCCCGCACGGTCGGCAACCTGACCCGCCTGCCCGACGCCTTCGCCACGATGGCCGGCGTCTACCTGCGTCAGGGCCGGTTCCGGGAGGCCGCCTCGGTGCTGGAGCAGGGCGCCGACCTCGCCGGGATCACCGGCGGCGCGCCCGGCTATCCGCACCTGGCGCTGGCCGCCTGGTCGGGCGACCCGCGGACCGCCGCCATGTTCGACGCGACGGTGGCGGACGCCACGGCCCGCGGCGAGGGGCTGTTCGTCGCGTACGCGCATTTCGCCCTGGCCGTCCACCACAACAGCCGTGGCGACCACCCGGCGGCCGTCGCCGCGGCCACCTACGCCGACCAGCACCTCGACTTCGGCTTCCGGGGCATCGCCCTGCGCGAGCTGGTCGAGGCGGCCGCCCGGTCCGGTGACCGGGCGACGGCGGAGGCGGCGTACGCCAGGCTGCGCGTGCGCACCAGGGCCGCCGGCACCGACTTCGCGGCCGGGGTGGAAGCCTGCTGCGCGGCGCTGATCCACCTCGGCGACGACACGGAGACCCACTTCGAGACCGCGCTGGAGGCCCTCGGCCGCAGCGGCATGCGAGCCGACCGCGCCCGCGCCGAACTGCTCTACGGCGAGTGGCTGCGCCGCGAGGGCCGGCGCGCCGGCGCACGCCGCCATCTGCACACCGCCCACGCCACGCTGCTGGAGATCGGCGCCGCCGGTTTCGCCCGCCGGGCGGCCCGGGAGATCGCCGCCGGAAATCTCGCGTAGCGGTGTGGCAGTCCGCGCCGTCCCGGACAGGTAGGGGTCATGAACCACCCAGGATCACCCGGATGACCGGGCCACAGCAGGCCGGAGCCGAAGACCGGTTCCGTGCGCTGCACCAGCAGACCTTCGCCGATCTGCTCCGCTTCGTCGAGCGACGGGTCCCGGCCGGCGAGGCCGAGGACATCGTCTCGACGGTCTACCTCACCGCCTGGCGCCGGCTCGGCGAACTGCCCGAGGACGCCCGCCCCTGGCTGTTCGCCGTCGCCCGCCGGACCATGGCGAACCAGACCCGTGGTTGGCTGCGGCGGCGAGCCCTCGACGTGCGGCTCACCGCCCTCGCCGAGCCCGGGACCGACGACCACACGGCCGATACGGCGGCCCGCCTCGACCTGCAACGCGCCTGGCAGTCCCTCGGCGCCGCGGACCGCGAGGTCCTGGCGCTCGTCGCCTTCGACGGTCTGACCGGTGACCAGGCCGCGGTCGTGCTGAACTGCCGCCGCTCCACGTTCGCCATGCGTCTCACCCGAGCCCGCAAACGCCTCCACGCGGCCCTGGACCCGGCCGCATCCACCACCGCCGCACCCTCGCGCTCGCACACCCTTCAGGAGCAGTCGTGGACGAAAGCATGAAGGACCTCACCCGTCTCGCCGTTCTGGACCCGGCCCGCGGCAGCGAGCCGACGCCGATGCAATGGGCTCGTTCGCGGGCCTTCATCGAGCGCACCATGGCCGGTCAGGGCGCACGGCGCACGGCGAACCCCGCGACGCGCCGGTGGATCACGGCGGGCGCGGCGGCGGTGGCCGCCGGGGCGCTGGCGGTCGTCGCCGTGCCCGTGCTGGTGCCCGGCACGGCCGAGAAGGCCGTGGCCTCGTGGACCGCGACGCCGACCGCTCGAACCGGAGACCAAGTCATGGACCAGGCCAAGGCGTGCGGGGCCGGCGATGTCGGCGGCACCTCGTCGGCGGTGCGCCCGTCCGACGTGATCCTCGCGGAGCAGCGCGGCGACGCCACCCTCCTCATCATGCGCAAGAGCACCGGCGCCGTCGTCGAGTGCCTGCTCGTGGGCAAGGACCAGCTCGCGTCGATGGGCCTGACCGACGGCAAGCCCCTGCCCGCGCCGCCGGCCGGCACGGTCAACATCGAGACGATGAGCTCCGCCGGGGACGGCGACGACATGTGGTCGAACGTCGTCGGGCTGGCCGCGCCCGAGGTGACCGCCGTGGAGATCCGGCTGGACAGCGGCAGGACGTTCCAGGCCAGCGTGCGTGGCGGATGGTGGGGCGCCTGGTGGCCGGGACCGGAGGGCGGCGAGGGCCGGGACACGTTCACCGTGATCGTGCGCACCAGCGCCGGCGTCACCGAGCACCGGCCCTCCGACCTGCCCTGACGGCTACGCCCGGCGCGCGCGGGCGGGGGTCCCTCGGCGCTGCTGCCGGCCGGTGGCGGCCGGCAACAGGCCCTCCACCAGGGCCGTCATCTGACGTGACGGCCCGTCGGGACCCATCGCAGCGGCGAGGGCCTGCGCGCCGTCCAAGATGATCATCAGCTGGTCCGCCAGCGCGCCGGGGTCGGCGGCGCCGGCCTCGGCGACCTGCTCGCGCAGCCAGTGCAGCACCTCGCGCTTGTGCTCGACGGCGGCCCGGTGGGCCGGGTGCGTCTCGTCGGGGAACTCGCTGGTCACGTTCAGGGTGGCGCACCCGCGATATCCCGGCTGCCCCATGTCGGCGACCGTCATGTCGAACAGGGCGAGGAGGCGCTCCCGGGCGCTCGGCAGCGGCTCGGTCGTCTCCCGCAGTCGCTGCCACCACCCGGTGTTGCGGTCGACCAGGTAGGCCGTGAGCAGCTCGTCCTTGGTGGGGAACTGGCGGTAGAGCGTCGCGTTGGCGACCTCCGCCGTCTTGATGACCAGGTCCATCCCGACGGCACGCGCGCCGCGCGAGTAGAAGAGGTCGCCGGCGACGTCCAGGATGTGCCGCCGGGTCTCCGCTGCCGAGCGTCTGGTCACGGGTCTCCCTCGATCAAGTGCGAGCCTCCCAGTATGTGACGGAGTGCTCCGTCCCGGCAACTCAGGTTCTCCGGACGAGGTCTCCGGGACGGATCGTTCCGCCGGCGAGGACCGTGGCGTAGACGCCGGCGACGGGCTGCCGCCCGGCACCCTCGACCGGGACGCGGTTGTCCCGGGACAGCATGCGCAGCACGTCCGGGTCGGGGACCAGGTCGCCGTGCGGCAGGGTGGGCACCGCGCACCGAGGGGTCTGCTGGAACACCGCCAACCGGACCTCCTGCCCGATGGCCAGCTCGGATCCGATCCACCCGTTCTCGGCGTAACCGCTCAGGCCGGGCGTGGCGAGCACCAGGTTGGGGCGGAAGACCCGCGGGTCGACATGCCGCCCGAGCGCGGTGTCCACAGTCGCCAAGGTCGCCGTGGTGATCAGGTGCAGCGGGGCGTAATCCACGAACCCCTGCCCCGGCGCCGCCGCGGACAGCTCGATGACCGTGGCGTCCACCTCCGCGTCCATGCCGTGGTCCAGAACCTCCTCGGGGACCGCCCGGTCGATCTCGGCGCCGGGCTCCCGAGCCTGCCGCATCGCCACCGGGCGATCCAGCAACCGCGACAGTGCCTCGTCGGCCTCCGGCGCGCCCGCGACCACCCGTTCCCCACCGGGCAACACCATGCCGATCGGCCCGCCCTCGGCGGGCTGCTCGACACGCACCCGCAGCAGGCGGCGCCAGAGCCGCGGACGTTTGGCGCTGGCGACCTTCCCGGTCTCCAGATCGACCAGCGCCCACCCGCGGTCGCCGAGGAGCCCGCTCGCCACCACGGAGGCGGCGTCGGCCGGCACCCCGAGCATCGACTTGACCGGATACCGAAAGGCCGACTGCACCGTGATCATGCCGCCACACTATGCCCCGGCCCGCGGACGGCTGTGGTGGCGCGGTCTCAGTGCTCGGTCAGCGCCTCGGCAAGGTCGGCGGCCACCTGGTCGGGGGCGGTCATGGCGGCGATCTGCTGTTGGACGCGGCGGGCGGCGCCGGCGTAGGCCGGATCGGTGAGGACGCTGCGGACGGCGTCGCGCAGCGCTTGCGGGTCGACCGGGCCGGAAGCGAGACCGATGCCGGCTCCGGCGTGGCCGACGGCGGCGGCCTGCACGGGCTGGTCGGCGCCCTGCGGCCAGACCACCAGCGGTACGCCCTCGGCGAGGCTGCCGAGGGTGGTTCCGGCACCACCGTGGATCAGCGCCGCCGCCGCGCCGGTGAGCAGCCGGGACAAGGGCTGGAAGGGCAGCAGGGTGACGTGTTCCGACTTGTGCGGTACGGCGGTGGCGTCGGTTCCGGGCAGGGTGGTGGCGAGGAATTCGACGTCGAGAGGGTCGTCGCCGCCGGTGAGATCGTCGAGCAGCCGGCCGACGACGTCCGGGGCGGCGAAGTGCGAGCCGAGGGTCACCAGGACGCGGGGACGGCGCGGCGCCGGCACGGGCGGGGAGGTGGTGTCGCCGGCGGGGCCCCGGTGTGCCTCGGGGCGCAGCGTCCAGCGTTGCGCCGACGTCGGGGCCTGGGATGCGCCGAGGTCAGGCGGGCAGGTCTCGAGGAGCCAGCGGCCGGCCGGCAGGGCGGTCGGCACCGGGAAGCCGCGGGTTTCGAAGCGGGGGGCGGCGTTGGCCGCGATGGCGCCGAGGAATTCCGGCGGGACGCCGGGTCCGGTCGAGACGGTGGCCAGGGGCACGTCGAGGCCGGCCGCGGCGAACACGCCGACCAAGTCGAACATCTCGTTGACGATGAGGTCGGGCTGCCAGGCGCGGGCGGCGTCGAGAGCGGCGTCGCCGCCGAGGTCGAGGCGGGCGCCGGCGAAGAATTCGGCCACCGCGGCCGGGGAAGCGCCTGCTCCGGCGTCGGCGCCGGTGCGGCGGGCGGCCTCGGCGAAGAGTTCCTCGGCAGAGGCACCGGCTCGCAGGAACTCGAAGCCCTCGGCCGCGATGTCGGCCGCGAGGGCGGCGCCGCTCAGGACGGCGACCTGGTCACCGCGGCGGGCGAAGGCCCGGGCGAGCGGGAGAAGCGGATAGAAGTGTCCCTGGGACGGCACCGAAGAGAAGAGAACCCTCATGATCAGTAGCTTATAGTTACGTTAATCAGAACGCCATTCTTGTGATTGACGGAACAAATAATCCGCCTCCGCCCGGCGGCGCCGTGCCCGGTGAGCGGTAGCCTCACCTGCGGAGAAGGGACCCCCATGACGACGGCACGAGGCACGCGGCGCGCCCAGGCGGCGGCCGAGACGCGCGAGTTGATCCTCGGCGCGGCGCGGGAGTGTTTCGCCGCGGGCGGCTATGCCGGTACGACGATCAACGAGATCGCGTCGGCGGCCGGCGTCGCGGTGGCCACCGTCTACACCAGTGTCGGGGGCAAGCCGGTGCTGCTGGAGCAGCTGGTGCGCCGGGGCATGGAGGACGCCGCCGTCGGTGAGGCCCTCGATCGGGTCGCGCGGGCCGAGACGGGCGAGCAGGTCGTGCTTGCGATCGCCGAAGGCACCGGCGCTGCCTATCGCCGGCATGACGGCGTCATCGCGTTGCTGCTCGACACTGCTTCGCACGAGCCCGTCGCGCAGCGGCTGCTGGAGGAGTCCGTGCGCGTCTACCGCACGGCGCTGGCCCAGGCCGCCGAACGGCTGAGGCGGCTCGGCGTGCTCGCGCCGGACCTCGACACCGAGCGGGCCACCGACGTTCTCTGGTTCTTCTTCGGCCTCTATTCCTGGCCGCGCGTCCTCAAGGGCGCGACCTGGACGTGGGAGGAGGCCGGCGCCTGGCTGTGCTCGACGGCCTCGCTGGCACTGCTGGCCGAGGGCCGGGCACCCTGATCCCGCTGGAGGCGCCGCCCGACCGCTCGGCGCCGTCCGCGTCGGTGTCAGGCGATGGCGGTGCCCGACGAGCAGGTGGCTTCCTTGATGTCGCCGTTGTCGATGAGGCAGAGCGTGATGTAGACCGTGGAGCCGTCCACGATGCTCTTGTTGAAGCTCTTCGAAGTGCCCGCGCCGTCGCCGTTGTAGAGATCGGCCGGGTAGACCCAGACGCCGCTCGGCTCCTGGTAGTGGTATTCGACGTTCACCCCGGCGCCGTCGGACCTCTGGTCGTAGACGGTGAAGATCTCGCCGGTGGCGTTGAAGAAGAGGCCCCCGCCGCTGGCTCCGTACCCGTTCCCCGCCTTGGTCACCAGGGTCAGGTTCCTCTCCGCGTGCGCCGCCGTGGCGCCCAGCGCGAGCGCCATCCCCGTCGCGGACGCCGTCGCCAGCACCCCGGTGATCAATCTACGGACAGTCTTACGCATGCCGTTCCCCCGTTGTCCTGTCTGGATATTGGCGGAGATCATATACATGCGTCTATGTGCTGTCCATCCTCATGCGGCGAGGTCGGGGAACGTGCCGAAGGGGCCGATCGGCCCGCTGCGCATGGTCAGCCGGAGCGTGCCCGTGGGCACCGTCGACAGCGGGGGCAGGGACGGCGGGCCGGCGGTCACGCCGAGGGTGATGTGGGGGCGGTAGTCGTCGCCGACGAGGCCCAGCGGGGTGTGGCCGAGGCGCAGGAACTCCTGGTGCAGGGCGTCCAGTTCGGGGCTTCGGATGATCTCCAGGCCGAAGTAGTGGCCGCCGGCCGGGACGTAGTAGTCGCCGGGCGGGATCAGCGTGTACAGCAGGCCGATGATGGTGGCCTTGAAGGTGCGGGATCGGTGTGGAGCGGTCGCCGCGGCAATGCCGGCCGTCTGGTCGCCGGGGCAGTCGACGTGGAGGACCGAGACGTGGGGTGGCGCTTTTTCGCCGAGCAGCATGAGTGGCTGGTGGCCGTCGCCGATCGCGTGGGACAGGTCGACCAGGGAGCGGGACGTCTCCGCGTCCGGCCGCAGCACCACTCCGTACGCCATGCCGATCACGTCCTTCCTCGCGAGCGGGCACCAGCCTGCCCCGCGAGTATCGCGCGACGCTGTGCAGAAGTGGAGGTGAATATCTCTCCTGCTCTGGATTGAGTGACGCGCCAGACGGTGCGGTAGAGGCCGCCGTAGAACGTCCGGTCGCCCGCACGGCTAGGGCGGCGGAGGGACAACGCGGCTCCGGCGGGCCGAGCGGTTGCCGCTTGGTGCTCGCCGGCCCAAAGTCCCGTCCGGGCGGGACTGTCGGTCCTGCCCCGCCCCGCGGCCCGGTCCTAGCGTCGGAACCGGGAGGGCGACGAGCGTCCGCCGACTTTTCCGACGAGGAGACGTGATGTCCGCAGCCGACATGGTGGACGCGCTCGTGACCGGAGGGCTCCGGGCGCTGGACGAGTACGCCGCGTTCGATCAGGACCGGATCGACCGGATCGTGAGCAAGGCGTCCGTGGCGGCGCTCGACCAGCACGCCACGCTGGCCCGGCTCGCGGTCGAGGAGACCGGCCGCGGCGTCTTCGAGGACAAGGCGGTCAAGAACCTGTTCGCCTGCGAGCACGTCACCCACGGCATGGCGAGGCTGCGCACGGTCGGGGTGATCGCCGAGGACGAGATCAACGGCATCGTCGAGATCGCCGACCCGGTCGGCGTGGTCGCCGGCATCACGCCGGTCACCAACCCCACCTCCACGACGATCTTCAAGGCGCTCATGGCGCTCAAGACCCGCAACCCGATCGTCTTCGCCTTTCATCCGGCGGCCCAGCGATGCAGCGCCGAGGCGGCTCGCATCGTGCGGGACGCCGCCGTGGCGGCGGGCGCGCCCGAGCACTGCATCCAGTGGATCGAGGAGCCGTCGCTGGAGACGACCGCGGCGCTGATGCACCATCCCGGCGTCGCGACCATCCTCGCCACCGGCGGCAACAGCATGGTGCGGGCGGCCTACTCCGCGGGCAAGCCCGCGCTGGGCGTCGGCGCCGGCAACGTTCCCGCGTACGTCGAGGCGAGCGCGAACCTGCGCCGCGCCGTGCACGACATCGTGCTGTCGAAGTCGTTCGACAACGGCATGATCTGCGCCTCCGAGCAGGCGGTCATCCTCGACGACGCCGTTTACTCCGAGGCGCTCGCCGAGTTCGCCAGGCTGCACGCGTACGTCGCCACCCCGGCCGAGAAGGCGCAGCTGGAACGGTTCGTCTTCGGCCTCGCCGCCGACGGCACGGGCTGCGACGGCGACCGGCTCAACCCGGACGTGGTGGGCCGGTCCGCGGCGTGGATCGCCGAGCAGGCGGGCTTCCACGTGCCGCCGCGGACCTCGATCATCCTCGCCGAGGTCGGCGAGGTGGGGCCGCGCGAGCCGCTGACCCGCGAGAAGCTCGCCCCGGTGCTGGCCGTGCTGCGCGCACGATCCCGCGAGGAGGGCCTGCGCCGAGCGGCGGAGATGGTGGAGTTCCACGGCCTCGGGCACAGCGCCGTCATCCACACCGAGGACGAGGACCTGGTCAAGGAGTTCGGCCGCCGGATGAAGGCGATCCGGATCATCTGGAACTCGCCGGCGTCCCAGGGCGGCATCGGCGACATGTATAACGCGTTCCTGCCCTCGCTCACGCTCGGCTGCGGCAGCTACGGCGGCAACTCGGTGTCGGACAACGTCTCGGCGGTCAACCTGATCAACATCAAGCGGATCGGCCGCCGGACCAACAACCTCCAGTGGTTCAAGGTGCCCTCGAAGATCTACTTCGAGCCGCACGCGATCCGCTACCTCGCCGACATGCCGAACGTGCGACGGGTCACCGTGGTCACCGACGAGACGATGACCAGGCTCGGCTTCGTCGACCGGGTCAACCGGGTGCTGCAGGGCCGCGCCGGCAAGGTGGCCCTGCAGATCATCGACGACGTCGAGCCCGAGCCCCGGATGACGACGGTCGACCGCGGCGCCGCGCTGATGCGCTCGTTCCGCCCGGACACGATCATCGCGCTCGGCGGCGGCTCGGCCATGGACGCGGCCAAGGTGATGTGGCTCAAGTACGAGCACCCGGAGGTCGACTTCGACGACATGCGGGAGAAGTTCTTCGACATCCGCAAGCGCGCGTTCGCCTTCCCGGCGCTCGGCGACCTGGCCCAACTGGTCTGCATCCCGACGACCTCGGGCACCGGGGCCGAGGTCACGCCGTTCGCGGTGATCACCGACCATGTCACCGGCAAGAAGTACCCGCTGGCCGACTACGCCCTCACCCCCACGGTCGCCATCGTCGACCCCGGCCTCACCGCGAGCCTTCCCCGGGTGATCGCGGCGGACAGCGGCTTCGACGCGCTGACCCACGCGATCGAGGCCTACGTGTCGGTCTACGCGAGCGACTTCACCGACGGGCTCGCCCTGCACGCCATCCGCCTGATCTTCGCGAATCTCGAGCGGTCGGTCGTGGCCGGTGACCCGGGGGCGCGCGAGCGCATGCACAACGCCGGAACGATCGCCGGGATGGCCTTCGGCAGCGCCTTCCTCGGCATCGTGCACGCCATGTCGCACACGCTCGGTGCCACCTTCCACATCGCGCACGGCCGCACCAACGCGGTGCTGCTGCCGCACGTCATCCGCTACAACGGCACCATGCCGTCGAAGCTGTCCGGCTGGCCGAAGTACGAGAGCTACCGGGCCCCCGAGCGCTTCGCCGACATCGCGCGGATGCTCGGGCTGCCCGCCGCCACACCGGCCGAGGCGGTCGAGTCGCTGGCCGCCGCCGTCGAGGCCCTGCGCGACGCGGTCGGCATCGAACCGTCGTTCGCCAAGCTGGGCGTCGACGAGAGCGACTTCCTCGCCGCGCTGCCCCGGCAGGCCCTCAACGCGTACGAGGACCAGTGCGCGCCGGCCAACCCGCGCATGCCGATGCTCGACGACATGCAGCAGCTGATGCGGGACGCGTACTACGGCTGACACCGGTTGCCCGGGCGTGCACTGACATCTAACATTTCAGTTATGGAGAGAGTGGGACGCAGCCTGCTGCGCGACGCCGCGTACGAGCGGCTGCGCGCGGCGATCGTGGACGGCACGCTGGAGCCGGGGCTGGTGCTGCGCGGCGACGACCTCGCCGAACGGCTCGGGCTCTCCCGGGCGCCGGTCCGCGACGCCCTCGGCCGGCTCGCGGCCGAGGGCCTGGTGGAGAGCAAGCCGCAGAGCTTCACGCGGGTCACGCCGCTGGTCGAGAGGGACGTCCGCGACGCCGCCGCGGTCGTGGGCGCGATGCACGACCTCGCGTTGCAGTCGGTCGCGCTCACCGGCGAGCAGCTCGACCGGATGCGGGCGGCCGGCGAGCGCTTCGCCGCGGCGGTCCGTGCCGGGGACCTCGACGCCGCCCTCGACGCCGATGACGCCCTGCACGCCGTGCCCGTGCTCGCCTGCGGCAACGTGGCCGCGGCGATGACCATCGAACGCTTCACCCCGCTGATCCGGCGCGCCGAGCGCCTGCTCTGGGCCTCCCCGCACGGCGAGCGTTCCGTGCGCCGGCACGACGAGCTGATCGGCGCCCTGGCGGCCGGGGACCGCCGGCGGGCCCGGGCCGTCAACCGCACCATCTGGGGCCACATCCACCAAGGAGACGACAGTGCCGCTGAATGACTTCGACCGTTGTCCGCTGTTGTTCGGCCCCTCGCCCGTGCACCGGCTCGACCGGCTCACCCGCCACCTCGGCGGCGCCGCGCTCTGGGCGAAGCGTGAGGACTGCAACTCCGGCATCGCGTACGGCGGCAACAAGACCCGCAAACTCGAATACCTGGTCGCGGACGCCCTGGCCCAGGGGTGCGACACGCTCGTCTCGATCGGTGGCGTGCAGTCCAACCACACCCGCCAGGTGGCGGCCGTCGCGGCGCACGCCGGGCTGAAGTGCGTGCTGGTCCAGGAGAGCTGGGTCGACTGGCCGGACAGCGTCTACGACAAGGTCGGCAACATCCTGATCAGCCGGCTCGCCGGTGCCGACGTCCGGCTGGTCAAGGCGGGCTTCGGCATCGGCTTCAAGGAGAGCTGGGACCTCGCGCTCGCCGAGGTCGAGGCGGCGGGCGGCAAGCCGTACGCGATTCCCGCCGGAGCGTCCGATCACCGGCTCGGCGGGCTCGGCTTCGCCGGCTGGGCGGCCGAGGTCGCCCGGCAGGAGGCGGAGCTCGGCGTCTTCTTCGACACGATCCTGGTCTGCTCGGTGACCGGCAGCACCCAGGCCGGCATGATCGCCGGCTTCGCCGCGCTCGGCGACGACCGCCCCCGCCGGGTCCTGGGCATCGACGCCTCGGCCAAGCCCGCCGAGACCCGCGAGCAGGTCGCCCGGATCGCCCGCGCCACCGCCGCGCTGATCGGCGTCGACCGCGACCTGACCGACGACGAGATCCTGCTCGACGACCGATACCACGCGGGCACCTACGGCATCGCCGACGAGGCGACGATCGAGGCGATGAAGCTGGGCGCCCGCACCGAGGGCATGGTCACCGACCCGGTCTACGAGGGCAAGAGCCTGGCCGCGGCCATCGACCTCATCTCCCGCAAGGAGATCCCGGCGGACGCGACGGTGCTCTACGCCCACCTCGGCGGCCAGCCGGCGCTGAACGCCTACTCCGCGCTCTTCTCCTAGGGTTGCCCGGCGGGCGTTAGCATCGACGGCGCTGCTCGGGGGAGAGTCGGGTCCGGTGATGACGCGTATGGGCGAGACCGTTCTGGTGACCGGCGGGTCCGGGTTCATCGGCAGCTGGTGCGCCGCGGAGCTGCTGGAGCGCGGCTACCAGGTCCGGACGACGGTGCGGGATCCCGCCCGGGCGCCGGCCGGGACGCGGGCCTTCCTCGCCGACCTGACGCGGGACGACGGGTGGGACGAGGCCGTGGCCGGGTGCGACTTCGTGCTGCACGTCGCGTCGCCGGTGACCACGTCCGACAGCGATCCGGGTGCGCTGGTGGCTCCAGCCCGGGAGGGCACCCTGCGCGTGCTGCGGGCGGCGGTTCGAGCCGGGGTGCGGCGGGTGGTGTACACGTCGTCCTCGGCGGCCGCGACACCGCGGGCCACGGACCCCGACGGCGTCACGGACGAGACGCTGTGGACCGATCCGGACGGGCCCGGCGTCAGCCCGTACCGCAGATCGAAGGTGCTCGCCGAGCGAGCCGCGTGGGACCTCATGGCGCGCGAGGGCGGATCGACCGAGCTGAGCACCGTGCTGCCCGGGTGGACCCTCGGGCCGCTGCCGCCCACGCCCGGCCGGCTGGGCTCGTTGCAGGTGGTCCAGCGCCTGCTCAACGGCTCGCTGATCGGGCTGCCCCGGCTCGGCTTCGAGATCGTCGACGTCCGCGACATCGCCGACCTGCACCTGCGGGCGATGACCCACCCGGCCGCGGCCGGTCAGCGATTCCTCGGCACCGGTGACTTCCTCTGGATGACCGAGATCGCGCGGATCGTCCGTTCGCTGCCCGGCGTCGACGTGCGACGCGTGCCCCGCCGGCGGTTGCCCGACCTGGTGGTAAAGCTGGCCGCGCGCCGCGACGCCGATCTGCGGACGACGGTGCCCAATCTGGGGCACCGGCGGATCCGGAGCTCGGCCAAGGCCCGGCGGATGCTGGGCTGGACGACCCGCCCGCCGGCCGAGGCGATCGAAGCCAGTGCGCGCGGCCTCGGCGAGTACGGGGTCCGATCGGCCTGAGCGGATCATTACAATCGCCACCGGCTCCACTCAGCAATCGGTATGGGCGATCGGCCTGACATCACGACCGGAAGGGTCTGATGAACACGTTGCACGGGAGAACAGCACGCACTGCCGGCCTGGTGGCAGCCGCGATCGCGGCGCTGGCCGCGGTGGTGGTGGCCAGCCGGCCCGACCTGAACGGCGATGTGCGGTACGCCTTGGGCGGCCTCCAGACGGCCGGCGGGGGAGGCGTCAGCATCTGGGACATCTTCGTGTCGCGGCCGCTCGCCTACAAACTGCTGATGGCCGCGCTCGACCAGGGCCGCCTCCTGTTCGGCGACGGGATGTCGCTGGACGCCGCCAAGCTGGTGATCCGGATCGAGACGTACGTCCTGGTCGTCGCCGTGGTCGCGCTGCTGTTCGTGGGGGTCCGGCGCCTCGCCGGGTGGCAGGCGGCGGCCGGGATCGCGGGCGCCACCGGGCTGACCCTGCTGGTCGCGCCGCCCTGGCACTTCCTCGAGCCGGACTGGGCCGGCGCGCTCGCCGCCGTGCTGGCCGTCGGCGCCGCGTGCGCGCCCCGGCGGCCGTGGCTCGGCGCGGTGCTGGGCGGCTTCGCCGCGATGGTGGTCGTGGCGGTCAAGGCGTCCACCTTCCCGATCGCGCTGATCGCGCTGCTCGTCATCTTCGTGCTCGACCGGCGCCGCGCCGCGTGGACGGCACTGTCCACGGTGGCCTGGGTGGGGGTCTGGTTCGTGCTGATGCGGGTGTTCCAGCCCTGGGAGTGGACCTGGCTGAGCGACCTGGCGAACCTCGTGCACAGCCACCCGCAGGGCATCCACATCGCCGACCTGCGCAAGCTGCGCTTCGCGATCGGCGACGCCGCCGTGCTCAGCCCGGTCCTGGTGCTGGCGCCGGCCGCCGCGGCGGCGCTGGTCAGCCGGGTGGAGGGCCGCCGGCGGTGGCTGTTCGCGGCGATCGCGGTGGTCGCGGGCCTGCTGTCGCTGGCTCCCGCGTACGGGCAGGGCGAGTTCTTCAACTACCACTTCGCGGGCAGTCTCGTGCTCGCCGGCGGGGTGTGGGGTGCCGCGTTCGCGCTGCGCCCGGGGTTCCGGGTGCCGCTGGTCGTCGCCACGGTGCTCGTCACGGTGCTCAGCCTCGTGCTGCTGCGGCAGCCCGCCTCCTGGCGGCTGGACCACGCTCAGCCGGTGATCTGGGCGTACCAGATCGGCGCCCTCGCCCTGGCCGTCGCCGCCTGGTTCCTCGCCGAGCGCACCAGGGTGGCGCTGCCGTGGGCCGCCGGGGTGGTCGCGCTGACCTTCGCGCTGCTGCCGGCCGTGCTGCCCGGCTACCCGTACACGTTCAGCACCTACAACTACAACATCCGCATCTCGCCGTCGGGCGACGCGCCGCTGGCCGCGCTGGGCGAGCGGCTCGGCCCGGACACCCCGGTGCTCTATCTGACGTACGGCGCCATCAACTACGGCATGGGAAACCCGACGACCTGCCGCTACCCGTCGCCGCTGTGGCTGCAGCGGGGGGCGGTCACCCCGCGGATGCGCGACCGGCCCAGCTACGCCGACAACCTGCGCTGCCTGACCGAGGCGAGCGACGCCCGGTACCTGATCGTGCAGACGACCTGGTTCAGCCTGCCGAAGTCGGCACCGGACGTGCGCGCGCTGATCGACGAGCGGTTCGACTGCTCCCCGGCGGCCCGCGTGCCGGCACCGCCGCAGATCCTGGTCTGCCCGGCCCGGGCGTAGTCGCTGTCGCTCGCGCGAGCTACAGCGAAGTGTCCGCTCGATGGGGACGATTTCGGGCGTACGGATCCGTAGTTTTCGGCACAGCCGCGGCGGAAGGCCGCGGATGTCCCGAAAGGCTCACCATGCGGTTCTTCGTGCAACTGGTCGCCGTCCTCGCGGTGTCGTTCGCCGCCGGGCTGGCAGTCACGGCGGCGGGTGACAACGTATGGCTGTCGCTGGTCGCGGGCGTGGCGGCGGCCGTGCTCGCGGTGCTCGTCTACTCGTGGACGGTCCGCCTCACCGAGAAGCGCGAGGTGACCGAGCTGTCGGCGCCGGCGGCCGCGTCCGGCCTGGTCCGCGGCACGCTGCTCGGTCTCGTGCTGTTCTCGGCGGTCATCGGCAACATCGCGGTCAACGGCGGGTACCGGATCCACGGTCTCAACGACCATCCCACCGACGCGATCGGCCTGATCGGCTTCATGGCCGGCGCCGCGGTCACCGAGGAGCTGCTCTATCGCGGCGTGCTGTTCCGGCACGTCGAGAGACTGACCGGTACGTGGCTCGCGCTCACCCTCTCCGCCCTGGTCTTCGGCGCCTCGCACCTGCTGAACGACAACGCCACGCTGTGGGGCGCGCTCTGCGTCGCGATGGCCGGCGGCGGCATGCTCACCTCGGCCTACATCGCCACCCGGAGCCTCTGGCTGCCGATCGGGCTGCATTTCGGCTGGAACTACGCCCAGTCCGCCATCTTCAGCTCCGAGGTGTCCGGCAACGGCGCCAACGAGGGCCTGCTGGACGCCGAGCCGACCGGCAACGCCTGGATCAGCGGCGGCCAGTTCGGGCCGGAGGCGAGCCTGTCCACCCTGATCGCCGGCGTCCTGGTGACGGCGGCGTTCCTGTGGCTGGCCCGCCGCCGCGGCCACCTCGTGCCGATGCGCCGCAAGGACCGTGCCGCCGAGGTTGCCGCGGCTTCTACACTCGCCCGGTGAGGAGCCTGTCGACGGTGCCGCGGGTCTGGCGCCGGCTGGATGTCACGGTCCGGGACCTGCCCTTCGCGGTGGTGCTCACCGCCGTCGCCCTCGTGCCGTCCTGGCATCAGCACGGCACCCGGCTGGCCGACCTGGTGCCGGAGCGGCCGTTCGGCCCGGTGGGCGTGCTGGTCGTGGCGGTCGAGTGCCTGCCGCTGGCGGTACGGCGCAGGTGGCCCGCGGCCGCGCTGGCGCTCGTGTTCGCCGGGTTCGCGGGCGACCAGCTCCTCGGCTTTCACACGATCGGCGGTACGGCGCTGGCCGTCGCCCTGGTCAGCGCCGGCACGCACGTGGACCGGCACCGGCCGGCCACGATGGTCACGGCGTCCGCCGCGTACGCCGTGCTGATGGTCGCGCTGAGCCGGGCCGGCAGCGTCGGCGCCCCCGATGCCGTGCTGTTCTACGCCTGCTTCGCGGCGATGTGGGGGATCGGGTCGGCGCTGCGGCTCGGCCGGCTCGCCGAGGCGGAACGCACCCGGCACGCCGAGGAGGCGGCGCGCGCCGCCGAACGCACCCGGATCGCCCGGGAGCTGCACGACGTGGTGACCCACCACGTGACCGCGATGGTGGTGCAGGCCGAGGCCGCCCGCTATCTGACCGCGGCGCCGGAACGCCTCGACGAGACGCTGACCGCGGTCAGCGGCACCGGGCGGCAGGCGATCGCCGAGCTGCGGCACCTGCTCGACGTGCTCCACCCCGGGCACGGCGGCGACATGCGGGCGCTGGTGGAGCAGACCCGGCGGGCCGGGCAGCCGGTGGAGCTGGTCGAGCAGGGCGGTTCCCCCGAGACGCCGGGCGGCGCGGAGGCGACGGCCTACCGGGTCGCTCAGGAGGCGCTGACGAACGCGCTGAAGTACGACCACGGCGCGCGCACCACGGTCACGGTCCGGTACGGCGCCGGCGAGATCGACGTGCGGGTCAGCACGGACGGCTCCGGGGTCGGCACGGCGGCGCCGGGCGGCAGCGGGCGCGGGCTGCGCGGCCTGCGCGACCGGGTCGGCACCCTGGGCGGCGACTTCGACGCCGGGCCACGGCCCGAGGGCGGCTTCGTGGTGACGGCACGCATCCCGGTGGGGGCCACGTCGTGATCAGGGTCCTCGTCTGCGACGACCAGCCGTTGATCCGCACCGGCTTCGCCACGATCATCGGCGCGCAGCCCGACCTCGAGGTGGTCGGCGAGTGCGGCGACGGCCATGCGGCGGTCCGGCTCGCCCGCGAGCGGGACCCGGACGTGGTGGTGATGGACGTGCGCATGCCCGGCCTGGACGGCATCGAGGCCACCGCGCTGCTGGCCGGCGCGGGCGTCGCCGATCCGGTGAAGGTGCTGGTCGTGACGACCTTCAACCTCGACGAGTACGTCTACCGCGCGCTGCGCGCCGGGGCCAGCGGCTTCCTGCTCAAGGACGCGCCGCCGGCGCACCTGCTGCACGGCATCCGCACGGTCGCGGCGGGCGCCGCCCTGCTCGCCCCGGAGGTGACCCGCCAGCTGGTCGGCCGGTACGCGGCGCGGATCCGCCCCGCCGAGGGCCCGGCCCCGGACGACGTGCCGCTGAGCGCCCGCGAGCTGGAGGTGCTGCGCCTGCTCGCCAACGGCCTGTCCAACAGCGAGATCGCGACAGCGCTGGTGATCAGCCACGAGACCGTCAAGACGTACGTCTCGCGCATCCTCACCAAGCTCGGCCTGCGCGACCGAGTCCAGGCCGTCGTCTACGCCTACCGCCGCGGGCTGGTCACCTGACCCCACGCATCGACGATTGACGATATCGTGCGGAGATGATGGACCAGGGACTGAGCCGTCGCCGGATCCTCGGCGGAGCAGTGGGTGCCGCGGCCGTCGCCGCGGTGGGGCTGCCGCCGGGCACCGCGACCGCCGCCGGAAAGGACACCGCCGAGGTCGCCCGCTGGCGCAAGCAGGCCGCGCGGGTGACGATCACGCGTGACGACTGGGGCATCCCGCACATCGCCGGCCGCACCGACGCCGACGCCGTGTTCGGGATGATGTACGCGCAGGCCGAGGACGACTTCCCCCGGGTCGAGCGCAACTATCTGGTGAGCCTCGGCCGGCTCGCCGAGGCCGAGGGCGAGACCGCGATCTGGCAGGACCTGCGCCAGCGGCTGTGGCTCGAACCGGGCGAGCTGAAACGCGACTACGCCCGCTGCCCGGCCTGGCTGCGCCGGCTCATGCAGGCCTGGGCCGACGGGCTCAACTTCTATCTCGCCACCCACCCCGAGGTGCGCCCCAAGGTGCTCACCCGGTTCGAGCCGTGGATGCCACTCAGCTTCTCGGAGGGCAGCATCGGCGGTGACATCGAGCGGGTGCCGCTCAGCCAGCTCGAAGCCTTCTACGCCCGGCGCTCGGTGGAGCTGACCGACGAGGAGCGGGGTCTACTGTTCCGCGAGCCGCGCGGCTCCAACGGCTTCGCGATCGCGCCGCACCGCACCCGCGACGGGCACGCGCTGCTGCTGATCAACCCGCACACGAGCTTCTTCTTCCGCTCCGAGCAGCACGTGACCAGCGAGGAGGGGCTCGACGTCTACGGCGCCGCGACCTGGGGGCAGTTCTTCGTCTACCAGGGCTTCAACGCGCACGCGGGCTGGATGCACACCTCCAGCGGCGTGGACAACGTCGACGAGTTCGCCGAGACCGTCGACCCCGAGAACCTTCGCTACCGGTACGGCAAGCAGTGGCGCCCGATCACCACGAAGACCGTCACGCTCGCGTACCGGACGGCCGACGGGGGGCGGGCCAGGCGCACCTTCACCACGTACGCCACGCACCACGGCCCGATCGTGCGCGAGGCGGACGGCAAGTGGATCGCGTTCGCCCTGATGAACAGGCCGGTCCCGGCGCTCCAGCAGAGCTTCCTGCGCACCAAGACGCGCGACTTCCAGGAGTTCCTCCGGGTCGCGGGTCTCAAGGCCAACAGCTCCAACAACACGCTGTACGCCGACAGCAGCGGCGAGATCGCGTTCCTGGTCCCGCAGTTCATGCCGGTCCGCGACGACCGCTTCGACTACCGGCGGCCGGTCGACGGCAGCGATCCGGCCACCGACTGGCGCGGCCTGCACAGCCTCGCGAGCCTGCCGCAGGCGGTGAACCCGCGGATCGGCTGGGCGTTCAACACCAACAACTGGCCGTGGACCGCGGCCGGCCCGGACAGCCCCGACGCCGAGGACTATCCGCGCTACTTCGACCAGGCCGGCGAGAACCCGCGCGGCCCCCAGGCGATCCGGGTGCTCTCCGCCCGGCACGAGTTCACCCCCCGGACGCTGCGCGACGCCGCCTTCGACCCGTACCTCACCGCCTTCGCCCGCCTGGTGCCGCAGCTGGTCGCGGCCTGGGACAAGCTGCCGCCGGGCGACCCGCAGCGGGCGCGGCTGGCCGGGCCGGTCGACCTGCTGCGGCGGTGGGACTTCCGCTGGGGCTACCAGTCGACGGCCACCTCGCTGGCCGTGTTCTGGGGTGAGGCGCTGTGGGCGCCGCTCGCCCAGGCCGCCCGCGACGCCGGCATGTCCATGTGGGACTACCTCGCCGAACGCGCCACCGACCCGCAGCGGCTCGCCGCGCTCGACGAGGCGGTGAACCGGCTCAGCCAGGACTTCGGCGGCTGGCGGGTGCCCTGGGGCGAGATCAACCGGTTCCAGCGCAACGACGGCGCCATCACCCAGACCTTCGACGACCGCAAGCCGAGCATCCCGGTGCCGTTCACCTCGGGGCAATGGGGCTCGCTCGCCTCGTTCGGGGCGCGGCGCTACCCCGGCACCAAGCGCTACTACGGCACGAGCGGCAACAGCTTCGTGGCGGTCGTCGAGTTCGGGCCGAAGCTGCGGGCGTGGGCGATCACCGCGGGCGGCGCCAGCGGGCATCCGGAGTCGCCCCACTTCAACGACCAGGCCGTCCGCTACGCGAACGGTGACCTGCGGCCCGTCTACTTCTCGCCGCGCGACCTGGCGGGGCACGTCGAACGGCGGTACCGGCCCGGAGAGTTTCCTGTGTGACGCGGCCGCGACGCCGTCCGGAGCGGCGGATCTCTCAGAGCTCTCCCAGAAGTCCTCCGGAGCCGGTCAGCGAGGGCGGCCAGCATCGGCCGCATGAGCATGATTGACGTACGGGGCCTGACCAAGCGGTACGGGCCGCACACCGTGGTGGACGACCTGTCGTTCACCGTCGAGGCCGGCCAGGTGACCGGCTTCCTGGGCCCCAACGGGGCCGGCAAGTCCACCACCCTGCGGATGATCGTCGGGCTGGCCGCGCCGGACCGGGGGTCGGTCACCATCGGCGGGCGCCGGTACGCCGAGATCCCGGTGCCGCTGCTCGAGGTCGGCGCGCTGCTCGACGCTGCGGCGGTGCACGGCAGCCGCACGGCCTACGCGCACCTGCACGCGCTGGCGGTGAGCAACGGGCTGCCGCGGCGCCGGGTCGGCGAGGTGCTGGCCCGCACCGGGCTGGAGAGCGTGGCCGGCAAGCGGGCGGGCGGCTTCTCGCTCGGCATGCGGCAGCGGCTCGGCATCGCGGCCACCCTGCTCGGCGATCCGAAGGTGCTGATCTTCGACGAGCCGGTGAACGGCCTCGACCCGGAGGGCATCCGCTGGGCGCGCGACCTGATGCGGTCGCTCGCGGCCGAGGGCCGCGCGGTGCTGGTCTCCAGCCACCTGATGAGCGAGATGGCGCAGACCGCCGACCACCTGATCGTCATCGGCCGGGGACGGCTCGTCGCCGACGCCGCCGTCAGCGAGCTGACCCACGCGAGCGGCGAGGGCACCGTGCTGGTGCGGGCGGCCGAACCGGGCGACTTCGCGCTGCGCCTGTCCGCCGCCGGGGCGGGCGTGCGGGAGGGGCTCGAGGGGTCGCTCGTGGTGTCCGGGATGAGCGCCGGCGACATCGGCCGGCTCGCCGCCTACCACGGGGTTGCGCTGAGCGAGCTCACCCCGCAGCGGGTCTCGCTCGAGGACGCCTTCATGGAGCTCACCCGCGACAGCGTCGAATACCAGGGGGTGGCGGCATGAGGCCCGCCGTACACACCCTCCACGCCGAGTGGATCAAGCTGCGCAGCCTGCGCTCCACCTGGTACACGCTGGCCTGCCTGTTCGCCGTCGGGCTCGGCATCACCGCCCTGGCGGCCAACGGCGCCGGCCGGGACTGGGACACGCTCAGCGAGGCGGACCGGCTGGCGTGGGACCCGACGGAGCACAGCCTCACCTCGTACATCGTGGCCCAACTGGTGATCGGGGTGCTGGGCATCCTCGTGGTCACCTCGGAGTTCGCGACCGGCCTGATGCGGACGACGCTGACGGCGACGCCCCGGCGCGGCCGGGTGCTGGCGGCCAAGGTGGCGCTGGCCGCGGCCGTCGCCGTGGTGGCGGGCGAGGTGCTGATGTTCGCGGCCTTCCTCATCGGGCAGCCGCTGCTCGCCCGGCAGGGAGTGCCGAGCGCCGAGCTCGGCGACCCCGGGGTGCTCTCCGCCGTGGTCGCCGGAGGGCTCTATCTGGCGGCGATCGCGTTGCTGGCGGTCGGGCTCGGCACGGTCATGCGGGCCACGGCCGGCGCGCTGGCCACCCTGGTCGGCATCATCCTGCTGGTGCCGGCGCTGGCCGGCCTCTTCCCGTCGTGGATGCAGGGTGTCTTCGACTACTGGCCGACCATCGGCGGGGCCGCCGCCATGGGCACGGTCGCCGACCCGGACTACCCGCACCCGTGGCTCAACCTGGGCGGCATGTGCCTCGGTGTGGCGGCGGTGCTGGCGGTCGCGTTCGTGCTCTTCCGGCGCCGCGACGTCTGATGGCCGTCCGGGGTGTGCCCGAGGGCGCGGCCTCCACCGGCGCGGCGCTTCGGGGTCTGCGCGAGGGGACGGTCGCGGCCGCCGTGGCGCTGGTGGCCATGGCCGGCACGGCGGCCGCCGGGCTGTTGCTGCTCGACGCGGGCCGGGTGGGCCGGCTCGACCGGCTGACCGCTGCCGTCGTCGCGATGGCGGCGGGAGCCCCGGCCGGCATCGACGCCGCGCCGGACGGTGGGCTGCCGGTCGCCGTGCACGGCCGCGTCGACGTGATGCCGCTGGGCGTCTCGGCGGTCGGCGCGATCGTGCTCGGCTTCATGCTGCTGCGCCGCGGGCGCGACGGGTGGCTCGTGCGTGGAGCTTCGGCGGCGGTCGTCTTCGCGGCGGGCATGGGCGCGGTGGCGTGGGCGGCACGGGGGCCGTTGGCACTGCCGACCGGTGGCGCGTCGCCGGCCGTCGAGGCCCGGGGTTGCCCAGGCGCGGGCGGCCTGCCGGGCGGCCTACCGGGCGGTCTGTCGGGCGGTCTGCCGGGGGCGTTCGACGCTGGGTTCGCCGTCGCCGTCGGCCCCGCGATGGCCGGAGCCGCCGTCGGTGCCCTGGTGGTCGCCGCTCTGTGCCGGTTGTCTCCGCCGGGGACGGCCGCGCTGCGCGCGATGCGGTGGCCGGCCGTCGTGGTGGCGGCGGTGTGCGTGCTGTCGGCGGGGGCGTTCGGAGGCCCGGCGGCGGCCGGCGCCGCCCTGCTCGCCTGGCCGATCGTGGCCGTCGGCGGGCCGTGGACGTGGCACGCCGAGGGGGTGCTCTCGTGCGCGCTGAACGGCGGGCCGCCCCTGCCCGGCGCGCTACTTCTGGTCTGCGCGACCGTGGCGCTGACCTGCGGTGCCGCCCTCGCGGCCGGCGGTGGGCAGCCGCGCCGGGCCACTGCCGCGGCCGTGCGGACCGCGGCGGTGACCGGCGTCCTGATGGCGGTCCTGGCCCTGCTGGCCCGGGCCTCGGCCGAGCTGAGCGCCCAGGCGTTCGTCTTCTCGCTGCCCCTGCTGGAGGTGCGGCTGACCGCGAACCCGTGGCCGGCGCTGGCCGCGGGTGCCGCCGGTGGACTCGCCGGGAGCCTCCTCGTCGGCGCGCTGCGTCGCCGGGGTTTCGGGGGCGGGCGGCCATGACGACTGGGGACTGCGCGCTGCGTCGCCGCGGCCTTTGTGGGCGGGCGGCCGTGACGCCTGGCAACAGCGCGTTCCGTCGCCGGGGCTTCGGGGGCGGGCGGCCATGACGTCCGGGGACGGCGCGTTCCGTCGCCGGGGCTTCGTAGGCTGGCGGTCATGACGCCCCGGGACGACGCCGAACGGCTGCTGGTGGTGGACGACGAGGCCACCGTACGGGAACTGCTCTCCGCGACGCTGCGGTTCGCGGGCTTTCGGGTCGCCTCGGCGGGCACCGCCGCCGAGGCGATCGCGTCGGCCACCGGCGAGCCGCCCGACCTCGTGCTGCTCGACGTCGGCCTGCCGGACATGGACGGCTTCGAGGTGGTCCGGCGCCTGCGCGAGCAGCGCACCCAGGGGCGCGCCGGCCCGGTCCCGGTGCTGTTCCTGACCGCCCGCGACGGGCAGGCCGACAAGGTGACCGGGTTGTCGCTCGGCGCCGACGACTACGTGACCAAGCCGTTCGACCTCGAGGAGCTGATCGCCCGCATCCGGGCCATCCTGCGCCGCACCTCCGGCCACCACGCCGGCCTGCTGACGGTCGGCGCGCTGGCGCTCGACGCGGACGGGCACCAGGTGACCCGCGACGGGGTGCCGGTGCGCGTCTCGCCGACCGAGTTCCGGCTGCTGCGCTACCTCATGGAGAACGCCGGCCGGGTGGTGACCAAGGCGCAGATCCTCGACCGGGTGTGGCACTTCGACTTCGGCGGCGACGCCAGCATCGTGGACACCTACATCTCGTACCTGCGCAGAAAGGTCGACACGGCGGAGCCCCGGCTCATCCAGACCGTCCACGGTGTCGGCTACGTCCTGCGCGAGCCGCGGCGATGAGCCTGCGCGTACGGCTGCTGCTGATCACCACCGCGCTGCTGCTGGCCGGGCTGGGCCTGGTCGGCACGGTCGTCTCCGACCGTTTGGAGCACTACCAGCTCGACCGCCTCGACACCCAGCTCGGCTCCCTCACGTCGCTGCTCTCGCGGGTGCCGCCGGACGGGCCGCGACCGGCGCGGCCCGCCGCCGACACCGGGCTGCTCGACCCCGCCCTCGACCTGATCGGCGCGCCCTATCTGGTCTATCTGGACGCGAACGGCGCGATCGCCGAGGGGATCCTCTCGTCCCGCCAGGACCGGGCCGGCCTGCCGCCGGCCGAGGAGCTCCGCGCGATCCCCACCGACGGCAAGGGGGTCTTCCTCCACGCCGCCGACGACTCGGGACGCTGGCGGGCGGTGGCCGCGCGGACCGCGCCGGGCAACGCCACCGTGATCGCCGCAGCGCCGATGGCCGAGGCCGACGCCACCGTCGCCCAGCTGCGCACGACCAGCCTGGCCAGCGGGGGCGTGCTGCTCGTCCTGCTGACCGGGCTGGGCTGGCTCGCGCTCGGCCGCGGGTTGCGGCCGTTGCGCACGATCGAGCGTACGGCCGCCGCGATCGCCGCCGGCGACCTGTCCTCACGCGTGCCGCGCATCGCGGCGCCCGGCACCGAGATCGGGCACCTCGCCGGCTCCCTCAACACGATGCTGGGCCAGCTCGAGACGGCCTTCGCCGACCGGGCTGCCTCGGAGGCGCGGATGCGGACCTTCGTGTCGGACGTCAGCCACGAGCTGAGGACGCCGCTGTTCGTCATCAAGGGCTCGGCGGACCTGCACCGGATGGGCGCCCTGACCGCGCCGGCCGACGCCGACGAGGCGATGCGCCGCATCGGCGGCGAGGCGGCCCGGCTCACCGCGCTCACCGAGGACCTGCTGCTGCTGGCCCAGCTCGACGACGCCCCCGAGGGCCGGCTCGACCGGGGACCGATGGACCTGCGCACGCTGGCCACCGATGCCCGGCACGACCTGCGCGCGCTGGACCCGTCCCGCCCGGTCTCGCTCACCGGCCCGGACGGCGACGGCCCGCCCGGCCCGGCGCCGGTCGACGCGGACGAGGCCCGCCTGCGGCAGGTGGTCACCAACCTCGTCGGCAACGCGATCGCGCACACCCCA
This sequence comes from Paractinoplanes deccanensis, assembly GCF_016862115.1. GTDB lineage: Bacteria > Actinomycetota > Actinomycetes > Mycobacteriales > Micromonosporaceae > Actinoplanes > Actinoplanes deccanensis. The sequence continues at coordinate 31,847 of NZ_BOMI01000178.1, forward strand.
CCCGGCACCGCGGTCCGCGTCGGCGTCGGCACAGTGGACGGCCGGGCGGTGCTGGAGGTCGAGGACAGCGGCCCGGGAATGACGGCGGAGCAGGCCGGCCGGGTCTTCGACCGCTTCTACCGCACGGACAGGTCGCGCACCCGCACCGCCGGCGCGAACGCCGGCCTGGGCCTCGCCATCGCCCGATCGCTCGCCCGTGCCCACGGCGGCGACGTCGACCTGAGGACCGCCGTCGGCGCGGGCGCCCGCTTCCGCCTGACGCTTCCCGTTCTCAGCGGCCCGCCCGGCTGAGGCCGCGGCCGCCCGCTATCGCTGCGCGGGCGTGCCCACGGTGTCGATCCAGGCGTGCAGGCGGCCGACCTGTGCGGTCATCAGATGAGGCTCGCGCAGGGTCGCGGCGAGCAGGGCGCCGCCCTGGATCCCGGCCAGCAGGGCCGTGGCGAGGTCGTCGGGGTCTTCGCAGCCGAGCTCCCGGAACTGTCCGGCGGCCCAGTCGAGGAGCCGGCGCATCGGCCCGGCGGCGTCACGGTCGAGACCGTCGTCGCGGCGGTCGAGCTCACTGGCCAGGCTGCCGAACGGGCAGCCGTACCGGGCGACGACGTCGCGCATCTCGTCCCATCGCGAGGTCAGCGCCTTGAGCCGCTCGACCGGCCCGGGCAGCGCCCCGAGCTCCTCGGTCATCGCGGTGACCTGGAGCGTCTGCGCGGCGAGAACCGCCCGGACGAGCTCGTCCTTGGTCTTGAAGTAGTAGTAGACGTTGCCCGGCGGCACGTCCGCCCGGTGGGCGACGTCGGCCAGGCTGGTCGCGCTCACGCCGCGGCGGTGCATCAGGTCGGCGGCGCTCGAGACCAGCCGCTCGCGTTTGCCGGGCCGGCGCGCCTCGCTGTTTTGTGAGTCAGTCATCTTACTTAGAGCCTACCGCCCTGTTACCGTCAGGAAGTAAGTTATCCAACTAACTTACTGGAGGATGTCATGGGCGTGCTCTCCGCGTACGGAGACTGGGCCGTGATCACCGGCGCCTCGTCCGGGATCGGCGAGGCGTTCGCCCGGCGCTGCGCGGCCGACGGCCTCAATGTCGTGCTCGCCGCGCGGTCGGCCGATCGGCTGCGGGCTGTCGGCCGGCAGCTGCCCGGGGTCGAGCACAGGATCGTGCCGGTCGACCTCAGCCTGCCCGGCGCCGCCGGCGAGCTGATCGAGGCCACCGCCGGCCTCGACGTCGGCATGCTGGTGTCCAATGCCGGTGACGGCCGGCCCGGCCGGTTCCTCGATCAGCCGCCCGACGACCTGCGCCGGCGGCTCACCCTCAACACGATCACCCACCTCGACCTGGCGTACGGCTTCGGCCGGCGCTTCGTGTCCCGCGGCGGCGGCGCCATGGTGCTGGTCGCGGCGCTCGGCGCCGTGCACGGACTGCCCAACATGGCACACGAGAGCGCTTCGAAGGCGTACGTGCTGAATCTCGGCGAAGCGCTGCACCACGAGCTGGCGGCGTCCGGTGTCAAGGTCACCGTCATGCTGCCCGGCAACGTGGACACCCCGATCATCGACCGCTTCGGACTGGACCGGGCACGGCTGCCGATCAAGCCGATACCGGCGGGCAAGGCCGTCGACCAGACCGTCCGGGCCCTGCTGAACAACAAGCCGACCATCGTGCCGGACCGCCGGATGCGAGCGGCGGCCCGGCTGACACCGCGCGCGATGTCCGTCCGGATCAACGGGCGCATGCTCGGCGAGGCCGCCGCCAACCTGGTCGCGCACCAGCCACGCTGACTCAGCCCCGAGGCGGCGCTGCCGGTGCCTTCGTCTCTGCTCCCCGCGTGGCCCACGTGACGTAGAGGAGCAGGACAGCGAGCACGACCTCGACACCGAGCCCCGTGCCCACTCCCAGCGCCTCGGCCAGCGAGAAGTTGCCGAAGTGGGTGACGTGGAAGAGGAAATGCGTGCTCGCATAGATCACATAGCCGATCAGCGCCGACATCACGACCTTGTGCTCCAGCACCACGGCGGCGAAGTACAGCATCGCCGTCAGCGCGAGCCCCAGTCCGCCGACGTCGGACACCAGGTGCTCGTTGTACGGCGGATCCAGCTTCACCGTCGGGAAGTGGTCGTAGAACGCCCTCGGGAAGACGTACTGCCACACCGAGGCGATCGTCTGCAGCCCCGCCAGGATCAGCAGGCCCGTGCGCAGCCACGTTCTCACAGGAGTCATGCCGTGAGGACCGTCCACCGCCCGAAATCGTGACACCGGAGACTGTCACGCCCCCGGGCCTCGCCTTGTCTTGCCGGTGTACGAGTGGATCATGCCGAGGAAAGGGAGGCCGCCGATGACGCCGACCGGAGCGAGGCCGCTCACCATCCACGAGATGTCGCGTCGCAGCGGCTTCAGCGAGGCGACGCTGCGCTACTACGAGAGGATCGGCCTGCTCGGTGCCGTCGAGCGTGACCGGGCGAACGGCCACCGCCGGTACGGCCCGGCCACGGCCGACCGGGTGGAGGCGCTGGCCTGTCTGCGGTCGTCGGGGATGACCGTGGAGGGCCTGCGCCGGTACGTGCGGCTGCTGGCTCGCGGCGACGAGGCGGCCGGCGACCTGCGGCAGCTCTTCGCCGATCAGGCCGGCGAGCTCGCCGCCGAGATCGACCGGCTCCGGGTGCGCCACGAATATCTCACCCTCAAGGCGCAGCTGTGGGACGCCCGGAGCCGGCGCGACCGGGAAACCGAGGCCGACGTCGTCGCCCGCGTCGAGAAGACCGCGCGGGCGTTCTGACCGGCCCGGATCAGGGTCGTACGATGCCGAGCCGCAGCAGGCTGTCCGCGGTGTCGGCGATGGTCGTGGCGACGTCGCGCGGCCGCCAGCCGAGCACCCGGCGGGCCCGTTCGTTGCTGATCACCGGGATCTGCCCGCGCAGCGCGGCCGCCTCACGCAGTGTCGGCTCGGTGCGGGCCGCCTCCCGTACCTGCTCGTCGGTCAGCTCGGTGGCGGGCACCCGTGCGGCGAAGGCCGGCAGGTGCCGGGCCAGGATCTGGCCCATCTCGAAGAAGCTGATCGCCGGGCCGCCGACGCCGATGAAACGCCGTCCCGCGGCGCCCGGGCCGGTCATCGCGCGCAGGTGCAGGTCCACGACGTCGCGCACGTCCACGACCCCGAAGTACATGCGCGGCACGACCGGCATGGACCCGTCGAGGAACGCCTTCACCAGGCCGGTCGAGGCGGACAGCCGGTCGCCGAGCAGCGGCCCGAAGATGCCGGTCGGGTTCACCACCGCCAGCTCCGGTCCGCCGTGGTCGTGGACGTAGTCCCAGGCGGCGCGCTCCGCCACCGTCTTCGACCGGATGTAGGCGGGGATGTCGCCGGCCGGGTCCGTCCAGTCCGACTCGTCGTACCGGCTGTCCGGTTTGACGGTGTAGCCGACGGCGGCGTACGACGAGGTCATCACGACGCGCTCGACGCCCGCCGCCCTCGCCGCGGCCAGCACCCGCAGCGCGCCGTCACGGGCCGGCACGATCACCTCGTCGTCGTCGCGCGGCGGCGTGAACGGGAACGGCGAGGCGTGATGCCACACGTAGCGGACGCCGGCGGCGGCCCTGTCCCAGTTGCCGTCCGAGGTCAGCTCCGCGATCAGGAAGTGCAGGCGGCCGTCCGGCTCGGCGCCGGCCCGGCGGACCCGGGCGACGACCTCCCGCTCCTGGTCCGGGTGCCTGATCGTCACGCGGACGCGGTAACCCTCGCCGAGCAGGCGCGCTACGGAATGGCCGCCGAGATGGCCGGTGGCGCCGGTGACCAGGACAGTGGTGTTCTCGTTCGTCATGACACCCGAGTGTTCGCGCCCTGAAGCGCTTGAGGGCAAGGGTGACGCCCGCCACCTCCGCCGTACGCGGCAGCGGGGTGAAGCCGCGCCAACCGGGTGGCCAGCGTGCCCATCGGGCGAAGCGGCAGGTGCGTGACGCGGGGGAGACGGTCGAACGGCGGGGGCAGCAGGAGGTCCTGCTCGCCGGCGATCGGAGCGATGCGTTTGCCGAGCCGGAGGGCGTGGCTGAGCTCCCAGCGCACCCACGGGCGGTGGACCGACCGGCTGGTCAGCAACACGGCGAAGACGGCGCACTCGCCGATCAGGCCGGCCAAGGCGTCCGTTGCGTCTCCCGTCCCCGGAGTGCCCGGTTCCATCGACATCCGGAAGCCGGTTCGATACGCCGCCCGGCGGACGTCGGGCACGAGATCGGCGTCCGCTCGCGCGTGGGACAGGAAGAGCGCGGGGCTGGTCAACGCCGGCGGCCGTCGTACCGGTAGATGATCTCGAAGATGGCGTCGAGCATGTCCGCGACGTCGGTCCGCCCCGGAGCCAGGCGATCCAGCAGGGTGGTGGCGCGGTCGTCGCCGTACACCGCGATCGGGTCATCACGCACTTTGTCCCACAGGGTCCGGGCCATGTGCCCGGTGGCACCGATGGGAATGGGCAGCACGCCGAGATCGCGGCCGATCTCGTACTCGTTGCGGATGCCTCCCGCGGGTCGCGTCTCCGTGCCCTGAAGCTTGTTGCCGGCGATGAAGACGGCGAACCCGGCCTCACTGAGCATGGACTTGCGGTACTGCTCGTAGACCGCGTTGCGGACGGCCGCGTCCTCGATGTTCTGGTCGAACGCGGTGACCCGGAGCCGGGACCGGGCCGCTCCGGTGGTGCGGGCCGACTGCGAGGCGGCACCGAGCACGGCGGCGGTCCCGATGCTCACCCCGCCGCCGCTGATCAGTCCGTACCCCTCATGAATCAGCCTCTCGCCCAGCTTGCGCGACAGGGTCTCCAGGCTGTCCTGGCCCAGCGGGTCGTAGTCGTGCGCGGCGCCGGAGATGAAGACGAAGCGCCGGCGGTACAGCAACTGGATCCGCCGCAGGATCGTCTCCAGATCGGCGTAGGAATCCATCAGCACGGTCTGGATCCCGTACCGCTTGAGGTCCTGAATGCGCAGCGACTCCCGCCCCCGCTCGTAGTGGAACTCCTCGTCGGAGTCGTGATCCTCCCGGGTGACGCGCTTGGTGAGCCAGAAGTGCTCGCGCCGGTCGCGCCCGAAACGGCTGCGCAGGTGGGCGAGGACCAGGTCGATGTTCGGGTCGGTCAGGCTGTATCCGAGAAAGAGGAACGTCTGCTCGGCCATGGAACCGCGCAACAATTCGAGGAATTGCCCCCGCGTCTCCGCGAACTGCTCGAAATCGTCCATGCTGAGCACGCACTGGTCCGGGCGGCTCTTGTCGCCGTGCATCTTGTAGACCGTCGCGTCCGCGTCGTCTTCCCTGCTGGTCAGCTGCTCCTGCGCGTGCACGACGGCGGGGCGCCGCCCGGCCGCGCGCAGCGCCTCCTCGAGAAGGGTGTCGAAGTTGGTGGTCCAGTACGTGGCGATCGGCAGCCGGGCGAGAATGTCATGACTGGGCACCCGGCGAGCCGTCCGGCTGAACTCGCCGATGATGCGCTGATTGACCCGGGCGCGGCCACCGGCACTGTTGATGGCGTATTGACTGACCCGGATCAGGTCGTGCTCCTTGGCCACATCGAGCCCGACATCCTCGGCCAGCGGTTTGAGCAGCGCCCGCCAGTCCACATAGCCGGCGGGAACCGAAAGCCCGGCCCCGGCGAAAACGCAGGCCTGCCCGCTGACGAGGGCCTTGAGGTAGAGGTCGAGGAAGGTCCGCATCTCCGGTCCGTCAACAACGGTCATGTTGTCTTTCCCCAGCCTGGTCGCTCAAGTCCTGCGCGGTCTGCCGGGCTAATCTCCCACAGCGCAGCTCATCGTGAAATGACTGCCCGGCTGAGCGCGCCTGGCCTCCCGGGGTGAGGCCCGCCCGGCTTCTGCCTCGACGGCCGGGCGGGCCGGCTGGGGGCGGGTCAGAAGGCGCCGCGCACGGTGCCGCCGTCGACGCGGATGGTGGCGCCGCTGATGTATTCGGCGTAGGGGCCGCACAGGTAGGCGACGGCGCCGGCGATCTCCTCGGGGCGGCCGTAGCGGACGCGGTCGTTCGGGACGATCTCGCGTACCGAGTTGTATTCGATCTCTTCCCAGGTGTCGCCCCAGCCGCGCTCGGGGGAGAGCTTGACCAGGAAGTCGCGCACGGCGGGGACCAGGATCGCGCCGGGCGCCACGACGTTCGAGGTGACTTTGGTGCCGGCCAGGTCGCGGGCGAGCGAGACGGCGAGGTTGTGCCGGGCCGCGAGCGAGGCGTTGTAGTGCGGGTGGTTGTCGAACGGCTGCATGCTCAGGCCGCCGCCGATCGTGATGACCCGGCCGTAGTCCTTCTCGCGCATGGCGGGCACGAGACGCTGGATCATCCGTACGCCGGAGACGACGTTGATGTTGTAGGTGTGCTGCCAGATATCCGCGGTCGCGGCGGCCCACGGCAGGTGCTCGTACGCGCCCGCGTTGTTGACCAGGATGTCGATGTCGCCGGCGGCGGCGGCCACCTCGTCGGCGCCGGCGTCCGTGCCGAGGTCACCGATCGCGACGGACGCGTTCGGGCCGATGGAGTCGGCGACCGCCCGGGCACGGCCGGCGTCGCGGCCGTGGATGACGACGGACGCGCCCTCGGCGGCGAGCAGCCGGGCGGTGGCCTCCCCGAGGCCCGAGGTCGATCCGGTGACCAGGGCGCGGCGGCCGGTGAGCTGTAGATCCATGGTTGGCTCCCTCACTTTGTCTACAGACGTAGACTACGGCGACGAAGTTATCACCTGTAGACTTGTCGGTCATGACGCGCAGCACACCCCGGCCCCGCAACGCGGCCGCCACCCGGCAGGCCATCCTCGACTCGGCCGTCGTGGCCTTCACCCGGCACGGCTACGACGGCGTGGGGGTGCGGGAGATCGCTGCCGAGGCCGGCGTGACGGCGATGCTCGTGAACCGCTACTTCGGCTCCAAGGAGGGCCTGTTCACCGAGGTCGTGGACGTGTCGTTCGCCCCGGCGACCATGGTGCCCGCGGATCCGGCCGCGCTGGCGGAGCAGACGGCCCGTGCCCTGGTCGAGCGCACCGGTCCCCAGGCGGACCATCTGGGCCCGTTCGAGCTGATGCTCAAGTCGGCGGCCAACCCCCGAGCCGCCGAGATCATCCGGGCCGGCATCCAGAAGCACGTCGGCGCCCGGTTCGCCGCGGCCCTGACCGGCCCGCAGGCCGGGGAGCGCGCCGAGCTGGGGCTCGCGCTGCTCGCCGGCACCTGGCTCATGCGGCGGCTCATCGGCACCCCCGGGCTGCGCGACGCCGACCCCGAGTCGCTGGTCGCGCGGGTCACCCGCATGCTCGCCGTGGTGGTCGAGCCGCCGTCGCGCTGACGGCGGCCCCCGGTGTGTGCCGCGAGATCCACGACGGTTGCCGGGCCCCGCCCGCGACGCCGGTGCCGGCCGTCACGTGCGTGTCGTCAGGCGTTTCTCGTGTACGTGAGGAACGCCGTGCCCTGCGCCAGGACGGTGCTGTCGGTCAGCGTGAACCGGCGCACGCCGGCCTGCGCCTTCGTGCCGAACAGCGGGATGCCCGCGCCGATCGTGACCGGGTTGACCTTGAGGATCAGCTCGTCGATCTCCGGGTAGAGGGCGCCGGCCAGCTCGGCACCGCCGACGAGCCAGATGCCCTTGCCGTCCTCCTCCTTGAGCCGCCGGACGGTGGCCACCGGGTCACCGTCGACGATCTCCACGGACGGGTCCGCGCCACGGCCGAGCGTGCGTGAGAAGACCAGGTGCCGCAGATGGGGGTACGCGTTGGTCACCCCCGCGTCCAGCCCGACCTGGTACGAGCGCCGGCCCTCGAGCACGGTGTCGAAGCGCGTGCCCGGCGCGGTGACACCGAGCGCCTGCCGCGCGTGCACCGGCAGGGTCTCGGGGTAGGCCGCGATCATGTGCTCGAGATAGTCCGGGGTGACGGTGAAGAACCCGTCCGGTCCGGAGGGGTCTCCGCCGTCGCGGCCCGCGATGAACCCGTCGAGGGTCGTGGCGACGTAGTACGTCAAGGTGCGCATGGTGGACATCATGACCTAGGCGATCCACCACCAGCCGTCACCCACCTTGCGCTGGGGGTGGCCGGTGTCTCCGTCGGCGGTGTTGATCGTTGTCCGTGCGGTGGGCGGGGTGGTGAAGTACGCGAGGCCGGTGCCCGACTCGGCTCGCGCGTTCTGCCACATCTGGATGAAGAGCGCGGTGGGAGCGGCGTACGCGTATCCGGACGGGGACAGCGAGCGCAGGCCGGGCGGCAGGGTGAGCCTGCCGTCCAGGCGGCCGGCGCGGTAGTCCCCGGCGAGCGCGGCCAGCTCGGTGCGATGTTCGCGGTACTGGTAGTCGACGTAGTCGACTTGCGAGTTGAGCCGGGTGTCGGCGACGACGCCGATGGCGGCCAGGAGCAGGCTCGCCAGGGCGACTCCCCAGGACCGGCGCGCGCAGGCGACCACGATGGCGATGGTCGACACCGCCGCGGCGAGCAGGAACCCGGCCACCCAGAGCGGCAGGCTCAGCCACGACCCGAGGAGCGGCGGCCGCTGGGTGAACCGGAGGAGCGGGATCACGAGCAGCCAGCCGGCGCCGCTGAGGGCCGCCTGGAGCAGGCCGCGGCGGCTCCGCAGCGTCACGCGGGGCTTGGGCGGGGCTTCCTCGGCCTCGTCCCACAGGAAGGTCACGGGGTTCCTCCACGATCGGGCCGGCCGTCCGAGCGGGGCAGCCGAGATCGAGATCAATGTATAGGGTGAGTGCACGTCGAGGCGTGATCTGCACGCTGATCCTCGGCCTCCGTGTGGCATCTCCAGGCCGGCACTTCCGTGAAGGGCCCGCCACCGAGCCGAATGTCCACAGTGGTGTGTCCGAAGGTGAAGGCGCTGTGCACCGCCGATGAGCACGGGGGAGATTCGCATGAGGTTCTTACGTGGCTTGACGCTGGCCACGACGGCCGTCGTCGTGACCGTCCTGGCGGCCGGCTCGGCCCAGGCGGTCGACGGCGACGAGGTGCCGGACGGCACGTACGCGTTCGCGGCCAAGGTCACGGTCGGCACGCAGCCGGACGCCCAGGCGTGCAGCGGCGCCCTGGTCGCCCCGCAGTGGGTGATCACCGCGCGCGGCTGCTTCGGCCCGGAGCCGATCCAGCTGGGCGCGCCGGCCCGCGACACCACGGTCACCGTGGGCCGCACCGACCTGGCCGGCTCGGGCGGGCACGTCGCCCCGGTGGTGTGGCTGGTGCCGCATCCCGACCGGGACGTGGTGCTGGCCCGGCTGGCCACCCCGGCGACCGGGATCACGCCGGTCCGGGTCGCCGGCACCGCACCCGTCGCCGGCGAGACGCTGCGGGCGGCCGGCTACGGCCGGACCCGCACGACGTGGGTGCCGGACCGGCTGCACGCGGCCGACTTCACGGTCGGCGACGTGCAGGCCGGCACCGTGGCGATCAGCCCGGCCGGCGACGGCGTGATCTGCAAGGGCGACGCGGGCGGCCCGGCGCTGCGCGAGACGTCCACCGGCCCGGAGCTCGTGGGCCTGCACCACACCTCCGCGGGCGGCGGATGCCTGGGCGCGACCGGCACCGACGCGACAGCGGTGGAGACCCGGGCCGACGCGCTGGCCGGCTGGATCCGTCAGACCACCGTCGCGGACGTGCAGATCTACGGCGCCCTGCCGGACGGCCGGCTGACCTTCTCGGTCATCGACTCGGCCTCCGGTGACCGGCTCACGACGGTCACCTCCACCGCCACGCTGGGCTTCACGCCGCGGGCGATGGCCGCGCTCAACCAGAACACGCTGCTGGTCACCTCCGACCAGGCCGCGCTCTACCGGATCGACATCACCGGCAACAACCCGGCGCTGACCTTCGCCGCCCCGGTGCCGGTGTTCACCAGCGGCTGGTCGCACCGGCTGCTCAGCTACGACGGCGACGGCACGCTCTTCGGCATCGCCGGCGACTTCATGCGCCGCTACACCGTCACGTCGGCCAAGCCCGGCGCTGCGCAGATCATCAACAACAACCTGGTCATCGCGGACGGGCTCGGGTCGATCCAGAACCTGGCCGCCACCGGCCCCGACTACGTGATCGGCTCGGCCACCACCGGCGCCGTGCGCGCCTACCGCATCCCGCGCCTGGGCACCTGGACGTCCGCGACGCTGACCACCAGCACCGTGTGGGCCGGGTTCAACGCCGTGGTCTCGCCCGGCCGAGGGCTGTACTACGGGCGTACGGCCTCGGGTGGTCTGTCGCGGTTCTCCGACCCGACGCCGAACGACCTGAACGGCGCCGGCCTGGTGTCCTACCCGAACGATCCGGTGGACACCGCGGGCTGGGCCACGCCGATCCTCGCCGCGGTGCCGTTCGCCGCGAACCCGCAGAGCCGGGTGGACACCTCGATCTTCGGGCTCACCGCCGACCGGCGCCTCACCTACACCGCTATCGACTCGGTGACCGGCGACCGGGACGGGCCGACCGTCGTCTCGGCGCAGACGCTGCCGTTCACGCCGCGCACCCTGGCGACCCTGAACTACAACACCCTGCTGGTCACCGACACGGCCGGCAACCTCTACCGGGTGGACATCATCGCGACCAAGCCGCTGCTGTACGGCACGCCGCTCGACATCGGCGACGGCTGGACGCACCGCCTGCTCAGCTTCGACGGCAACGACACGCTGTACGGCATCGCCGGCAGCACCCTGCGGCGCTACCGGGTCGGCAAGCCCAAGCCGGTCCAGGCCGACATCACCGACAACGTGCAGGTCGGCACGGGCTTCAGCCAGAACACCATGGCCGCGCCCACGCTGGGCTACCTGCTCGGCAGCACCACCGACGGCCGGCTGCTCAGCTACCCGATCAGCCGCGAGGGCCAGTGGTCCCCGGCGCACGTCCTGGCCGCCTCCGGCTGGACGTACGAGTCGCTGGTGTCGCCCGGCAACGGCGAGTACTACGTCCGCACCAGCGCGGGCGCCCTGCTGCGCTTCAAGGACACCGACCCGGCGAACGGCTCGGGCACCGACATCAAGGCGTTCCCGAACGACCCGGTGGACACGGCGGGCTGGAATCAGATCGCGCTGTCCGCCCAGCCGTATCTATCATGATCGACACTGCACGCTGAACGTTCACCTCGCGGCCCAGGCGCACCAGCGCCTGGGCCGCGCGCTCACCCGGGAGCAAGCCGTTGGACAAGTCGATCAGGCTGGGACCCGTGGATCAGGATCAGGATCTGTCGATGTCCGAGGTGGCCGAGGTGCTGAAGGACGTGCTCGGGTACTCGCTCGAGTTTCTGCCGGACGACGAGATGTATTACGGCGGCACAGAGGATGAGCGCGCCTGGCTGACGGAATACCGTTCGCCGGACGAGCCGTTCCGGTCCCATCCCTTCGACCTGGAATTTCACACGACGGGACCGGAGGAGCCGTTCGCGCATGCGCTGTTCGACCGGCTGGCGGCGCTGGGCCGGTACCGGCTTCTCCTGACGTTCGACGACGAGTGCGTCAGGGCGACGCACTTCCCGCGTGATGAGTGGTGGTGAGGTCTCGGTGAAAGCGCTTGTTGTCCTGGACACGCTGGTTTGGGTAGGCGTCCTGGTGGTCGGCCTCGGGTGGGTGGCACGCCGCCGCGGGCATCTGGGGCGGGTGGCGTGGATGGCGGCGTGCGGGATCGGGCTGCTGGCCGTCGGCGCGGTCGGTGATGTCGCGTGGCTGCTGTTCGCGTGGCGGATGGCCGAGGAGGGTGCCGGGATCCCGGCGTTTCTGCGGTGGAACTCGACGGTCGGGACGGCAACGGGGGTGGCGGCCGTGTGCGGCATCGCGGCCCTTGCCGGATCTCTCTTTCTGCGGCCGCCCGGGATTGAGGACGGAGCATGATGTTCGGCGCGGCATATTCGATCGTTCTGGTCGCCGGGCTGGTCGCTTCGGTGCTGCGGCGGCGAAGGCTGGGGCCGGCGGCGGGTCCGGCGGTTGCCGGTTTCGCCCTGCTGGTCGTGGCCGACCTTGCCCCGATGGTGTGGGAGACGTGGGGGAGCGGTTTCGGCGGGCTGCCCGCGGGTGGGGGCCTGCCCGGCGTCGCCGACCTGCCGCCCGGCCTGGTGGTGAGCACGCTGCTGCTGACCGTCGTGAACGTGGCCGGGACGGCGCTTCTCATCGCCGCTGTCGTGCGGCGTGGGCGGCGCCCGGCGCAGTGACCACGACGGCCGCCGTGCGGCGTGGGCGGCGCCCGGCGCAGTGACCGCGACGGCCGCCGTGCGGCGTGGGCGGCGCCCTGGCGTGACGACCGCGACGGCTGTCACAATTCCCGTATTCGGGACATTTGACTTCGCTGCTGAGGATACTTTTTGCGACCGGATCGACCGCTCGTGAAGAGGAAGCCGCAGCGTTGCCCCAGTCGCTCGTCGAGTCCGCTGACCCGATCGTGGTCGTTGCCGTGAGCCTCGCGCTCTGCGCGCTGGCGACGGCGGTGCTGCGGCGCAAGGTCAAGCCGGTTGTCGAGGCGGCCGGGCGGGCGGTGCTCGCCGAGGTGGGCCCGCATGTTCCCGAGAGGCTGCGCCGTGTCGCGGCGCGGTGGTACGAGCGGGTCGATCCGGCCGTCGCCCGGTCCATCCTGGTGGCGGCGATCGCCGCGGGCATCGCGTGGGCGCTCGCCGAGACGCTGCACCTGACCGGCGCGGTCACCGCGTCCATCTCCGCGATCCTGTCGGTGCACCTGAGCTCGCACGCCTCGGTGCGGGAGGGCTCCCAGCGCCTGGTCGGCAGCCTCGCCGGCATCGGGTTCGCGGTGGGCGTCTGGGGCGTGTTCGGCCCGAGCCCGGTGTCGATCGCGGCCATCGCCGGGTGCGGGCTCATCGTCGGCCGGCTGTTGCGCCTCGGTGACGGCGCCGTCGCCGTGCCGGCGACCTCGCTCGGCGTGCTGGTCGCCGGCAGCGCCGTCACCCAGACGTTTGTCTGGGAGCGGGTCGGTGCGACGGCGCTGGGCATCGTGGTCGGCATGATCCTGTCGCCGCTCGTCGGTGGGATGACGCCGCTGGAACGGGCTCACCACAAGCTGGCGCACCTGTCCACCGAGATCGCGCGCCTGCTCGGTGACCTCGGGACCGGTGCGGCCCGGGGGTACGGCCGGGACCAGGCCGCCCAGTGGCTGGCGCGGTCGCGCGAGCTCGGCGAGACCCTCGGCGAGGCGGTCGACGCGGTGGAGGACCTGGACCGGCAGGCCCGCTGGTCGCTGACGACCCCGCTCACCGAGGTGGCCCCGGTGCACCACACGTTCCGCGTGCTCGAGCACGGCGTGCAGCAGGTCAACTCGGTGGCGCGGTCGATGTTCGACGCCGCCGCGGCGCCGCACTGTCCGGGCGTGCCGGACGACATCGGACCTTTGCTCACCGCCGCCTCCGAGGCGTTCGCCGCGCACGCCCGCCTCGAGACCGACCCGGACGCCGACCCCACCGAGGACGCCGACGACCTGGAGGACCTGCTCGACGGCCTGCGGGAGGCGCGAAAGCAGACGTTGCACAAGGTGCGCTCCGAGATCGACGACACCGGCGTGCTGGTCCTCACCGGCTCGATCATCACCGACATCGACCGGATGGCCGGCTCGCTGGAACGGTCGGCGCCCGCGCTCACCGTCGGCGTGCGGGAACCGGGCCCGGGCATCCCGGCGGTCTCCGAGGTCGTGCCCGTGGTGCGTAGCTTCTGGGAGAAGGCAGTGGTCACGAAGGCGGAGCCGGACCAGGCGGGCCGGCGGCCGGAGCGCAGCGCACGGCGGGCTCCGGCCGCGTCGAAGTGGGCGTACCGGCGGACTCGCCGCCAGTGACGCGCGCTAGAACTTGATCTCGCCCTGGTTGTGGACTCGGGGCAGGAAGTACGCGTTCTGGATCTCGGCGTTGGTGTTGTTGCCGCGCAGTTGCTCCGACCAGATCATGAAGTACGTCCACTTGGGCTGGCTGTCGAGCAGCGCCGCGGTGGGCACCTTGCCCATCTCGGCGATCGCGATGGGCTTCGTGCCGGCGATCGACTGGATCTGCGCGTAGTCGGCGGCCGACGGATAGCTCTTGTACCAGGCGTCGAGGCTGACGACGTCGGCGTAGCCGGCGCCGGGGTAGTAGCTCGCCCAGCCGCCGGCGGGGTTGTCCTGCACGTTCCACACCCAGATGAGGTTGTCCAGGCCCTGGCTGGTGAAGTAGTCGCGCATCTGCTGGAAGAGCTTCAGCGAGCCGTTGGCGCCGGGCCGGTGGCCCCACCAGTTCCAGCTCTCGTTCATCTCGTGGAAGGGGCGCCACAGCACCGGGATGCCGGCGTCCTTGAGCTGCCGGAGGTACGGGACGACGGCGGCCATGCGGCTGCGCCAGGTGTTGCTGAGCGCGGTGCCGCCGGTGACGATCTGCTGGAACTGGGCGTCGCTGACCGTGGTCTTGACGCCGCCCTCGAAGTCGCACGTGGCGCCGACCGTGGGGGAGCAGGCGTGCCAGGTGAGTGCGACGAGCGATCCGTTCGCCCACTCGGTCCTGGCTTGGTTGATCACGCTCTGCCGGTTGGCGATGTCGGCCGAGGTGAACATCATGTCGCCGCCCCAGAGGCCGGGCCACTGGCCGGTGATGTCGTGCACCTGCCGGGTGTACTGGCCGGGCGAGGTGGCGGGCTCCTTGTTGTGCTGGCCGCTGACGATGTGGTTGCCGGTGATCGTCTTCAGGTAGTTGATCACCGTGGTCTTCGGCGCCGGCGCGAAGGTGTCGGCGGGTATGGCGTGGGCCGGGCCGGTCAAGGCGGCCGAGGCAACCACCGCCGTCAGCGCGGCGGCGGGGATGCGGGGGACTTTCACGGGGAGGACCTCCTGGGGATCGGGGATCGGCGGTCCTCCCTTTCTAGTGCTCTGCTTCGATGCCGTCAAGACTTACATAAATAAACTAAGAAAACTGAGAAGCCCCGTGATCTGGGCAAACGACGGCCAGACTTAAATTTAATTAGTAATCTAATCTTGACATGGCGGTAACGGCCGCCCCATGCTGGGCGCTCCCGAGCGGCGAAGGCCGCCGGGATCCATTCTCAGCGGACGGACCTCAACATGATCGATAGACGGCACTTCCTCGGTATCGGCGCCGCCGCCACGCTCGCCCTGGTGGCCGGCTGCACCGGCGGGGCCGGCGACGACGACACCGGCGCGGCCGGCGACTTCTCCGGCGACGTCAAGGGCTCCATCACCGTTCTCACCAACCGCACCGACCTGGTGGACACCACGCTGGCGGAGTACGCGAAGAAGTTCAGCGCCGAGCACCCCGGCACCACCGTCCAGTTCCAGGCCGTCACGAACTACGAGGGCGACGTCACCACGCAACTCAGCGGCGGCGACTACGGCGACGTGCTGCTGATCCCCAACAGCGTCGCCCGTCCCGAGCTCGGCCAGTTCTTCGAGCCGCTGGGCACCGTGGACGAGCTCGCGAAGAAGTACCGCTTCACCGACGAGAAGGCGTACGAGGGTCAGGTCTATGGCCTGTCCCTGGGCGGCATCGCCAAGGGCCTCGTGGTCAACAAGAAGGTCTGGGCGGACGCCGGGATCACCGCGCCGCCGAAGACGCCGGAGGAGTTCCTCGCCGGCCTCCAGGCGATCAAGCAGAGGACCGGCGCGATCCCGTACTACACGAACTACAAGGACGGCTGGCCGCTCAGCGAGTTCAACAACCAGCGCGGCATCCTGAACCAGCCGGACATCAACGACAGGTTCCCCGAGGACGCGTCGCCGTGGCAGCCCGGCAAGATCCAGTACCTCACCGACGGCTTGCTCTACGACATCGTCCACAACGGCCTCAGCGAGAAGGACCCGCTGACGACCAACTGGGAGAGCTCCAAGCCGATGCTGGCCACCGGCAAGACGGCGGCGATGCTGCTCGGCTCGTGGGCGGTGCCGCAGATGCAGGCCGCGGCGAAGACGGCGAACGTCAGCCCGGACGACATCGCGCTCTGGCCGTTCCCGTACCAGAAGGACGGCAAGTTCCACGCCCAGATCACCGGCGACTACTCCGCGGCGGTCAGCAAGAGCTCCGGGAACAAGGCGACCGCGAAGGCCTTCCTCGACTGGTTCGTCAACGAGTCCGGGTTCGCGGCCGGGCAGCAGGCGATCCCGACCGCGCTCAGCCAGCCGATGCCGAAGGTGATCCAGGACTTCGAGAACGCCGGCGTGGAGCTGCTCAGCCTCCCGGCGGCGACCACGAACAGCGGCAAGGAGGACGAGATCATCAAGGAGTCCGAGATCGACCTGGCCGGCAACATCTACCGGCAGAAGCTCGTCGACATCGCGCGCGGCGCCGCGAAGGGCGACAAGGACTCGTACTTCGCCGACCTGAACAAGCGCTGGGGCGCCGCCCGGTCGAAGGTCATGAAGTGACCCGAAGGCGCAGCCCCTGGCTGTACCTCGCTCCCGCGCTGATCCTGCTGATCACCTTCACGTACGTGCCGGTCGGCAACATGATCTGGTACAGCTTCCACAGCTGGGACGGGCTGAAGCCGGCGATGGAGCCCGTCGGTCTGGGCAACTACGTCCGGGTCTTCACCGACGAGCAGTACTGGCGGGTCTTCCTGATCAGCCTCTACTACTTCGCGGCGTCGTTCGCGCAGATCGCGATCGCCCTGTATTTCGCGGTGATCCTGTCGTTCAGCACCCGGTTCCGCAATCTGTTCAAGGGCATCCTGTTCTTCCCGTACCTCCTCAACGGCGTCGCCGTCGGCTTCGTCTTCCTCTATTTCTTCCAGCCGGGCGGCACGCTCGACACGCTTCTCGGCGGCCACACCCCGCTGTGGCTGGGTGACCCGGACGTCGCCAACTTCTCCCTGGCCGGTACGTCGGTCTGGCGCTTCACCGGGCTCACCTTCGTGCTGTTCCTCGGCGCGATCCAGTCCATCCCGGGCGAGATCTACGAGGCCGCCGAGATCGACGGCGCGAACCGGTGGCACCAGGTCCGGCACATCATCGTGCCCGGCATCAAACGCATCATCAGCCTGTCCTTCATCCTGGCGATCTCCGGCAGCCTGTCGGCCTTCGAGATCCCGTTCATCATGACCGGCGGCGCCAACGGCACCACGACGTTCGTCATCCAGGCGTACCAGACCGCCTTCGGATTCCGGAAGATCGGGCTCGCCTCGGCGATGGCGGTGGTGCTGCTGCTGATCGTCCTGCTGGTCACGTGGATCCAGCGCCGCCTGGTGCCGGACGAGGAGGTGACCCTCTCGTGATCCCCCGGATCGGGAAGTACGCGTCCCTCGTGCTCGCCTCGTTCGTGGTGCTCGTTCCGCTCGTGGTGGTGCTGTTCGCCTCGTTCAAGACGCATGCCGAATATGCGAGCACCGGGCCGCTGACCCCGCCGCGGAACTGGCTGAACTTCGCCAACTTCGCCACGGCCTGGTCACACGGGCACATGCTGCGCGGCTTCGTGAACACCACGATCATCCTGGTGGTGTCGCTGGCCGGCACGATCGCCGTTGGCACGCTGGCCGCGTACGCCATCAGCCGTTTCTCGTTTCCGTTCAAGCGTCTCGTGCTGGGGCTCTTCCTGGTCGCGGCGCTGGTGCCCGGAGTCACCACCCAGGTGGCGACCTATCAGATCGTCAAGTCGATGGGCCTGGTGGACACGCTCGGCTCGGCCGTCGTGCTCTTCCTGGGCACCGACATCGTGTCCATCTACATCTTCATCCAGTTCATCCAGTCCATTCCGAGGAGCCTCGACGAGGCCGCCGTGCTCGACGGGGCGTCCCGGTTCACCGTCTACCGCAGGGTGATCCTGCCGTTGATGAAACCGGCCATCGCGACCGTCGTGATCATCAAGGGCATCGCGATCTACAACGAGTTCTACATCCCGTTCCTCTACCTGCGCTCACCCGGCCTGAATGTCATCTCGACGGCGCTGTTCCGCTTCAAGGGGCCGTACGGCGCGCAATGGGAGACGAT
Source organism: Paractinoplanes deccanensis (assembly GCF_016862115.1). Classification (GTDB taxonomy): domain Bacteria; phylum Actinomycetota; class Actinomycetes; order Mycobacteriales; family Micromonosporaceae; genus Actinoplanes; species Actinoplanes deccanensis. The sequence continues at coordinate 49,721 of NZ_BOMI01000178.1, forward strand.
CGCGGCCTGCACGATGATCGTGATCATTCCGACCGTCGTGGTCTTCCTGGTGTTGCAGCGCTTCATCTACAACGGCGTCACCGCCGGAGCGACCAAATAAGAGAAAGGACGTGCGCATGCTGCACGCACAGGACCTCGGCGGTACGTGGGAACTGCGGGCCGACGCGGTGGATCCGCTCCCGGCCTCCGTTCCCGGATGTGTCCACGTCGATCTGCTGAACGGCGGTCTGATCCCGGACCCGTTCCTCGACGACAACGAGAAGGCGGTCGCCTGGATCGGGCGCACCGATTGGCGCTACAGCCGGGACATCGCCTGGGACGGGCCCGCGCACGAGCGCATCGACCTGGTCTTCGAGGGTCTCGACACGGTGGCGTCGGCCGAGCTGGGCGGCGTCGCCCTCGGCTCGTCCCGCAACATGCACCGCACCTATCGGTACGACGTCACGGCGAAGCCCGCGGGCGAGCTGGTCGTGCGTTTCGCGTCGGCGTACACCGAGGCGGAACGCGTACGGGATCTGCTCGGCCCGCGGGCCAACGCCTACCCCGAGCCGTTCAACTTCATCCGCAAGATGGCCTGCTCGTTCGGCTGGGACTGGGGCCCGACGCTGGTCACCGCCGGCATCTGGCGCCCGGTGCGGCTGGAGGGCTGGAGCACGGCCCGCATCGCCGCCGTCCGTCCCCTCGCTACCTACGACGGCGCCGGCCGGCTCGACCTGACCGTCGACGTCGAGCGCACCCGCGAGCGTGACCTGCGTGCCCGGGTGCTGCTCGACGAACGCGAGATCGCCACGCTCGATCTGCCGGGCGGCGTCACCTCCGCCCGGAAAGCCGTCGAGGCCGGCTGGGTAAAGCCGTGGAACCCGCGCGGTTACGGCGAGCCGGCGCTCCACGAGCTGACCGTCGAGCTGCTCGACGGCGACGACGTGCTCGACCGGTGGCAGCGCCGCACCGGCTTCCGGACGGCCGCTGTCGACCGTACCGGCGAGGGATTCGTCTTTCACGTCAACGGGTCGCCGGTGCAGATCAAGGGCGTCAACTGGATCCCGGACGACATCTTCCCGGCCCGGATGACCCGCGAGCGGTACGAGCGCCGGCTGCGCGAGGCGGCCGGCGCCGGCCTCAACCTGATCCGCGTCTGGGGCGGCGGCCTCTACGAGAGCCGCGACTTCTACGAGGTCTGCGACGAACTCGGCCTGATGGTGTGGCAGGACTTCCTGTTCGCCTGCGCCGACTATCCCGAGGAGGAGCCGCTCTTCTCCGAGGTGGTGGCCGAGGCGCGGGAGAACGTGACCCGCCTGGCGCCGCACCCCAGCCTGATCACCTGGAGTGGCAACAACGAGAACCTGTGGCTGCACGAGCCGTCCGGCGACGTGAGCTGGGGCGAGAAGTACTACCTCGAGACGCTGCCGGCCATCGTCGCCGAGCTGGACCCGACCCGGCCGTACCAGGCGGGCAGCCCGTGGTCCGGCTCGTGGGATCACCTGCCGAACGACCCGGCCTTCGGCACCTTCCACTCCTGGGAGGTGTGGAACCGCGAGGACTACCCGCACTACCGCGACTCGGCGCCGCGGTTCGTGGCCGAGTTCGGCTGGCAGGCCCCGCCGGCGTGGACGACGCTGCGCGAAGCGGTCTCCGACGACCCGCTGCTGCCGGACTCGCCCGGCGTGCTGCACCACCAGAAGGCCGAGGACGGCAACGGCAAGCTGGCCCGCGGCCTGGCCCCGCACTTTCCCGAGCCCACCAGCACCGAGGCTTGGCACTACCTAACCCAGCTCAATCAGGTACGGGCGGTCACCACCGGCGTCGAGCATTGGCGCTCGCACTGGCCGCACACCGGCGGCACGATCCTGTGGCAGCTCAACGACCTGTGGCCGGTCACCTCGTGGTCGGCGATCGACGGCGCCGGCCGGCACAAACCCCTTTACCACGCCATGAAGCAGCTGTACGCCGAGCGCGCGCTCACCGTCCAGCCGCGCGACGGCGGCCTGGTCGTGGCCGTCCTCAACGACCACCCCGCCGAGTGGAGCGGCACCCTGCTGCTGGAGCGCCAGGACACCGGCGGCACGGTCCTCGCCACCACCACCCGGCAGATCACCGTGGCGCCGCGGTCGGTGACCACCGTCCCGGTGCCGGCCGGCGTGTCCGAGTTCGGGGACCCGGCCGCCGAGCTGCTGGCCGTCCGGATCGACGACGTGCGCGCGCTGTGGTTCGCGGTGGAGGACCGCGACTTCACCCACGACGACCCGGGCCTCACCGCCGAGGTCGCGACCGTGCCGGGTGGCCTCGACGTCCACGTGCGGGCGGTGGGCCTCGCCCGCGACGTGCTGCTGCAGGCCGACCGCATCCACCCGTCGGCCACCGTCGACAGCGGTTTCGTGACCCTCCTGCCCGGCGAGTCGGCCGTGTTCCGCGTCCGCGCGCCGATCGAGCTGGACCCCGGCGCCGTCAAGGCGCCCTGGGTGCTCACCTCCCTCTCGGAGGTTCTGCGATGAGGCTCAGGCGCGTCTTCGCCGCGGCCTCGCCGTCAAAGCAGTCTCGTTCCGCTGGGACGAGGGCCGGCGGCGGCTTCGATGGCCGACTTGAAGTCGGGGGCGGCCCCGATCTGGGCGAGCAGCACGTTCGCCGAGTTGTAGCAGTTGAACCGTTCGACTTTGCCGGCGCGCAGGTACCAAAGGTCCGCCGTCGGCACGTCGATCCGGTTTCGGGTCGGCAGGATCTCACCGATCGGGGTCGGGAAGGCACCGAGATGCGTTCCCTGAATGCGGAGTTCGACGGCGACGACATCGCCGAGCGCATGGACGTCGAGCAGTTCGCGGTGCACGTCGGGGAAAACGCCGGCGAAGCCCTGCAATGCCAGGGGGATCTGGTCTCCGCGGAAGGTCAGCGCATTGGGCATGTCGTTGAACGTGCCGTCCTCGGCGAACAGGGCGCGGAATGCGTCTCCGTCGAGGACGTCTCCTTCTGCCAGCCGGTACGCCTCGCGAACAATCTCTTCGTTACTTCTCACGCCTGCTTCTCCTTACTGCCCCGCTGTCGATTTCATCAACGTAGCAAGTTTTTGACCATGTGGTCCATAACGTATGCTTGCTCACGTGGCCCGGCCCCGCAAGTTCGTCGAGAGCGACGTCGTCACCAGCGCCGGCGAGGTGTTCGCCGTGCACGGGCTGGCCGCGGCGACGCTGGACGATCTCGTACGCGCGACCGGTCTGGGCAAGCAGAGCCTCTACAACGCGTTCGGCGGGAAGCGGGAATTGTTCCTCCGGGCGCTCTCCGAGGATCGGCAGGAGGCGACGCGGGCCGTATCGGAAGCGCTCGCCCACGACGACGCCTCGCCACTCGAACGCATCCGGGGTCACATGCTGCTCATGGCGATCGAGTTCAGCAGCAGCGATCGCCGGGTCTCGCTGACCACCCGTGCGCTGGTCGAATCGACCGGCGAGCAGGATCCGCTGTCGACTGCCACGAAGGCCGGGATCGAACAGCTCGCCGGGGTGTATGCCCAATGCCTGGAACATGCGCGCGAGAGCGGGGAGATCGCCGAGGACGCGAACGTGCAATCGCTCGCTATGTACTTCGTCGCCGTCAGCCGGGGAATGGAACTGCTGGGCCGCGCCGGCGTCGGGCGCGCCGTTCTCACCGCGATTGCACTCGACGCGCTCCGTACCCTGCACGGTGAGCGAACGGAAGTGGTCGACAAGCAACCGTGAGCAGCACGTCGCCGGCCACGCCCACGCTGTGAAGGCATACCCGAACGCCTAGGTGTAGTGACCATGAGGGTTGTTGACAGGGCGGCGTGGCTGCTTGAGAAGTGAGAAGACCTCCGGCGAGGTGGAAGTTGCGACGCTTTCACCGAGACCGGAGGTCTTCATGGCCCACCGTAACGCCCAGCTGACTTTGCATGGCCGACGCCTGTTGACCCAGCGTGTCATCACGACGGCCGCCCGGTTGCGCATGTGGTCGGCGAACTCGGCTGTTCTCGCGCGACCGGCTACAAGAAGCCCGGGTCGGCACCCGGGTCGGCTACGAATACGTGCACGCCGCCATCGACGACCACACCCGGCTGGCCTACGCCGAAATGCACCCCGACGAGAAGACCGGCACCTGCGCCGCTTTCCTGCGCCGAACCGCCGAACACGTCGCCCGACACGGCATCCCGGTCATCGAACGCGTCATGACCGACAACGCCCTGACCTACCGCCGCGGCCCACGCCTGGCACCAAGCCCTGACCGACCTGGGCGCCCAAGCCCGCGACACCCGCCGCTACCGCCCTCAAACAAACGGCAAGCCGAACGTTTCAACCACACCATGGCCGACGAATGGAATCTACTCCCGGCCCTTCACCAGCGGACAGGACCGCGCCGACGCACTACCCGGCTGGCTACACACCTACAACTACCATCGAGCCCACACCGCGCTCGCAGGCCAACCACCCATCACCCGCGTCAACAACGGTCTTGGTCACTACACCTAGGACCCCGTCACCGGGTGCTGTCGCGCGCCACGATGTGGGCCGCCGGAGCCTCGTAGACGGCGGGCGCCGCGCCGGCCATCGCGTCGAGCAGGGCGCTCGCGGCGAGCTCGCCGATGCGGCTCACGTCGTGGCTCATCGCGGAGAGGGCGGGCACCGCCAGCTGGCACTGGGCCGAGTCGTCCCAGGCGACCACCGAGATGTCGCCCGGCACGGTCAGGCCGCGCTCGGCCAGGGCGTCGAGCGCGGCGAGCGCCATCACGTCGTTGTCGCAGACGATCGCGGTCGGGCCGGCGCCCGTCGCGATCAGCTCGCCCGCCGCCGCTCGGCCGGACTCGTACGAGTAGTCGCCGACGGCCGGCACCAGCCGTACGCCGCGGGCCCGGGCCTCCGCCTGAGCGCCGCCGCGGCGCAGCTGGGTGTGCGCGAAGGTCATCGGCCCGCTGATGTGGCCGATGACCTGGTGACCGCGCTCGGCCAGGAACCGGATCACCTCGCGGGCGAACCCGGCGTCGTCGGTCCAGACCGTGGGCAGGCCGGAGGCGGTCGACGGCGCGCCCAGCACGACCGCGGGCAGGTGCAGCCGGTTGACCAGGCCGACCCGATCGTCGTCCGGGGCCAGGTCCACGAGCACGACACCGTCGACGCGGTCCTCGGCGGCCCAGCGCTCGTACGTCTCGCTCTCGGCCGGCCGGTCGGTGACGACCTTGACGAGCACCGAGACCCCGGCCGGGGTCAGCACGCGCTCCAGCCCCTCGATGAACTCGTGGTAGTAGGGTTCCTCGCCGAGGACCCGCGACGCGCGCGTGAGCACCAGGCCGACCCGCCGCGGCGGCTGCGTCACCAGCTCCTCCGGTTCCCGTTCATCACGAGATACGGTACCGCCATGGCACGTCGAGAAGCGCCCGCGGGCGGCCCGGGCAGCCGTGCCCTGATCGTGGACGTGATCCGCTCGGCCGAGACGATCAGCCGCGTGGAGCTGGCCGAGAAGACCGGCCTGACGCAGCCGTCGATCTCCAACATCGTGCGCGACCTGATCGCCGACGGCATCATCCACGAGACCGGCTCGGTCGGCTCGGTCCGCGGCAAGCCGCGCACGCTGCTCGCCATCAACCCCGCCGACCACTTCGGCATCGGCTTCGAGCTCGGGCCCGACGCGGTGACCTGCGTGGCCATCGACCTCACCGGCGGGGTGGTCGGCCGCGAGGTCGTCCCGCTCGCCGCCACCGGCCTGACGGACCAGCTCGCCGCCCGCTTCGACGACTTCACCGCCGGCCTCGACCTGCCGCGCCACCGGGTGGAGGGCCTCGCCGTGGTGGCGCCGACCGCCCGCCCGGGCCGCCCGGGCGCCTTCGGCGACGGGGAGGCGATCGGCGACAAGCTCCGCGGCCGGCTCGGTATCCCCGTCCTGGTCGAGAACGACGCGGCCGCCGCCGCCCTGGGCGAGTTCTGGAGCCGCCGCGTCTCGCGCGACCAGTCGTTCGGCTGCGTCTATCTCTCCACCGGGATAGGTGCCGGCATGGTCTTCGGTGGCGCGCTGTTCCGCGGCGCGAGCTTCGACGCGGGCGAGCTGGGACACCTGTCGATCCAGTACGACGGACGGCCGTGCCCGTGCGGCAACCAGGGCTGCGTGGAGCGGTACGCCTCGATGACCGCCGCCGTCGACGCGGCCCGCGCGCACCCCGGCCTGGCGGCTCGCCTGCGCCTGGACGGCAGCGTCTCCGCCGCGTACGACACCATCGCCCGGGCGGCGGTCAGCGGCGACGAGGACGCGTTCGCGGTGATCGAGGAGGCGGCCTCGTACCTCAGCGTGGCCGTGACGTCCATGGTCAACCTGCTCGACCTGAGCCGCATCGTCCTGACCGGCCCGGGAGTGGCCGTGGCCGGCTCGATCTACGCCCGCCGGCTGCGCGCTCACCTGGCCCGCACCGCGCACGCCCGCGGCCGCCACGAGGTCCAGGTCGAGCTGTCCGCCCAGCCCCGCAACGCGGCGGCCATCGGCGCCGCGGCCCTGGTCGTGCAGGCGTCCATCGCCCCCGGCCACAGCGTCTCCCCGCGGCACTGACATCAGCGATCGTCGTTGCCCGTGCCGGGCGACCCTGCGATGATCGGGGCCGCTTTCGAAGGTCGCGGGGGGATGTCACGACATGGCCGAGCACGACGAGCTGCACACCGACCGCCCGCATCCGGCGCGGGTCTACGACTATCTGCTCGGCGGCAAGGACAACTTCGCGGCCGATCGGGAGGCAGCGCACCGGGGCCTGGAGGCCAACCCGGACAGCCGGATCCCGCCCCGGCAGAACAGGCTGTTCCTGCGCCGGGCGGTCCGGTTCCTGGCCGAGCGGGGCATAGACCAGTTCCTCGACATCGGTACGGGCATCCCGAGCGCCCCGAACGTGCACCACGTCGCCCAGGGCATCGAGCCGCGGTCGCGGATCGTCTACGTGGACAACGACCCGATCGTGCTGGCACACGCCCGTGCGCTGCTGACCAGCGACCCGCGCGGCCGCACCGACTACCTCGACGCCGACCTGCGCGACGTCGACTCGATCCTCGGCTCGGCGGCGCTGCGCGGCACCCTCGACCTCGGCCGCCCGGTCGGCCTGCTGCTCATCGCGATCCTGCACTTCATCGGCGACGACGACGGCCCGGACGAGATCGTGCGACGGCTCCTGGCGGCGCTCCCGCCGGGCAGCTACCTGGCGCTGTCGCACCTGACCGGCGACTTCCGCCCGGAGGCGTGGGCGCAGGTGGCGGAGGTCTACCGCCGGCAGGGCGTCACCATGCGGGTCCGCTCCAAGCCCGAGATCGCGCGCTTCTTCACCGGCCTGGAGATGGTCGACCCGGGCCTGCAGATCGTCTCGCAGTGGCGGCCCGAGCTGGGCGAGCCCACCGAGGAGCCGTCCCCGTCGGACGAGCAGGTCTCCGTGTACGGCGCGGTGGCCCGCAAGCCGTAGGCGGCCGGGCTATGCGCGGCGACGGGAGTCAGGCGGGCTCGGGGACGCCGCCGGGCGTGGCCGGCTCGGGCTCGGCGGGCACGGGCTGGGCGGGGGACGGCTCGGCGGGTGGCGGGGGCAGCGGGTCCGGGTTGTCCGGGGTCAGCTCGCCGGGGTCGTCGGGGATCGGCGCGCCGGGGTCCAGGGGCGGGTACTTGTCGGGGTCGGACGGGATGCGCTGCACCGGGGCCTCCTTCGCCAAGATGATCAAAGGCCCACCTACCCGGTTGATCGCCGGGCAAACGGCGAGACCGGGGCGTGCCTTCTCGAAGGCGGCTGGACGCGGGTGTCAGCGCCGGCGCGGCATCCTCTCGGTGCGGGTAAGTCGGTGCCGTTTCCGGCCGGGCGTGTGTTCGGCGTGTTTGGTTTGGGTGCCGTTTCCGGCGCGGCGTGGGTGGTTTGGGTGCCGTTTCCGGCGCGGCGTGGGTGGTTTGGGTGCCGTTTCGGGCGCGGCGTGTGTTCGGCGTGGGTGGGTTGGGTGCCGTTTCCGGCGTGGACTGTGTTCGGCGTGGGTGATTCGGGTGCCGGTTTCGGCGCGGCGTCTTCTCGGCGCGAGTGGTTCGGTGCCGGTTTCGGTGGGCGGTTCAGAGCGGGCTGGGCTCGGGCGCCGTGCCCTCCTCGCGGGCGAGCCGTTCAGGGCTGGGCGCTCGGCGAACCGCGGGAGCGGGGAACATCTGGCGGAAGGTGAACCCCTCCGGGGTGGGGCCGCCGGCCCGGAGCCGGTCGAGGCGGGAGATGCCCTGGCGCAGGGTGGGCGTCGTGCCGGCCGGGACCCACCACAGCACCAGGGCGGCCTCGCTGCCGTTGGGGTGGAACCACTCGCGGCGGCGGCGCAGGTAGTCGAGGTGTTCGGACTGGTAGGCGTACGCCCGAAGGTGTTCCGGGGTCTCCCAGACCGAGAGTGTGTAGATGCGCAGCGGGTCGGCCGGGCGGGCGATCGTACCGTCGCCGTTGTCGCCCTCGAGGCGCCAGACGAAGCCGGGTGAGCGGTCGGCGAGCTCGTTCATGCGGGTGAGGCCCTCGACGAAGTCGGCCATCGACGGGTCGGTGAGCGGGGCGCGGAGCCGGGCGGTGTTGATCTGAGCCAGGTGGAAGGCGTCCATGGTGCCCAGCCCACCAGCTCCGGCCTCTAAAGTCAACGCAATTACTTTTTAGAGAGCGTGACGCAGCACCGGCCGGGCGCGGCGTCCATCCGGGCCGTCCACTCGCCGTCCAGGCCGGAACCGGTCAGCAGGCCGTCGATCACCGCAAGGTTCATGCCGCAGATCAGCGGCGGGAACTGCTCGGCCAGCCGGTGGAACGGGCAGTTGCGCAGCACGATCCGCTCCGCGCCGTCGGGCTCCGGCGCGTAGCCCTGCGCGGTCAGCATCTCGGTGATGTCCGAGCACGCGGGCCCGCCGGAGCCGTGCCGCCGGGCGACCTCGTACAGCGTCTGCTCGGCCCCGGCCTGCTCCAGCGCCTCCGCGAGCAGCTCGGCGGCGGCGCGATAGGCCCGCGGCGGCACACTGACAGCGTGCTCCGCCGCGGCGACCTGATAGAGCTTGGTGGGACGCCCGGCGCCGGGCCCGGACCGCCCCGACCGCCGGGCGTACGACACCTCGAGCAGCCCCGCCGCCACGAGCTTGTCCAGGTGGAACGCGGCGAGCGTGCGGCCCGCCCCGAGCGCCTGGGCCACCTCGTCCCGTCCCACCGGGCCGGCGCCGGCGGCGACCACCTCGTACGCCCGCCGCCGCACCGGATCGGCGAGACTGGCCACGGCGTCGAGGTCACGCAGGTCTTCCGGAGTCGTCACCCCACCAGCGTATTGCCAACGGCCTTTGTCGCTAGAACCCCCGGTGCCAGCTGGTCGGTATGCCGGTGATCCCCACGCCCCGTCCGGTGTCGCCGCGCGACTGCGCCGGGCGCAACCAGACCTGCGGCGTGGTGGCGCCCGCCGCCTGGCGGCCGAAGGCGAGCAGGCGGCCGTCCGGCGACCAGATCGGGCTCGACTCGATGACGTCGGCGGTCGCCGTCAGGTTGGTCATCGCGCCGGTGCGCACGTCGATCGACCACAGGTCGCCGAGCGCTTCCACGGCCAGGGTGCGCCCGTTCGGGCTCCAGGCGATCCGGTACGGGTCCCAGGTCTCCGCGCGGTCCGTCAGCCGCCGGGCGATCATCGAGCCGTCGGACCGGGCGATCCAGATGTCTCGCGCGTTGATCGGGTCCCACGGGTCGCCGACCTCCCACACCTGCACGACCGCGATCTGCCGCCCGTCGGGCGACCAGTCGAACGTGAGCGATCCCCTCCCCGTCACCGTGTAGACCTGCCGCCCGGCGGGCGCGGCGACCGCGCCGGCCCAGATGTCGACCGCCTCGAAGCCGACCTCTGTGCCGTCGGGTGACCACCGGGGGTGGGCGGGCACGTATGGGCCGTCGAGGACCCACTGCCGGTCGGTGCCGTCGGCCTTGACGGTGTAGACGCTCCACGAGTCGGCGTAGGTGACCCGCCGCCCGTCGGGCGAATAGTCAGGATAGGCGTAGGCCGGCAGGTGAAGGCCCAGGCTTCGCACGTCGCCGCCCCGCGCACGGACGCTGACGACGCCGTGGCCGCCGGCGCTGTCGTCGAGCACGAGGATGCGCCCGCCCGGTCCCGCCGGCGTGGCATCGGCGGGACCGGCTTGGACCAGGACAAATGCCAGGGACAGGGCAAGGATTCCGGGAACCGCACGCACGATGATCACCCCTTTGCCAGGAGAACGTGCGCTCACCCTATGCAGCCCGGTCCATTGCGGACAGAGTCCTTCTACCCGTACGTGATGTCGCTGCGGTTGACCTTGCAGTTGGCGTCGTTCCAGCCCTCGCCGAGGTATTTGGGCTCGCTGCCCTTGGCGACGCCCTGGTACTTGCCGCACACCGTGGCGCTGGAGCTGTTGCGCAGGGTCACGCGGGTGATGGTGGCGGTGTCGCCCCAGTTGCTGTTGATGCCGGCGACCATGTCGATGTCGTTCAGCAGCACGTTGTCGATGCGGACGTGCCGCTGGTACGAGCTGGAGCAGTTGCCGCAGGCGCGATAGAGCTTGCCGGAACCGCTCAGGTAGAAGCCGGAGATGTTGACGGTGCCGTTGCCGTTGTGCTGGAACGTCTTGTCGCTGCCGGAGCGCGCGCCGCCGCCGATGACGTAGCTGGTGCCGCCGCCGGTCCCCTTGAAGGTGGCGGCGTCCTCGCCGATGTCGTTCCACCACACGTTGCGGATGGTGCAGGTGCCCTCGCAGTGCACGCCGTCGCCGGCGGGGGAGCCGATGATGACGTTCTGCAGGGTGCCGCCGTTCGCGATCTTGAACATCGGGTCCTGGGACTCGCTCTGCGAGCCGTCACCGATGCAGCAGTACGTCCTCATGCCGCCGTCGAAGGTGCCGGAGACGGTGACCGTGCCGGAGATGCTGACCGAGCCGGTCGAGGACGGCCAGGAGCCGGTCGGCGTGCCGGGATTCGAGGTCGGCGGCGGACTGGTGGGCGGCGTGGTGGGCGGCGTGGTGGGCGGCGTGGTCGGCGGGGTGGTGCCGCCGCCGCTGCCGTACGTCTCGAACTCGGCGATGCGCGGTGCGGCGGACGCGCTGGTGATGTCGAGAGTGATCTTCTTCAGCGACGTCGAGGAGAACGAGACGGTGCTCGGGCTGCCGCTGCCGCTGGTCAGGACGGCGCCGTTGTCGGCGTTGAGCAGGCGCCAGGCGTTGATCGAGCCGCCGCCGGAGGCCTGCCTGATGACGACCGAGGACACCGTCGTGGCGCTGCCCCACTTGACCGAGACGTAGCCGGTCGAGCCGGTCGGCGACCAGTAGGTGCCGGTGTTGCCGTCCTTGACGTTGCCGTAGCTGGTGCCGTCGGCCTTGCTGGAGCCGTCCGCGCCGGCACCGATGCTCAGGTTGTCGGCGGCCGCGGCCGGGGACGCCGCCAGCGTGAGCATGACCGCTGCGGCCGTGATGCCGGTGGCGCCCACGGCCGTCCACCGGAGCGCGACTGATCGTTTCATCCGTGTCTCACTTCCCTAGTCGACAGTGCGTCGTCGCGCCACCTCCCACGATAGGAAAGCGCTTACCTCGGGACGATAGATATACGTCGATGTCGAGGCAAGAAGTTGCAGGATTTGCAGTGAAAACGCCGGCAGCCCCAAGGCTGCCGGCGTTTCGCGTTCGTGCGGAGGGTCAGGCGCGGGTCCACTTCTGGTTGGACTGGCCGGAGCAGTCCCACAGCTGGAGCTGGGCGCCGTTGGCGGTGTTGCGGTCCTTGATGTCGACGCACTTGTTCGCCGAGATGTTCACCAGGTCGCCCGCGGCCGACAGGGTGAATCGCTGCACCGGGTTGCCGTTGCAGGTGACCAGCTGGATCGGCGTGCCGTTGGTGAGCGCCCCGCCGGCCGGGTCCATGCACTTGCCCATCGCGCGCAGCGTGCCGTCGCCGTTCGCCGCCCACTGCTGCGCCGCGCTGCCGTTGCAGTCGTACATCTGCAGACGTGCACCGTCCACCGGGTTGGCCGCGGGGATGTCGATGCAGCGGCCGTTCAGGCTGGACTTGAGCGCGTTGCCGCCACCGCTCGGCGGCGGGGTGGTGTCCGAGGTGCTGACGTGCACGTAGTCGATCAGCATCCGGCTCTCGTTCGGCAGCGTCGAGGGGTTGCCCTGGCCGAAGTTACCGCCGACCGCGAGGTTGAGGATGATGAAGAACGGGTGCTCGAACACCCAGCTCACGTTGCCCTTGGCGGCGCGCAGCGAGTCGGGCGTGGCCCGGAAGTACTCCTGGCCGTCGACGGTCCACCGGATCAGGTTGGGCGACCAGTCCACGGCGAAGGTGTGGAATGCCTGGTACCACGGCGAGCCGGCGACCAGGGTGCCGCCGAACGAGTTGCCGCCGGAGTAGCCGGGGCCGTGCAGCGTGCCGAACAGCCGGTTGGGGTCCCGGCCGACGATCTCCATGATGTCGATCTCGCCGTCGGTGGGCCAGTTGCCGCCGCCGAGCATCCAGAAGGCGGGCCAGAGGCCGGAGCCGTTGGGGACCTGGATGCGGGCCTCGATGTGCCCGTACTGCTGGGTGAACTTGCCGGCCGTCTGGATGCGGCCGGAGGTGAACTGGCAGGTGCCGTTCCAGCAGCTGTTGCCGCCGCTGCCCTTGCGGGCCGTGATGACCAGGTGGCCCTGGCCGTCCATGGCGACGTTGCTCGTGCCGCTGGTGTAGTACTGGAGCTCCTGGTTGCCCCAGCCGCTGCCGCCGACGTCGAAGTTCCACTTCGACGTGTCGACGCCGGAGCCGGCCGGGCCGTTGAAGTCCTCGTTCCAGACCACGGCCGCCTCGGCCGTGTCGCTCCTGGAGCCGACGGCCAGGCCGCCGCTCAGGGCGACGACCATGGCGGCCGCCGCGATGAAGAACCGTGACTTGCGCATAGGGGATACCTCGGGGGAGAGGGGATTAATGTGTAACAGTCTTAAAAATTGCCCCCGGGGCAGTCAAGCGGACGGCGCGGTTCCGGAACTTACGGGCACGATTGTTGTCAGCTTGCGCTGCGTCCACCCGACCCAGAAGTCGCCCAGGTCGTTCGCCAGCCAGTGCGGCGCCGCGCTCACCGGATCCCAGAGGAAGACGCCGGGGTTGCCGTCGCGGGGCACACAGATGCGGGCGCCCGTGCCGTCGTCCCCGATCGCGACGAGCTCGCGCCGGGCCGGAAAGGCGTCGCGCCACTCAAGCTCGTTGCGGCGCATCAGATCGGCCAGCGGCCACAGGAAGAACCGCTGGCCGTCCCGCTCGACGACGCCGTCGCTGACGAGATACAACCGTCGCAGATCGAGGGTGAGACTCTCGCACGCGGCCAGCCTTTCGGCGGGCACGCCGGGCTGAGCCAGATAACCGTCGGTCGCGCGCACCAGATCGCGCCAGTCAACGAGGACCATCCCCGGAATGATGCCACCCGAAGATCCGGCTTCCGGTAACCGGACCGGGACGCAAAGTCACGGTTCGATGACGAGCCGGGCGATCGCGGTACCGTCCAGGGTGAACCGGAAATGCAGGTCGGCCGACCCGCCCGGAAAGTCGCCCTCCAGGTGCTGCACGACGTCGAAATCCGCTGCACCGGTCCGGGACGCGCTCACGAACGTCGTGGTGTACGTGTATTCGGCCGCCGCGTCGGTCAGCCACTTCCGGATCTCGTCCCGGCCCCGGTAGGTGCGGCCCTCGTCGGTCACGGCGGCATCCGGGGCGAAGAAGCCGGCGGCGGTGCCGGTGTCACGGGCTTGGTGCGCGGGAAGGTACGCCGTGATCACGGCCGGCAGCTCTTCCCAGGTAACGGCTGTGCTGGTCATGCCACCACGGTCGGGTCTCCCCCGGGGAGAGGGTCAAGACGGAAGACCGGCCAGCCGATCTCGGTGCGCCACCGGCCGGCGTCGCCGGTGTCGCGCGGACCCGCCAGGTAGGTCTCGTGGACAGGCCCGTCCACACCCAGCGCGTGCGAGACGACCCAGTCACCGAGGCGGCCGTAGGTCACGTCGATGTCGTCGTGCGGCCCCGCGTGCACGGTCACCGCCAGGTCGGCCGCCGCCAGGTCGACAACCTCGATCCGCCCGCCGCCCCGCGGACGGCGCACCGGCCGGAAGACGGTCATGACGCCGGCGCCCTCGGTGAACAGCTCGTTGGCATACCGCCCGCCGGGCGGCCCGGTGCGCTCCGCGGCCGGGAAGGCCGCGTCCAACTCGTCCATGGCCGCGCCGAACCAGGCGAGCGAGTCCCCGAGCCGCACGTTCGCGCTGATCGCCGCCACCCGCCGGGCGGGAACGGAGCGCAACTCGACCTCGAACGCCGCATCGCCGGGCCGCAGCAGCCGGCGCAACGACACGACCGCCGCCCGGGTCCGCTCGAGCTCGGCCTCGAGCCGCCGCAGATGCCCCGAGACGAGCTCGGCACGCCGCCCCGGATCGTCGGCCGCGAGGATCGCCTCCACCTCGGCCAGCGGCACATCGAGCTCCCGCAGCCGATGGATGACCTGAGCCGTCGCGATCTGGTCGGGCAGGTAGTAGCGATAGTTCGTGAACGGGTCGACCGTCGCCGGCACCAGCAGCCCGGCCTCGTGATACCGCCGAAGCGTCCGCACACTCAGATGCGTCACGGTGGCGAACTCGCCGATGGTGAGCCCTTTGCGCATCGTCACAGTGTCCACCCGAGCCGATCAGGCGACGACGGCGCGATGCCTCTCGCCACGACGCGAGCGGAGACTGACACTGCGGCCGCCCTTAGTCACGGCCTCCTGTGTCGCCGCGTAGACCAGGAGCGCAGCGTTGACGATGTCCGTCCGGTTGTCACCCGTCGCCTGCTGGTGCCAACGTGTTCTGAGATGCCGGCGGGCTTCAACGACGTCTGCAACTTCGCTCGCGGGCGGCCAGCTGCAAAACGAACATGCGCCATGTAGCAGCGGCGGTCTGCCAGCCTGACGGGCAGCCACGCTGTTCCGGAGACACGGGCCGCATTAGGCCGATGAATCCAGATGGGACACGGCCGTCCGGACATACCGTGGCCTGCCCTTGTGCAACGTGACGAACGTGACGTGACGATCCGTCACATGACCAGCTGCCAGCTATCCATGAGGGACGGGCGGGCGCGACGAGACAGCGCCTGTTTGGACCGGCCAGGGTGCCGGGCGGCTTGACCGGTTAGACAAGCCGCCCGTTGATCCTGATTCCCGCTTTGCTCGGTATCGCGCGAAGCCTGCAATCAGTCACGCATAGGCTATGCCGATTCACTGGTGCTTACGAGGTTCGCAGATCTTATTGCAGAAAGTCGTCGAATTCGCCCTTTTTTGCGCCGTCGAGGAAGGCGTCGAACTCTTCCTTGGTGTAGATGATGACCTCTCCATCGGGGCGACGTGAATGCCGGAAAGCAACCATGTCTCCCCAATGTGCCACCTCGATGCAGTTGTCACCGCCGCTCTTCTTCGCCGTCCTCCAGTTGAGCGCCTGTCGTTCAACATCCTCAAGAGCCATGACTCACGCTTTCCATCGAGTGTCGATTACTTCACCAATAATATGCAACGATTCGGTTTCGCTTGCCGCGATTTGGGCAAGTTCCCGGAAAATTGCCTTGCAGCGAGCCGCGCCTTCATCTCTATGCCAGATCGAACCTAAAGGCGTTTCGACGTGAGCCACGTCCTCTACCGGCCCGGCAGAGAACGAGAGCACAGTGAAGGCCCCCACCGCGCCCAAACTCGTTCCCGCAGAGAAGGGTAGAACCTGTAAGGTCACGTTCGGCATCGACGAAACCTCAACAAGAAATTCCAATTGGCTGCGCATGACCGACGGCGTGGCCGCATTTCTGTGTAGCACGCCCTCGTCAACAAGAGCGTGGTACTTGACCGGATCGGGCCCGGCGATGATCTGCTGTCGAGTCATGCGCGCTTGAACAAGCCTAGACAGCTCCGAATCCGAGTACCGAGGCCGCCGCGAATTGAGGGCCGACCTGGCGTATTCGGTTGTCTGGAGCAAGCCGGGAATATAACCGAGCTCGTAGGCGTCGATAGCGGAGGCGCCCGCCTCGAAGCCGATGAATTCGGCGGCCTGGGCTCGCAGATCCAGACGTTCCCACCAGCCACTCTCGTGGCCCGCTCGGGCCAGGCTCAGCAAACGGTCCGCGTCGGCCTTGTCAAGTCCGTACAGGTCGCAGAGAGCGCGAACATAGAGGATGCCAGGACGGCGCTGCCCTCTCTCAAGCCGTGTGATCACGGACGCGTTGACTTCTAGCTGTCTGGCAACATCGGCCGCGGTGCGTCCAGTGCCCTCGCGGTACTCGCGTAAGAGGACTCCGAGTTGTTGACGCATGAGCACAGGGCTTCGCTGCCCGGACATGATCACCTCCGCCGCGTCCGGACCTCACTGTAGTCGCGTCAAGACCCGAATCGGCAACCCAGATGGTGTAAAAAGCGGGCGTGTCATTCCGGAGCCTGTCAATTGCCAGGGCATCCCTTGACACTCAGACTGGATGTAACGCGAAGCAGTTGCCCAGCTACGCAGAGGTACCGCGTCTCGTAGCCGACGAGCGCGGTCAACGTCGCATCGGAGGGTTGGGGAGCCATGGACGCCGCAACACCGAAGTCGCCGGGAACCGACGAGCGCAGGCTTGGAGCCGAGGACGAGGGAGCCGGCGGCCTGCATTGCGCTGACGGTGACGGCGCTCTGAGCAAGCGCGACAAGGAAGGCGGCTTGGGCCGCCACGCGGTCATCATCGCTTACCTGGGCGGCCTGGCGCCGATCATCACCGCTATCGCAGCTGTGGTCATCGCGATTCTTTCCCACCGTTGAGACGCGCGGCATTCAAGCCGCCACAGCGAGGCCCTGCCCGTGAGCGGCGTGCCGCTACCGCTTTACCGCGAAACCGCGAGGACGCGCGCGGTCGGACAGGGCGCAGTCTCTTCTGGTTGGTCGAGTTGGTGAGGTTGGCGGCATGACTGACCCGAGCATGTTTCCGCCCCAGGAGAGAACGCGTAGATGCGGGTGCGTTGGCTCGCAGATCGGAGGTGTTCTGCGCCGGGGCTTGACTGCCGACCGGCTGGTTCCGGCAGCCTTCTCGCGTCGATGCGCCTGACGGCCATCGTTGTCCCTGGCCGTCGATCTTCTTCAGCCGTGTGGTTGACGACGATCCTCTGCCCACTGTTGCCAGCCCTTAGCTCAGTGATACATCCAGCGCTAGCAGGTCACCAAGATTGTCTCCGGCTCGCCGCGACGAGCTTCCTCATTCCGGCATGCATTCTGAGCTGATTTTTACAAGAATCTTAATTCAGGGTGGGTCTGGCGTAAGGCACATCTCGGTCACATCGGTAAAGAGCGGCAATGCCCGCTCAATCAGGTAGGCCGTCGCCGACTTGATCTCATGGGGCGACAGATCTGATCTTCGCCTGGACACGCTGATCAAACTCCACCTATCTGACCATGACGGCCTTCAGGGCGACCGCGTCTGCGGTCATCACACGCGAGAAAACACGAGCTGGATCTTGGGTGTCAGCTTGAGAACCTGCGCACGCTCGGACGGTGGCTAGAGGCGGAACATCAGAAAAGCCGGCAGCAGCTTACCCTAGGACGGAGTAGCAAAGTGGCGCGGCCTCGTCACTCGGATCGGCGGCGCTTGCCATAAACATGGATTTGGTCCGTAGGATAGGAGAACTGGTCTGGTCAATCCTCGGCTCACATAACCCAGAAGCGGTGTGGTCTTTTGCTTGCGCCCGAGGTCAATGACGGAGGGTGGCGTGAAGGAGATTAATTATGGCACGCAGGCGGAACGCCGCAGTCAGCCGCCGGCGTATCCGTTCCAAGTTGCGCACCCTGCGGTCCGCGACGCAGGAGACTCAGCGCGACGTCGCGGACGCCCTCGACTGGTCGACGGCAAAACTGATGCGGATCGAAGGCGGCCGGGTCGGCATCTCAACCACAGATCTGAAGGCGCTGCTCGCCCATTACGGCGTGACCGACGAGACGGAGCTGGCACAGCTGGCCGAACTGGCCCGCATCAGCCGGACCAGCACGCTCGCCGCCACCTACGGGCCGGCCTTGTCGAAAGAGTTCGCCGAGTTCATCGAGAACGAGGAAGCGGCGCGGATCATCCGTCAATTCGAGCCGAAGCTCATCCCCGGCCCGCTGCAGACGGAGGATTACGCTCGCGCCATCCTTACCGCATACGCTGAGGAATACGTCTCACGGCAGATCATCGAACAGCGAGTCTTCGCTCGGCTGGCTCGCCGGGACCAGATCCTTCAAACGGATGGCCCCGAGGCCTTCTTCATCATCGATGAAGCCGCGCTCTGGCGATGGATCGGCGCGGAGTCGGGACACGGGACCCTGCATTCTTCTGTGATGATTCGCCAACTGGAGGATATGCTCGACGTGATCAAGCACCCCAACGTGAAGGTGCAATTCATGCCCTTCAGAGCAGGCGCCTACCGGGCAATGGGTGGGCCGTTCGTGGTGCTGGAGTTCGACGAGCCTTCGGACGATAATCTGCTTTACCTGGAAAATCCCGAAGTAAGCCTCCTTTATTATGAGAATGCGGAACGAACCGAGCCGTACCTGCGGTATTTCCAGGACATGGAAACCAAAGCAACCCCGGTTGACAAAGCGGCTGACGCGATCAATGCGGTGCTGAGGACATATCGCGAAGGCGGGTTCGGCATCCCTGCCTGACCTGCTAATGCCCGCAGTCTGGGCAGATGTCAACGCCGAGCGCCTCGGCGAAAGGTCGCCTGAGCTGATCGTGGCACCCCGCCGGCATGGCCTGACCGGATGGAGTGAAGATGTTCGACGAGATTCGAGATGCGCTGCCGTCGTCGCGAACACCTCCGATCGGGTGTACGTGCGCGACTCCAAAGCCTCCGGCCGAGGCACCCTTGACTTCGGAGTCGATGCCTGAAGGCCTTGATCGACGGCATTCGCTCCGGCGAGTTCGACTGCGGAGACTGCTGAACCGGGCACGGCGAGGAGAGTGTCGGCGGGTCGCCCACGGGGGTCTGACCGCCGACAAGACCTGAGCACCGGCATCGGCCACGACCGGACGATCACCGGTTTCCGGCACGGCGACCACCTGCAAGGTCCGTGGCCGGCGGCTGACAGCAAGGCTGTGGACGCCCGCGGCGGCGTTACCGTGTCCGGCACATGTTGTAACTGTGCGAACACGGGGATGTGAGCATATGTCGACACACACACACACGAGATGGGAGCTGCTCGCGGCCGCGGCCGGCGGGGCCTGATGATCGGCGTGGGGTGGCAGGACTTCGTGTACGTGACCGCGTTCGACGGTGTGCTGTGGGCGGCCGAGGCGGGCGGCGCCCTGCGGTGGTACCGGTATCAGGCCGGGCACAAGGGCTCGTCGGCCGACTGGGACTCGAACTCGGGCACGATCGTCGGTTCCGGGTGGAACGGCGGGACGTACGGGTACCAGCCCGTGCTCAGCGCCGGTGAGGGCCGCATGTACATGGTCGACAAGAACGGCTACCTGCGCCGGAACCGGCACATGGATTCTCGGTCGGCGGGATCCCGCCGGCGGCGGCGAGATCATCGGGAGCGGGTGGAGGTGACGTGACTACGGCGCCGGCACGTCCGTTCGGGTCTGGATCAGCTCGGCGCCCACGCCGGGGGCTGCCTCCGAGCCCGGGCGGACGATCTCGGCGCGGACCTCGTGCGGGCGCAGCTCGCCGCGGAGGATCTCCTCGGCGAAGTGGCAGGCGACGCGCTGGCCCGAGTCGTCGAAGACGCGCAGCTCCGGGCGTTGCTCGGCGCAGCGCTCCTGCGACCACGGGCAGCGCGTGCGGAACCGGCAGCCGGTCGGCGGGTTGGCGGGGGACGGCAGGTCGCCGGCGAGCAGGATCCGCTCGCGCTGGTCCTCCACGTACGGGTCGGGGATGGGCACGGCCGAGAGCAGGGCCCGGGTGTACGGGTGCAGCGGGCGCTCGTACAGCTGATCGGCCTGAGCCTCCTCGACCAGCGCGCCCAGGTACATCACGCCGATGGTGTCGGAGATGTGCCGGACCACCGCGAGGTCGTGCGCGATGACCAGGTAGGTCAGCCCGAGCGAGTCCTGGAGGTCGCCGAGCAGGTTGACCACCTGGGCCTGGATCGACACGTCCAGCGCGGAGACCGGCTCGTCGGCCACGATCAGCTCGGGGCCGAGCACCAGGGCCCGGGCGATGCCGATCCGCTGCCGCTGGCCGCCGGAGAACTCGTGCGGGTAGCGGTTGAGCGCCGACGCCGGCAGGCCGACCGCGTCGAGGGTGGAGCGCAGCCTCGTCCGCATCGCGGCCTTGTCCTTGTGCAGGCCGTGCGCCTTGAGGCCCTCGACGAGCAGCGACTCGACCGACTGGCGCGGGTCCAGGCTCGACATCGGGTCCTGGAACACCATCTGCATGCGCCGCCGGAACCGGCGCATCTGCTCGCCTTCGAGCGCGCGCACGTCCGTGCCGTCGAAGGTGATCCGGCCGCTGGTCGGCTCGACCAGCCGCAGCAGGCCGCGGCCCAGCGTCGACTTGCCGCAGCCGGACTCGCCGACGAGGCCGTACGTCTCGCCGCGTCTGATCGTGAGCGACACGCCGTCGACGGCGTAGACCCAGCCGATCGTACGGTCGAAGAGCAGTCCGCTTTTGATCGGGAAGTGGACCTTGAGGTCGTCGAGCTCGACCAGGGTGTCGTTCACGCCGGCACCTCCTGGGGTACGGGGTTGGTGCACCGCAGCGCGCCGCCGCGGAAGGTGGGCTCGAGGGGCACGGTCTCGCCGATGCAGGCGTCGATCACGCGGTCGCAGCGCGGGGCGAAGGCGCAGCCGTCCGGCCACGGGATGTTGTCGTTGACCGAGCCGCGGATCTGGTGCAGGCGCCCGCCGCGGCCGGCGTCCAGCCGGGGCACTGACTGCAAAAGCCCATGGGTGTACGGATGCCGCGCGGCCGCGAACAGCTCGTGGCGTGCGGCCCGCTCGACCACCTTGCCGGCGTACAGCACGTTGACCGTGTCGCAGAGCCCGGCCACCACCCCGAGGTCATGAGTGATCATGATGAGCGCGGTGCCCGACTCGTCGACCAGCTCCTTGAGCAGCGTGAGGATCTGCGCCTGGATGGTCACGTCCAGGGCGGTCGTCGGCTCGTCGGCGATGAGCAGGCGCGGCTTGCAGGCCAGGGCGATGGCGATCAGCGCCCGCTGCCGCATGCCGCCGGAGAGCTGATGCGGGAACTCCTTGAGCCGCCGCGTCGGGTCGGGGATGCCGACCGCGTCGAGCAGCTTGCGCGCCTCGCGCAGCGCCTCCTGCCGCTTCTTGCCCTGGTGGCGTTCGAGCACCTCGGCCACCTGCAGGCCGAGCGGGATCACCGGGTTCAGCGACGACAGCGGGTCCTGGAAGATCATGCCGATGTCCCGGCCGCGCCGGTCCCGCAGGTCCTGGGGGCGCAGCCGCAGCAGGTCGGTGTCGTCGAAGAGGACCTCGCCGGTGACCTTGTTGCCGCGCCGGGGGAGCAGTCCCATGATCGCCAGGCTGGTCACGGACTTGCCGCAGCCGGACTCGCCGACCAGCCCGACCGCCTGGCCGGGCTCGACGGTGAAACTGACGCCGTCCACGGCGGTGAAGGGCTTGCCGCCCTGCTGAAACACCACCGAGAGATCACGTACGTCGAGCAGGGGCATGCCGGGTCACCGCCTGTTCTTCGGGTCGAGCGCCTCGCGCATGCTCTCGCCCAGCAGCGTGAAGCCGAGGGCGACCAGGATGATCGCCAGGGCCGGGAAGTAGGCCAGCTCCGGGCGGACCTCGAAATAGCGCACGCCGTCCACGCCGAGCATCAGGCCCCACTCGGCCCGGTTGATGTCCGGGTCGCCGAGCCCGAGGAACGACAGCGCGGCGGCGTCCAGGATCGCCACCGCGAAGGTCAGGGTGGCCTGCACGATGACCGCGGTCAGCGAGTTCGGCAGCATGTGCCGGGTCACGACGTCGCGCCGCTTCACGCCCAGCGCGCGGGCGGCGAGCACGTGATCGCTCTCCCGCTGGGCCAGCATCGACCCTCGCAGCAGCCGGGCGAAGATCGGCACGTTCACGATCGCCACCGCCATGATGACCGTCCACTGGGTGGACTCGCGGGCCAGGGCGACCAGCGTGATCGCCAGCAGCAGGCTCGGCAGGGCCAGCATGACGTCGGTGAACCGCATGATCAGGACGTCCACCCAGCCGCCGACCGCGCCGGCGATCGCGCCGAGCAGCACGCCGATCAGCAGGCCGATCATCGTGGCCAGGACGCCGACGAAGAGCGTCTGCCGGGCGCCGTAGACCATCCGGGAGGCGAAGTCGCGGCCGAGCGGGTCGCTGCCCAGCGGATGCCCGGCGGTGGGCCCCGGGATGTGGTCGACGGTCAGGTCCTGGGTGAGCTCCGGGAACCGCTGCACCGGGTCGTGCGGCGCGACCAGCGGCGCGAAGATCGCGATGACCAGGAACAGCAGGATGATCGTGGCGCCGACGATGGCGGTGGGGTTGCGCAGCAGGCGGCGGCCGGCGTCGCGGATCAGGCTGACCCCGCCGGCCTGTGCCGTGCGCGCGGTGAGCTCGTCGATGCGGCGGCGCTTGTGCTCGGCGAGCGTCGAGAGTCCTCCGGGCCGGGTCATCGCACACGCACCCTCGGGTCGATGACCGCGTACGAGAGGTCGACCACCAGGTTGACCAGGATGAATACGACCGCGGCGAGCAGGATCAGCGCCTGGAGCACGGGGTAGTCGCGGCTGCCGCTGATCGAGTCGGTGATGAGCGTGCCCAGCCCGCCCCAGTTGTAGACCTTCTCGGTCAGCACCGCGCCGGCCAGCAGCGCGCCGGTCTGGAGGCCGATGATGGTGACCACCGGCAGCAGCGCGTTGCGCAGCACGTGCCGCCGGCGGACGGTCGGGTTGCGCAGGCCCTTGGCGTCCGCCGTACGGATGTAGTCCTCGTCCAGGACGTCGAGCACGCTGGCCCGGGTGATCCGGATGATGATCGCCAGCGGGATCGTCGCCAGGGTGACGGCGGGCAGCACCAGATGCCAGAGCGCGTCGGCGGAGGCGTCGAACTCCCGGGTCAGCAGCCCGTCCAGGACGAAGAAGCCGGTCACCTCGGTGTTGTCCAGGCCGGTGGTGATCCGGCCGGACGGCGGGAAGAGATGGACCCCCTGGGTCAGCCAGCCCTTGAGCAGGTAGCCGAGGAAGAAGATCGGGACGGAGATGCCGATCAGCGTGACGATGATGGTGGCGTTGTCGAGCACCCGGCCGCGGTGGCGGGCCGCGACGTATCCCAGCGGGACGCCCAGGCCGACCGCGAGGATGATCGCGGCGATGGCCAGCTCGGCGGTCGCCGGGAAGGACCGGCTGATCACGTCGATCACCGGCTCGCCGGTGCGGATGGAGTTCCCGAAGTTGCCGGTCAGCACGTTCTTGAGGAAGCGGCCGTACTGGACCCAGATCGGCTGGTCGTAGCCGAGGGCCTTGGTCAGAAGCTCACGGGTCTGCGGGGTCGCGCGCTCGCCCAGCAGCGCGTCGACGGGCCCGCCGGGGAGGCTGCGCAGCCAGAAGAAGACCAAGGTCATCAGGGCGAACAGGGTGATGGCCAGCTGGACCAGGCGGCGCGAGACGACTCTCAGCATCGTTCTCCGATTTCGGGTCGGACGGCCCGGACCGTCGCCGGTCCGGGCCGCACGGCCTACTTGGTGATCGAGACGGTGTTGAACTCCTCCGCGGTGAGCGGGCTCGGCACCAGGCCCTCGACGTTCTTGGCGGTGGCCAGCGCGGGCGGGCCGTGCCAGATCGGGACGGCCGGCAGCCACTTGGCGGCCAGGTCGCGGTTGACCTGCTCCCACGCGGCCTTCTTGGCGGCCTGGTCGACGGTCGCGTCGGCCTTGCCGATCGCGGTGAACATGTCGGTCATCGCCCCGTCGCCGAACTCCTCCTTCTCGCGGCCGAAGAACGTGCCGGCGAAGTTGCCCGGGTCGTTGTAGTCGCCGGTCCAGCCGAGGATGTGCAGGTCCTGCTTGCCGAACTGCTGCACGTCGTCCTTGAAGCCGCCGTTCCACGGCCGCGGCACCCCGTTGATCTTGATGCCGGCCGCCTGGAGGTCGTTCGCGAGAACGGTGAAGATCTCCTGCGGGTTCGGCATGTACGGCCGGGACACCTCGGTCGGGTAGTAGAAGTTGAGCGTCAGGCCGGTCGCGCCCGCGTCGGCGAGCAGCTGCTTGGCCTTGTCCACGTTGTACTCGTATTTCTGCACGTCCGGGGCGTAGCCGAGCACCGTGTTCGGCATGAACTGGTCGGCCACCGTCGAGCCGCCCGGGCCCTTGGTCTGCACCAGCTGGGCACGGTTGAGCGCGTACGCGATCGCCTGGCGCACCCGCAGGTCGCGCAGCTTCGGGTTCTTCTGGTTGATGCCCAGGTAGAGGATGTTGAAGGCGGGCCGGTCGAGCACCTTGTAGCCCTCGGCGGCCAGCGCCTTGCGGTCGGCCGGGGCCGGGAAGTCGATCGCGTGCACCGCGCCGGCGCGCAGCTCCTGCTTGCGGGTGTTCTCGTCCTTGATGATCTTGATGATCATCTTGTCGACCTTGGCCTTCTCGCCCCAGTAGTCGGGGTTCCTGTTCAGCGTGATCTCGCCGGTCGCCTTGTTCCAGCCGCCGTACGTGAACGCGCCGGTGCCGGTCGGGTGCTCGGTGGCGAACGCGCTGTACGCGAACGAGTCGCCGTTCTGGGTCACCTTGTTGCCGTCGTACTGCTTGATCGCGGTCGGGCTGGCGATCGAGAACGCGGTCAGCGCGAACGCGCCCGGGAAGGCACCCTTGTACTTCTTCATCGTCACGACGGCCGTGGTGGCGTCCTGCGCCTTGCAGTTGTCGTAGACGGCGTCCGGGCTGCCCGCGAACCCGCCGAACACGTCGGCGTAGTAGATCATCTGGGACTGGGCGGCCTCGCCCTTCATGGTGTACCAGCGGTCGAAGTTCGCGCAGACCGCCGCGGCGTCCAGCGCCGAGCCGTCGTGGAACTTGACGCCCTGGCGCAGCTTGAACGTCCACACCTTGCCGGTCGGGTCGTTGGACCAGCTCTCCGCCAGGCCACCTGTCAGCTCGGCGGTGCCGGGCATGTGGGTGACGAGGGTGTCGTACATCTGCCGGATCGGCCGGAACGACTCACCGTCGTCGTTGAAGATCGGGTCGAAGTTCTTCGGATCACCGGCGCCCGCGAAGATGAAGGTGCCACCGGCGGCGGCCTTGTCCTCGTCGCCGCCGCTGTCCCGGTCGCTCTCCGCGCAGCCGGCCACACCGATCGCCAGCGCCGCAACGACACCGGCGGCGATGGCCGTCCGGCGCCTCTGTGCCTGCATCCCCGATGCACGCATCGTATTCACCTCGTCCTGTGGGTACGGGCAAACGCGGTGACGGGCTGGTCACCGTTGGCGAGACCCTAACCACTGACGATGATCGATTTGTTAATTGGTAATCGGATCGTGTCCTTCGCCGGCGCGGAGCAGGCGAGCGCCGATGCGGCGGCCGACTCGGATGCGGTCGCCGGATCGGCCGACCGCTGGAGCGTGAAATCGCCGGCGGGGGATTCGCCGGTGCCGCGTCACCCACGACACTCGTCATGTGCACATTCCGTCCCCGGTTCGCTCGGCCGCCCGGCAGGCCGTGCGACAGCTGAACCGGACCCTGCCCGGGCGGCGCGTCCAATGGGGCAACATCGCCGACCTCGCGCCCTTCAGCACGATGTACGGCTGGGATCGCGGGCTGCCGATCGACCGGCACTTCATCGAGCGGTTCGTCGCCGCGCACGCCGACCGGATCACCGGCGCCGTGCTCGAGGTGCGGTCGGCGCTGTACGCGGGGCGGTTCGGGCAGCCCAGCGGCGTGACCGTGCTGGACGTCGACCCGGACAACACCGAGGCCGACCTGACGGCGGACCTGAACGTCGCCGGATCGCTTCCCGAGGCCGCGTACGACTGTGTGATCCTCACCCAGGTCCTGCAGTACACGCGCCCGGCCGACGCCCTGCGCAACGTGGCGCGGAGCCTGCGCCCGGGCGGCCACGCGATCGTCACGGTGCCGTGCCTGGGCCGGATCGATCCGGAGGCGCCGGACGCCGACCGGCTCCGGTGGACCCCGGCGGGCCTGCGGCAGGTGCTGGGCGAGGCGGGGCTCGGCGGGACGGTCGAGGGTTTCGGCAATGCGTTCCTCGCCGCCGCGTACATGCTCGGGGTGGCGACCGAGGAGGTCCCGCCTCCATGGCTCGACCGGCAGGACGACGCCTTCCCGATCGTCGCGTGCGCGGTCGTGGCGGCCACCTGAGGCATGCGTGCTCCGAACAGCCCCGGCCGGTGCCGGTGGCGCCTGGCCCTGGCCGGGTCGGCGATGGCCGTCGCCCTGGCGATTCCCCTCGTCGGCGGCCTCATGGGAGCGCAGGGCGGCGCGCGGACGTCGCCGTCGCCGGCGTTCGGCTCGCCGGGCGGCGCACCCGCCGCGGCCTGGACCCGGCGATGGTCGGCAGCCCCGGCGGAGGTCACCGGTCGCTGGGGTGCCGTGTGGAGGCCCGACACCGAGATCGCGAGCGGTGGCAGCACTCGCCTCGCCGACGCCGGCGCGGCCGCCCAATATCGATACGCGCGGACCGGTACGCCGCACTACACCCTCGCGGTGCCCCGGCCCGGCACCTACGCGATCACCGTCGCGACGGCACCGGCACCCGGCTCCACCAGGACGCGGACCCTGCGCGTCGAGGCCGGCGCGGATCCGGTGCGCACGCTGCGCTTCGTCGACCAGGGCGGCTCCCCGCGGCGCGCGATGTTCCTGGCCCGCACGCCGGCGCTCGCTCTGCGGTTCCGGGTCGCCGGTGCCGACGTCGTGGCGGTGACCGCGACATCGGCGCTGCGGGACGAGCGCCCGCTCGCGGTGAAGTGGGCCGACGAGTTCGACGGCGCGGCCGGGACGCCGCCCGGCGGCCGATGGCGGGCGCAGACCGGCGCCACCGGGTGGGGCAACGACGAGTTGCAGGACTACACGGCCGGCACGGCCAACGCCGCGCTGACCGGCACCGGCCGGCTCGCGCTGACCGCACGCCGCGAGCACGGCGGCCGCTTCACGTCGGCGCGCCTGCGCAGCACGTACGAGGGGACGTACGGCCGGATCGAGGGTCTCATCCGGATGCCCGCCGGCGCCGGGCTGCTCCCGGCGTTCTGGACGCTCGGCGCGGACATCGAACGGGTGGGCTGGCCACAGTGCGGCGAGGTGGATCTGGTCGAGTCGCTCGGCGCGGCCGAACCGGATCGGGTGCACGGCACCGTCCACGGCCCGGACGGAACGCGCCAGGGCTGGGCTCACGGCTGGACCGCCTGGCCGCCGGGCGGGCCGGCCGGTGGGTTCCACACCTACACGCTGGACTGGTGGCCGGGCGTGCTCCAGTGGTCGGTCGACGGCGTCGTCCACGGGGTGATGGAGAGTGCCGACATGCCGGCCGGCCGCTGGGTGTTCGAGAAGCCGGCCTTCCTGCTGCTGAGCCTGGCCGTCGGCGGCCGGTGGCCGGGCCGTCCCCCGGCCGCGACGGTGTTTCCGCAGGCCATGGAGGTCGGCTCAGTGCGCTGGCTGGGGTGACTCCCAGGCGTCGGCGACCCGGTCGAGCGCCGCCTGCCACTCGGCTCCGCGCGTGCCGAGCGCGGCCCTCGTCTCCGGCGCCATCAGCGTGGCCGCCTGATCGAGGACCTTCTCGGCGCGGAACTCCGCGTATCCCGACCACGCGCCGGGCAGGCCGGCCTGAGCCATGACGCCTTCCGTCTTGCGTGTCATGTAGGCGATCGCGAACGCCGGCGTGCCCTGGCTGAGCGCGAGGATGGCGGCGTGCAACCGCACCGCCACCACCAGGGCGCACCCGCCGTAGAGGGCGGTGAGCTCGCCCGGCGTCAGGTCATCGTCCACGACCGTCACCGCGTCGCCGCCGATGCGCGCAGCCAGCCGGTGCGCGATCGCGCGGTCGTCCTCGATCGGGGTCGGGCCGTGACACTGGGCGACCACCAGCACCCGATCGACGAGACCCCGGCGCACGGCGTCGCGCGCCAGCCGGGCGAACTCGTCCAGGATCGCCTCGTCGGCGGCGGGCCCGGCGTGCGGGTGCCGGCGGGGAACGATGGCCATCGTGCGCTCGCCCGCGTCGCCCAGGGCCGACCGGACGCGGGCCGACCGGTCGGCCGGTGTCGCGAACGCCATGTCCGGCGCCACGACGACGTCGCGGAGGCCGAGACGCCGGGCCTCCGGGATCGAGGTGCTCTCCCGCAGGGCGCAATGCCGGACGCCACGGAGCATCGTCGCGGCGATGCGCAGGCCGAGGCGGCGGGGGAACGGCCCGAGCGTGTGCCCCGCCAGGATCACGGGGATGCCCAGCCGTCCCGCCGCCCAGGCCGGATAGAGCACGGTGAAGAGCCGGGCGTAGCTGAGCACGGGGAGGACGTCGGGGTTGTCGTAGATGTTGCTGCCGCCGACGAGGACGAGGGCACCGGCGCCCTCCAGACGCCGCCTCGTGCGGGCCCGCATCCTGCCGGTGAGCACCTCGGCCACGCTGGGGATCAGCCGGATCAGCCACCGTGCCGCCCGCAGGGCGGCCGGGCCGCTCCTCGCCGACCCGAGCTCGGTGGGGCACCACGCGCCCTCCAGCGGCACGGGGCCCTCGCCGGAGGCCGACGCCGCCAGGTGCCGGCCGGAGCCGGCGAACCGGGTCTGGTGTGCCTCGTGCATGCTCACCATCCGCACCGGGGCGGCGGGCCGGTGCCGCCGGACGAGCCGGAGGATGCCGGCGGAGATGGCGCTGTCGCCCTTGTTGTCGTCGTGCCAGTGGTTGGCGCAGACGATTGTCATGCTGTCGGCCTTCTCATCGATAGGAGTAAGGCGCAGGCCGCCACCGCGACCTGGCCGATCAGATAGGCGGCGCCGGCGCCGGCGACGCCGGCCGTCCCGGCGAGGAGCCAGGCGAGCGCCGGCACGACGGCCGCCGCCACGCACTGCAGGACGAGCACCGTGCCGGCGTCGCGGCGGCCGCGTGCGGCGCTGATCTCGAGCACGGTGTAGGCCCGGACCACGACCCCGGCCAGCAGCAGGCCGAGCACCAGGGGGCCCTCGCGCGCGTAGTCGGCGCCGAAGATGCCGAGGACGAACGGCGAGGCCAGGGCGAGGAGCAGGGCGGCGCCGGCGACCGCGGGAAGGACCCGCCGGCGCAGGCTCACATGCAGGTGCCGCAGCCGGCCCCGGGCGTGCGCGCCCTCCACGATGAGCGACATGCCCATGTTCACGGTCAGCAGGTCGAGTGCCTGGGCGAGCATCCAGGTGACGCCGAAGACGGCGGCGGGCCCGGCGCCGAGCTGTGCCACGGCCAGCACCGGCATGGTCGCGGTGGCGAGCTGCCCGAGCAGCAGGCTGACCGAGTCGCGGGCGAGATAGCCGCGCCATCCCGTGAAGTCGGCGGCGCGGCGATGGCGCCGCATGTGCCGCGGCAGCAGGCGGGCGAACAGCACACCCGACATCGGCAGGACGAGGAGCGCCGCGGGAAGCGTCCAGGCGGCCACGACCGCGCCGACCGACAGCGTGCCGGCGAAGGCGACCGCGGCCAGTTTCGCCGCGCCGTAGACCGTGTTCTCCAGCGGGACCCAGACGGCCTCCCGCAGCCCGGTGTACGCGTTGTCCTGCAACGCGAACAGCGACCAGACCGCGACACCGGCCGCGAAGGCGGCGGCCCCGGCGACGGTGCGGAACCCGAGCTCCGGCGCGATCACCCCGGCGACCAGGGTGTACGCGACGCCGAGAGCGAGGCTGGTGAGCACGCCGACGGCGAAGGCCGCGCGCACCAGCCGCGCCGCGGACGGCCCGCTGCGCGGCAGGAAGACCACGAGCAGACCACCGAGACCGAGCTGCGCCACCGCCGACAACCCGGTCAGCGCGGCCACCGTCGCGCTTGCCGCCCCGACCGTGGCGGGGTCGGAACGCCGGGCCAGCAGCACCCAGAACCCCCAGCCGAGGGCGGCCGACAGCAGCGCGTTCGCGGACAGGGCGACGCCGTTGCGGTAGAGATGGCGGCGCTGGTCCGCCGCGGCCGGCGCCTCGGCGGCGAGGGCGCTCACGCGGGCCTTCCGGCCAGGCGCAGGGTGAGCTCGGCGATCCGGCGTGCCTGACCCCGGATGTCGCCGTCGCGCTCCACCCGCGCGCGAGCCCGGGCGCTGATCCTGCGGCGCAGCTCGGCGTCGCGGGCCATCCGGTCGATGGAGCCGGCGAGATCGTCCAGGTCGTCGGCGTCGGCCAGCAGGCCGGTCATCTCGTGGGTGATGACCTCGGGGATGCCGGCCGTCGGACAGGCCACCACCGGAGTGCCCGCCGCCTGTGCCTCCAGGATGCTCAGCGGAAGCCCCTCCTGCCGGCTGGCCAGGACCAGGACGTCGGCCGCGTGCAGCAGCTCGGCGACGTCCTGCCGCTCGCCGAGGAATCGCACCCGGTCGCCCAGCAGCTCGTCGCCGAGCTTGCGGAGGCGGTCGCCGTTGGCCGGGTCGAGCGCGGGGGCGCCGGCGATGGCGAGCCGCACGTCCGGCAGCGTCGCCACCGCCCGGATGACCCGGTCGACGCCCTTGCGGGGATCGAGGCGGCTCATGGTGAGCACGAGCGGAGCCGACGGGTCGCCGGTCAGCTGGGCCCGGGCCGCCGCCGGCGTCTCGGCCGGCCGGATCGCCCGGGTGTCGACGCCGTTGCGGACCACGGTCACCCGGCGGCGCGCCCAGCGGGGCAACGACCGGGCGACGGCCTCGCTCACCGCGACCGTCTGCCCGGCGAGCAGCACGGCGACGCCGCGCACCCGCCCGAGGAGGTCCGGCTCGTTCTCCTCGTGCAGGTGCAAGGCGGTGCGGCGCCGGCCCAGCAGGCCGGCCAGGGCGACCTCCAGGTGTGTCCAATGGCTGTTGCCGTGGATGACGTCGGCATCGCAGGCCCGGGCGGCCCGGGCCAGCGTGACGGCCGACCGCCACGTCCGCCCCGCCTCGGCCAGCACGTGCCGGGCCGACAGGCGGCCGTCCGGGCCGCGGACGCCCCGCTCGCCCGGGTCCGGCAGCGGCAGCCAGCGGCCGCCGTCCGCCCGCCACGCCTCGGCGATCGCGCTGGTGCGGGAGGCGGCGAGGATCAGCTCGACGCCGTGCCGGCGGAGGAGCGGGCGCAGGCGGAGGAGGTAGCGCTGTGCTCCCCACAGGCCGGCACCGTACTCGACGACGAGAACCCGGCAGACGCTCATGATGACGCTTCCCATCGATAGATCCGGACGCTGTCGTTGCGGTAGGCCAGCGTGAACCGGCCCGACCGGGCCACCGCCCGTTCGAGGTTGCGCAGCTCGCCGTCGGGCACGAG
This sequence comes from Paractinoplanes deccanensis, assembly GCF_016862115.1. Classification (GTDB taxonomy): domain Bacteria; phylum Actinomycetota; class Actinomycetes; order Mycobacteriales; family Micromonosporaceae; genus Actinoplanes; species Actinoplanes deccanensis. The sequence goes on from NZ_BOMI01000178.1 coordinate 81,070, forward strand.
CTGATAGACGTGGGCGTAGCGGATCGACGACCGCGCGAAGACCAGGTAGCCGCTCCGCGAGTACTGACGGATGAGGCTGACCACGATGTCGACGTCCTGCCGGGAGCCGAGCGGGCGATCGCGCAGCACGTCCGTGCGCAACAGGTTCGGATCGTCGTCCGTCTTGGGCCCGCGGTACTGGTTGTAGGTGGCCCCGACACGCACCGGGAAGCCCGGCCCGCACATCATCAGCACGCTGCCGGGCGGGGTCGTCGCATAGAACCAGTTCGCCGCGTCGACCTCGTCGGTGCCGACGATGTTGAGCTCGTCCTTGCCGTAGAAGGAGGGCACGAACAGGGCGACGAGAAGCAGGAGGACGACCGGCTGACGCAGGACCAGGCGCAGCCGCCGCCGGGTGCCGCCGGCGAGCCAGGGGTCGAGCGCGGCGAACGCGAGACCGCCGGCCCACGGGATCGAGAAGAGCAGCACCCGCAGCGTGGCCTCGCCGCCGTAGTTCTGCCCGAAGATCAGCACGCAGGGTGCGGCCGCCAGGAAGAGCAGCAACATGGCCTGCCGGGCGAGCCGCCGGCGCAACATGGTGACCGCGCCCAGGACGCTGAGCACGGCCAGCAGACCGGTCAGCGCGTAGCCGGCGTAGTCGTTGAACACCTTTCCCGCGACCGGCGCGAAGTCGTACAGCGTCGAATGCTGCATGTTCGAGAACGGGTCGATGCTCGAGAAGACGCCGAAGTTGTCGTTGATGTAGTCGAGGTGGATCCCGAGATAGCCGAGGGCGATGGCGAGCATCGCGATCGGCAGCCACCACACCCGCACGCCGCCGAGCACGACGAGCGCGCCGACGCCGAAGACGGTCATGTAGGGGGTCAACTGGTGGCTGGCGACGATGACAGCGAACAGGAACAGCACCAGCGTGATCGCGTAGGCGGGCCGCCACACCGGCTGGGGCCGCGGCATGAGCTGGGTCTCCTCGACCGAGCCGCCGACGGCGCGGATGGCCAGGCTCTCGGCGACACCCCCGGGCCGGCTCAGCGAGGGCCTTCGCAGATGGCGCAGCAGCACGGCGTACACGGCCAGGGTCAGCAGGAAGCCGAACGCCTGGGGCGCGTAGTAGGTCTGTCCCACCCAGTTCGCGGCCACGAAGATGGTCGCCGCGCCCCAGCCCGCGCGGGCCCGTCCGGTGATGGCCCCGACCGTCGACACCACGAGGAGGGCGTTCAGGAGACAGAGGACGGGCTCGGCCCAGCCCACCCAGGCGGTCGGGTCGGGCGTGCCGCCCAGCCACGACGCGTAGGCGCCGAGGCTGAAGAAGCCCGGCCACCGGTGGTAGATGTCGATCGACCAGTCGACCGAGCCGTGCAGGTCGATGTAGCGCGTCACCCCGATGTGCTTGTACACCCAGGGATAGCGCGGCACGTCGGCGGCGACGAGGACCGTGCCGTAGAGCACGGCGACCAGCCCGGTGAGGTAGGCGGCCGAGCGGCGCCGGTCGAACTCGCGGCCGGCCAGGGTGACGCCGGCCCCGGCGGTCAGCACGGCGAGCGCCACGTACCAGGCGAGCGGGAGCTCCGGCGGCAGGCCGTAGTCGCCGAGGTCGTCGACGTCGAGGCCACGGACCGCGAGCAGGGCGACCGGCGCACCGGCCAGCGGCAGCCAGCGCAGGGCGAGCCCGAGCGGCCGGACCGGTGCGGCGCCGGCCGGCTCCTCGGCGCCCCGGCGCGGCGACGCGAGAGCGAACGCGGTCATACGGCCCACCGCCGGCGGCGCACGGCGCGCCGGGAGCGCAGGTAGGCGACCGGGCCGTAGACCAGGCCGGCGAGCTCCGCGACCCGCAGCTCCCACGGTGGTGGCCGGTGGCTCGCCGCGGCGGGCCGGCGAAGCTGCCGGCGCATGTGGAGCAGCCCGCCGGGGACGCGGCGCAGCAGGTCGACGGTGGTGGAGGGCTGCAGCAGGTATTTGGTCAGGAAGCCGGTCAGCCCGGTGCCGTAGCCGAACATCTGCTTCCGCAGCGCGCCGAGGTCGTCGCGGTGCCGATGCCAGACCAGCGCCGCCGGCTCGTAGGCCAGCGCACCCCGGGTGTGCAGGACCTTGACGAACGCGTCGAGGTCCTCGCCACCGCGGGTCAGGCTGCCCGCGCCCAGCGACTCGTCGAAACCGCCGATCCGGTGCAGGAACGCCGCGCGGAAGGCGACGTTGGCGCCGGTGCCGAACGTCCCGGCCGCGTACGGGAACAGCGGCGACGCCGCGCTGTCGAGGTCGAACAGCCGGGGCGTGCAGCTGCTGGACCAGGAGACGCGGGAGTCGAAGTACTGCTCGGCGGCGTGGTCGAGGCGGTCGGTGGCGACGAGCCCGGTCACGCAGACCACGTCGGGGCGGCGGGCGAAGCCGCGCAGCAGCCCGTCGACCCAGAACGGATCGACGCGGACGTCGTCGTCGGTGAACGCGACGATGCCGCCCACCGCCGCCGCCAGGCCGGCGTTGCGGGCTGCCGACAACCCCGATCGTGGTTCGCGGACGTACCGGACGTGGGGCAACAGGGCGGCGAAGGACTCGACGACCTGCCTCGTACGGTCGTCGGCCGGCGCGTTGTCGACCACCACGATCTCCAGCGGCGCCGGCCGCAACCGCGACAGTCCGTCGAGGCAGGTGCGCAGCTCCTCCGGGCGGTCGCGGGTGCAGACGACGACACTGACCTCGGCGGCGTCCTCGCGCGCCGGCACGGTGTCGGCGGCCTGGGCGCCGGCCGCGCGGGCCAGGGCGAGATCGACGTCGACCACACCGCCGGACACGGGGACATCGACGAAGCACACCGGCTGACGGCCGTCCAGCACCAGCAGTTTGGCCCTGCGGTAGGGGCGGCCGTCCGGGGAGGCGCCGGCACGCATCGGCGCCGGGGCCGACCGGTCGAGCCGCCCGCACCAGACCGGGCCGTCGGTTTCCAGGATCAGGCGCGGCAAGTGCGGGCCTCCTTGCGCTTGTCGAGAACGTCGATCGTGAGCAGTGCGGCCGAGAGGACGGCGACGGCCGTGGCGAGCACCGGCGGATGCCACCAGCGCGTCCACACCATGGCCAGCGCCGCCGCGGTCTGGCCGGCGAGGCTGACCGCGACGGCCAGCCCCAGCCATTCGGGCCAGCCGCTCACCCGGACCCGGGCGAGGACGGCGCCGCCGGGCACCACCAGCAGGGTGAGCAGGGCTGCCGCGGTCCGCGCCGGGGCGGCTATGTCCGCGGCGACCAGCACGGTGGTGCCGGCCAGCAGGGCGAGCAGCGCGACGTGCAGTCGCAGCCGGACACGCGAGCTCATCGGGACCGTCCTTCGTCGTTCGAGGGGTGGAACCCGGCCCGCACCAGGGCCGGGAGGAGAAGAACCGCGGGGATCGCCATCGCGGCGCACCACGCCCACGCCACGCCGCCGACCGACCACCGGTCGGCCGCCGGCACGACCAGCGCGCCCAGCAGTGCCAGGACGGCGGCGTGGGTGAGGAGGATCGGCCGGGACCGGCCCTCGATCCGCCACAGTCCGGTGCGCAGCACGAGGATCGCCATCGGCACCGCGGCGACGGCCATCGCCCGCAGCGCCGTCGTCGCATGGGCGGCGTAGCCGGCGCCGAAGACGGCCAGCAGCGGCGGGGCGGCCAGCCAACCGGCCGGGACGCCGGCGCCGAGCAGCACGGCGACCCGCCTGATGGTCGGCGCGGCGAGCTCGCGGGCCCGGTGCGGGGCCGCCGCCGCCTCGCTGGTCAGCGCGCCGGCCGTGGCGACGAGCACCGACTCGGCGGCGACGGCCGCGGTGAAGGCGATGGTGAACCAGGCGTTCGGCTCGGCGCCGAGCCGGGTGAGGACGACGATCGGCATGAGCACGGCGGCGGCTTGCTGGAGCAGCAGCGCGGCGTAGTCGAAGGCCAGGAACGAGGTGAGCGCCGCCCGGGTCGGCGCCACGCCGCCCAGCCGCAGCTCCGCGCCGCCGAGATAGTGCCGCAGTCCCGAGCGGATCGGGCCGAGGCTGACCAGCAGCACCACCAGCGGCAGCGGCAGCACCCAGGCGAGCAGGACACCGCCGGGAACGTCCGCGGCGGCCAGGGCGGCCACGGCGGCGACCTTCGCGGCGCCGAAGGCGATGTTGCTGACCGGCGCCCAGCTCGACCGGCGCACGGCGATGAGCACGTTGTCCTGGAGGGCGAAGACGCCCCACAGCGCGACGGCGGTGATCATGGAGGCGGCGAGCCGCCAGTCGGCGAGCACGGCGCGCAGGTCGGCCGAGAACGCCGGCAGCACGAGGACGGCGACGACACCGCCGGCCGCGCCGAGGGTGGTGATCGCCAGGTAGGACAGCGCGACCACCCGGCCGCGGCGCGCACCCAGCTGCGGCAGCAGCCGGGGCAGGCCGATGTTGAGGTTGAGGTCGGTGGCCGCCGCGATGGTCTGCACCACGAGAATCAGCAGCGCGCCCGTGCCGACCTCGGCCGGGTCGTAGCCACGCGAGGCGACCGCCCAGAAGGCGACCCCGAGCACGGCGTTCGCGCCGGACGTGACGCCCGCGGCGAGCGCGCTGCGGCGCACGTTGGCCAGGCCGGCGCCGGTGGGGAGAACCGCTGTGCTCATGCGGCCCGGCGGCTCTTCCAATAGGCGAACGGCCCGGCCAGGATGCCCCGCAGCTCCGCGCGGGTGAGGTCGCGGGGATAGCCGGGGCCCTTGGCGCGGTTCTTCGCGCTGCGCGGGTGCAGCAGGTGCAGCGCGCCCGCGCCGAGCCGTCGCGCGATGTCCCAGCGCTCCTCGCGGCTGACCACGCAGCGCTTGGTGACCATCGCGGCGAGGCCGACGCCGTAGTCGGTGATCTGCGCGCGCAGCTCGCCGAGCTCGCGGTGGTGCCGGTGCCGGATCAGCGCGGCCGGCTCGTAGACGAGTGCCCAGCCCGACCGTACGACGGTCAGGTAGATGTCCAGGTCCTCGCCGCCGCGGGCCGGCGTACCGGCGCCCAGCCGCTCGTCGAAGCCGCCGACGGAGCGCAGCGTGGCGGTGCGGAAGGCCGCGTTCGCGCCCGTGCCGAAGACCCCCGCCGCGTAGGGGTAGAGCCGGCCCGGGCCGCGATGCTCGACGAGGTCGAAGCGCCGCCGCTGGAAGCCCTTGGCGAAGCCGCCGAACTGCTCGAACCACAACTGGGCCTGAGTCTGCAGCTCCAGCGGCAGCACGAGGCCGGTGACGCAGGCGACCGAGTCGTCGCGGAACGGCCCGGTGATCGCCTCGACCCAGCGGCGGTCGACGTCGACGTCGTCGTCGGTGAAGGCGACCAGCTCGCCCCGCGCGATCGCCAGCCCCCGGTTGCGGGCCCGGGACAGGCCGGCCGCCGGCTCCTCGACCAGGCGTACGCCGTCGACCGCGTTCCGCCGCAGGAAGGCCGCCACACCCGACGTCGCCGGGCGGTTGTCCACGACGATGACCTCGAGCGGGGGAGAGGTCTGCTCGCGCAGGCCGGCGAGCGTGCGGATCAGGCCGGGTGAGGGTTCGCAGGTGGTCACGACGACGCTGATGGACGGGCGGCTCCCGGGATCGGCCGGCGGCGCGGCGACTATGCCGCCGGCCGGCAGCAGCCCGTCCGCGCCGAGGAGCCCGGCCGGGAGCAGCCCCGTGGTGGCCCGGGTCAGGGCCTCGCGGAACTCCCGGGCGGCCATCGGCCGTCCCGCCGCGCCGGCCCGCACGGTCGCGCACGGCACGCCGTCGCGGCGAAGCAGCAGGTGGAACGGGCCGTCACCGGGCGGCGGGCGAAGCGGCTCGGTGAGCTCGACATCGACCATGCGCACCGGGGTGAAGGCGAGCGCGCCGGGATTCGGCATGGCGGGGCTCCTCCGTCGGACCAGGGGGTTTTCGCCGGATTGCGGCGTCTTCCCACTGTCACGCACGCCGGGTCCGGAAAGCAGCGGCTGGAACGGCCGATCCCGGCGACGGACGGGCGCACGGAATGCGGCCAAGGGCATGTTTGAACGCCGATCCGCTTAACCCGAAAGGGTCGCAACGCCCACGTTCGTGGGCGTTGCGAAGGCCCGTGCCGAAAGGAGGTGAGGGCGGCTCGTATACAGCGCGCTCGCACGTGTGATGACGCCAAGCGCGGTGTGGTTGTAGGTTCACCGTGCATTTCTTCCTCAGGATCGAGGACCACCGTGAAAGTTCTGATAACCGGCGGTGCCGGATACATCGGCAGCACGGTCGCCTCCGCTTGTGCCGATGCGGGCATTGCTCCGGTCGTATTGGACAATCTCGCTTCGGGCGACCTGCAATTCGTACGTCATCGCCGTTTCTATCGCGGTGACATCGCGGACCGGGCACTGCTGGACAAGATTTTCCGCGACCATCCCGACATCTTCGCCGTCGTGCATTGCGCGGCTCTGGTGGTGGTCGCGGAATCGTATGCCGATCCGCTCGCCTACTACCGGGAGAACGTGCTGAAGAGCGCCGCGCTGGTCGAGGGCGTGCTGCGCAACGGCTGCCGGCGGCTGATCTTCAGCTCGTCCGCCGCGATCTACGGCGGCGCCACCCGCGGCGAGATCGACGAGGCCGGCCCGATCGCGCCGTGCAGCCCGTACGCCCGCACCAAGGCGATGGTGGAGGACGTCCTGCGGGACATGTGCGCGGTCACCGGCATGCGGGCGATGTCGCTGCGCTATTTCAATCCCATCGGCGCCGACCCGCGCCTGCGCAGCGGGCCGTGCGCGACCCGGCCGTCGCACGCGCTGGGGCGCCTCATCAGGTCGGACACGTCGGGGGAGCCGTTCGTCATCACCGGCGTCGACTACCCGACCCGCGACGGCACCGGGCTGCGCGACTACGTGCACGTGTGGGACCTCGCCCGGGGCCACGTCGCCGCCCTGCGGCGTTTCGACCGGGTGCTGCCCCGGGGCTTCGAGGCGATCAACCTGGGCACCGGCGCCGGCGTGACCGTTCGCGAGATCATCACCGCGTACGAGGCCGAGGTGGGCCGGCGCGTGCCGGTCGTCGAGGCGCCGCGGCGGCCCGGTGACGTCGCGGGCGCGTACGCCTCCATTGCGAAAGCCGGTCATTTTTTGAATTGGCGTCCGTCGATGACGCTCACCGACGGAATCAGGTCCGCCATCCGGTGGAGCCGGCGGCCGGCACGGCGCCTACCCGAAAGAATTAAACCGATCGCGGTGAAGAGCGGCGACCAACGGCCCCTGTGCCGGGCGCCGGAATTGATTTAGCGTCTTTCTCGTTCCCCCCTTCCCCCGGTCAAGAGCTTGGAGAAATCCTGTGCCCAGCCCCAGTGTCACGGTTATTGTCCCGGCGCTCAACGAGGCGCTCAATCTGCCGCACGTCTTCGCCCGGATGCCTCAAGTGGACGAGGTCGTCCTGGTGGACGGCGGTTCGGTCGACGACACCGTCGCGGTCGCGAGACGCCTTCGCCCCGACATCAAAGTCGTGCGGCAGAACCGCAAAGGAAAGGGAAACGCACTCGCGTGCGGGTTCGCCGTCGCGACGTCCGATATCATCGTCATGATCGATGCCGACGGTTCGACCGATCCGGCCGAGATCCCGCGGTTCGTCGCGGCGCTGGTCAACGGCGCCGACTTCGCCAAGGGCTCCCGCTTCATGGCCAGCGCGGGCAGCGCCGACATCACCCCCTCGCGCAACCTGGGCAACAAGGGCTTCAACCTGCTCGTCAACACGCTGTTCGGCACCCGCTACACCGACCTGTGCTATGGCTACAACGCCTTCTGGACGCGCTGCCTGCCCGTCTTCGACCTCGACGTGACCACACCCCGGCCGCCCGGCGACGGGCGTCTCTGGGGTGACGGCTTCGAGATCGAGACCATCCTCAACCTGCGGGCGGCGCGAGCCAACCTGCGGGTCGCCGAGGTGCCCAGCTTCGAGCACCTCCGGCTGCACGGCTCGAGCAATCTCAGCGCTGTCAAGGACGGCATGCGCGTGCTGCGCACGATCGCCCGGGAATATCGCCGCTCCGGCCGGTCCACCCCTTCGCCGTACGCGGTGAGCGCGCCGCGCGCCGCCGGGTCGTGACCGAGGTGACCTACCGTCCGCCGGCACAGCGCACGCCGTACCCGATCACGGTGGTCATCTGCGCCTACACGATGGGGCGCTGGAGCGACCTCCGCGCCGCCGCCGCCTCGGTGGCGCGGCAGCTCAGCGACGATGACGAGCTCGTCATCGTCATCGATCACTGCCCGCCGCTGCTGCGGCTGGCCCTCGACGAGCTCCGTGGCTGCCGGGTGATCGCCAACGACGGCCGGCCGGGCCTGTCCGACGCCCGCAACACCGGGGTCGCCGCGAGCCGGGGCGACGTGGTCGCCTTCCTCGACGACGACGCCACCGCGAGGCCGGGCTGGCTGGAGAGCATCCGGGCGGCCTTCGCGCACGGCGACGTCGCCGTCACCGGCACGCGGGTCGAGCCGCGCTGGCAGGGCGACGCCGCTCCCCGCTGGTTCCCCGAGGAGTTCGGCTGGGTCGTGGGCTGCAGCTACCGGGGCCTGCCGACCCAGCGCCGGGCCGTGCGCAACCCGATCGGCGCCTCGATGGCCATCCGCCGTTCCTCCTTCGAGACCGTGGGCGGCTTCTCCCGCCTGGTGGGCCGGGTCGGCACGCTGCCGGTCGGCTGCGAGGAGACGGAGTTCTGCATCCGGCTGGCGAAGGCGTCGCCCGTCGCACGGATCGTGTTCGAGCCCGGCGCGGCGGTGGACCACTTCGTGCCCCGGCAGCGGCAGACGGTGAAGTACTTCCTGTCCCGGTGCTATCACGAGGGCCGTTCCAAGGCGGCGGTCGCGCGGCTCGGCGGCAGCCGGTCGGCCCTGTCGGCCGAGCGGCACTACGTGCGCTCGGTGTTGCCCCGCGCGGTGCTGCGCGCGCTGAACCCGGTCCTGCTGCGCCGGGAGCCGGTGGCCGCGCTGCGGGGAGCCGCGGTCGTCGCCGGTCTCGCGGCAACGGTCGCCGGGTACGTGGCCGGCTCGCGCACGCGCCGAGCACCGGCATGATCGTTCCCGTCCTGCTCTACCACTCGATCACCCCGCGCGGCGCGGCGGACGCCGACCGGTGGGCGGTGACCGAGGACCAGTTCCGCGCGGACATGCGGGCGGTGGCCGAGAGCGGCCGCGTGCCGCTGACCGCCGGCCGGCTCGGCGCCGGCCTGCGCGGCGAGGAACCCCTGCCGGAACGCCCGATCGCCCTGACCTTCGACGACGGGTTCGCCGACTTCGCCGATGTCGCGCTGCCCGTGCTCGACCGGGCCGGCCTGGCTGCCACGATCTTCGTCACGACCGGCTACCTGGGCCGGCCCGGCATGCTGTCGCGCCGGGCCCTGCGCGACGTCGCCGAGGTGCCGTCGGTGGAGATCGGCGCGCATTCGGTCACCCATCCGCACCTCGACGTGCTGTCGCCCGAGCCGGCGCGGCGCGAGGTCGTCGAGTCGCGGCAGGACCTCGAGGACGAGATCGGCCGGCCGGTGACGTCGTTCGCCTACCCGCACGGAAGCCACAGCGGCCGCACGAGAGCCCTGCTCGCGTCGGCGGGAGTGGTCGACGGCCACGCCGTGAAGAACGCCCTGTCGCACTCCCGCGACGACGACCTGGCGGTGGCCCGCTTCACGGTGCACCGCCGCACCGGCCGCGACCAGGTCCGGCGGGTCATCGACGGCTCGGGCGCGCCGATCGCGTGGCGCCGGGAACGGTGGCGGACTCGCGGTTACCGGCTGGTCCGCCGCGCCACCGAACGACTCGGCTGACGTTGCGCCGCAGCCCTGTGCGCCGCTGCCCCTCGTGCGCCGCCGCCCTCCTCGCTCGCCGCTCCCGTTCGCGTCTGGACGTTCGCTTATGGAAGCGAGCCGTTGCGGTATGGATCATCTCGGTGCGCTCGGGTGACATGGACTCATGAATCGCTCATGGGATGTTCTCGCCTCGGCCGCCGTCGTCGGGAGCGGGCTGCTCGCCGGCGTGTTCTTCGCCTTCTCGGCGTTCGTCATGAGCGGTCTGCGGCGGCTGCCGGAATCGGAGGGCGCCGCCGCCATGCGCTCGCTCAACGTGACCGCGCAGCGCCCGCCGCTCATGATCGCCCTCTTCGGCGTGTCCGCGCTGTCCGTCGCGGTCATCGTCCGGGCCGTGGCGACCTGGTCGCGCCCCGGTGCCGCCTGGCTGCTGGCCGGCGCGCTGCTGACCCTCATCGGGGCGGTCGGCGTCACGGCGGCGGTCAACGTACCGCTGAACAATCGCCTCGACGCGGGCGCGATCACCTGGTCGCGGTACCTGGCGGACTGGAACCCGGCGAATCACGTCCGGACCGTCCTCTGCCTGGCCGGCTGCGCCGTGCTGCTGGTCGGCGTGCTGCGCCGGTACTGAGCCGCCTGACCCGATCCGGACCTCTCCCTCGGTGCTCCCTCACCTGATCCGGATCTCGCCCTCGGTGCTCCCTCACCTGATCCGGATCTCTCCCTTGGCGCTCTCTCATGCGATCCGGATCTCTCCCTCGGCGACGATCAGGCCCGAGCCCGACAGCCGCACCCGGTCGCCCTCCACGTCCACGCGGAGGCGGCTCGGGCGGCCGAGGTGATGGCCCTGCTCGATGAACACCGGGGAGCCGGCGGGCACGCGTCCCGAGCGTGTGAGGGCGGCGGCGAGCGGACCTGCGGCCGTACCCGTGGCGGGGTCCTCGGCGATGCCCACGGTCGGGTTGAAGAAGCGGGTGTACGCGGCGGCGCCGTCGTCGCCCGCCGTGGTGTAGAGGTAGCAGCCCTCGCCGCCCGCCTCGGCCAGCAGCGCGGCGAGCTCGCGGCTCTGCGCGACGGCCGCGTCGACCGCCTCGCGGGTGGCGAGCGGCACGAGCAGGTGGCCCACGCCGGTGGACACGACCTGGGCGGTGGCGTCGGCGGCGAGGTGCCCGGGTGCGAGCCCGAGCGTGCCGGCCAGCCGCTCGCCGTCGGTGACCTGCTTGCCGAACTCGGGGGCGGCCTGGTCCATGACGATGCGGACCGGCTCACCCGGCACCCGCAGGATCTCGACGGGCAGAACCTCGGCGCCGATCCGCTGGCGCATCGTCACGGCCGGCTGGTCACCGGTGAGCCCCTGCTCGGCCAGCCACAGCCAGGCGCCGAGCGCGTTGTGCCCGGCCCCGTCGACCTCCACCCCGGCCGGGGTGAACGAGCGCAGGCGCCAGTCGACGCCCTCGTCCGGGTCTCGCATCAGGAACGTCGTCTCCGACTGGTTGAACTCGCGGGCGATGGCCCGCATCTGCGGCACGGTGATCTCGTCGGCGCCGGGCACGAGCGCCAGCGGGTTGCCGGTCAGCGGGCGGTCGGCGAAGACATCGACGAAGAAGAAGCGCGTCATGGCCCCCATCCTGGTCCAGATCGGACCGGCGTGGCACGTTCCAGGGATTCAAAGCCGGCGCGATCTCCCTAGCGTGAGTGCGTACCAAGATCCACGCGCTCGTCCACGGGGAACCACAGATGATCAGTAGAAGAGGAATCCTGCTGGCGGCGGCCGCGGCCGGCGCCGGGACGCTCGCCGGCTGCGGTCCGGCCCGGCGGACGGTCGTCGCTCCGGCATCCTCAGCGCCGCCGGCGCCGTCCGCACGGCCGGCCGCGTCGCCGGCCCAGCCCCGGCTGATCGGTGACGGCAGCACCAGCGACACCGGACCGCAGCCGCACCAGCCCGTCGCCCGCGCCTTGGCACCCGGCGAGGAACCCCCGCAGTTCGTCGTGTTCTCCTGGGACGGCTCCGGCCGGGCCGACCTGTTCACCCGCTTCCGCGAGCTCGCGGCCGAGCTGCACGGCACCATGACGTTCTTCCTGACCGGCCTCTACACCCTGCCGAAGTCCAAGCGCATGCTCTACAAGCCGCCGCGCCACCCGGTCGGCGCCTCCGCCATCGGCTGGTTCTCCGACCGTTCGGTGCACGGCACCATCGGCCAGCTCGGCCCCGCCTGGCTCGCCGGCAACGAGATCGGCACCCACTTCAACGGCCACTTCTGCGGCCCCGGCGGCGTCGAGAGATGGTCACCGGCCGACTGGGACAGCGAGATCGACCAGGCCTTGTCGTTCGTCCGGAACTGGCGCACCAACACCGGTTTCACCGACCTGCCGCCGCTGCCGTTCGACTACGCCAAGGAACTGATCGGCGGCCGGACCCCCTGCCTGGAGGGGCAGAAGAACCTGCTCAAGGCTTCCCGGGTGCGGAAGTGGAAGTACGACAGCTCCGGAACCGGCACCCAGGTCTGGCCACGGCAGTGGAAGAACGGCCTCTGGCAGGTGCCGATGCAGAGCATCCCGTTCCCGGGGCACAGCTTCGAGGTCATCTCGATGGACTACAACATCATGTTCAACCAGTCGAAGACCCCGCACGGCGACCCGGCGATGCACCCGAAGTGGAAGGCTCAGGCCAGGGACGCTTACCTGGCGGGTTTCCGGCGCGCTTACCACGGCAACCGGGCGCCCCTGATCATCGGCAACCACTTCGAGAACTGGAACCGGGGCATCTACATGGACGCGGTGAGCGAGGCGGCCCGCGCCATGGCCCAGCATCCGAACGTGAGGTTCGTGTCCTTCCGGCAGTTGGTGGCCTGGTTGGAGGCCCAGAACGACGCTGTCCTCGAAAGGCTGCGCGCTCTGCCGGTAGGCCGCGCACCTCGGGGCGGCTGGGCCGAGTATCTGGTCCCGGCCTGACACGGCGGCCGCTCCCGTTACCGCCGGCTGTCCAGCACGTGGATGTCGATCGGCTCGTGTCCGTTGAGGTAGAGCACGTAACCCGCATCGTCATCGGACAGCAGGTCCACCGGCACCACCTCGAGAACATGGTCCGGCCGCGGTAGAAATCCGAAGTCGGCCGGCGGCTCGTACTTCTCGATGCCCGTTATCTTCACTTCTGTCGGCGGGATCCCCACGAAGCACGGATCGCCGGCTCGCAGTGTCGAGGGATCAGGCTCCAGCCGCCACGGCGTGTTGCCCCAATCGTAGGCATCGGGGTCGCGTGAGAAACCCATGGTGCCATCCCACGAATTCGCCGATTCCTCATCGACCTCCCGCCACGGCCATGCGACGAGCACCCGCAGGGTGGTTGTGCGCGCGACCCGGGTGTCGAACGCTTCCGCCGAGATCATCAGCCGGTCGCCCACTGTGTAACCGAGTGCTTCGGTCAGCTTGACGCTTTCCAACTACCAGCCTTCCTGCCAGAAGTACGAGAACGGTGTCTTGTCCGCCCGTCCACCAAAGTACCCAGCGCCGCCGAACCTCATGCCGTTGCTGTTGAGCAGCGGGTAGCAGGTATCGCGACAGATATTTCGTGAGGTACCGCCGAAACCTACAATTTCGTCATCTCCAAGATTGTTGAGGATGGTCTGCTCGGCGTGACCCCTACCTCGGATGAACTTCTCATTCGCGTCGAGTGTCCAGCCGTTCGGCATATCGCCATCGCCATTGATGGCGATGTGGTGGGTCCATTGTCCCGTAGTCTTGTTGTAAACGCCGATCACGGAAGTTGTCCCGTGGTTCGCGGCGTTCGGATAGTCGTCACGCAGGCTTTGCAGGCTTTCCGCTCGATCGCGCGCCAGCTTTGCGTCGTTTTCTACCGGTGCGCCACAGTTGTGGACGAGAACGGGTTCGTTGCCGGCGAGGACGTAGTACGTGTGGATCTGGTCGACCGTGAGGTCGTGCATGGCGCGGGCGCCGGTGAAGTTGCGCTTGTCCAGCACCGTTGTGCGGCCGTTGGGGGCGTGCAGTTCGGTGGCGGGCCGCAGGGTGCCGGCGTCCTCCCAGGTTGCGGTGGTGGAGTTCCAGATCTCGTGGTGCTGGGTGGTGTGGACGACGGCCTGCTTGCCGTCCTTCGTGCGCACGGTCAGGTCGGTCAGGGCGCGGTCGTGGTTGACGTGCACCGCGGTGACCTTGCGGGCGCCGGTCAGGCCGCTTGCCGGGTCGGTGGTGCGGACCTGGTCGCCCACCTTGATGTCCTTGATGGGCTTGGTGGAGCCGTCGGCCATCAGGACCCGGGTGGTGGGGGCGAAGCTGTTGCCCTTGCAGGAACGGCCGGGGCTCGGCGCGGTCAGGGTGCCCTGGGGTGCGGAGCTGAGGCCGGCGGGTTTCGCCGGGGCGGGCGTCGGCCGGGACAGGTCCTGGCCTCGGGGCAGGTCGCCGCCGGGGCCGCCCGTGGTGTTCGCCGGGGTGGGGCCGCCCTTGCCCGGGTTGCCGCGCTTGCCCGGCAGGCCGGGCATGACGGCGTCGCTGAAGCCGGCGAGCAGCGCGTCCTTGGGGTTGATCGTGCCGGTGGAGATGAGCTGGGAGGCCGCGTCGCCGACGCTCGACGAGATCGCCTCGCTGCCGCGGTTCGTGGCCGCGCGGCGGAACATCGTGGAGGAGGCCTTGGTTATCAGCGAGCCGCCGAAGCGGGCGATGATTTTGCCGCCGAAACGGTCCGTCAGGCCGGTGATAGCGCCCGTGCCCAGCGATTGGAAGGCGTCACCGTAGTTCTTGACGTCGCCCTGGGCGGCGTCCTTGGCGAGGTTGATGATCGCGGCGGTGCCTACCACGCACAGGGCGATGGCTGTTCCTCCGGACAGCAGGGTGCAGGCCGAGCCGGCGGCGATGGCCGTGACGAAGGCGGCCACCTCGATGATGGTGTCGGTGTTCTCCTTGGCCCATTCGTAGCCGTCACGGGCCGCCCCGACCGGGTCGGTCACCACCCTGGTCGTCGTGGTGACGACCGCCTTGCCGGTCTGCTTGCCCTTGTCGATGACCTTCTTGGTGTATTCCTCGGCTTTGGCGGCCGTCTTCGCGACGAACTTGCCGACGGCCACGCCGGCGGCCAGGACCTTGCCGGTGAAGGCCTTGATCTTCTTGACGAGGGGAGGCTCGACCGGCTGCGGCGGGGGAAGGAACCAGCGCTTGATCGACTCCTTCCAGGCCCGGGCTATCCGGCCGGGGGCATCGATCGGCAGGTGGCCGGTGGGGTCGGTCGCGAGCAGCGGCGAGTTGTCGCCGTAGGCGAACCTGTTTGCCGAGACCGGGTTGGGCACCGGGCTGACCGCGACCGAGTCGCGGGTGTCGAACTGGCCGGTGTCCGGGTTGTACCAGCGGGACAGCATGTTGACGCGGCCCGTGTTGCTGTCCGTCCACTCCTGCTGGTAGCCGAGCGAGCCGCCCATGCCGCTGGTGTTCAGGACCTTGCCGAGCGGGTCGTACGTGGTGGAGCCGGTCAGCGTGGCGCCGGTGCCGGTGAACTGGCCGACCTGGTCGGTGTGCTGGTCGGTCCACGAGTAGCGGGCCGCGCCGCCGCTCACGGTGCCGAACAGGTCGTCGGACGGGTCGCGGACATAGGTGGAGACGCCGTCGGAGGCCAGCGTGTTGCCGAGGCCGGAGTAGCTGAAGCCGGCGCGCAGCACCCGGCCGAAGGCGTCGTAGCCGTACGTCTGGCCCTGCTGGTTGATGATCTGGCCGAAGGCGTCGGCCCGGGTCTGCGTGGTGACGCCGGCCTTGACGGTGCCGGCCAGGGTGCCGCGTGCGGTGTAGGTGAACTGGGTGCCGTCGCTGGACGACGTGAGCTGGTCGCGCTCGTCGTACGCCAGGGTGCGGTTGCCGATCTTCGTGCGGTTGCCGGCGGCGTCGTACTCGTAGGCGACCTTGGTGACGCCGTTGTCCCAGGAGGTGAGCTGGCCGGCCAGGTCGTAGGTGTAGCTGTTCTCGGTCGTGCCGCCGAAGCCGGTGGTGGTCTTGTCGGTCAGGTTGCCCGCGACGTCGTACAGGTAGTCGATCGCGGCGACCTCGGCCCCGCCAGGGGTGTGCATCTGGTCGCGGGAGAGGCGGCGGAAGTCGTCGTACTCGAAGGTGCGCGTGTTGCCGCCGGCGTAGCGGATGGTGGTGGGCTGCGACAGCGAGTTGTAGCCGAACGACGCGGACAGGCCCGCCGCGGCGTTCGCCACCGTGCCGAGGCGGCCGGCGGAGTCGTAGGTGTACGAGGTGGTGCCCGCCGCGTCGGCGCGGGACGCCGGCTTGCCGTCGGGGCTGTAGGCGAAGGTGGCGGCGCCGGACGGGCCGGTGGTGGTGCGCAGCAGGTTGCGGTCGTCGTACGTGAAGGAGTTGGTGCCGCCGGGGGCGGAGGCCGAGGTGATCCGGCCGTCGGCGTCGTAGCCGAAGACCCGGTCGGTGGTGGCGGCCTCCGCGCCGGTGCCGCTGCGCTTGATCAGGTTGCCGGCGGCGTCGTACTCGAACGCGGTGCTGACGTTGCCCGGCGAGCGGTCGGCGACCGGCCGGCCCGCCGCGTCGTACACGCGGGTGAAGGTGCGGTCGATGGCCGCGGGGTACCTGGTCGTCGCCGGCTCGATCAGCGATTCGGGCAGGTTCAGGCTGTTGTACGTGGTGACGAACGAGTGGCCGCGCCCGTTGGTGTAGCGGGTGCGGTTGCCGAGCACGTCGTAGCCGAAGCTCGTCTGGATCGCCTGGGCCGCCGACACCGGCTGCCGCAGCGAGGTGAGCTGCCCGGCCGCGTCATAGGCGTACGTGGTGCGGGTGCCCCGCTCGTCGACCGTCGCCGTGGTGTGACCGGCGAGGTCGTACTCGGCGAACGTGCCGGCCAGATAGTCCCCGCCGGGCGCGAGCTCCCACGTCTCGACCGGCCGGCTCGCCTTGTCGAAGGCGACGCCCAGCTCGGTGCCGTTCGGCAGGATCGTGACGTCCTGCCGGCCCAGACCGTCGTAGTAGAGCTTGGTCACGGCGTTCGCGCCGTCGGTGCTGGTGACCACCTGGCCGACCGCGTTGAAGGTGCGCGAGGCGGTCACCCCGGCGGGGGAGCGCTTCGAGGCCGCCCAGCCGCCGGGCGCGTACCCGTAGTGGGTCGTGTAGTGGGTGTTGTCCTGCCGGACCACGTCGGTGCTGGTGAGCGTCCGGCCCAGGTAGTCGTAGGTGGCGGTGCTGACCGAGCCGCTCGGCGCGGTGGTGGAGAGCCGGTCGCCGACCAGGTCGTAGGTGTGCTTGGTGACCGCGCCGCCCGGCTCGGTCAGGGTGACCATCCGGCCGAGCTGGTCGTAGGCGTAGCCGGTGGTGCGCTGGAGGGGGTCGGTGACGGTGCGCAGCCGGCCCATCTCGTCGTAGGAGCGCGTCATCCGGGGGACGACCGCCGTGCTGGCGCCCGGCGGCTGGTAGCTGTCGAGGCGGGACTCGGTGAGCCGGCCGGCGGTGTCGTAGACGTGCGCCGTGCGGTGGCCGGCCGCGTCGCGCTCGTCGACGGCGTTGCCGAACGTGTTGTAGCCGGTGGTGCTGGTGGCCCGGCCGCGGACCGGGGTGCCGCCGGCCGTCTCGTTCGCGGTGGCCGGCCGGGTCACCACGGCGAGGCGATCCCCCTCGTCGTACGTGTAGTCGGTGGTGTCGCCGTTGGGCCCGGTGGCGGCGCGGACGAGACCGCCCTCGTCGACCCGGTACGAGGTGCGCACCACCCGGGCGTCGCCGCCGGGACCGCTGCCGTCGCGCACCGCGGTGACCTCGGAGCCGGTCAGCGCCTTCTGGTAGAGCTGGACGTCGTCGACCTGGCCCTGCCAGAAGTCGGTGACGGTGCCGTTCCACCGGCCGGCACCGACGGTCGTGCCGCCGGAGGAGGCGAACGGGCGGGCGCCGCCGTCGGTGTCCTGGAGCGAGCCGTTGACGTAGAGCCGCATCGTCTGCGCGCTCGCGTCGTAGACGCCGGCCAGGTGCGTCCAGGTGCCGGTGGCCGGCACCGACGTCGAGGTGGAGGCGACCGCGCCGGGCGCGGCAGTGTCGAACTGGCTGGTGATGAACTGCCAGCGGTTCGCGGTGGCGTCGTAGCGCAGCTGGAACGGGCTCTGCTTGGTGCCGTCGGCGCTGACCGCCTGGCCGGTCCGGCCGGTGGCGGCGAGCTTCACCCAGGCCGCGACGGTGAAGCTGCGGCTGCTGTCGACCGGGCTGGCCGCGCTGGTCAGCCGCCCGTCGGTGCCGTTGAGCACGGCGGCGCCGCCGCGCTCGGCCGAGAAGGTGACGCCGGGAGCCGGGCTCAGCGCGCCGTTGCCCACGTCGTCGGCGGCGCGGCCGTCGGCGAGCCCGTCGAGCCGCCAGCGCGCGGCGCGGTCCGCCCCGGCCAGCCACAGCGCCTCGGAGATCTGGTTGCCGGCGGCGTCGTACGCGTAGCTCAGCCGCTCCTCGACCGCGCCGGTGCCGGCCCGCCGGTTGGTGGCGAGCAGCGCGTCGTCGTCGCTGTACTCGTACTGGGTGACCCGGTTGACGCCGGACGGGTCCAGGGCCGACGAGGTGGTGCGCCCGGCGGCGTCGACGGTGTGCGTGGTGAGCGTGACGCCGTTGTTGGTCTTCTGCGAGACCAGGTTGCCGGCGCCGTCGTACGCGTTCTCCTCCTCGACGAACGACGCGCCGGTGGCCGGGTCGCGGCGGGTGATCGTGGCGGTCAGGCCGTTGTCGGTGTACGTGTACGACGTCAACCAGTTCATCGCGTCGATGTCGGAGGCCAGGCGCCCCGCCGGGTCGTACGTCTTGGTCTCGAGCACGAGGTCGCGCGGCGGTGACGGGTTGTTCGGGTCGCCGGTCCAGCCGAGCTTGGTGGTGCTGGTCAGCTGACCGTTGACGTCGTAGCCGTTGCGGACCACCCCGCCGTCCGGCTCGGCCTCGGTGACGATGTTGCCGAGCACGTCGTACGTGTAGCGGGTCTCGTTGCCGGAGGTGTCGGTCACGGTCGACACCTGGCCGTGCTCGTTGTGGGCGTAGCGGACCGTGCGGGGCGCGTCGCCGCCGGTCTTGTCGATGGCGGTCTGCTCGACCAGGAAGCCGTCCGGGTCGTACGCCATCGAGGTGGACGCGGTGTGCACCACACCGGTGACCTTGTTGGTGACCGGCGGCTCGACCATCCAGACCATGCGGCTCAGCGCGTCGTAGCCGTAATAGGTGGTGAGCCCGCCCGGGAAGCTCGACGTCGTCTCGGTCTGATCGGTCAGCCGCCCGGCGAGGTCGTAGACGTACGACGTCACCTTGCCGGTGGGCTCGGTGACGGACGCGACGTCGCCGTTGCTGTAGTAGGCCACGCTGCGGCGGGCGCCGCCCGGCGTGGTGACCGAGGTGGGCAGGCCGGCCGGCACGAGGCCGCCGCCGACCGCCGCGCCGGTGCCGTCGGAGTACGCGGTCCGGGTGACCCGGCCGAGCGGGTCGGTGACCGCCGTCCGGTTGCCCTTCGCGTCGTACGTCATCGTGGTCAGATAGCGGTTGTCGGAGGCCGACGAGGACCGCCCGTCGCGCACGGTCAGCAGGACGTCGTTGCGGGGGTCGGGGGTGAGCACCGTCGACGTGGCGTCCGGGTAATAGGTGTAGTAGACGGTGGAGCACCGTCCGGCGGACCGGTCCTGGCAGGTGGTGGTGGAGACGACGTTGCCCCGGACGTCGTGCTCCTCGGTGGTGACGTGGCCGTTGGGATCGGTGACGGTGCGCAGGAAGCCGCCGGTGTCGTACCCGAAGCGGGTGGTCTTGCCGAGCGCGTCGGTGGAGGAGACCTTGCGGTCCTCGGGCAGCTCGTAGACGTCGGTGAGCCACTTGCCGTTCGGGTCGGTGGTGATCACCGTCTTGACCGGCTGCCCGGCCGACTTGGCGCGGGCCGCGAACTGGTCGGCGGCCTGCCCGGCGGACAGCTCCGAGCGGTAGTAGGCGAACTCGGCGAGCGATCCGGGGAAGAAGCCGTTGGTGGTGTCGGCGGTCGCGGACGGCCAGCCGAGGGTGGTGCCGGCGCCGATGTACGCGTGCACGGCGGTGGTCTGCTCCACCGCCCGGCCGGCGGTGCCGACCTTCGCGCCGTCGAGGTAGAGCGTCTGGCTCCCGGAGCCCGCCGCCAGCGCCACGTGGTGCCACTGGCCGTCGTTGACCGTGCCGCCGGTGGTGATCGGGGCGGCGCCGTCGCAGTAGCAGAACTGGCCGCGCAGCTTGCCGTCGGCGCCGACGTAGAGCGCCGGCACCCAGTTGTCGGTCTCCTCGTCCGGGTCGTTCCAGATCTCGTGCGACTGGAACGAGTAGAGCACCCCGCCGGTGCTCGCGCCCGCGTCCATCTTGAACCACAGACTCACCGAGACCGGGCCGCCGGCGGGGACGTTCTCGCCGGTGAGGCCGACGTGCGACGCCTCGCCGTCGAAGTGGGCGACCGGGTCGTCGAACGGCCCGCCGGTCGTGCCCAGACCGACGTAGCTGTACCAGGACGGGTTGCCGATCACCTGGTTGACCGGCTGCCAGGTGCCCGAGTCGGCGAAGCGCCAGTAGTCGGTGGGCCGGGCGTTGAGCACGCTCGCCTGGTACATCTTGCTGGAGCCGGAGACGCTGGGCTTGCCCAGCCGCCACACGCCGCCGTTGGTGTCGGTGACCGTCTCCACCGTGCCGTCCACCCGGTCGTAACCGATGCGGGTGGTGGCGTTGCCGGACGGGCGCAGGGTGGCGATCACCGGGTGCGAGTCGGTGGTGCCCGCGCGATGCATGGTGGCGATCTCTTCGGCGGTCAGCGGCCGGTCGAACCGGGCGGCCTCGGCGAGCCAGCCCTTGAAGAAGCTCGGCGCGGCCGTCGCCGAGGGCTGGTCCGGCCAGCCGCCGCCGGTGAAGCCGGCGCCGAGGTAGCGCCGGCTGCTGCCGGTCAGCCCGGCGATGCTCACCGCCGCGGTCTTGGTGCCCACCTCGGCGCCGTCGAGGTAGAGCCACTGCTTGCCGCCGCCGGCGACCAGCGCCACGTGGTGCCATGTGCCGTCGTTGACCGCGCCGGTGGTGGCGATCGTGGTGGTGGTGCCGGTCCAGAAGCCGCCGTGCAGCCGTCCGCTGCCGCCGATGTAGAGGGCGGGCGTGTAGTGGCTGCTGGTGGTGGCCTTGGTGATCGGGTCGGCGGAGTAGCCGAACAGGACCCCGCCGTCGCCGGGGTTCGCCCGGAACCACAGGGCCACCGACTGCACGCCGGTGGCGGCGTCGAGCTTGGCGGGCAGCTCCACCCGCGACGAGGTGCCGTTGAAGCCGGCCGAGGTGGCCGTGGCGCCCACCAGCGGGCCCGGCTGGCCGAGGGTGACGTCGGTGTACCCGGCGTTGTCGACACCCTGGTTCGCGTGGACCGCGCTGACCGCCGTGCCGCCGGACGCCTCGGTCATCCGCCAGTACGACGACGGGCCCGCGTTCGCCACGATCGACGGGTGCTGCGAGGCGGACGTGTGCTGATAGACGGTGCACTTGTTGTCGTTGTCGGGCGGGCAGACCTGGCTCAGCTCGTCGTCCGGGCCGTAGTGGTAGGTGTGCGTGAAGCTGCTCTCCGGGTCGTCCGGGTCGAGCCGCTCGGTGCTGACGTAGAGCACGTGCCAGCGGCCGGAGCCGGTCTGCGCCCAGTCGATCCACAGGCGGCGACCGGACGCCGCCGTCACCGACTCGGCGCGGCCGCCGGCGTACTGGAAGGTCAGGGCCCGGTTCTGCACGTCGGTGATGGCGGTGACCCGGTACTGCCCGGAGCCGGCCGACAGGGTGAACGTGTACGCGGTGCCGTCCTTGTCGACCAGCCGGTAGCCGCCGCTGACCGCGGTGAACGTGGCGAACCGGCCGGTCGGCGGGACGTACGCGCCGTCCGGGTTGCGGCCGAAGCCCACCTCCTGCCCGTTCGGGTAGGTCACCACGACGCCCTGGAGGGCACCCGCGCGGTCGCGCACCTCGGTGGCCTTGGCGTCCAGGATGCTCGACCATCCGGCGCCGAAAGCGGTGTCCCGGCGTACGTCCAGAGTGTTGTAGAAACGCTCCAGCGCCAGCGAGGGACCGACCGTCGGCACGGTGAGGTCGGTGACGGTGGTGGTGTAGTTGCGGGTCTTCGGGTCGAAGCCGCGCCCGCCGTTCTGCGACAGCCCGGTGGTGACCAGCGGCTGCGGGAAGCGCGGTTGCAGGCCGTGCAGCTGCTGCGAGGTGCTGGTGGCCGAGCCGTCGCTCGCGCTGACCGTCCAGGCGTAGGTCTTGCCCCAGCGCAGCACCCCAGCCGGCACGGTCCAGCCGCGCGCGGCGACGGCGCCGGACTGGGCGACGACCGCGCCGGCGGCGTCGTAGACGGTGAACGAGTAGCGGATGGCGGAGGGCCCGCCGTCCGGGTCGCTCGCGGCGGCCAGCAACTCCGGCGTCAGCGTCGGCACCGGCGCGCCGCTCGCCGGATATTGCGCGTCGATCTGCGGCGCGACGTTGGCGGCGAAGTCGGCCGCACCGACGGCCCGCGGCGAGGTCGATTTCTTGACCGTGCGCTTCTCGGGCACGTCCGGCGGCAGCGCCCCGATGCCCTTGCCGGGAGCCCGCCCCGCGCCACCGTCTGCCGTCGTCGCGCTCGCCGGCGCCGGTGCGGCGCGCAACGGCCCGCCGTCGCGCTGCTGCGGCAGCCCTTGCCGGGACCTGTCCGGCGCCGGATCGGGGGCCCGCAGATGCTCGCCGAGCGACGCCAGCATCGCGAACAGGGACGGCCCGCGTTCCAGCTCCCCGGCCAGTTGCAGCGGCACGGCCCCGCTGACGGTGAGCGACACCGACGCGAGCAAGCTCAGGATTCGTCGTCCGGCGGCCATGGCACTCCGTCCCCATCGGTCATGCGCCGCACTCTGCGGACCGTGCACAGTGGAGCAGCGGCGGTGACCGTCCGGCTACCGGCCGAGCCGGTCCGCACTGTCCGGAACAGGCCCGAACGCTCCGGACGGGTCCACCGGGGTGGCGTAGATCGATTAAGGTGCATGTCGTGGTCCGACAGCCGAGCACCGCGGAAGACTTCGTCGCCGAGCTGCGCCGCCTCCGTGCGCAGGCCGGCGATCCGTCGTTCCGGCAGCTCTCCCGGATCGCCCAGAGGCGCAGCACCGACGCGCCCGGCGAGGGCCGGATGGACCCGCTGCCGCCGAGCACCACCTCCGAGGTGCTGTCCGGCAAGCGGCTGCCCCGCCTGCCCCGGCTCGAGTTCGTCGAGTCGTACGTGGCGGCGTGCCTGAGCGCGAGCGGCGTCGGCGAGCCCGAGATCGCCGCCGAGGTGGCCCGGTGGCGCGACCTGTGGCGGTCGCTGGCGACCCCGCTGGAGGAGCCGGCGGACACCGCGCCGGCGGACCGGCCGTCGCCGCGCCGTCCCCGGGCCCTGCTGCCGCTGATGGCGGTCGTCTTCGCCGCGGGCCTCGGCGCCGGCATCGTGGGCACCCTGGGATGGACGGGCCGCCAGCTGCCGACGGCCGACGCGGCGATCGAACGGCCCACCACCGAGGCGCCCGACGTCTGCCTGCCCGTGGGAGCGGCGCTGCCGGCGGGTGAGGACGTGCTCCGGCTGCCGCCCGAGGGGGAGAAGGCCGGCTCCTGGTGGGTGAACGAGTCCGGCACCGCCACGCTGACCACCGACGGCCGGCAGTTCGAGGCGGACGTCACCGCGGGCACCTCACGCCCCGGCGACGTCATCATCGTCAAGGGCGACGTCACGCTGGTGGAGGGCCGCACATACGCCCTGGCCTTCACCGCCACCGCCGACCGCGACACCACCATCCGGGTGCGCGTGCAGGACAGCCGGCCGCCGGCCTACCACCCGTCGTACGACCGCGAGCTGTCCGTCAGCCGGGACGCCTGCGTGCACCTCTACAAGTTCGCCGCCGCCCGCACCAGCGCCCACTCGGAGCTGACCTTCCAGGTCGGCGGCCGCACCGAGGACTTCCACCTGCGCATCCGGGACGCGTCCCTGGTCGCGCTGCCCGCCTGACCCGCGCGGGTTAGCCTTCGGTCATGAGCCATGCGACGCCGCTCGGTGACTTCTGCGAGCCCGGCGCGAGGCCCTCAAACCCCAGGACGTGGGCTTGCCGGAGTACGGCCGCCGCCGGGTGCCGGGCCTGCGCCGCGAAGAGGTCGCGCTGCTCGCCGGGGTCAGCGCCGACTATTACGTACGCCTCGAGCAGGGCCGTGAGACGCACCCCTCGCCGCAGGTCGTCGCCGCGGTGGCGCTGGCGCTGCGCCTGGACGCCGAAGCCACCGGCCACCTGCACCGGTTGTGCCTCGACGACACGCAGCGCCCCGGGCACCCTCGCGACGAGACGGTCAGCGCCCAGTTGCTCCGGCTGATGGACGGGTGGGCGAGCACGCCGGCTTTCATCGTCGGGCCCGCCCTCGACGTCCTGGCGGCCAACTCCCTCGCCGTGGCGTTGCACAGCGGCTTCGCCCGGTTCGACAACCTGGCCCGGATGGTGTTCGCCGACCTCGCGGGCCGCGGCTTCTATCGTGACTGGGACCGGGCAGCGCGCAGCTGTGTCGCCGAGATACGTGCCGCCTACGGCTTCGATCCCGGCTCGGCGCGGATCGCCGTGGTCGTCGGTGAGCTGTCGTCGGCGAGCGACGACTTCGCCCGCCTGTGGCGGCTGCACGAGGTCAAGGGCAAGTCGCTGGACGTCAAGCACGTGCGGCACCCCGACGTGGGCGACCTGCACATCGAGTACGCGGCCTTCACGGTCAACGGCAACCCGCACCAGCAGCTCGTGGTCTACCAGGCCGCACCGGCAACGCCCACCGCGGCGGCGTTCGAGCGGCTGCGGACGACCCCGGCCTTCAGGCGGTCGGAGGCGATCAGTCCTGGGAGTGACGCACCCAGGCAACCGGCCGGCGAGGCGGCGACCATGGGGTGGTGCGACTCGATCGACTCGCTGCCGTGATGGTGTTGGCGATCTCCGCGTTCGGATGTTCGTCCGCGGGGTCGTCGTCTGCAGGGGAGAGCATGCTTTTCAAGGACATTCAGGTGTACGAGGGGTCCGGCACCGTGGTCACCGACGTTGCGGTGGCCGACGGCAGGGTCGGCCGGGCCGGCGTGGGCGGTGAGGTTGTCGACGGCCGGGGGCTCGGGATGGTCGCCGTCGTGCCGGCGCCCGACGGGCGGGGCCATGTGGTCGGTGCCGTGGCGGCCGGGAGGCCGGCGGATCTGCTCGTGGTGCCGCAGCGTGTCATGCCGCGGCTCGGGACGCCGTGGTGGCGGGTCATCGTCGGCCGGGATGACGTGCGGGCGCTGGTGAGCGGCGGGCGGATCGTCGTGCGGGACGGGGAGCCCGTCGAGCGGCCCGCGGACGCCGGTGGCGCGCGGACCGGGGTCTGGGTGGACCGTGCGGACTGGCTGCATCAGGAGCTGCTGCCGCACGGACGGTACGACGAGACGCGTGGCGGGCGCCGGCACGCGTACACCGGGCGGTACTGGGTCGACGGGGACCGGATCGACTACCTCGACGACACCGGGTTCTACGCCTTCGGCGACTTCATCGGCGACGAGCTCCACCACGCCGAGTTCGTCATGCGCCGGCGCTAAGAACTCCTAGCTCTTTGGTGTGGGCGGCGCCGGCAGATCAGCACGCAGCCGAGTTCGAGCAGAATTTGGAGCCCGGCCGGCCGCGGTCTACTGGACTCCGGCCGGTTTTGGGCCGCCCGTGAGCGCCCGCACATGGCTCGAGTCCACAGCCGCCCGGGACAGGTCGAGTTTGCCGGCCGCCCGCAGCTCGGCCAGCAGGAGCTCGTGCAGGCGTTGCCAGACACCGGCGTTGTTCCCATCACGCGGCCGGCGCCAGCAGGTCATGCCGCAGCCGAAGCCGAGCTCGTTGGGTAGCCATTCCCAGCGGATGCCGGTGAACAGGACAAACAGAGATCAAGTCATGCCGATGCGCCCGATTGAGTCAGGAGTTCTGAGGCGACGCCCCGCCCGGCTTGGGCGGGGCGCCGGTGACCTGGTGGATCAGTCGGTGCCGGACTCCATGGCGGCCTGGTCGAGCAGGTCGCCGTCGGCGGGGACGGCGCCGCGGGAGGCGATCTCTTCGGCGCCGCCGGCGGGGAGGGCGCCGACCAGGCCCTGGGGGCTGCCGACCATGCCGAGGCGGGCGTACTGCTCCAGCTTGGCGCGGGAGTCGGCGATGTCGAGGTTGCGCATCGTCAGCTGGCCGATGCGGTCGGCGGGGGCGAACGCGGGCGTCTCGGTGCGCTCCATCGACAGCTTGTCGGGGTGGTAGCTGAACGCCGGGCCGGTGGTGTCGATGACCGAGTAGTCGTCGCCGCGGCGCAGGCGCAGGGTGACCTCGCCGGTGATCGCGTTGCCGACCCAGCGCTGGAGGGACTCGCGCAGCATGAGCGCCTGCGGGTCGAGCCAGCGGCCCTCATACATCAGCCGGCCCAGCTTGCGGCCCTCGGTGTGGTAGCTGGCCACCGTGTCCTCGTTGTGGATGGCGTTGACCAGCCGCTCGTAGGCGATGTGCAGCAACGCCATGCCGGGCGCCTCGTAGATGCCGCGGCTCTTGGCCTCGATGATCCGATTTTCGATCTGGTCGGACATGCCGAGGCCGTGCCGGCCGCCGATCGCGTTGGCCTCGAGGACCAGGTCGACCGCCGAGCCGAACTCCTTGCCGTTGATCGTCACGGGACGGCCCTCGACGAAGCCGACGGTCACGTCCTCGGTCGCGATCGCCACCTCGGGGTCCCAGAACCGGACGCCCATGATCGGGTCGACGATCTCGATGCCGGCGTTGAGGTGCTCGAGCGACTTGGCCTCGTGGGTGGCGCCCCAGATGTTGGCGTCGGTCGAGTAGGCCTTTTCGACAGGGTCGCGGTAGGGCAGGTCGTGGGCGAGCAGCCACTCGCTCATCTCGGTGCGGCCGCCCAGCTCGGCGACGAAGGTCTTGTCGAGCCACGGCTTGTAGATGCGCAGCGACGGGTTGGCGAGCAGGCCGTAGCGGTAGAAGCGCTCGATGTCGTTGCCCTTGAACGTCGAGCCGTCGCCCCAGATCTGCACCTGGTCCTCGAGCATGGCCCGCACGAGCAGCGTGCCGGTGACGGCGCGGCCCAGCGGCGTGGTGTTGAAGTAGGTGCGGCCGCCGGAGCGGATGTGGAACGCGCCGCAGGCCAGGGCGGCGAGCCCCTCCTCGACGAGGGCGGACCGGCAGTCGACGAGCCGGGCCAGCTCGGCGCCGTAGGCGATCGCGCGGTCCGGCACGGAGGTCACGTCGGGCTCGTCGTACTGCCCGATCTCGGCGGTGTAGGCGCACGGGACGGCGCCCTTCTCACGCATCCAGGCGACCGCGACCGACGTGTCGAGGCCACCGGAGAAGGCGATGCCGACGCGTTCGCCGACCGGGAGGGAGGACAGAACCTTAGTCACGACAAGGATTATGCACTACGGCGTATTTTCATGCAAAGAGGCCCGCAGTCGATCCAGGTCGGGCGTCAAGGCCTCCCGGACCTGCGCGTACAGCCGCTCGGTGAGCTCGTGCCCGGCCGGCGTGAGAAACACGTCGACGGCTCGGCGGTCGTGCGGGTTCTTGTCGCGCGCCAGGAGCCCTCGGCGCTCGGCGCGGTCGATCAGGCCCGACATCGTCGACTTGTCCAGGCCCAGGTAGGCGGCGAGCTCGGTCACCCGGGGGCGCCGGTCGCGCAGGATGCCGAAGACCCGGAGCTGGGTGAGCGACAGGTCGTTCTCCGCGCCGATGCGGGTCAGCACGCCCGTCACGTGGAAGGTGGCCTGCACGAGGGCGTCCATGAAGTCGTCGGAGCTCATGGCCCGAGACTAGTTGACATTGTTTGTGTTACCAACCATCCTGGAGTTAGTTGGTAATACGAACTATCTCTTCCGGAGGTTGTCATGCACGCTGCCGTCCTGTCCGAGATCGGCGCCCCGCCCGCCTACCGCACCCACGCCGAGCCCGTCGCGGCGAACGACGGCGAGATGGTCGTGGAGGTGCTCGCGGCCGCCCTGCACCACCTGACCCGGGCCAAGGCCACCGGCGCGCACTACAGCAGCACCGGAGCGCTGCCGTTGGTGCCCGGCGCCGACGCCGTCGTGCGCGACCCGGCCGGCCGGCTGCGCTACGCGGCGCTCGACGACACGAAGCTCGGGACGTTCGCCGACCGCACCGTCATCGACGTGCGCCGCAGCGTCGTGCTGCCGGACGGCGTCGATCCCGTGCGGATCGCCGCCGCGATGAACCCGGGCATGTCCTCGTGGATCGCGCTGCGCCGCCGCGTCGCCTTCACCCCGGGGCAGCGCGTGCTGGTCATCGGCGCCACCGGCAACGCCGGGCGCATGGCGGTGCAGATCGCGAAGCTGTTCGGCGCCGCGCACGTGATCGCCGCCGGGCGGGACGCGAAGCGCCTGGCCGCGCTGCCGGCCCTGGGCGCGGACGAGACCTGCACGTTCGACCGGATCGACCGGGCCGCGGACGTCGACGTCGTCCTCGACTTCGTGTGGGGCGCGCCCGCCGCCGACGCCATGATCCCGATGCTCACCGCGCGCGCCGACCGGTCCGCGCCGCTGACCTGGATCCAGATCGGGTCGATGGCCGGCGCGACGGCGCCGATCCCGTCGGTCGCGCTGCGCTCGTCCCGGCTCCAGATCGTCGGCAGCGGCATCGGCTCCGTCCCCGCCCGCGACATCATCGAGGAGCTGCCGGGGCTCGCGGCGGCGGTGGCCGAGGGCGCGATCGACGTACGGGCCCGGGCCGTGCCGCTCGCCGAGGTCGCGCGGGCGTGGACCGCGGACACCGACGAGCGGATCGTCCTGGTGCCGTAGAGAAGGCGTGCCGTAGAGAAGGCGTGCCGTAGAGAAGGCGTGCCGTAGAGAAGGTGGAGAACGCGTGCCGTGGAGGGTCAGAAGATGCGGACCGCGGCCTCGGCCGGCGCGGCGAGCAGGCTCTCGATCTCGTCGTCGAGGCGGACGAGGGTCAGCGAGGCGCCGGCCATGTCGAGCGACGTGCAGTATTCGCCCACGTAGTTGCGGGCCACCGTGATGCCGCGCTCGGACAGGCGCTGGTGTGCCCGGCGGTAGGCGATGTAGAGCTCGCTGATCGGCGTACCGCCCAGGCCGTTGATCATGAGGGCGACCCGGTCGCCGGCCTCGTAGGGCAGGTCCGGCACCACGGCGTCGAGCATGTCGTCGACGATCTGGTCGGCCGCGGCGAGCTTGCGGCGCTCGCGGCCCGGCTCGCCGTGGATGCCGACGCCGAACTCGATCTCGTCGGCGCCGAGGTCGAACAGCGGCGAGCCCTTGGCCGGCGGGGTGCAGGCGGTCAGGGCCACGCCGATCGTCCGGGCGACGTCGTTGACCTTGTTGCCGATGCGGAGCAGCTCCTCGAGGGAAGAGCCCTGCTCGGCGGCGGCGCCGACGGCCTTGATGACGAAGAAGTTGCCGGCCACGCCGCGGCGGCCGACGGTGTAGAGGGAGTCCTGCACGGCGACGTCGTCGTTGATCGTGAGGATCTCGCAGCGGACACCGTCGGCCTCGGCCATCTCCTTGCCCATGTCGAAGGCCATCCGGTCGCCGGTGTAGTTGTTCACCAGCAGCAGCACACCTTGGGGGGAGGCGAGCAGCTTCGCGGTCTCGTAGACGTAGTCCATCGGCGGGGCCGCGAAGACGTCGCCGGGGCAGGCCGCGTCGAGCATGCCCTTGCCCACCGCCATGACGTGCGCCGGCTCGTGCCCCGAGCCGGAGCCCTGCACGAGGGACACCTTGTCCTCGCGGGGCGCGTCGGCCCGCATGATCAGGTTGTACGCGGGGACGTACTTCAGGGTGTCCGGGTTGGCCAGCGCGACGCCCTCGAGCATCTCGGGGACGTAGCTCTTCGGATCATTGACGAACTTCTTCACGACGCCGCTCCTTGCTTCCAGGTCTCGCTGATCCGTTCGGCGATGACCGCCACCGCCATGGCGCCGGCGTCGACCGAGCCCCTGCTGCGCTCGCCGGTGTACGCAGCGCGCCCGCGCTTGGCGACCATGCCGATGGTGGCCTCGGCCGCCTCCCGGGCGGCGCTCGCCGCCGCCCGGATCGCCTCGTCCGGGCTCTTCCCCGCCGCCAGCGCGGAGGAGAGGGCGTCGGTCAGCGGCACCAGCGCGTCCAGCAGCGTCTTGTCGCCGACGTCGGACTGGCCCCGCGCCTTGATCCCCTCGGTGGCCGCGCGCAGCATCGCGACGACGTCCGCGCCGTTCGCCGCGGCGGCGCCGGCCCGCAGGAAGGCGGTGCCCCAGAGCGGCCCCGAGGTGCCGCCGATCCGGGAGGCGATCACCATCCCCGTACGTTTGAGGAAGGCGCCCGGCGAGGACCGGTCGAGGTCGTCCCAGCCCTGCAGCAGCTTCTCGAAGCCGCGCGCCAGCGAATAGCCGAAGTCGCCGTCGCCCACCACCGAGTCGAGGTCGCCGAAGTACTTCTCGTTCTCGATCGCGGTCTCGGCGATCGTCCGGACCACGCGCTCGGTGTCGTCGATGCTCATTCGTCCCCTCCGGACAGGCAGGCGCGCAGGTCGTCGAGGGTGACCAGGTCGCCGGGCCGGGCCGGGCCGCGGGCGGCGAGGACCTCGATCGGCGGCCGGCCCGGGTCGCCCAGCTCCGAGACCACGAGGGCGGCCTCGGTGAAGTCCTCGCCGCGGGTGTAGCCGTTGACCGTCACCAGGCAGCGCAGGCCGGCGCCGGTCGCGGCCAGCAGCCCGTTGCGCGAGTCCTCCACGACGAGCGTCTGCTTCTTGTCGAGGCCCAGCCGCTCGACGGTCAGCTCGTAGATGGCCGGGTCCGGCTTCTTGGCCGGCACCACGTCACCGGCGAAGACCGGCACCTGGGCGATGAGCGCGCCGATCGCGTTCTCCAGCACCGCGCGCACCGACTCCTCGGCCGAGGTCGACGCGACAGCGACCGTCCATCCCTCGGCGAGCGCCGCCCGGATGATCCGGGCGACGCCGGGCCGCGGCGGGACGCGGCCCTCGGCGACCAGCCGCTTGAACGCCGCCGTCTTGGCCTTGTGCCACGTCAGGAGGCTTTCGGTACGGTCGGCAGCGCCCACGGCCGCCGCGAACGCGGGATCGTCGAACAGGCTCGCCATCCGCTCCTTGCCTCCGCCGATCCGCAGCTTCTCGCCGTACTCCTGTTCGCTCCAG
This sequence comes from Paractinoplanes deccanensis, assembly GCF_016862115.1. GTDB lineage: Bacteria > Actinomycetota > Actinomycetes > Mycobacteriales > Micromonosporaceae > Actinoplanes > Actinoplanes deccanensis. Next base: position 111,940 of record NZ_BOMI01000178.1, read on the forward strand.
TGCGCGGGAAGGCCGAACCGCTCGAAGGTCGCGTTGAAGGCGGGCAGGTGCCCGTAGCGCTCGGTGTCGGCCAGCACACCGTCGCAGTCGAAGATCAGGGCGGTCACCAGGCACGCCCCGCGCCGCCGAAGAGCCGGATGTGCGCGCGGGCCATCGCCACGACCGCGGCCCGCTGCTGCCGGAAGAGCGCCGGCGGATCCCACTTGCCGCGCTCCTCCGCCTCCTTCAAGTGCGCGAGGGACGACCGGAGATAGCTCTCCTTGAGCGCCGTCGAGATGTTGACCTTGGCGCAGCCGCGCGCGATGAGATCGGTGAACTGCTCGTCGGAGAGCCCGGTGCCGCCGTGCAGCGCCATCGGCACGCCGGTCGCCGCCACCAGGTCACTGACCCGCTGCGCGTCCAGGGTGGGCGCCTGCCGGTACTGCCCGTGCGCGTTGCCGATGGCCGGGGCGAAGCAGTCCACGCCGGTGTGCTTGATGAAGTCGACGGCCACCTCGAGCGACTGGATGCGCGACGCCTCGTCCGACCCGACGTCGTCCTCGACGCCCTGGATGCCCTCGATCTCGCCCTCGACGTGCGCGCCCGTGCGCCGCGCCTGCGCCACCACCTCGGTCGTCTGCCGCAGGTTCTCGGCGACGTCCAGCTCGTGCGCGTCGAACAGCACCGAGTTCCAGCCGCCGGCCAGGCAGTCGGAGATCACCGTACGGTCCGGGCAGTGGTCGAGATGCAGGGTCACCGGCACGTCGACGTCGCGCACGAGCGCCTGGAAGATCTCGAAGAGCTGCCTGCGGCCGTACATCTTGACGGTCTTGACCGAGGTTTGCAGGATGACCGGCGCGCGCTCCTCGACCGCCGCCGCGAGCACGGCCTCGATGCTCAGATCGTTGACGATGTTGAAGGCGCCGACACCGTACCGGTCGGCGAGAGCACGGTCCAGGATGTCCTTCATCGGCACGACGGGCATGCGCCCAGTCAAGCCACCGGTCACCCGATCGCGGTATGGGGTGAACACCCCATCAGCCAGCCGCTCTCCAGGGCGGTCACGACGGCGGCCGTACGGTTGCGGGTGCCGGTCTTGCGCATCACCGCGCCGACGTGCTTCTCGACGGTCTTGGGGGAGAGCCCCAGCCGGGAGGCGATCTCGCGGTAGGTCAGGCCCTGCCGCATCAACTCGAGAACCCCCAGCTCACGAGCGGTGAACGGGACCGGCGCGGCGGGCGGCGGACCGGGCCTGCCGCGCCCGGCGGTGCGCACGATCGCCGCCGCCGACGCCTGGGTCAGCGTTTCCAGATCATCCACGGCTCGTACGGAGAAAGCGGGCGCGAAGGTGACACTCACCGCGACCACCTCGCCGCGCCACCAGATCGGCACGGCCGCCGCCGACCCGCGCCGCACCCGGTCGGCGGCGACCAGATGCCCGGAGCGCAGCTGACCGTACTCGGGAATCACCACCGGCCGGCGGCTGCCGAACGCCCGCCCGGTGGCACCCTCGTCGAGCGGGAACGAATCACCCAGGCGGCAGAAGGCCCCGAACTCGGCAGCCTTGGTGTAGCGGCCGGCACCCGCGTCGATCAGCGACACGCTGCCCGCCGCCGAATCGGTGAGCCGGGCCGTGTGCCACAGCAGCCGGCGCAGCACGGTGCCGAGCCGGAGGTCGCCGTAGATGTCGGCCACCGCCTCGGCAAGCTGGAAGCTGTGCACTCCCACCCGCCGAACATATGTTGTTGATGTCGGTGACGCCATTGTTGTTGATGTGGGTGCCGCCGTCTTCCACTATGGCGGGATGACGGATACGACGTACGACGTCATCGTGGTCGGGGCGCGCTGCGCCGGGTCGCCGCTCGCGATGTTGCTGGCCCGCAAGGGATATCGCACGCTGCTGGTCGACCGGGCCACCTTTCCCAGCGACACCGTGTCGACGCACGTGATCCACCCGCCGGGCGCGGCCGCGCTGTCGCGCTGGGGGCTGCTCGACCGGGTCGCGGCGACCGGCTGCCCGCCGGTGGGGCGCTACTCGTTCGACTTCGGGCCGCTCACCCTGGCCGGGGCGCCGGGCAGCGCCGACTCGCCGTACGCGTACGCCCCGCGCCGCACGCTCCTCGACAAGATCCTGGTCGACGCCGCCGCCGAGGCGGGGGCCGAGGTCCGCGAGGGCTTCTCGGTCGAGGAGGTGACCGTCGAGGACGGCCGGGTCACCGGCATCCGCGGGCACGACCGCGGCGGGGCGCCGATCACGGAACGGGCACGGGTGGTGGTGGGCGCGGACGGGCGCAACTCGGTGGTCGCCAAGACGGTCGGGCCTTCGGCGTACGAGGAGCATCCGCCGCTGACGGTCGGCTACTACTCGTACTGGAGCAACCTGCCGACCGACACGTTCGAGGCGTACAGCCGGCCGGGCCGCGGCTGGGCGGTGTGCCCCACCAACGACGACCTCACCCTGGTGATCGGCGGCTGGCCGCACGCCGAGCTTGCCGACCACCGCGACGACGTCGAGGCGACCCTGATGGAGACGTTCGCGCTGTCGCCCGCCTTCGCCGAGCGCATCCGCGACGCCAAACGCGAGGAGCGCATCGTCGGCATGTCGGTGCCCAACTACTTCCGCACCCCGTGGGGCCCCGGCTGGGCGCTGGTCGGCGACGCCGGCTACAACCGCGACTTCATCACCGCCCAGGGCATCACCGACGCGTTCCTCGACGCCGAGAGCCTCGCCGCGGCGCTGGACGAGACCCTCGACGGTGCCACCCCGTACGACGAAGCCCTGGCCGGCTACCAGACCCGCCGCGACACCCGCGCCATGCCGGTCTACCAGATGACCCTGGGCATCGCCTCGCTCCAGCCGCCGGACGAGCAGACCGTCCAGCTGATGTCGGCGCTGGCCGGCAGCCGCGAGGGGCAGGACGCCTTCGCCCGCCTCAACTCGGGCGTGACGTCCCCACCGGAGTTCTTCGCCCCGGAGAACGTGGGCAGGCTCCTCGGCGGGGCGTGATCGCGCCGCCTTACTTTCGGGTCGTGCAGGTGGTGGTGGCTGTGGCGGACGGGTTGCTCTCCGAGGTGACGGTCACCGTCGTGCGGCGGGTGTCCTTCGTCCAGACCTCCACCAGGGTGGTGCGGCCGGCGGGGACGGCGATCACCGTGCGCGGGAGGGTGGCGGCGGGGGCCGTCACGCGCAGGACGTCGGTGGCTCGGCCGGTGTTGCGTACCGGGATGGTGCAGCGGGTCCAGCCCGTGCGGTCGGGGCTTGCCGTGTCCGGGTAGGCGCGGACGCCGCGCCGGGCCGGGCCGGCGCCGTCGAGGGAGCGGATCGCCACCTCGTACGAGAGGACGCCCCCGCTGTCGCGTTTGCGGTCGAGGACGTAGAAGTGCAGGCGGTTCGCGGTGTCGACGTGTTCGAAGCGGCTGCCCGAGCCGGTGCCGGCGTGGAAGAGCGCGTCGGAGAGCTGGCGGTAGTCGCCGATCGTCATCTTCTGCGGGGTGCCGTCCGGCAGGACGAAGTCGATCTTGTCGATGTCCTGCGGGTTCGCGTCGATCGTCCAGATGAACGGGGCGGCGTCCTCGTCCTTGGTCTTGGCGATCAGCACGCCGGAGTCGGGCGTGAACGAGTCGAAGCCCATCCGGTCGACCACCTCGAGGGTGTAGTTGTCGTAGCCGCCGCCGTCGCAGAACGGGTCGGCCGCCGTGTCGCAGGCGGGGGAGCGGTCGCCGCCGTCGAGCGTGACGTTGATGCCCGCGCGCCCGCTGTCGACCGCGCGGGCCGTCACCCGGGTCACCACGACGCCCGTGCCGGCCAGGGACGACCGGGAGAGCCGCAGCACCGCGCCGGGGTCGACGATGCCCAGCTTCATCTTGTTGCGCAGCATGTGCTGGGCGCCCATCGACGAGCCCGCCGTGCCCGGGATCAGCCAGCGGCTGTGCGGGCCGCCGGGACCGTTGAACGTGCCCCGGCTCAGCATCTCCCACGGGCCGCTGTAGTCGCGGCGCGCCGGCACGCTGTACGGATTGTTGTAGTTGTCGCCGACCCCGAGGATGTGGCTGAACTCGTGCGCGTAGGTGGACATGCCGGAGCTCTCGGCCTGCAACGAGCTGCCCTGTGTCGCGTTCGGCCAGATGTTGGCCGAGGCCTGCCACGAGGTCCAGTCGACGTAGCGGGTGGCGTTCCAGTTGGGCAACGCGGCGTCCGGCGGGCCCCACTCGTCGGTCACGTCCTCCTTGGTGGTGAACTTCATCGGGCCGAACTCCTGCCAGGTGGCCGACTCGTCCTGCCCGGCGGAGAGGAAGAAGACGAAGTCGTACTCGGCCGCCTCCGCCTCGCCGACCGCGGCGATCCAGGCGGCGCGCGCGTCCGTGCGCAGGTTGCGGGCGCAGGTGTCGCCGGCCGGGCAGCCCTGGCCGCGCTGCATCTGGGCCTCGATGCCGTACTCGTGACTGTCGGCCGGCATCTGGTAGACGCCGTACGCGCTCAGCTCGATGCCGAAGCGCCCGTTCGAGTCCTCCATCCAGTATTCGTGGATGGTGTGACCGCGGTTGAGCGCGCCGGGCTTGTTGAGGAAGTCGCGATAGAACCCCGGCACGTCGGCACGGGCCAGATTCTGTACGCCGGAAGGGTTGCCGTAGATGGTGGAGTTCGCGGGCTGGGTGACGACGAACGGCTGGTTCGGGTAGTCGACGAGCACGAGCGCGCCGTTGAAGGTGCGCTCCGACCCGCGCACGGCCGGATCGGCCCAATCGGTGCCCGGCACCGGCCGGTAGTCCGACCAGGTCATCGTGTCGGGCAGCTCGTAGCGCTGCGGGTCGATCGGCTGCGGCCCGCCGCCCTTGCCGCTCAGCGTGGCGGCCTCGTCGACCTGCCACGGCTGGGTCTGCGGCCAGTGCCGCATGCGCCAGGGCGTGCCGGGATCGACGTCCCCCGGCGGCGCGGCCGTGGCCGGCGAGGCGATCAGGGCACCGGCCAGAGCCAGCACCAGGACGGACGTTGCCGAGACCACGCGCCGCGCACTCGTCATGCCGCCATCCTGGCAGCCTGATCGATATAGTTCAATGCAATCCGGCGGGGGCGGAAGGCGGCGGCGATGTACGACGATCCCTTCGAGACGGCGGAGCGGCTGGCGCTGCGCGAGGCGACGGCGCGGTTCGTGCGCCGGGAGATCGTGCCGCACCTCGACGGGTGGGAGCGGGCCGGCGAGATACCCCGGGAGCTGCACCGGCGGGCCGCGGCGGCCGGGCTGTACGGCATCGGCTTCGCCGAGGAGCACGGCGGCGACGGGGGTGACACCGTCGACACCGTCGTCAGTGCCGAGGCGTTCCTGGAGGCGGGCGGGTCGTCCGGCTGTCACGCCGCGCTGTTCACGCACGGCATCGCCCTGCCGCACATCGTCGCTACCGGCGACAAAGCCTTGATCGACCGGTACGTCCGGCCCGCCCTCGCCGGCGAGACGGTGTGCGCGCTCGGCGTCACCGAGCCGGACGCCGGGTCGGACGTCGCCGCGCTGCGCACCACGGCGGTCCGGGACGGCGACGACTACATCGTGGACGGCGCCAAGATGTTCATCACGTCCGGCGCGCGGGCCGACTTCGTCACCACGGCGGTGCGCACGGGCGGCCCCGGCGCGGCCGGCATCAGCCTGCTGGCCGTCGAGCGGGGCACGCCCGGCTTCACGGTGTCCCGGCGGCTCGACAAGATGGGCTGGCTCTGCTCGGACACCGCGGAGCTGTCGTTCGCCGGCTGCCGGGTGCCGGCCCGCAACCTGATCGGCGCCGAGAACGAGGGCTTCGCGCTGATCGCCCGGGTCTTCGTGCCCGAGCGGATCGTGATGGCCGTGCACGCGTACTCGGTGGCGCAGCGATGCCTGGACCTCACGGTCGAGCACACCCGGGCCCGCGAGACGTTCGGCAAGCCGCTGGCGGCCCGGCAGGTGGTGCGGCACAAGCTCGTACAGATGAGACAGCGCGTCGAGTTGGCCCGCACCTACACCCGGCGGGTGGCGGCCCGGCACGCGGCGGGCGACATGGTCGCCGGTGAGGCGTGCCTGGCGAAGAACGCCGCTGTGGACGCCTGCAAGTACGTGGTCGACGAGGCGGTGCAGCTGCACGGCGGCATGGGATACATGCGCGAGACCGAGGTGGAGCGGCACTACCGCGACGCCAGGATCCTCGGCATCGGCGGCGGCGCCACCGAGGTGATGACCGACCTGGCCGCGAGGATCTTCGGGTACGGGTCCTGAGCCCGGCGGTCAGGCGGGCTCCACGCCGAACGCCGCGGTGACGGCGGCGGCGCGGCTCTGCACTCCCAGGCGGCCGAAGATGTTCTCCAAGTGCTTGCGGACCGTCGCGTCGGCGACACCGAGGCGGCGCGCGATCTGGCCGTTCGTGTGGCCGGCCGCCACCAGGCCCAGCAGTTGCCGCTGCCGGGTGGTGAGCGCGGAGCTGGTGCGCGCCCGGTGCAGCTCGTGCAGGTGCGGCCGCAGGAGCGTGAGCAGCGCCCGGTCCCGTTCGCTGAAGTCCCGGCCGGGACCGCGGAACAACACCAGCCGCACGGTCTGCCGCGGCGGGCTGGGCAGGCACAGCATGATCTCGCGCTGCACCCCGGACGGGCGCAGGTAGTCCGCGTACATGCCGGTCGCGCGCAGCTCGCGCAGCGACAGGAAGTCGCTCAGCGTGATGACGCTGCGATGGTCTCCCGACTCGTCGGGATAGCTGCACGGGCGGCAGTCGCGATAGTGCGCCCAGAACGCCGGGAGCAGGTCGTCGGCGCCGGCGTCGGGAAGGTCCCGCGCCCACGGCACCTCGCGCCGGTCGCTGTCGAGCCGGAAGAAGGCGAGCGCGTCGCAGGAGATCAGCTCGCGCAGGCCGTGCAGCACCGACCACGGCATCGGGCCCGGATCGGCGTCGTCGTCCGGGCTGCCGATCAGGCCGAGCATGGTGCGCACATCGCGATCACTCAGTGTCATCCGAGATGCCACGTACGTGACGGTAGTCGCGCGCCGCAAGTACGACGAACGTCGCATGGCGGCGGCGTTTCCCCCGGGCCGAGGCTGGAGGGACCAACTCGGGAAGGGGACACGACGATGGTCGAGAGATGGGTGCGGCGCCCGCCGCTCACCGTGGCACGCGGCGGGCTGATCGACGCGGTGCTGAAGGTGCCGTACGCGATCGGCGGTTTCACCACGGACTTCGCGCAGGAGGTCGGCGCGGTGGAGAGGCTGGGCCGGCTCGGCGGCCCCTGGACGCCGGTCGCGCCGATGCCCACGGCGCGGGGCAACGCGTCGGCCACCGCGGCCGGCGAGCGGATCTACGTGCTCGGCGGTTTCGTGGGCGGCAAGACCGTGGACGTCGTCGAGGTCTTCGAGGACGGCATCTGGCACACGGGCCGCCCGCTGCCCGCCGCGCGGGGTGCGGCGGCCGCGGCCACCGTCGACGGCCGGATCTACGTGGCCGGCGGCTTCGACGAGGACGACAGCGCCACCGACAAGGTCATCGCGTACGAGGTGAGCACCGACCAGTGGCACAGCGTACGGCCGATGCCCTCCAAACGCGGCCTGCTCAAGATCGCGGTGCACGACGGCCGCCTGCACGCGATCGGCGGCCGCGACGACAACGCCGTCTCCCAGCGCACGGCCGAACGATACGACCCGGCGACGGACACCTGGGAGACGATCGCGCCGATGGCGACCGGCCGCGGCAACCCCGGCGTCACCAAGGCGGGCCGGCACGTGTACGCCGTCGGCGGCCAGGGCGCCGGCGTCGCGTTGCGGACCACCGAGCGGTACGACCCGGCGGCCGACCGCTGGGAGACCCTCGAGCCCCTGCTCGCCGTGCCCCGAACGTCGCTCTCCGCCGCCACGGTGGCGGGCAGCACCTTGGTGGCGTTCGGCGGTTTCGAGTTGCTGGGCCCCACTCCCGTCGCCAGCGCCAGGGTGGAGTCTTTACACGTTTGACGCGGCAGGCGGTGCTTTAGCATCGCGCCGTGCTGTATGCGATTCCAGCCGGAGCGGGACGCTCACTCGTGGGTCACGTTCGTGTTCACCGCGCATCACCGCCAGGTCTACGTGCTCGACGGCGCGCCCGGAGGAGACCGGCGCTTAGGCTGAGGCATGGCGATCGATCCTCGTGGTGCCCAGCTGAAAGAGTTCCTTCGCGCCGACCCCGGTGGCCCGGTGGTCATGCTCAACCTGCTGCGCTTCGCCGACGGCGGGCGGGAGTCCTACGCCGCCTACGGCGACGCCCTGCGGGAGACCTTCCTGCCCCGGTACGGGGGTGAGGTGCTCTACGCCGGTGACGGTGACACCGCGCTCGTCGCCGAGGACGGTCAGCAGTGGGACGCGGTGCTGCTGGTGCGCTATCCGAGCCGCGAGGCGTTCAGCCGGATGGTCGCCGACCCGGAATACCAGCGGGTCACGCACCTGCGTACGGCTGCCCTGAAGGAAGCGGTCCTCCAGCCGACCCGGCCCTGGCCGGCCGGCGCTCAGCGGCGATAGTGGCCCGGGGAGGAGCCGATGGTGCGGATTCTGGTCGCCGAGGACATGCGCATCCTGCGGGACACCCTCGTCGCCGTCCTGAACCTCGAGGACGACTTCGAGGTGGTCGCCGAGGTGGCCGCCGGCGACCGCATCGTGCCCGCCGCGCGGGAGCACCGGCCCGACGTGGCCCTGGTGGACATCGACCTGCCCGTCGAGGACGGGCTCGCCGCCGCCGTCCGGCTGCGGGAAGAGGTGCCCGCGTGCCGCGTCCTCGTTCTCACCGGGCTGGGCCGGCCGGCCGAGCTGCGCCGCGCGGTGGCCGCACGGGTGGCCGGCTTCCTGCTCAAGGACGCCCCGTCGGACGACCTCGTGGCCGCGGTGCGGGCCGTTGCCGCCGGCGGCCGCGTGTTCGACGCCGAGCTGGCCTTGTCGGCGCTGGAGGCGGCGGCGAATCCGCTGTCCGCGCGGGAGGCCGAGGTCCTCAAGCGCTATGCCGAAGGGGTCTCCGCGGCCGAGATCGCCGGGGAGCTGTTCCTGTCGTACGGCACCGTCCGCAACTACCTGGCGTCGGCGGTCACCAAGCTGGGCGCCCGCAACCGGGTCGACGCGGCGCGGATCGCCGGCGACGCCGGCTGGCTGTGAACCCCGCTCAGACGGGGATCCGTACGGTCAGCTCGAAGTCGTCCCCGTGCGCACACGAGCCGACGTGCCCGCCCAGGGCGGCGGCGCGGGTGGCCAGGTTGGCGAGCCCCTGCCCGCCGGTGCGCTGCTGCGGCGCGCCGCCCGTACCGCCGTCATTGGTCACGCGGAGAGTGACCGACCCTCCATGCCGGACCACCTGGATCTCGCACCGGGTGGCGCGGGCGTGGCGCAGCACGTTGGTGACCGCCTCCCGCAGGACGGTTGCCAGCACGCCGTCGACGTCCGCCGGCAGCGACCGGTGCGGCGAGGCGCGGACCCGGACGTCCATGCCCGTCGAGGCCAGCAGCTCCCGGGCGGCGGCCAGCTCGGCGTGCAGGGACAGGCCGTGCCCACCGGTGGTGACCGCGCGGATGTCGGCGCGCGCCTGAGCCGCCAGCCGCACCAGCGCGCCGGCCTCGCCACGGGCCCGGGCGTCGTCCCGGCCGATCAACCGCCGGGCCAGGTCGCACTTGAGCGCGACCGCGGACAGGCCGAGACCGAGCAGGTCGTGGGTGTCCTGCGCGACCCGCAGGCGCTCGCGCTCCACCGCGGCCCGCGCCAGCTCCCGGCGGGTCGCCTCCAGCCGTTCGGCGAGATCGGTGAGGCGCGACAACCCGTACACCGCGAGGCCGGTCGACGCCGCCACCCCGACGAGGAAGCCCGCCACCGCGAACCCCGCCGGGTACAACAGCAGCCAGTGCACGCCCACGCTCGCCGCGACGGCGCCGAACACCGCCCACGCCCAGCGGCCGGACAGCACCAACAGCGCCGAGCCCGCCGGGAACGCGGCCATCCCGATGCCCGAGATGTGCTCGTCGCCGGTGGTGGCGGCCACCAGCACGAGCAACAGCAGCACCTGGACCGGGAACGTGACGCGCCAGGCCCGCCCGGCCAGCGAGTGGTACAGCTGCAACGCGACGATCCCGAGGGTGGCGGCCATCCCGGCGGCGGTGGCCGCCGCGCCCGAGGCCGCGTCGGCGACGATCACCAGGTGGTGCCCGGCGTACACGAGGAGGTCGACGAGGAGCACCAGCAGCGCCAGGCGCGGCGCCACCGTGTTGCCGGTGCGCGGCGGTGCGGACGGTCCCGGGTCCGGCCGGTCGCGGGCGGTGTGGCGTACCTCCTCCGCGGCCTGCCTCGCGACCCGTGCCGCCTCCGCCAGGCTCGCCCGCGCCTGCTCCGGGCTGCGCGACAGCACCGCCATCGCGTCCCGAGCCTGCTCCGCGACCGTCTCGAGGCGCCCGCCGACCGCCGCGCGCAGCCGGGCGACGGCCCGCGAGCGCTCCTGGGCGACGGCCAGCCGCGCCCGCTCGGTTCGCGCCGCCCTCAGCTCGCGGACGAGATCGGCGAGGCGGACGAGCCCGAACAACGGCAGCGCCGTGTCGATCGGGACGACGAACACCGCCGAGACGAACTGCGCGCCACCCTGCGGGTAGGCGCCGAACACGCCGAGACGCAGCACCGCCTCGGCCGCGACGACGGCGGCGAACAGCGCCCAGCCCACCCGCGGCCGGAGGGTGAGCAGCAGCAGGCCGCCGAGCAGGCCCGACAGGCCCACGGCCCAGGTACGGCCGAACAGGGCGAAGGGCAGAAAGGTGAGGACGGCCTGGGCGGCCAGCAGCGACCGCGGGTGACCGTCCCAGATCACCCGGCCGCGGGGAACGGTGTAGAGCAACGGCAGGGCGAACAGCGCGACGGTCATCGCCGCGCCGGTGGCGCCGTTGCCGAGCGCCACCGCGGCCCCGGCCCGGGCGGGCACGAGCAGGCAGAGGAACGCCAGGGGGAGCACCCAGGCGAGCCGCGGGGCCAGGGCCCCGCGCTCACCACCGTCGCCCGCCACGTCACCTCCTCGCGCGCTGCGCCCGCGGCCGGATCGTGCGGTCACCGACGGTACCCGACGTGTTCACGTCCGGCCGTGCGCGCCGCACCACGACCCGCACGGCGCCGGCGGCCAGCAGGCCGAGCAGCCCGTAGAGCAACGGCAGCATCGTCGCGCCCCACGGCCATCCGGGCCCGGCCAGGCCGGAGAGCCCGGACGCCGGGTACTCCAGCGTCTTGGCCCGCCACCGGGCGGTCGGCACGTCGATCGTGCGGGCCATGTCGCGCAGTGCCAGATCGAACGCGAAGCCCGGCTCGGCGTGCGGGTATTCCGGCGCGGGGCCGCCCAGCTCCCGCGCTCGGGCGTCCAGCGCGGCGCGGTGCCGGACGGCGGCGTTCGCGCCGGGCACAAGCAGGCGATCCAGGTCCGGCATCGCGGACAGGCCGCCGCGCGGCACGAAGACGAGGCCGTGCCGGGAACGGACCGGCAGGGCGGCGTCCATGCCGAGCGCGACCAGGCGGCCGGCGTAGGCCGCCTCGGTGTAGGTGCCGAAGAGCGACGCGAGCTCGATCTCGCCGGCGCCGTCGGTCAGCACCACGCCGATGTCCGGCCGTGGGCGGAAGGTCAGGTTGACGCCGGCGATGGTGTCGCGCGGGCCGAAGGTGGAGCCGGGCAACGGAGCGGGAGCGCCGGGCCGGTAATGCGCCCAGCCCACGGCGGCGGCCGCGGCCGCCGCCGTCCGCTCGCCCAGCAGACGCTCGACGACGCGCAGCGCGCCGTCGATGCCGGAGAGCACGGCGCCGGTGGTGATGACGGTGCCGTCGTCGACGTAGCGGGTGGCCCGCTGCCAGCGGACGGCGGGATACCGCTCCTCGAGGTCGCCCAGCCGGAACCAGTGCGAGGTCGCGTCGCGCCCGTCCAGCAGCCCGGCCGAGGCGAGCACCTCCGCGCCGATGCAGACGCCGAGCACCAGCGCGCCCGCACCCGCCTGGCGGCTGAGCCAGGCGTTCACCGGTGCGGTCGTGGCCGGTTCGGCCCGCGGCATCTGCGGTACGGCCACCACGTCCGGCGCCGCACCGGCCAGCCGCTCCTCGAGCTCGGCGAAGCTCAGATCCGGGAGCAGGTCCAGGCCGCCGGTCAGCGGCACGAGCCGGCGCTCGGGGGCGACCGTGTAGAGGTTGACCGCCCCGGTGACGGCGAACGTCTCGTACGGCCCGAGGACGTCACCGACGTTGGCGCCGTGGTTTCCCACGAGCACCACGACGGTCGGCTTGCCGGGATCGTGCGGGGGTGGCCGCAGGTCACGCGCCGGGGCGGGCACCGAGGTGTCGGCGGCGGGCTCGTAGAGCGTCCGCTGGTACGACGTCGCCCGGCTGACCCCGATCACGAGGGGCAGGGCCAGCACGGCGACGAGCACCACACCGGCCCGGTACAGGATGCGCAGCATGTCGTCCTCCATTCGACGCAACGTCCTTGGCGCCGAGTGTGGAGCCGTGCGGGGCGGCGTACCCAGTGGCTGAAGCGCGAGTTCCGTGTGCAAAATGCACGGCCGGCCGATGACCGGGAGCACTGGCCCGGCCCGCGCGGGAGGGCGAGACTCGATGGCCTGACTCGAGGAGATGACATGGGCACTGTGGAATCCCAGGACGGGACGAGGATCGCCTTCGACGAGCACGGCCCGGCCGATGCGCCGGCGGTCGTGCACGTCTACGGCGCCACCGCGCACCGGGCGGTGCAGCCCTCACCGTCCGAGATCGCCGGCGCCGCCGGCGGCGCCCTGCGGGTGATCGTGTTCGACCGGCGGGGCCGTGGCGCGAGCGGGGACACCCAGCCGTACGAGGTGCGCCGAGAGATCGAGGACATCGCGGCGCTGATCGCCCACGCGGGTGGCCGTGCCGTCCTGCTGGGTGAGTCCTCGGGCGCCGTGCTGGCCCTGGAGGCGGCGCGCGCCGGGCTGCCGGTGGACGGGGTGGTGATGTTCGAGCCGCCGTTCGTCGTCGACGACCAGCGCCCGCCGGTGCCCGCCGACTACCTGCCGCGGCTGGACGCGCTGCTCGCGGAGGACCGGCGCGAGGAAGCGCTCAAGCTGTTCACCGTCGAGAGCGTCGGCATCCCCGAGGAGTACCTCGGCGGCATGACCGCCATGCCGACGTGGGAGCCGGCGATCCGGGTCGCGCCCACGCTGCGCTACGACGGCCGCGTCATGGCGGGCCTGATGGCCGGCGACCCGGCACCGCTGCGGCGGTACGCCGGCGTGACCGTCCCGGTGCTCGTGCTCGTCGGCGAGCAGACGTTCCCGTTCCTGAAGCCGGCCGCCGCCGCGATCGCGGAGGTGCTGCCCAAGGGCGAGCTCCTGGAGATCCCCACCGAGAACCACACCCTCACCCCGCAGGCGGTGGCACCCCCGCTGCGCGAGTTCCTGTCGGCGCAGAACCGATGAACGTGTCTCGCTGCCCGTCGGTCTCGAAGGGCCGCCACCGGCTGATGTATGACGAATATGCGCTCGTGAATATCTTGTCTTCCTACCTTCTCCCTGTCGTGTGCCGGCAATCGAAGGACGAGGGGCATGGGGAGAAGACGGGGCGTGTTGATCGCGGCCCTGGTGCTGATGCTCGTGGCGAGCTCAGGCTACTGGGGTTACGTGGCGACGCGGGACGACGGTACCGCACCGGCGGTGGCGGCGGCGGAACAGACGAGCGAGCCGGGGCTGCGGGATCGCCTCGGCGGGGCGGTCCGCGATCTGGTGGGCGGCGGCACGGGCGGGGGCGAACGCAAGGCCGAGCCGGTCAGCGCGGGGCTCGCCGTCAACGAGCGTCCGCCCGCCGGCAAGAAGTGGCCGGCGCAGAAGCGGGTGCGGGAGGTCGCCGCCAAGCGGACCGCGAACGGCAAGGTCTACCAGTTGTCGGACGGCCGGTTGCAGGCGGAGATCTCCGCGGTGCCGGTGCACTACCGCGACGCCAAGGGCGCGTACAAGCCGATCGACACGAAGGTGAAGCCGACCGGCCGGGCCGGCTATGTGCAGGGCAACGCGACCAACGCGTTCACCAGCCTGTTCGGCGACCGGACCGACAACCTGGTGCGGTTCGAGAAGGACGGCCGGTCGATCGAGCTGGGCCTGCCGGGTGCCGCGCGCAAGGCGGCGCCGAAGGTGTCCGGCTCGACGGTGACCTACCCCGTGGACGGCGTGGAGCTGGTCTACGAGGTGAGCTCGACGGAGCTCAAGGAGAAGATCGTCCTGCGGAAGGCGGGCGCTTCCTCGTACACGTTCTCGCTCGACGCCGACGGCCTGACGCCGCGGGCTGAGGCGGACGGCTCCATCTCGTTCCTGAGCGCGTCGGGCGCGGTGGTGCTGCGCATGCCGGCGCCCTACATGTACGACGCCAAGGGCGCCCGGAGCACGAAGGTCACCCAGACGGTCACCGGCTCGGCGATCACCGTGTCCGCCGACCCGGCGTGGCTGAACGACAAGGCCCGCGCGTACCCGATCGTGATCGACCCGACGATCCAGGTGCAGCCGGTGCCGACCGACGCGCAGGACGTCGAGATCTCGTCGGGGGCGGCGACCACCAACTTCGACAGCTCGTACGAGCTGCGGGTGGGCACCGACGCGACGGCGGCCTGGCGGTCGATGCTCAAGTTCGACACGAGCATGGTGCCGGCCGGCACCCCGATCGACGACGCGCAGCTCCAGCTCTACTACGACTCCTCGTACTACGCGTACGGCCAGGACGTGCCGATGGAGGCGCGGAAGATCACCGCGCCGTGGTCGGAGACGACGGCGACCTGGGCGAGCATGAACGCCAACATCGCGGCCGAGCCGGTGGGCAACATCGTCACGGTCGACGACGGCGACAGCAACACCGCCGCGTCGGGCACCTGGACGCCCTCGACGAACACCGCGATGATCGCGAAGGCGATCGGCGGGGACTACCGGGTCAACAACGACGCGGCGACCGGTCAGACGTACACGTGGGTGCCGACGATCACCGAGGCCGGCAACTACCTGGTCGAGGTGCACTACGTCGGCGAGTTCGACCGGGCCGCGAACGCGCCGTACACCGTCCACTACAACGGCGGCTCCAAGACGTACACGGTGGACCAGACGACGCCGACGGCGGCCGGGGCGTGGAAGACGCTCGGCGTCCACCCGTTCGCGGCCGGCACCGCCGGCAAGGTCGTGCTGGGTGACGTGGCGAGCAAGGCGGTCATCGCCGACGCGGTGCGGTTCACCAAGGCGAACACCGTCAAGGCGAACAGCAAGTCGAGCGTGTGGTCGTCGTTCCCGGTGCGCAACGTCGTGCAGGAGTGGGTCAACGGCACGTCGCCGAACAACGGCCTGATGGTCAAGGCGGTCAACGAGGCGGACAAGGGCCGCGGCGGCGCGATCTTCCAGGCTTCGGAGTTCGCGTACGAGAACGCGCGGCGCGACTTCAACCTGCCGAAGCTGCTCATCACGTACGGCAAGCCGGGTGTCGCGGTGAACCCGCCGACCACCATCACGGCGACCGGCGCGGTGCTGGACTGGCCCGCGTACACCGGCACCGACATCGCCGAATATCAGGTCCACCGCAGCGTCTTCCAGACCTGGACGCCGTCCGCGGCGACCCTGGTGGCGCCGGTCGGCAAGGCCACGACGACGTTCCAGGACACGACGGCGGCGCCGACCGCGGCGGCCGAGACCGACATCATGAAGCGGAAGTTCTTCTACTACATGGTCGCGGTCAAGACCACCGACGGGAAGATCATCCCGGGCCCGACGGTGCAGGCCATGCTGCCGAAGGCCGGGCAGATCACGAAGATCTTCCGGACCGGGGTGACCGACACGACGCTGTCGGCCACGCAGTCCACCACCAATGTCAACAGCTACGCCGGCGACCCGTACGTGTCGCCCGGCAACAACTCGACGGTCTACGGCGACACGCGCGGCCTGGTCCGGTTCCCGGTCTCGGGCATCCCGGTCAACGCGCAGGTCACCGACGCGCAGCTGCGCATGTGGAACGTGGGCCTCTACCCGGGCACGGACACCGACGAGTACGTCGACGTCTACAAGCTCACCAAGGGCTTCGACCAGACCAAGGCGACGTGGAAGACGACCGACGGCACCACCACGTGGGGCACCGACGGCGGCGCGTACGACACGAGCTGGTCGGCGGCGAACAACGGCTTCACCAACGACCCCAAGTGGATGACGTGGAACGTCACGCCCGCGGCCAAGTCGTGGGTGGCGAACCCGGGCGGCAACTACGGCCTGCTGCTGCGGCAGCGCGACGAGGTCAACCAGACCGCCCGCGCGATGCTGCTGTCGGCGGAGGCGCCCGAGCCGATGCTGCGCCCGGCGCTCGAGGTGACCTACCTGG
>NZ_BOMI01000179.1 GCF_016862115.1 Paractinoplanes deccanensis
CGAGGTAGGTGACCTCGAGGGCCGGGCGCAGCATCGGCTCCGACGCCTCGGACGACAGCAGCATCGCCCGCGCCGTCTGGTTGACCTCGTCGCGCTGCTTGAGCAGCAGGCCGTAGTTGCCGCCCGGGGTGGCGACCCAGGACTTCGCGGCCGGGGTGACGTTCCAGGTGGCCCACTCGGGGTCGTTGGTGAAGCCGTTGTTCGCAGCCGACCAGCTCGTGTCGTACGCGCCGCCGTCGGTGCCCCACGTGGTGGTGCCGTCGGTCGTCTTCCAGGTGGCCTTGGTCTGGTCGAAGCCCTTGGTGAGCTTGTAGACGTCGACGTACTCGTCGGTGTCGGTGCCGGGATAGAGCGCGACGTTCCACATGCGCAGCTGGGCGTCGGTGACCTGGGCGTCGGCCGGGATACCGGAGATCGGGAACCGGACCAGGCCGCGCGTGTCGCCGTACAGCGTCGAGTTGTTGCCGGGCGACACGTAAGGGTCACCGGCGTAGCTGTTCACGTTGGTCGTCTGCAGGGTGCCCGAGATCGTCGTGTCGGTCACGCCGGTACGGAAGATCTTGGTGATCTGGCCCGCCTTGGGCAGCATGGCCGGCACCGTCGGACCGGGGAGGATCTTCCCGTCGGTGGTCTTGACCGCGACCATGTAGTAGAAGAACTTCCGCTTCATGATGTCGGTCTCGGCCGCGGCGGTCGGCGCCGCCGTCGTGTCCTGGAAGCTCGTCGCGCCCTTGGCCACCGGGGCGACCAGGGTGGCGGCGGACGGGGTGTACAGCTGGAACGGGCTGCGGTGGACCTGATATTCGGCGATGTCGGTGCCGGTGTACGCGGGCCAGTCCAGCAGCGCGCCGGTCGCCGTGATGGTGGTCGGCGGGTTCACCGTCACACCCGGTTTGCCGTACGTGATGAGCAGCTTCGGCAGGTTGGCGTCACGCCGCTCGTTGTTGTACGCGTACTCGGACGCCTCGTAGATCGCGCCGCCCCGGTTGAGCCCCTCGTCGGTGGCCTTGACCATGACGCCGTAGTTCGGCTGGGTGCCGTTCACCCACTCCTGCACCACGTCGCGGATCGGGAACGACGTCCAGAAGCTCGACTTCGAGCCCTGCTTGAGCGAGGCCTTCTTGGTGAAGCGGACGGCGTCGGCGATGACCGCCTTGCTCGCCACGTCACCGAGCACGACCTTGCCGGTGGTGCCGGCCGCGAACGGGTGCGTGCCCAGCGCCTTCCAGCCGCCGGCCGCCACCGGGGTGGTCTGGTCGACGGTGTAGGTCTTCGAGCCGCCGTTGTAGTGGACGGTGTACGGCGCGTTGGCGGCCCGGTCGGACTCGCCGACGTAGTGCACCTCGACCAGGTAGTCACCGGCCTCGGTGATCGTCGGCACCCACGTGTACGTCTGACCGGTCGCCGCGTCGTTGTTGACGCGATAGTCGTTGCCGATCGCCTTCGCGATCAGGGCCGTGTTCGCCGAGCTGGTCCAGGTGCCGACCGCCGAGGTGCCGGCGTCGCCGTCGTCGACGGTGACCATGTTGCCGGCCGGCAGCGCCGCGATCGCCCCGTTCGCGCTCGTCCACGTGGCCGTCGACTCCGACCACGACGAGGTGATCCGCCGTGCCTCCAGCGCCACGTCGTTGCCCGAGGGAGGCAGCGTCTGGTCGTAGTACAGCTGCAGTTGCGCGTCGTCGATCGCGGTGCCCGCGGGGATCGTGTTCAGCAGGTCGAACCGGACCATCGACCGCCAGATGCCGGCGGCGTCGGTGCCTGCCTTCAGCTGGTATCCGGTGCCGTAGTTCGTGCCCGGCGCCGCCGAGGAGATCTGGGTGTCCTGCGCGTCGGTGGGCACCGGCTGCACCTGGATCGTCGGGTCGATCACGATCGGGTACGCGCGGGCCTTGTCGTTCAGCCACGCCGGGTCGGCGGACACGGTGATCGCCGAGCCGGTGACCGTCTGGGTGACCTTCGTGCTCCGGGCGCCCTTGGCGTCGTACATGTAGGGCGCCGGCATGCGCAGCACCACCGCGCCCGACGCGCTCAGGAACGAGATGGAGCCGTCCGCCTCAGCCCGCGGCGTCAGGCCGTCGGCGTCGAGCGAGAACGTGTACGAGGAAGCGCCCGCCTTCCGCAGGACGATCTTCTCCTTGAGCTCCGTCGAGCTCACCTCGTAGACCAGCTCCACGCCGTCCACGGGGTAGGTCACCGTCGAGCCGGACACCTTCGGCGCCACCTTCCGCGCGGCACCCGGCAGGCCCAGCTCGATCGACCGGCCGTCCTTCTCGAACCGCACCAGCTCATCGGTCTCGTCGCCGAACAGGCTGGTGAACGTGTTGGTCGCGTTGCCCTGCACATAGCCGGCCCGGCCGGTCGGCTTCACCGACGTGTCGATCGGCTGGAACGTGCCCTTGGCGTCGCGGTAGTTGACCGGCACCGCTGACATCTCGGCCTGGAGCCGGCCGTCCGAGAGCTGGTAGACCTTGCCGTTCGCGGTCCGCTTGGCGGCGACCTCCCGCACCCGCTTCTGCGCCGGCCACTTGCGGCCCGGCTCCGCCGGCTGACTGACCTCCAGCCCGGCCGGCACAGGCACGGTCTCGGCCCGGCCGCCGCCGTCGCTGCCCACCAGGCCCCGAGCCGCGTCGCCGAGGCGGTCAAGCAGCCCCGGCTCCTCCGAAGCACTCGCCCGTACGGCGTCCCCGTCGTCCCGCGTCGCCACGTAGACCCACGATCCGGTGCCCAGCACCAGCCCGAGAGCCAGAACCGCGGCGAGCGGCCCCCGTCGTCCTCTCATGCCCCGCCCCTCCGTCATCGACGTGCGTCGAAGGGAAGGTACGGAGCAGATCTATACGCAAACGCATCGCCGACATACTTTCCGTGACCAGGCCATCGGCGAGACCCGCATCACTGCACAGACTAAAAGTTTGCAGTGACTGCAACTTAGTGCTTAGCCTGCGCGTGTGCTCACTCGCCGGGATCGGAAGAAGCAGCAGACCAAGGCCGCGCTGATGAGCGCCGCACTACGGCTGGCGGACGAGCGTGGGCTCGACCACGTGACCGTCGAGGAGATCAGCGAGGCGGCCGACGTGTCGCCGCGGACCTTCTTCAACTACTTCGCCACCAAGGACGACGCGATCATCGGCGAGCAGATCGCCGACGGCCCCAGCGTCTGCGACCGGCTCCTCGCCGTGCCCGCGGAGGTGCCGCTGATCCCGGCGATGCTCGAGGCGCTCGCCCCCGAGATCCAGCAGTTCCAGGCCGACCGCGAGATCTGGCTGCTCCGCATGCGGGTGATCAAGAACAATCCCTCGCTGCTGCCCCTCCTCGTCGCCCGCGGGGGCATCGCCGAGCGGGAGTCCGCCGGCGCGATCGCGACCCGCCTCGGCCTGCCGGCCGACGACTACTTCGCGCTGCTCGCCGCGACGCTGACCGGCACCGCCGTGCGCGCCGCGATGATGCGCTGGGCCGATTCCGAGGGGCACGACGACCTCCCCCAACTGGTCCGCGAGGCCTTCGGCGTCCTGGCGGAAGGCCTCAACACTCAGAGAAAGAAAGGCGACTGATGACAGTCACCAGCCCGTCCGAGAAGCCGGATTCGGGCCTTCAGGCGCAAGTCGCGGACGACGCGGCGAACGGGCGGATGTCGCGCGGCGAGGTCGTCCAGGCCCTCTCCGGCCTGATGCTCGGCATGTTCGTGGCGATCCTCGCCTCGACCGTGGTCTCCAACGCGCTGCCCCGGATCATCTCCGATCTCGGCGGCAGCCAGTCGATCTACACCTGGATCGTCACCACCGAGCTGCTGGCGATGACCGCCACCGTCCCGCTCTGGGGCAAGCTCGCCGACCTCTACAGCAAGAAACTGCTCGTCCAGCTCTCGCTGCTGCTCTTCGTCGCCGGCTCGCTGATCGCCGGCTTCACCCCCGACGTCGGCGTGCTGATCGTCAGCCGCGCGGTGCAGGGCATCGGCGCGGGCGGCATGACCGCGCTCGCCACGATCGTGATGGCGTCGATCATCCCGCCGCGCGAGCTGGGGCGCTACTCCGGCATCTTCGGCGCGGTCTTCGGCGTCGCGACCATCGCGGGCCCGCTGATCGGCGGCGTCATGGTGGACACCTCCTGGCTCGGCTGGCGTTGGTGCTTCTTCATCGGCGTGCCGTTCTCGATCGCCGCGATCATCCTGCTCCAGAAGACGCTGCACCTGCCGACCGCCCGCCGGCAGGTGAAGATCGACTGGCTGGGCGCCCTGCTGATCACGGCCGGCGTGAGCACCCTGCTGATCTGGTCGACGCTGGCCGGTCAGCACTTCGCGTGGGCGTCGTGGGAGACCGCGATCTTCGTGGCCGGCGGTGTCGTGCTGCTCGCCCTGGCGGTGCGGACCGAGTCGAAGGCGCCCGAGCCCGTCGTACCGCTGCGCATCTTCCGCAACCGCACGGTCACCCTGGCGATCGTCGCGAGCGTGCTCGTCGGTGTGGCGATGTTCGGCGGCACGGTCTTCCTGTCGCAGTACTTCCAGGTCGCGCTCGGTAAGTCTCCGACGGTCGCCGGCCTCATGAGCCTGCCGATGATTTTCGGTCTGCTGATCTCCTCGACGGTCGCCGGCGCGCTCATCACGAAATTCGGCAAGTGGAAGATGTACCTGGTCGCCGGCGCGATCGTGATGACCGTCGGCATGCTGCTGCTCAGCACGATCGACGCGAAGACGAGCGTGCTCATGCTCTCGGTGCATATGGCGGTGCTCGGCATCGGCGTCGGCATGCTCATGCAGAACCTGGTGCTGGCCGCGCAGAACGACGTCCCGGCGGCCGAGCTGGGCGCGGCCACCTCCGCGCTGACGTTCTTCCGCAGCATGGGCGGCGCGATCGGCGTGAGCGCGCTCGGCGCCGTGCTGGCCAACCGGGTGACCTCGCTGACCGCCGAGAAGAGCGGCGCGGCGCCGTCGAGCGGCGGCTCGGCCGAGGTGCCCGACGTCAGCACGCTGCCGCCGCAGGTCCTGGCCGTCGTCAGGGACATCTACGGCACGGCGACGTCCGACCTCTTCCTGGTGGCCGCGCCGATCGCGTTCCTCGCCGTGATCGCGGTGGTCCTTATCAAGGAGAAGCCGCTGTCGACCCTGAGCGGCGACGAGCGCCGCGCTCAGGAGGAGGCGGCCGCCACCGGCATCGCGCTGCACTGACGGCACGCGGGTGGGCCCGGCGGACAACCGGGCCCGCCCTCGCCGAGCCGGGCGAGGATCAGGACGGGCGCAGACCCACCGACGTACGCGGTGAGGGCGGCTCCGCGCAGCCCAGCAGGCCGACCAGCCCGGAGACCCAGAGCTGGCGGTAGACCGTGGGGCTCGGGTGGCTGACCACGAGCTTGACGCCGCTGGCGGCGGCCGTGTGGAAGCAGGCGACGAGAATGCCGATGCCGATGCTGTCGATCAACATGACCCGCTGGAGATCCAGGCAGATCTTGCCCGGCGTGGCGCTGGTCAGCACGTCGTTGACGGCGTCACGCATCACGTGGGCGTTGTCAAGGTCGATCTCCCCGCTGGGCGCGATCTCGACGGTGCCGTCGGCCAGCTGGCGGGTGGTGATCGGCAGATACACGGCTGCCCTCTTCCTGGCGTCGAGCGGGCCGACGCCGACCTACCGCACGGAGGACGCACTTCCGGTGACACGATGAGAAAAATCGTGGCCTGGTGGCGTCGGGCGCCTCGCCCGGACGCCGCGCTCCCACCGCGCTCCTACAACAATCCGCTGGTCTGCAAGTTACGCCACGTAGGCGCGGAACGCCAGAGTAGTTCATATGGCCTGAATGTGCTGGAACGGTCAGCGCCCGGCTGGAACGTTGACGTTCCACGTATCGGGGCCGAATACTCACGGTATGCAATGGAGCGCGTCTCGGCATGGCTGAGGTTCTACCGAGGTCCGACCACGCGTGCTCCGAGGCGCCGGACGTCGTCCATCTCAGCAGCGTGGACATCGATCAAGCACGTTCGGTGCTGAATCGGTTCTACTACCCCGTGGCAGTCGGCATGTCCGACGGCGCGGGACCCTTCGCGCTGGGGATGGAACTGATCCAACTCGGACCCCTGACCGTCGGCCAGCTCAGCTTCTCCACGGCGGTGACGCTGCTGGTCGCCGAGCTCGACGCCTACCACGTGAGCATGCCGACCAGCGGCCGGCTGCACGCCCGGCACGCCGGCCACGAGATCGTCGCGACGCCGTCCACAGGTGTGGTTTTCGGTCCAGGAAGCCCGGTCTACACCTCCCGCGAGGCGAACTCGGCCGAGCTGGCCGTCAAGATCGAGCGAAAGGCCCTGGAAGAGGAGCTGTCCGCCCTGCTGGGCCGCCCGGTCGACGGGCCGATCGACCTGCCACCCGAGATCGACGTGTCCAGCGGGCCGGGACACAGCTGGAGCCGGTTGGTGCGCCTGCTGCGCGACGAGCTCGAATACGCCCAAAGCCTGTTCTACCAACCGATGATCGCCGAGCAGCTGCGCAGCGCCGTGCTGAGCGGCCTCCTGCTCAGCGTCCCGCACAAATACCACTCGGAGCTGACCGCCCCCGCCACGCCCGGCCCCCCACGCGCGATCCGGCGGGTCGTGGAGGCCATCCAGGGCGAGCCCGAGCGCCCGTTCACGGTGACGGACCTGGCCCGCATCGCCGGCATGAGCGTCCGCTCCCTCCAGGACGGCTTCCGCCGCCACGTCGGGGCCGCCCCGATGACCTACCTCCAACAGGTACGCCTCACCCGAGCACGCGAGGCGCTGCGCGACGCCGACCCCTTACGGGTGACAGTGGCCGCCGTCGCCCACCGGTGGGGATTCGCCCATCTGGGGCGTTTCGCTTCCGCTTACCGCACCCGCTTCGGCGAGTCCCCGTCGGAGACCCTGAGGTCCTAGAACCACGGCGGTACGTCGTCGCGCCCCAACCCTTCGCATCCACGCGCCCCGCCAGCTTGGTGCGCCCGTCTTGCGACCGGCCGCCCTGATGCGGCCCGTCTCGCGCCTCACCACCTCGGCACGCCCCATCTCGGGCCCATTACCTCAGTGCGCCCCATCTCGCGCTCCACCACCTTCGACGCGCGGCACCTCCCACTTTGACGCACCCCATCTCGCGGCCCACCACTTTCGACGCGTCGGGCACCTCCTCCACGCTGATGCGTCTCGTCTCGTGATCCCGCGCCCAGTTCACACTTTTTATCCTTTTGCACCGTGAGGCAGTTGCCGCGGACGCAAGGGGCGAGGGCGACAGGCCAGGGCGAAACGCCAGGGCGCGGATAAAGGGGGCGGGGAAAGAGCGCCCGGGTCACGGGCTCGGGAGCGCAGCGCGCGTATGACGCCCAGACAAAGGCGCGCGGGGCGCACGAGTGAACGCAGGGCGTAGGAGCATAGGCGCAGGATTTCAGGGACGCGGCCGTGCGAGGACGCGGCCTCCGGAGCCGCCCGGCTTCCGGCGCGCGGGCGTGCGGCATCTGGGCATCCGGGTGCGCGGCTTCCAGGCGTGCGGCATCCGGGCATCCGGCATTCAGGTGCGCGGCTTCCAGGCATCCGGCATCCAGGCGTGCGACGTCCGGGTGCGCGACCTCTGGTGCGCAACCTCCTGCTACGCGACGTCGGGGCGCGCCATGCGGGCGCGCGACGTCCGGGTGCGCGACCTCTGGTGCGGCGGGCGGCGTCCGGGCGCCCGCGCAGGAGTGCAAGACGCAGGAGTGCAGGGCTGAAGGAACCCGAGGGGGCGGGGCGCCAACAGGACAAGGGCGCCTGGCGGCCACGAGCACGCGAACGGCACGCCAGCGCAAGGACAATGGCAAGGCGGACACGAGGGCCGAGGGGCACGGCCGGCACGAGGACCAAGAGGCACAGCCCGCACAAGGGCCGAGGGGCACGGCCCGCACGAGGACCAAGAGGCACAGCCCGCACAAGGACAAGAGGCACAGCCCGCACAACCAAGGGGCACGGAGCGGCACGGGCACGCGAGGGGTGCGGCGAGCACGAAGGGCACGAGAACGCGACCGGCACAAGGACGCAGGCCGCGAGGCGACAGAGCGCCGAACCAGCCCGCACGAAGGCCGCAAAAGGCAACTAACCCGACATCAGGGCAGGCGGCGACGCAGGGCCGTAAGGAGGATCACTCGCCGGGGTCGCTGCGGCGGGGCTGGGGCACCTCGTTAGGGGCGCGCCCGGTCGTCGGGGTGAAGCCGAACAAGTGGCCGCGCGGCGGCACCCACTCGCGCCACGGGCCGAGGCGGGGTGGGGTGGGTGTCAGGTCGCCGTCGCCGGGGCCGCGTAGTTCGCGCAGGTAGGCCACCACTCGGGAGGCCGCCTGGCTGCCGTCCTCGGCGAGGCTGACCAGCAGGTGGCGGGCGTCCTCGGCCGCCGGATCGTCCGCGTCGAGGCCGGGTATGTCGGCCGCCGAACGGCGCAGCAGCGCCGCCAGGCCGGCCAGGGCCTGCATCACGTCACACGCGTCCCGCTCGGCATCGGACAGGCTGGTCACGTCGCGCTCCCCCTCACCGGGCCCGCTGGGTCTCGGGCCGACCGGCGCATGCCCCCGCCGGCCGTCCGTTAACGGGCGCCAAGGCGAAAATGTATTCGGCCCACTACTAAGCGTCCATCCGTAACGCGCAGGTCCTGTCCAGTTAGCGCTCAGTTTGACCGGCGTCTGCTTGATCGTCCGTTTCGGCCCATGGTCGAGGGCGGCGCGAACGGGGTAGTAACCGCATCAGCTAACCATGGGGAGGACATCATGACCGACGAGATTCGCCCGCCGCTGGAGGAGTCGCAGGAGGTCGCGGACGCCGTCGAGGACGACGTCGCGGTCGACGCGTTCATCACCGGCGGCGGAGCCGACCGCGACAACCCGGACTTCCTCGAGCCGGGCCAGGAGCCCCACTGGCGCACCGGCGCCGACCAGCCGTGGGATCCCGAGGACCTGGCCGTCGCCGAGGGCAAGGACCCGACGCCCGAGAACGTCGAGAAGGCCCGCGAGGAGCTCGACCGCGACGGCGCCGCCGCGATCGAGCGGACGGTTCCCTGAAAATCTAGCCGACGGCGACCGTACGGCCCGTGGTGACCGCCTCCTGAGCAGCTGCCAGGACGGCGGTCACCTGAGCGCCGAAGCGGACATCCAGCTCGACCGCGGGACCGCCGGCCGCCGCGGCGATCAGCTGGTCGAGGCCGTGGCGCAGGGCGTCGACCGGTGACCACGGCGCCGAGGGCACCGTCCGTACGCCGGCCTCGCCGGAGAAGGTGGCGTCCTCGCGCTCGGCGGCGGCCGGCGCATCGAGCGACAGGGTCAGCGTGCTGATCGCCCCGCGCTCGTGCCGCAGCAGCAGGTGGGTCATGTCCGGCGCGCCGGCCATCGCGGCCACCTCGGTCACCGGGCCGAGGATCGGCAGCACCAGGGCCAGCGCGTGCGGCCCGACGTCCCAGAGGCCGCCGCTCTCCTGACGCCACGGCGACGCCCCGAAGGGGTTGTCCGGCGTGAAGATGCGGCCGAGGTGGACGACCCGCCCCTCCACCCAGCCGCCGGTCGCCGCCGCGTCCGCGACGAACTTCTCGATCTCCGGCATCAGCCGCCGGGTGAAGAAGACCAGCGAGGCGAGGTTCCTCTCGGCGACGGTCGAGGCGATCGACGACGCCTCGGCGACGGTGAACGCGACCGGCTTGTCGAGCACCAGGTGCTTGCCCGCCTGGGCGGCGCGCAGCGCGATCGGCGCCTGCACGTCCGGCGGCAGCGCGATCGCCACGGCGTCGACGTCGGCGATCAGGTCGTCCACTTCGGCGTACGGCTTGGCGCCGTGCTCACCGGCTAGCGCGGCGGCCTTGTCGGGATTGCGCCCCCAGACCCCCACGAAGTCGACATCGGAGTGCGCGGCGAGTGCGGGTGCGTGCGCCAGATGCGCCCAGGGTCCCGTACCGAAAAGTCCGAAGCGCATAGGAAGTTGCCTGCCTCTCTCGTGGCCCAGCCGCAAGCTACCAGGCCCGGCCGGATCAGTACGCTGTGCCGGTGAACGGTCCCCTCTCGGTGGCGACGATCATCGCCGCCCTAGTGCTGGCGGCGTGGTTCCTGTTGCGGGCGGCGCTCGACCGGGCGCCGAGCAACCTCGACCTCTGGGCCACGCTGGTGCTCAGCGCGCTGGTGGCGGTGCTGGTCGCGGTCGCCGTGGTGGGCCTGTTCGACGGCTCGCGCCCGAGCGACACGCCCACCTTCCTGGGCTACCTGGTGACGACGCTCGGCTTCGGGCCGGTCGCGTTCTACCTGGCCAGGCTGGAGCCGACCCGGTGGGGCAGTCTCATCCTCGGCGTCGCCTGCCTGGTGTTGCCTGTTCTCGTGCTGCGCCTGCAGCAGATTGCGTCGGTGACCGGTGCCTGAAACGTCCACCCGCCCCGAGGATGCCGCCCTCGGCACCGGCCTCGGCCGCGTGCTGCTGCTGGTGTACGGCATCTTCGCGCTCTCGGCCAGCGCCCGCGCGCTCGTCCAGATCTCCACGCACTTCAGCGAGGCCCCGCTGGCCTACCTGCTGTCCGCCTTCGCCGGCCTGGTCTACATCTCCGCGACCGTGGGCCTGGCGGTCGGCGGCGCCCGCGGCCGCATGATCGCCCTGGTCAGCTGCACGATCGAGCTGCTCGGCGTGCTGATCGTGGGCACGCTGAGCATCGCCGACGCCGTGGCCTTCCCCGACGACACCGTCTGGTCACACTTCGGCAGCGGCTACGGCTACGTCCCGCTGGTGCTGCCGTTCATCGGCCTCTGGTGGATCTGGCGCCACCGCCCTTAGAGAGCGCCACCGCCCTTAGAGAGCGCCACCGCCCTTAGAGAGCGGCACGGCCCGCAGAGAGCGGCACGGCCC
>NZ_BOMI01000180.1 GCF_016862115.1 Paractinoplanes deccanensis
ACGACTCGACGGTGTGCGGGACGAAGTAGCACCGGTCCTTGGTGACCAGGCCGTCGTCGCCGAGCCCCTCGCGGATGCCCATGCCGGCCGGCTCCCCGTCGATCAGCCACGAGCCGATCACCGGGTGGACCGTGCCCTCCAGGCTCTCGAACGAGGGCAGCTCGCAGAGCTGCTGCACCACGTAGCGCCCGTCAACCCCGTACTCGGAAGGGTTGTCGCTGATCGTCACCCCGTCACGCACGATCGTGACCGAACCGCCCTCGCGGCCCCAGACGGGCTTCTTGGCGTAGCTGGTCAGCGTCTTGGCCTTCGTGGAGTCGGCGAAGTAGGCCGGCAGCAGGTACTTGCCGCGTTCCGGATCGTCGCCGAAGAGCATCCACAGCACCGGCAGGATCGCCTTGTTGCCGAGCAGCGCCGCGGTGTAGGGCGGCTCGATCCAGACCGTGCCGTGCTTGGTCGGGTCGGCCATGTTGCGGAAGAAGGCCTTGCCACCCTCCTCGGTCCAGAACCATTCCCACGGGTAGAGCATGAAGATGATGTCGATCGGCTCGGCCTTGTGCTCCTGGCCCGGTGACGGCACGAAGACCACCCGGTCGCCGGCCACGTCCCAGCCGATCTGGCTCATCGCGATCAGCTCGACCGGATAGCCGGCCTCCTCGGCGGTCGCCATCAGGTACGCCACGTTCATCCGGTCCTCGCCGGAGGTCTCGGACGTCTCGTACGCGAAGAAGATCTTCGGCTTCTCGGGCAGCCACGTGCGGGCCTCGCGCAGCTTGTCGATGTTGCGGCGCCAGGCGCCCGGGTTGGCCGGCTCGTCCAGCGACGCGGGCCAGCCGACCAGGCGGTCGTGGATCGAGTTCCACTGCCGCCACGGGTGCTGGGTGACGCCGGTCTGGTCCATCCAGTGCCACTGGATGACGGCGCTCTCCACCAGCGCGGTGGGCGTCTGCGCGTTGAACTCGAGCAGCTTGGGCGTGCTGCCGGCGCCGTTGTACCAGAGGTCGAACCGCCCGTAGACGCTCGGCGAGTAGTCGGGCGTCTCCATGGGCAGCCGCATGTCGGGGTCTTTGTCGTAGTGGGTCCACGTCTCGGCGTCGCCGTCGAACCACGTACGGATGATCTGCTCGTGGGCGAACTCCGGCACGCCGATCTTGGCGAGGAAGCACGTCTCGGGGTTGCAGATCGAGGCGAAATAGCCCTCCTTGCGGCCCTGCACGGTGTGCCGCGGGCAGCGCTTGACGATCCAGTCGCCGGCCTCGAGGCACATCGCGTGCAGCGTCGACGTGGCCGCCTCGAGCTCCTCGATCTCGGCGGCCGTGAAGTCGTAGAAGGGACCCTCCTGCCAGTACGAGATCATCGTCCCGTCCGGCAGTTCGGTGTCGTTGTAGGTCAGCCCGAGGCTGAAGTTGGTGAGCTGCCAGCCCTCGCGCACCGGGCCGTAGGGAACACGGCGCACGCTCAGCCGCCCGACTTGCTCGAGCTGGAGCCCTTGGCGGCGCCGCCCTTGCCGACCACGCTGGTCTTGATCGTGCCGTTGCCGATCTTGCCGGTGGCCGGCAGGCCGAACGACTGCCGCGCCGCCCTGTCGTTGTACGCGAACTTGTTGCCGCCGGCCGGCAGCCGGTAGCCGACCGGGTAGCCCGGCGTGTAGGCGGCCGAGTACCAGATGAAGAACGGCACCACGCTGCCGCCGTACGAACGGTCGTCGTCGCAGTAGTCCTCGTCGACGACGACGCCGTTCGCGTCGGCGCAGTAGAAGCCCGCGTCCTGGTAATCGTCGTCGTTGTCGCACGCCGCCGCACCGCCCGCCGCCAGAAGCAGGAAGGTGCTCGTCAGCGAGACGCTGCGGGAAGCCATGCGTCGGTTCATAGTTCTTTTGTAGCGCCTCTCAGCAATGATCTATGCGCGCGGGCCGCCGGCGACGTAGATGACCTGCCCCGAGACGAAGCCGGCACCCTCACTGACGAGGAAGGATACGGTGTTCGCCACGTCCTCGGGACGACCCGCCCGGCCTACGGGAATCTGCGCGACGGCGGCCTTCTCGAACTGGTCGAAATCGACGCCGACGCGGGCCGCGGTGGCGGCGGTCATGTCGGTGACGATGAAGCCGGGCGCCACCGCGTTGGCGGTGATGCCGAAGCGGCCCAGCTCGATGGCGAGCGTCTTGGTGAAGCCCTGGAGGCCCGCCTTGGCCGCGGCGTAGTTGGCCTGGCCGCGGTTGCCGAGCGCGGAGGTGCTGGAGAGGCTGACGATGCGGCCCCAGCCGGCGTCGACCATGTGCTTCTGCACCGCGCGGCTGAACAGGAACGCGCCGCGCAGGTGGACCGCCATCACGGTCTCCCAGTCGTCGTCGGTCATCTTGAACAGCAGGTTGTCGCGGAGCACGCCGGCGTTGTTGACCAGCACGGTCGGCGGGCCGAGCTCGGCCACGACCTTTTCCACGGCGGCGGTGACCTGGGCCGGGTCGGAGACGTCGGCGCCGACGGCGAGGGCGGTGCCGCCGGCGTCGTGGATGGCGGTCACCGTGTTGGCGCAGGCGCCCTCGTCGAGGTCGACGACCGCGACGGCCAGCCCGTCGGCGGCGAGTCGGCGGGCGGTCGCCTCGCCGATGCCGCGGGCGGCGCCGGTGACGACGGCGGTACGGGTGGGAGCGGACTGCGACATACGGCCTCCTCTATTTGCACTAGGAGTGCACTTTAACCCGCGTCAGGCGGTCCTCTTGAGCCGGATCCAGCGATATCCGTAACCGGCCACGTCGACCTTGTCACACTTGCCCAGGTCCGAGTACTCCTGATCGGCGAGCACGTCGTTCGGCATCTCCGCCTCCGGGTAGAGCGTGCTCAGGTCGACGGTCGCCGCCTGCGGCCCGAGGTTGTGCACGAAGACCATCGTGCCGGTGCCGTCGTCGGCGCGGTGCACCAGGACGTTCGTAGGCACGGGCACGTCGACGTGCTTGGACGAGCCGGCGCCGACCTCGGGTGCCTCCCGCAGTGTCCGGATCATCCGCTCGAACCACGACAGCAGCGAGTTGGGGTCGTGCCGCTGGAGGGTCACGTTGACCTTCTCGAAGCCGAACTCGCCGCCCGAGACGACCGGGCGCACGAGATCGCCGGCGCCGGCCTTGGAGAAGCCGCCGTTGGGCAACCCGGACCACTGCATCGGCGTACGGATCGAGTTGCGGCCCTCGAGCGCCAGGTCCTCGCCCATGCCGATCTCCTCGCCGTAGCGCAGCACCGGCGTGCCGCGCAGGCTGAACTGCAGGGCGTACGCGAGCTCGATGCGCCGCCGGTCGTTGCCCAGCATCGGGGCCAGCCGCCGCCGGATGCCCCGCCCGTACAGCTGCATGTTCTCGTCCGGCCCGAACCGCTCGAACACCTCGTTGCGCTGCTCGGCGGTGAGCCGCGAGAGGTCGATCTCGTCGTGGTTGCGCAGGAAGGTGGCCCACTGCCCACCCTCCGGCAGCTGTGGGGTGTCCCGCAGGCCGTCGATGATCGGCTCGGCGCTCTCCCGGGCCAGGGCGAGGATCATCCGGGTGTTGAGCATGAAGTCGAAGAGCATGTGGATGCGGTTGGCCGAGCCGCCCGCGTCGCCGAAGAAGTGCTTGAGCTGGTCGGGCTCGACGTTCGCCTCGGCCAGCAGCACCGCGTCGCCCTTGCGCCACTGCACGTACTGCCGCAGCTCGGTCAGGAAGTCCATGTCCTTGGGCGAGTTGGGGTTGCCCGGCTCGGTCTCCTCGATGATGAACGGCACCGCGTCCATCCGGAACCCGGCGACGCCGAGCTGCAGCCAGAACGCGCAGATCTTCTTGATCTCCTCGCGGACCTCGGGATTGCGGATGTCGAGGTCCGGCTGGAACTTGTAGAACCGGTGGTAGTACCAGAGCTTCGCGGTGCGGTCGTACGTCCAGGTCTCGTCCTGCTCGCCCGGGAAGACCATGCCCTGCCGGCGGTCGTCCGGCGCGGTCTCCGACCAGACATACCAGTTGCGGTACGGCGAGTCCGGCGACGATCGCGCCGACTGGAACCAGGGGTGCTGGTCGGACGTGTGGTTCACGACCAGGTCGATGATTACTTTGATGCCGAGATTGCCGGCCTGGTGCAGCAGCTCGGCGAAGTCGCCCAGATTGCCGAAGCGCGGATCGACGTTGTAGAAGTCGGACACGTCGTAGCCGTCGTCCCGGTTCGGCGACGGGTGGATCGGGTTGAGCCACAGGCAGGTGACGCCCAGCCGGGCCAGATAGTCGAGGCGCCCGATGAGGCCGCGGATGTCGCCGCAGCCGTCGCCGTCCGAGTCGGCGAAGGTGTCGATGTCGAGGCAGTAGATGACGGCCTTTTCGTACCACCGGTCGGTCATGCCTCTCTTCTTCACCTCCGTAACGGGCCGCCAAACGACACTCAGGTTCGACGCAGGTTCGTTGGGTAGAAACATCGGATGGGCGGCGGACTGACTGCGTGGGTGACCTCTGTCATCGAATCACTCGGTGAACTCGGTGTGGGCCTGTTGGTGGCCCTCGAGAACCTGATCCCACCCATCCCGAGCGAGATCGTGCTGTCCCTGGCGGGCTACCTGGCCAGCGAGGGCCGGGTCAACTTCGCGCTGGTGCTCTTCGCCGCCACGGCCGGCTCCGTGCTCGGCGCGCTGGCCCTCTACTGGCTCGGCTACGCGCTCGGCGAGGAGCGGCTGCGCCGCTGGCTCGACAGGATCCCGCTGGTCGACGCCGACGACCTGAACACCGCCGACCGCTGGTTCGAGAAGCACGAGAAGGCCGCCGTGCTGCTCGGCCGCTGCGCTCCGGTGGTGCGCAGCCTGGTGTCCATCCCGGCCGGCGCCAACAAGATGCACCTGGGCATGTTCACGCTGTTCACCGCGATCGGCAGCGGCGTCTGGAACTCGATCTTCATCGGCGGCGGCTACCTGCTCGGCTCGCAATACCAAGACCTCGAGAAGTACGCGCACTGGTTCGACTACGTCATCTGGGCGGCGATCGCCTTCGCCGTCGGCAGCTGGATCGTCAAGAAGGTCAAGAAAAGGAGGCGCGCGGCCGCCCGCCAGAGCGACCGCGCGCCGGTGCGCCGCTAGAAGCCCGCGCTCACCTTGGTGAAGGCCCAGTCGGCCTGCGCGATGCCGGAGCAGTTCGAGACGACGCCGCCGCCCGCGCAGCCCCGGTCCCGGTTGACCGCCCAGAAGGTGAAGCGGGCCAGGCCGTTGTTGCGCGCGTAGTCGCGGATCCGGGTCCACGTCTCGACGGTGGTCAGCTCCTGCTGGTCGGAGAGGCCGTTCATGCCCGAGATGCCCATGTGCGAGTACGCCTGCGCGTCGGTGTAGCCGAACGTCGTCTTCAGCAGGTTCTTCAGGCCCTCGGACGTGTTGACCGTCGCGGTGTAGATGTCACTGGCGCCGAAGTCGAACGGCATCTGGGTGAAGATGTCGATGTTCGCGCCGAGCGCCTTGGCCTGCTGCACGAGCCGGGTGCCGTAGTAGTTCGGGCCGGTCGTCGTCGTGCCGAAGGTGAGGATGGTCTTCACCGACGGGTTCTTCTGCTTGACGATCTTCAGGGCGCCGAGGATGCGGTCCTGCACGACCGTGTTCTCGAACTCGTCGGAGTTCTCGATGTCGATGTCGATCGACTTGAGCTGGAAGGCGTCGATCACCTTCTGGTACGCGCCGGCGAGCGCCTCGGGCGTCGAGCAGTTCGGGCCGAGCTTGTTGCCGCTCCAGCCGCCGATCGACGGGACGACGTCGGCGCCGGCCGCACGGATCGCCGCGATCGTGCTGGCGTGCACGCCGCCGGTCAGGCCGGTCTCGCCGTCCCACGCCGGGTTGCAGCCGTTACTGGCGAGCACGAAGGCCATCGTGAACGCCTTGATGCCGGTCGCGTTGACCACGGTCGACGGCGCCGGCGGGTTGCCCCAGCCGGGATAGATGTACGGCGCGGCGGCCATCTTCGTGCCGGTGGCCGGCGGAGTCGTCGGCGGCGTGGTCGGCGGCGTGGTCGGCGGCGTGGTCGGCGTGGTCGTGCCGCCGCAGACGCCCTGGTCGGCCCAGACGTCCCACTGGCCGCTGTGGGTGGCGGGGGACTCGTTCTGCGTCCACCACTTGGCGGTGTAGTTGTGCCCGTTCTGCGAGGCGACGTTGTCCTTGACGTAGGTGGCGCTCGAGGACCACGCCGGCGCGCAGGCGACGGCCGCGTTCGAGGTCGCCATGGGCAGGATCGCGGCGGCCGTGGCGGCCAGGGCGACCGAGCCCAGGATGAGGATCTTCTTCATGAGGGGGTGCTCCTGGGGATCAGGGGAGGGTGGAGAGGTGGGGTTTCACGGTGTTGGCGAAGCCGTTGCCGTTGGTGACGTCCCAGTTGATGGACCAGGTCATCGCGCCGCGGATGCCCGGATAGGTCGCCGGGGGCTTGAAGCTGCCGCAGTTGGTGCCGCGGGCCAGGCAGTCGAGCGCGGCGTTGACCACCGAGGGCGCGACGTAGCCGCCGCCGGCGGCCCGGGTGCTCGCCGGCAGGCCGAGCGCGACCTGGTCGGGGCGCAGGCCGTTCTGGGTCTGGATGCAGGCCAGCGCGGTCAGGAAGTTCACCGTGCCCTGGCTGTACGCGGCGTTCTGGTCGCAGCCGAGCATCGAGCCCGAGTTGTAGTACTGGGTGTGCACCACGGTGAGGATGTCCTTGATGGACAGCGCCAGCGCGAAGTACGACGAGCCGGTGCTCTGCATGTCGATGGTCTGCGGCGCCATCGTGATGATGAGGTTGCTGCCGGCCTTGGCCCGGAGGCTGCGCAGCGCCTGGGCCATGTAGGTGGCGTTGAGCCCGTTCTCCAGGTCGATGTCGACGCCGTCGAAGCCGTACGTCGTCATCAGCGAGTGGACGGAGTCGGCGAAGTTGGTGGCCGCGGCGGCGCTCGCGACGCTGACCGTGCCCTTCTCGCCGCCGACCGAGATGATGACCTTCTTGCCCCGCGAGTGCAGGGTGGCGATGTCGGCCTTGAACTGCGCGTCGGTGTAGCCGCCGACGGCGCTCGCCAGGCCCGGGTCGAGGGTGAAGGAGACGGCGCCCGGCGTCGAGGTCGCGTCCGCGAAGGCGACCGCGATCAGGTCGTACGCGGTGGGCACCGCCGCGAGCTTGAGCGGGGCCGCCCCGTTGTCGAAGTTCTGCCAGTAGCCGGTGAGGAAGTGCGCCGGGAGGGCGCCGTTGGCAGGCGGGTTCGTCGTGGGAGGCGTCGTCGGAGGCGTGGTCGGGGGCGTCGTGGGTGGCGTGGTGGGTGGCGTTGTCGGGGTTGTCCCGCCACCGCAGACCCCTTGGTCGGCCCAAACGTCCCACTGGCCGCTGTGCGTGGCGGGGGACTCGCTCTGGGTCCACCACTTGGCGCTGTAGTTGTGCCCGTTCTGCGAAGCCGTGTTGCCGCCGACGTAGACGGCGGTCGAGCTCCACGCCGGCGCGCACGCCGCGGCGGCGGACGCCGTGCTCGTGAAGTATGTGGCCGCCCCGCCCGCGACCAGCGCGGCAACGGTAGCCATGACGACAGATCTGGAGCGCTTCATGGCCCTCCCTCCTTCATGTCCGTTAATCATTAAGGACTGTTAACAGATCAGTCCAGAGGGAGGACACCTTAAATATTCTTAAATCTGTCGATCGGCTACTTGCGGAACTGGAGCCAGTTGAGGTTGACGAAGTCGGCCGGCTGCCCGCTGGTGAAGGTGACGTAGACGGTGTGCGTGCCGGTCACGGCCGAGACGTTGCCCGGTATCGACTGCCACGTCTGCCAGCCGCCCGTGCTGCCGAGCGCGAAGCTGCCGATCGGCGCGTTCGAGCGGCTGTCGAGGCGCACCTCCACCAGGCCGCTGACCCCGGACCCCGCGCCGGAGGCGACCCGGGCGACGAAGTCGCGCACCCCGCCGGACCCGAAGTTGACGTTGTTGAACTGGAGCCAGTCACCGTTGGCGATGTAGCCGACGTCCTGACCGCCCTCGGAGCAGGTCTCGACCTGCACGCCCGCCGCCGCGTTGTACGACTCCGCCTCGATCCGCGAGAAGGCGTCCCGGGTGCCGGCCGGCGGCGTGGTGGGCGGCGTGGTCGGCGGCGTCGTGCCACCGGCGGACTGATAGACCGCCACGTAGTCGACGACCATGGGCACGCCGGGCTGGGTGGACGCGGTCGGCCCGCCGCCGAAGGCCGCCGGGAAGCCGCCGCCCATCGCGACGTTGAGGATCACGAAGAACCCGTGCTGGGTGGCGTTGTTCCAGGTCGTCGCGTCGAGCTGCGACTTGCTGAACGTGAAGTAGTTGGTGCCGTCGAGGTACCAGCGCAGCTGCTCGTTCGCCGTGGTCCGGTCGTATTCGATGGCGTACGTGTGGAAGCCGGTCTTGCAGCCACCGCACGGGCGCTCGCCGCTGGTGATGCCGGTGGTCTCGTTGCACGGGCCGCCCGGGTTGGTGCCGCAGTGCAGCGCGGCGAACACGGACTCGCGGCCGTTGATGTTCTCCATGATGTCCCACTCGCCGATGCCCGGCCAGTTCGTCGCGCCGACCGGGCGGGCCGCCCCGCCGAGCGCCCAGAACGCCGGCCAGTAGCCGGCCGCGGCCGCGCCGCTGACATTGGGCTGCTGGAGCCGGGCCTCGATGCGCAGCTTGCCGCCGGCCGGCGCGGCGAAGTCGGTGCGCTGGGTCTCGACCCGGCCGGAGGTCCAGCGGCCGGCGGAGTCCCGCAGCGGCTTGATCACGAGGTTGCCGTTGCCGTCCTGGTAGACGTTGGCGGTGGAGTCGGTCATCGTCTCCACCTCGCCGGTGCCCCAGTTGGCGGCGCCGCCGGGATAGCCGGTGCCGGTCGCGTAGAGCCAGTGGGACCGATTGAGCCCGGTGCCCGCGGCGCCGGTGAAGTCGTCGCTGAAAACGGTGGTCATGCCGGCCGGTGCGGCGGGCACGGCGGCCTCGGCGTTCATCGCGAAGACCGCCGACGCGGCCAGCGCGAGCGCCGCGGTGACGCCCGCGGTCACGACACGAAATCTCATGGGACGCGCCTTCCGTAGGGGGGGGTTGAGAGCGCTCTCAGCGGATTTCACGCTTGTGACAAATGTGTTGTCAACATGGACTGGCATCGATTGCCCGTTGGTACCGTTTCCCGGCCGGGAAGATCGGGTAATCCGTGGCGCATGGACACGGGCGGCACCACGATCGATCCTGAGCTGGCCCGGGAGGCCGAAGCTCACGACCTGTTGACGCTCGGCGTGGAGGAGGAATACCTCCTGGTCGACGCGGTCGAGCCACGCGCCGTCGAGGCGGTGGAGGAGGTCTTCGACCTTCTGCCCGACGAGATCAGCGACTCGGTGCAGCACGAATACATGCGTAGCCAGATCGAGGTGGCCAGCCCGCCGCAGCTGGAGCTCGGCGCGCTGTCCGACGCGCTGACCCGGCTGCGCGCCGGCGTCGCGGCCGCCGCCGAGCGGGCCGGCGCCCGCCTGCTGGCCATGGGCACGGGCCCGGCGGCGGGGCCGCACATCCGCGTCGTCGACAACCCTCGCTACCACCGCATGCAGGAGCGCTTCGGCGACCTCTCCCCCGGCGCCGGCATGTGCGGCACCCACGTGCACGTCAGCATCCCCGACGACGAGACCGGCGTGCAGGTCCTCAACCACCTGCGCCCCTGGCTGCCGATCTTCCAGGCCGCGACCGTGAACTCGCCGCTGTTCAAGGGACGCGACACCAGCTACGCCAGCTGGCGCTACATGATGTGGGAGCGCTGGCCCACCGTCGGGCCCGCACCCTACCTGCAGTCCCACGAGCACTACCTGACGCTCATCTCCGACCTCGAGGCGAGCGGCGCCATGCTCGACGAGGGCATGCTCTACTGGTACGCCCGCCTCTCGGCGAACTACCCGACCATCGAGATCCGGATGGGCGACGTGATGCCGACCGCCGACGACGCGGTGCTGCTCGCCGCGCTCGCCCGCGCCCTGGTCGCCACGCTGCTCAAGGACGTCCGCGACGGCCGGCCCGCGCCGGACGTGCCCGACCCGCTGCTCGTGGCGGCGCACTGGCGGGCCGCGCACGACGGGCTCGAGGGCGTCAACATCGACATGGCCACGCGCGAGCCGCGCCCCGCGTGGCGGCTGATGCGGCAGCTCTTCGACTACGTACGGCCCGAACTGGAACGCCACGGCGACCTGGAGACCGCGACGGTCCTGCTCGGACGGTTGCGCTCGCACGGCACCGGAGCCGCCCGGCAGCGGGCGATCCTGGCCCAGAAGGGCACGGTCGCCGATGTGGTGGACCACATGGTGAAGCTCACCCGGGGAGACCGCGGAGGTCAGTAGGCTGGGCTGATGAAGCTCGTCGTCATCGGCGGCGACGCGGCCGGCATGTCCGCCGCGTCTCAGGCGCGCAAGCGCATCGGCCCCGGCGACCTGGAGATCGTGGTCTTCGAGCGCGGGCGCTTCACCTCGTACTCGGCGTGCGGCATCCCGTACTGGATCGGCGGTGCCGTCGACGACCGCGACGCGCTGATCGCCCGCAGCCCCGCCGAGCACCGCAAGAACGGCATCGACGTGCGCCTGCGCCACGACGTCGTCGGCATCGACCTCGACCGGCGGTTCGTGGTGGCGCGCGACCTGGCGGACGGCGGCGAGGTCCGCGAGAGCTTCGACCATCTGGTGTACGCGGCGGGCGCGTCCCCGGTCGTGCCGGACTGGGCGCGCGTGCGCGACGCCGGCGTCTTCGGCGTGCAGACCCTGGAGGACGGCGACGCCATCCACGCCTGGCTCGACGGCTCCGGCGTGCGCCCGCATCCGCGCCGCGCGGTCGTGATCGGCGGCGGCTACATCGGCGTCGAGATGGCCGAGGCGATGATCCAGCGCGGCCTCCAGGTCACCCTGCTCGAGAAGTCGCCCGAGCCGATGGGCAAGACGGTCGACCCCGAGATCGGCGCGATGGTGCGCGAGGCGATCAGCGGGCTCGGCATCGAGATCGTCACCAACGCGCACGTCGACGGCGTCGAGACCGCCGACGGCCGGGTGCGCGCGGTGGTCACCCCGGGCGGCTCGCTGCCGGCCGACATCGTGGTCATGGGCCTGGGCGTGCGCCCGAACACGTCGATCGCGCGCGACGCCGGCCTCCCTCTCGGCCCGACCGGCGGCCTGCGCACCGATCTGCGGATGCG
The DNA here is from genome assembly GCF_016862115.1 of Paractinoplanes deccanensis. Lineage (GTDB taxonomy): Bacteria > Actinomycetota > Actinomycetes > Mycobacteriales > Micromonosporaceae > Actinoplanes > Actinoplanes deccanensis. The sequence goes on from NZ_BOMI01000180.1 coordinate 11,150, forward strand.
CGTCGAGGGCCTGGAGAACGTCTGGGCGGCGGGCGACTGCGTCGAGACGCGTCATCTCATCACCGGGCGGCCGGTCCACGTGCCGCTCGGCACCCACGCCAACAAGCAGGGCCGCGTCGCCGGCATCAACATCGGCGGCGGCTACGCCACCTTCCCCGGCGTGATCGGCACGGCGGTCACCAAGGTCTGCGACCTCGAGGTGGCACGCACCGGCCTGACCTCACACGAGGCCGGCCAGGCGGGGTACGAATTCGTGACCGCGACCGTGGAGTCGACCAGCCGGGCCGGCTACTACCCCGGCGCCTCCGCGATGACGGTCAAGCTGATCGCCGAGCGGCGCACCGGGCTGCTCCTCGGCGCCCAGATCGTCGGCCGCGCCGAGGCGGCGAAGCGGATCGACGCGCTGGCGCTCGCGGTCTGGAACAAGATGACCGTCGAGGAGATGACGGCGCTCGACCTGAGTTACGCGCCGCCCTTCGCCCCGGTGTGGGACCCGGTGCTCATCGCCGCCCGAAAGGCGACGGACGCGGTGCACGCGGGCTGATTTCGCCGTATTCGCCTTCACAACCTGCTACCAGGCAATATCGCCCTGCGTAGCGCGACAACCACCGATCCGGTCTCGCGTTTGATCTTGCGGCACGGTAGGCATGCACCATGTCGCCGCAATCTCCTCGTTATCCGACCCCGGCCGGACAAGCGATCGGCGGGCGGCATCATCGGCCGGAGTCCCTGGCCGACGTCACGGAAGCGCCGGACACATCGGACAATCTCACCACCGCCGTCGCGGTCGCCGAACGCTCCGAGACGCGCTACCGCCGCGGCAAGCCCGTGGTGAGCTTCGTCGGCGACGAACCGTCCCCGGCCCGCTCGCGCAGCGCCACCCGCGGTCAGCGCCCCACCCGTGGCGGCCGGCACGCCGTGGCGAGGCCGCCCGCGCAGCGCCCGCCGGCCACCGGCAGCCACCGCGCACCCGGCACCCTGCCGATCGAGTCGTGGCTGCTCATGGGCAAGGCCCGCCAGCAGGCACTGCTCGCCTCCCTGGTGGCGATCGGCATCCTGCTGCTGGCCATGCCGGCCGAGCAGCGCCGCGACAGCGTCGACGCGGTCAACGCGGCCGCGCAGGCCGTGGTCGGCGTGCAGAGCGACGACGACAAGAAGCCGGCGCCCGCCAAGACCGGTGAGAAGGACGAGCCCGCCAAGTCCAAGCCGATCGGCACAGGCGACACGAACGACACCAGGCCGGCCACCGGAAACAAAGAGGCGGCAGCGCCCGATCCCACGGCCGCGGCGCCCACTGTCGCCCCGAGCAGCGCCGCGCCCGTCGAGCAAAAAGAGCAGAGCGCGCCGAAGGTCCCCGGCGCCGGCCCCGGCAACTCGCTGCGCACCACCGGCACGCAGGCCGTCTCGCTCACCTTCGACGACGGCCCCGACCCGGTGCAGACCCCGCGCATCCTCGCGCTGCTCGACAAGCACGACGTCAAGGCCGTCTTCTGCCTCGTCGGCTCGCAGGTCAAGAAGCACCCCGAGATCGTGCGACAGATCGTCGACGCGGGGCACACGCTCTGCAACCACACCTGGGACCACAGCCTCACCATCGGTAAGGACAAGCCCGAGAAGATCAAGGCCGATCTCGACCGTACGAACGCCGCCATCGAGGCCGCGGTGCCCGGCGCCGAGATCCCGTTCTTCCGCGCGCCCGGCGGCAACTTCACCGACCGGCTCGTCTCGGTCGCCGGCAGCGCCGGGATGACGTCCCTCTACTGGGAGGTCGACCCGCGCGACTGGGACCACCCCAAGGACGAGACCGACACCCAGCACGTCGACCGCGTCGTCGCCGAGGTGCAAAAGAACGTGAAGCCCGGCGCGATCGTGCTGTCACACGACTTCGGCCAGCCCGACACGATCGTCGCCTACGAGAAGCTGCTCCCGTGGCTGAAGGCGAACTTCACCCTGGGCCTGCCCAAGACGGCCACCCCGCCACCGGCCGCCACCCCCACGCAGACCCCGGCGGCGCCGGCCTCGGCGACCCCTACCCCGCCGGCTGGCACGTAGGGCACCAGTAGAGGTTGCGCCCGGCGAGCGGCCCCCGCGCCACCGCCGTGCCACAGACCAGACACGGCTGACCGGGACGGCGGTAGACGTACACCTCACCGCCGTGCCGGTCGACGCGTGGCGCACGCTGCATCGCCTCCGGCGTGTGCTCGGTGTGCACCGTGTCGATCCGCCCCCGCGCGACGCCCTCCTTCATCAGCGCCCGCAGATCGGTCCAGATCTCGTCCCAGAGCTCCGCCCCCACCAGCCGCCCCGGCGTGGTCGGCGCCAGCCCGGCCCGGAAAAGCACCTCGTTGGCGTAGATGAGCCCGCACCCCGCCACGATCGACTGATCCAGCAGCAGGGCGAACAACGGCTTGGTGCTGGTCCTGACCCGCGCATAGGCCACCAGCGGATCCGCGTCGTCCCGCAACGGATCGGCACCCAGCCGGTCCCGCAGCCGCTGCGCCCGCAACGGATCGAACACCTCACACGCCGTCGGCCCGCGCAACTCCAGCCAGTGCCGCTCCCCCACCACGCGCATGCGCAACTGCCCCACGGGCTCCGGCACGGGCAGCTCACCGTCGGCGAACTTCCCGTACAGCCCGAGGTGCACATGCACGCTCAGGTCGCCCTCGTAGTGGTGAAACAGATGCTTCCCGTACGCCTCGGTATCGGTCAGCCGCCGGCCGTCAACGGCCGCGGCCCCCGCCGCGAACCGCCCCTGCGGACTCGCCACCTGGAGAGCCTGGCCCGCGAAGAGCTCCCGATGCCGCGCGGCAAGGCGATGAATGGTGTGTCCCTCTGGCACGTTGACCAACGGTACCCACGCCCGCCGAGCTCACGCCATCGAGCGTCAGGCCCGGCGCCCGGACAGGACCTCGTCGAACATCGCGAGGTAGCTGTCGTGAGCCAGGGACAGCTCTCCGAGCGCGTCTCGGCTGAACCACGCGATGGCATCGTGCTCGTCCGGCGCGACGTTGACCGGAGCGCCCGCCCACGCTTCGATCAGCCAGATTCGCATGTCGAACGTGTCGCCCTGCACCCTCCGCACCGGCGGCCCCGCCGGCGCCGCGATGTCGATGCCCAGCTCCTCCCGCAGCTCTCTCGCAAGGGCCGCGTCAGGCCGTTCCCCGGGCTCCACATGCCCGCCGGGCAGGTCCCAGACATCGGGATACCACCGGCGCCGGGGAGACCGGTGACAGAGGAGCACCCGGTTGCCGTCCCACAGGAGTGCGGCCACGATGCGAGCCCTGACAGAGCCTTCCGCGGGGATCGACACGACCGAGCCCTCAATCTTTCGCCGAGTTGTCTGCGCCCGGCCGTCTCGGTGGCCTTGGTGCCAGCGATGATGACTCGGAGGGCGCCGCGTGTCCAATCGGTGGAGGGCGGCGGCACAGTGCGCTCCCGATCCACAGGCGTACGGCCGCGCCTGCGACCCGGCGGCGAACACGCTGATTTGTCTTTCGGCAGTGTCGGGCGGTTACGGCGACCCGTACCGTCGCTCCGGTGAGGCGCGCGACGATCAAGGCTACGGCTGCCGCCGTACGGGCTGTTGAACCCGGATTTCTGCTGACCGCGGCGGTCGTGTTCGCCGGTCTGGGCATGGTGAGCGGGTGGTGGTTGTTGCCGGCCGTGGTCGCCGCGTTCCTGGCGCCAGTATCAGGATCTGGTCCGGGCCGGCTGGGAGCGGGCCGAGCAGGCGCAGCGTGAACAGCGGCTGGTCGCCGAGCAAGCTCGGCTGCGAGAACGGGCGCGGATCGCCCAGGACATGCACGACCTGCTCGGTCACGACCTCAGCCTGATCGCGTTGTCCGCGGGCGCGTTGAAACTGGCGCCCGGCCTGGCGGAGCACCACCGCAAGGCCGCCGCGGACCTCAGGGCCCGGGCCGGAGCCGCGGTGGAACGCCTCGGCGAGGTGATCGGCGTCTTGCGCGAGCAGACCGACGGCGCCCCCATGGACGTTGACGGCCCCGATCTCGCGGCGCTGACGGCCGCGGCTTGCGCATCGGGGCTGGCGGTGAGGTTGCACATCGATGGTGCGGCCGGCGATCTACCGCCGATGGCTGAGCGGGCCATGCACCGGGTCGCGCAGGAGGCGCTGACCAATGTGGCCAAACACGCGCCCGGAGCGACGGCGACCATTTCCGTGACCCACACGGCCACCGAGACGACGATCGTGGTGGAGAACGGCCCCCCACCGTCGCCGGCCGGCGTGCGATTCCAGTCCGGCGGCCGCGGCCTGGTCGGTCTCGCCGAACGGATGCGGCTGGTCGGCGGCACCTTCGAGTACGGCCCGAACCATGGAGGCTTTGCCGTTGCCGCGCGGATCCCGCGGACCCCGATGGCACCGCCGGTGACTCCCCGGAGCGACCGGGCGCTGCCGCGAGAACATCGCCGCGCCCGGCAGCGAGTGGGCCGGTCACTTGTCATCGCGGTGATGGTGCCGCTGGTCACCGGTGGGCTGCTGAGCGGGGCTCTGGCGGGCTGGGAGACGCTGTCGGCGTCACAGGCGGTCCTGGACCCGGGCGCCTACGCCCGCTTGCGCATCGGGCAGGATCGTTCCGAGGTGGACCATTTCCTGCCGCGCAGGCAGACGCGCTACCGGCCGCCGGCCGCCGAACCGACTGAGGACGGGGTGACGTGCGAGTACTACGCGATGACGGCCGACCGCTTCGACGACCGCTCCGGCGATGCGTACCGGCTCTGCTTCCGCGACGACGTGCTGGTGTCCCGGGACACGGTCACCCCGTGAGCCGCCGATGATCCGCGTACTGATCGCCGACGACGAACCGATGATCCGTGCCGGGCTGCGCGCGGTTCTCACCACCGCTGCGGACATCGAGGTCATCGGGGAGGCGGGCGACGGACAGCACGCCGTCGAGCTGGCGCGGCGGCACCGGCCCGCGGTGGCCGTCCTCGACATCCGGATGCCCGGCATGAACGGCATCGCCGCGATGGCGGAGCTCCGCAGGACCGTGCCGGCCACCCGCGTGATCATTCTGACGACGTTCGGGGAGGACGACTACATCCTGCAGGCACTCGGCGGCGGCGCCGCCGGCTTTCTGATCAAATCCGGCGAGCCCGAGGAACTGATCGTCGGGGTACGCGCGGTGGCCGACGGCGCAGCCTACCTGTGTCCAACGGGCAGATAGCCCGGCGCCTGCACGTGGTCGAAGGAACTGTCAAGGCGCACGTCACCTCCATCCTGACCAGGCTGGGCGTGGAGAACCGGGCCGCGGCCGCGGTGGTCGCCCACGAAGCGGGCATCGCTCTGCCACCACCTGCTCAGCAATGACGACACCACCCGCTGGGTCGGCGGCATGAGCCCCAGCAGAGCAGCCGCCACCACCGCGCCGCCGAGCGACGCACCGGCCAGAACGTCGTGCGGGTAGTGCACGCCCACCAGCACCCGCAGCAATGCGGCCGCCCCGGCCAGGGGCAACGTCAGCACGGCAAGGCGCGGCCACAACACCGCCGGCCCGACGGCCAGCCCAGCCGCCAAGGTGGCATGGTTGCTCGGGAACGACCAGTCCCCACCAGCGGGACAATCGGCGATCACCTCGATCCCCGTACGCAGCGCACGACACGGTCGTTCCTCGTCCACCACAACCTTCATCGCCTCACTGACCGCGTACGCCGCCACGGTGCCGATGCCGGTCAGCACGGTCTTAGCGACCCCGCGGCCATCACGGCGGCGCATCGCCGTCCACCACATCGCGACCAGCAGCACGCCCAGGAGCACCGGAGTGCCCTCGGTCGCCCACTCCAGCGCAGGGCCCACCCACGACGGTGTGCCCGCCGCCGCCCCGATGACCGCTCGGTACCCGGACACCGAGACTCCGTCGGTAACCTGCACAGCCCCGGCCCGGCCCAACCCGCCCGGAGAGAGCCAGGCGACCGCCGCCGCGCCCGCTGCCAGGACGCCGACGGCAGCCGGCAGCCGGCCGGCCCCACTGGTTGCTCGTGTTTCTCGTTTCATGGGGGTCGACCGTAGGAACGGAAGCGGCCGGAAACCCGAGCCGAACGGCAACCGCCCGCCCCCGACGATCGTCAGGGTTGACCACTGGGCAGAGACCACGGTCGTGTGCAGGTAGTGGCAGAGATCAATGGGCGGTATCGCTGCGATGACGGCGACCGGGGGCTGGGTGTTGCCTCAGGTGCCGCCGCCGGACGCGGGAGACCGGCTCGGCTGAGGTGTGCCGGCGAGCGCCTTGACGTAGTACACCAGCGTCCACGTCCACCCCGGCTGCCGTTCGCGGCCGACCTCGCGGTAGCCCAGGCCCTCGTAGAACGCCATGGCCGCGGGCTGGTTCGTCGCGGTGTCCAGGCGCATCGTCGTCAGGCCGTGGCCGGCCGCGCGTTCCTCCAGCTCTGTCATCAGGGCGCGGCCGATGCCGCGGCGCCGGGTGGCCGGGTGCACCCGCACTCGGAGGACCTCGGCACCGCCGTCGGGGTCCGGGCGGTAGCCGCCCATGCCGACCACGTGACCGTCCAGTTCCGCGACGAGGAAGTCTCCGCCTTTCGCCAGGAAGGTCTCCTCGACGTCGGCGAGGTCGGGGAAGGTGGCCGGTGGTGCGGCCGCCGGTGGCAGGGGGATCGGGACGGTCGGGTCGGCCGTGTCGCCGATGTTCGGCAGCGCGTTCAGCGCCCACAGCACGCCTGCGTCCGTACCGCGGAACCTTCGCACTGTTGTCATGCGGTGTGCTTCCGGATGGTGCGGGCGACGCGCCGGGCCTCGATCGCGGCCTGGCGGAGCATGCCGCCCAGCGTGACGTCGTACCCCATGAAGTAGAGGCCCGGGCGGGCGGCCGCGCCGCCGTGCACCAGGGGCACGCCGGTCTCGTCGATCAGGGACGGGTCGTCGAAGAGATCGCGCAGGCCCGTGCCGTAGCCGGTGGCCGCGATGACCGCGTCGGGCTGTGCGGTGGTGCCGTCGGCCAGGAGGACCGAGGTCTCGGTGAAGGCTTGGACGGCGGCGACGGGGCGGACCCGGCCCGCCATGATGTCGCGGACGATGCCGACGTCCTGCAGGGGCACGTAACGGCTGGTGCGCAGGCGGGTCTTCAGGCCTTCCGAGGGGCGGTCGATGCCGTACGGGCGCAGGTCCGGCATCTCGGCGCGGGCCGCCGCGGCGGCCATCGTGTTGAAGAGGCGCTCCGGCAGGCGGCTCAGCAGGATGCCGTTCATCTGGGCCGGCCAGCCCGCCGTCTCGCGGCGGATGATGTGCGGCGGGGTGCGGATCGCCAGGCTCACCGACGCGGCGCCGCCCTCGGCCAGGTCGGTGGCGATCTCGGCGCCGCTGTTGCCGGGGCCGACCACGCGGCCGCGCCAGCTGGTCGCCACCCCGGGCCCGCGCTCGAGGACGGCGCAGTCCACGCCGGCCGCCTTGAGCTGGGCCGCCACCGCGAGTCCGGCGGCGCCGGCGCCGAGCACAGTCACCTTCGTCATCGGTCCGCGGCTCCGCTCAGCAGGGCGGCCACGTCCTCGGTCGTGCGGACGTCGCCATAGGTCCGGTAGATCGTGTAGAGCGTCGCGTTGTGGTCCTCGTCGCGGCGGGCGGAATTCGCGTCGGCGACCATCACGACCCGGTAGCCGAGAGTCGAGGCGTCGCGCGCCGACGCCTCGCAGCAGACGTTGGTGACGGTGCCGGTGATGACGACGGTGTCGATGCCGCGGTCCTCAAGCAGCCCCGGCAGCGGGGAACGACCGGGGAAGAACGCGCTGGTCGCCGACTTCTCCACGAGCAGATCGCCGGCTCTCACCTCGAACTCGCGCCACAGCCGGGACCGGATCGGGCCGTCGCCGCCGCTCTCGGCGAACACCTTGGCCTGCGCGGGCCCGTAGAACTCCTCGGCGACCGGCGTCGGCACGGTCCGGGCGGGGAGCACCCAGGCCACCGTCCCGCCCGCCGTCCGCACCGTCTCGGCGAGCCGCGAGATGTTCGGGACGATGCCGTACGTGTATTCGTTCTCCTCGACGAAGAACGGCACCATGTCGACGACCACCAGCGCCGTCCGCCCGGGCACGAGGCTCGTGTACGCGTGCCGCCGCCCCCGGCGCGACTCCTGCCGGTCGTACTCCCGTTGCTCGATCCGCCACGCGTGCGTCTTCCGCTCCATCGCGCGAACCTATCGAACGATCCCGATCGGACGGGCGGGCAACTATTTACAAACAAAGTTAACAGTATTCATACTGAGCCATGCGCCGATCGATGATCTTCGTGATGGCCTCCGTGCTCGCTGCCACGGGTGGCACTGTGTATCTGGCCTCCTCGGCCGGAGTGGCGGGCGCGGCTGCCGCGTGCGCCCCC
>NZ_BOMI01000181.1 GCF_016862115.1 Paractinoplanes deccanensis
GGCTGCCGCGTGCGCCCCCGCCTGGTCCGCGACGCAGACGTACGTCAAGGACAACGTGGCCTCGCAGAACGGCCGCAACTACACCGCCAAGTGGTGGACGCAGAACGAGTCGCCCGCGACCCACAGCGGCCAGTGGGACGTCTGGATCGACGGCGGCGTCTGCGGCGGCACGACCCCGACCACGCCGCCCACGACCACCCCGCCCACGACTCCGCCGACCACCCCGCCCACGACACCACCGACGACGCCGCCGACCACCCCGCCCACGACGCAGCCCCCGGCCACCGGCATCCCCAAGCGGGCGCTCATCGGCTATCTGCACGCCAGCTTCGCCAACGGCTCCGGCTACCTGCGCATGGCCGACGTCCCCGGCAACTGGGACATCATCAACCTGGCCTTCGGCGAGCCCACCACGGCCACCTCCGGCGACATCCGCTTCACGCTCTGCCCGGCCACCGAGTGCCCCGGCGTCGAGTCCGAGGCGGAGTTCATCGCCGCCATCCGGGCCAAGCGCGCCGCCGGCAAGAAGGTGCTGCTCTCGATCGGCGGCGCCAACGGCCAGGTGCAGCTCACCACCACCGCGGCCCGCGACAAGTTCGTCAGCTCGGTCAGCGCGATCATCGACCGGTACGGCCTGGACGGCGTCGACGTGGACTTCGAGGGGCACTCGCTCTCGCTGAACACGGGCGACACCGATTTCAAGAACCCGACGACGCCGGTCATCGTCAATCTCATCTCGGCGCTCAAGAGCCTCAAGGCCCGGTACGGCGCCAATTTCGTGCTCACCATGGCGCCGGAGACCTTCTTCGTGCAGCTCGGCTACCAGTATTACGGCTCGGGCCCGTGGGGCGGCCAGGACCCGCGTGCCGGCTCGTATCTGCCGGTCATCCACGCCCTGCGCAACGACCTCACGATCCTGCACGTGCAGGACTACAACTCCGGCTCCATCATGGGCCTCGACAATCAGTACCACTCGATGGGCGGCGCCGATTTCCACATCGCGATGACCGACATGCTGCTCGCCGGTTTCCCGGTGGCCGGCAACACCGCGAACGTCTTCCCGGCCCTGCGCGAGGACCAGGTCGGTTTCGGCGCTCCGGCCTCGGTCAACGCCGGTAACGGATATGTCGCCCCGGCGGCCGTCCAGCAGGCCGTCGGCTGCCTCGTCAAGGGCGCGAACTGCGGTTCGTACACGCCGCGCAGCGGCACCAACCCCGACTTCCGCGGGCTCATGACCTGGTCCATCAACTGGGACAAGTTCGCCGGCTACGAGTTCCAGAACCAGAACGGCGCCTACCTCAAGAACCAGTAACGACGCTCACGGTGGCACGTGGCCGGCATCTGCGGGCCGCGTGCCACCATGAACGCATGGTCGACGGTCCGGTGGCTTTCGTGCTCGGTGGTGGCGGGGTGCTCGGCGCGGTCGAGGTCGGCATGCTGCGCGCGCTCTTCCGAGCCGGCTATCGGCCCGACGTGGTGGTCGGCACCTCGATCGGCGCGGTCAACGGCGCCCTGGTCGCCTCCGACCCGAGCGAGGCCGTCACCGACCGGCTCGTGCGGCTCTGGACGTCACCCGAGGCCGCCACCGTGTACGGCGACTCGATCGGCCGCCAGCTGCGCCGGTTCGCCGCCCGTACCCACCTGCACTCGCCCATGCCCCTGCGCCGGCTGCTCGAGAGCGAGCTCGGCGACGGCGCCACCTTCGCCGATCTCAAGGTGCCGTTCCGCTGCTGCGCCGCGAGCATCGAACGGGCCGCCGAGCACTGGTTCGACAGCGGCCCGCTGGTCGACGCGGTGCTCGCCTCCTCGGCGGTGCCGGGCCTGCTGCCCCCGATGGAGATCGCGGGAGAGCACTATGTGGACGGTGGGATCGTCAACTCGATCCCGATCGGCGAGGCCGTCCGGGTCGGCGCCAAGCTGATCTTCGTGCTCCAGGTGGGCCGGGTGGAGCGCCCGCTCACCGTGCCACGACGGCCCTGGGAGGTGGCGCAGGTGGCGTTCGAGATCGCCCGCCGGCACAGGTTCGCGCGCGACCTTGCGTTCCTGCCCGACGATGTACGGGTGCACGTCCTGCCCAGCGGCGGAGGCGAGCGCCGCGACGACAGCCCCTGGGCCTACCGGGACATGGCCGCCGTGGGCCGCCGGATCAGCCGCGCCTACACGGCCTCCCGGCGCTACCTCGCCGCCAACGTCAACCCCCTGCCCGCCGCGCCGCCCGCCGACCCTGGCGGGCGCTCCTGATGCCGCTGCCCCCGGTCTGGATACGCCGCCTGGTCATCGCGCCCGCCGTCGTCCTGCTCGCCCTCGCGCTGGTCACCACGCTGCCGCTCTGGCTCTTCCTCGGCCTGGTCGCCTCGCCGTTGGTGCCCGGCCACCTGCGCGTGCCCCGGCTGGTCCTGCTCGGCGTCCTCTACCTGTGCTGGGACGCCGCGGCGCTCCTCGTGCTGGCGGTGCTCTGGGTCTGGTCCGGGTTCGGCCGCCACATCCGGACGCCGGAGTTCCAGCGCCGCCACTACGAGGTGACCGGCGGCTTCCTGCGCGTGCTGTTCTGGGTGGCGCGCTGGGCGCTGCACCTCACCGTCGACGTGGTCGGCACCGACCCGGACACGGCGGTCCCCGGCCGCCCCGAGATCGTGGTGAGCCGGCACGCCGGCCCCGGCGACTCGTTCATCCTGATCCACGCCCTGGTCAACTGGTTCGACCGCGAGCCGCGCATCGTGCTGAAGGCCGCGCTCCAGTGGGATCCCGCGGTCGACGTGCTGCTCAACCGCCTGCCCAACCGCTTCATCTCGCCGGGCCGCACCGGTACCACCACGCTGGAGCAGCAGATCAGCGAGCTGGCGACCGGCCTCGACGAGAACGACGCCTTCGTGATCTTCCCGGAGGGCGGCAACTTCACGCCGCGCCGGCGCACCAGCGCGATCGCCCGGCTGCGCGCCCGCGGCCTCGCCGACGTGGCCGACCGGGCCGAGCAGCTGCGGCACGTGCTGCCGCCGAAACCCGGCGGCCTCTTCTCGGCGATCGACGCGGCGCCGGACGCCGGCGTCATCTTCGTCGCGCACACCGGCCTCGACCGCATGGTCACGGTGGCGGACATCTGGCAGGAGCTGCCGATGGACAAGCGGCTCGTGATGCGCTTCTGGAGCGTCCCGCCGGAGGAGGTCCCGCGGGGCGAGGAGGAGCGGGTCGCCTGGCTCTACGACTGGTGGGAGCGGATCGACGCCTGGATCGACGAGAACCGCCCCGCGTTCCGCCCGCTGAGCACGGACTGGAGCGCGAGGCGGAACGCGACGTCAGCTACCGAGTGACTGGTACAGGCTGTCCGGCGCCTCGGTGATCTCGGAGGCGGCGGGCCGGGCCGCGGTCACCGGCGTCCCGTAGTCGCTGTAGCGCACCTCGAGCGGCTGCGCGTTCGCGATCTCGATGGTCAGCGTGGAGAGACGGCCCTGGTCGTCCAGCTGGGCGGTGAAGGGCACCTTCTGCGCCTGGGTGCCGTCGACGGTCACCTGCGAGACGCCGGCGAGGCCGGCCGCCTTGGTGACGTCGAGCGAGCCCGCGTACGTGTTCGTGCCGGTCGCCCGCACGTCGGTGGCCGAGCCGAGCAGGTTCGACGTGTTGACCGGGTCGATCTGGCCCGGGCGCAGGCCGACGTTGGCACCCTCGGGCAGCCGGGCCACGTCGACGTGGGTCCACGTGCCGGCCTTGGTGAAGCCCGGCACCTGGAGGTACAGGTCCTGCTCGATCAGCAGCGTCTTGATGTTGAGGTCGGCGTTGGTGCCGGTGGCGCTGAGGTCGGCGGTGCCGACGCCCTTCGCCGGGTCGATGGCGCCGGTCAGCTTGAAGCCCTGCCCGGAGGTCGCCGTGACCTTGAAGCTGGTCGTGCCGAGCTGCTCCGTCGCCTTGGTCAGCGCCGCGACAGCGTTCGGATCGGCCGCGCTCGCGCTCGCCGGCGCGCTCGAACCGGTGGCGGGCGCCGGGGCGCTCGCGGCGGGTGTCGCATCGCCGTTCGCGCAACCGGCCAGCGCCAGCGCCGCCGTGGCGGTCGCCGCGAGTCCCAGCCCCGCGAGCCGTGGTGTCCGCATGTCCATCCCTCCTGCCCGGCCGGCCTGAAGAGTGACGCCGGCGACACCGACATCAATGCCCGGAGGCCGTTGCGGACAAACGAGACCCGCTCAGGCCCCCATGGCCTTGCGGAACTTCGCCGGCATGTCGACGACCTCCGCGGCGGGCGGCGCCTGCACGTCGACCGGGGCGCCCCAGTCGGAGTAGGTGGCAGTGGTCTCGCCCGCGCCCGGCGCGATCGACTCCAGGTTCATCGAGAACTTGGTGAGGTTGCCCTGATCGTCGGTCTCGGCGGTGAACGGCACGGCCTTGGCCTTGGCGCCGAGCGCCTTGAGCGCGGCGGCGTTCATCGACGGCGACTTGGTCACGTCGACCGTGCCCTTGAACGCGTGCTCGCCGGTCTTCGTCAGCCCGGACGCCGTGGTGATCAGCTTGGCGGTGCCGGCCGGGTCGGTGTTCTTCGCGCTGATCGGGCTGCTGTCCGGCACGTGCGACACGTCGATGTGCATCCACTTGCCCTCGGCGCCGCCGACCGCCGAGGCGAGCTGCCCCTCGGCCTTGACGTAGAGGTCGTTGCCGACCTGCCGGGTCAGCATGCTGCCGGAGGAGCCCATGTCGGTGGTGAACTCGGACGTGCGGGCCTTCGCGTCGATCGCGCCGGTGCCGCCGATGCCCCCGATCGAGGTGAGCTTGAACTTCACCGGGGTGTCGGCGAACTTCGCGTACGCCGCCTGGAGCTCCTCGGCGGGACCGGCGGCCGCGGCGGTGGTGGTGGTCGCGACCGGCGCGGCGCTGGTCTGCGTACCGCTGGAGGAATTGCCGGAGTCGTCACTGCCGCACCCACCGGCAAGCAGGATCGCGCCGAGCGCGAGGCCGGCCACGGCCGGGCGTCGAATCGTCATGAGGTGGCTCCCCGTCGATGTGTCAATATCAATTGTGTCGATGCTCGAAAGGACGGCCCACACGGTAGCCCAGGGGGTGTGACGCCCGCCTCCGGACGGCACGCGGCATGATTGCCGTGGCAGAAACCGCGCGAACCCTCGGGAGGACCCGTGAGATTCGAGGTCAGCAAGGTCCTCGACGCCATCGAGGCCCGCCTCACCACCGACCCCGCCCTCGCGCGCGCGGTGGTCGACATGTCCGAGATCGTGCGGTACGCGGATCTTGACGGCGGACGTCCGGCCAGCTCAGTGCGGCTGGGCCTGGTGCTCGACGCGCTCGGGCTGCGCTTCGCCGAGGAAAACGTCCCGGTCTACGTGGTCGTGCCGCGGGGTCTGCTATCCGACACCGATCTGACCTCGAACGAGCGAATGGTCATCCGCCGCTGGGCCGACGACGGCAAGGTCGAGGTGGTGCCCCAGCTCGACGGCCGCGTCTTCGAGGTGGCCGACCTGCTCGGCGTGCCCGTGCTCACCCGCAGCCGCGCCGACCGCGAACGCGAGCGCTACCCGTGGGTCGACGAGCCCGGCCGCCTGCTGGCCGCGGTCTCCGGCGAGGGCGGCACCACGGTGCTGATGCCCCGGGTCGGCCGCGAGGAGCCGCCGAGGCCGCCGGAGCGCTCCCAGCTGGGCGAGCGGCTGCTGGCCCGCGTGTGGAGCTGCCCCGAGCCCAACTGCACGAGCTACGGCACCGGCGGCGACTCCGACAGCTTCTTCGCCGACATGCGCACCTTCACCAGCCCGGTCTCCCAGCCGCCGCCGGCACTGCGAGGCGGCGTGCCGACCTGCCCCCGGCACGGCGCGCGCCTGCGCGACGCCGGCCAGCGGGCCGCGGTCGAGGTCCTGTCGGTGCGCATCGACGGCGTGATCCGCCGCCGGTTCGTGGTCTCCACCGACGAGCCCGTGGTGGTCGGCCGCGCCCCCGAGGGCGGCGGCGTCATGCTCGGCCAGTGGCTCACCGACGACGCCCGCAAGTGGATCAGCCGGGGCCACGTGAAGTTCACCCTCCGCCCCGACGGCACCCTGACGGTCCAGGACGTGAGCACGAACGGCAGCGGCGTCCGCCCCGCCGGCTCCGCGGACGACGACGCCCGTCTCACCCTGCGCCGCAACGAGACCCGCACGCTGGGCCCCGAGGACGTGGTGGAGCTCTACGCCAACGTCCACGTGGGCCGAGCCGGCATGTGGGCCACCGGCGGCGTCGTCCAGCCCCAGTCCGTCATGGCCGAGGCCCCGACGATGGCGCTGCGCAAGTTCGAGCGCTGACCCCGGCGGCGCCTGGCGGGGCGTCGTGCACGCCGTAGGCGCTGTGCTCTCGTAGCCTTGGCGGCGATGTGGATCCGTGAGGTTGATGTCCCGGCCGTCCTGCTCGACGAGTTTCGCCGGGGCAAGGTGGTGCTGTTCGTCGGTGCCGGCGCTTCGGCCGACCCGCCGTCCGGCCTGCCGATGTTCGGTGCCCTGACCGAGCGGGTCGCGACCGCTACGCACCACGACTTCGACAAGGCGGAGCTGCACCAGCCCGACGTGCTGCTGGGCCGGATCGAGGATCGCGGCGGCGACGTCCACCGGATCATCAAGACGATCATCGGCGATCCGGCCTCGCGGCCCAACGCGCTGCACAGGGCGATCGCCCGGCTCGCCTCGTCGGGCGAGCCGGTGCGGATCGTGACCACCAATTACGACCTGCACCTGTCCACGGCGCTGCGGGAGCGCGGGGTGTCGTTCACCGAGTACCGCGGCCCGGCGGTGCCGATGGGCGACGACTTCACCGGCGTGGTGTACCTGCACGGCGACCTGACGCAGGAACCGCGGCATCTGATCGCCACGGAGGGCGACCTGGGCCGCGCCTACCTGACCGACGCCTGGGCCGCCCGGTTCGTCGAGCGCATGTTCGCCGAATACACGGTGCTCTTCATCGGCTACAGCCACAGCGACACCGTCATGCGCCTCATCGCCCGGGGGATCGGGGGCACGCGACGCCCTCGCTACGCGTTGACCGACCAGGCGGACCTCGACGTCTGGAAGACCTACAAGGTCGTCCCGATCACCTACGAGGTCGTCGGCCGGTCGCACGCCGCGCTCGCCGACGCGCTGGACGGGTGGGCCGCGTTGACGTCCATGGGCTTGCTCGACCATCGACAGCGGATCGCCGGGCTGGTCGGCGCGGCGCCGTCGCTCGTTCCCGAGGACGTCTCGTACCTGGAGGATGCCCTCGGCGATCAGAACCGGACGCGGTTCTTCACCGAGCTCGCCGACGACCCGGCGTGGCTGAGCTGGGCCGCGCAACGCCCTCAGTTCCAGGCCATGTTCCGCTCCGACGCCCCGTTCGACCAGTGCACCGTCCTCCTCGCCCACTGGTATGTCGGGCGTTTCGTCATGGACGAAGCGCGTTCGGCGCAGGCGCTGTCGATCCTGCACGACGGCGGCGGACAGTTGGCTCCGGTGCTCTGTGGCGCCCTGGGACAGCATCTGCATCGTCGTCCCGGGTCCCGCCCGGACTGGCTCGGCCCGTGGCTGGCCCTCCTGCTCGAGCACGCCGGCGAGGCCGACACCCACTGGCTCGAATACGCCCTGCTCAAGTCGGCGGCACCGGCCGACCGCCCGGCGGCCCTGCTGCTGTTGCAGCACCTGACCGAACCCCGCTTGCGACAGCGACCCTTGTACGCGGGGACGAAGCCCTCCTTCGAGGTGGTTCTCCGAGGATCCCTCCACCATCTCGATGAGGCCTGGGCCGGCGTCTTCCGGCCGGCCCTGGACGCGACGGCGGTGGACGTCCTGACGATCGCCGACCGCCAATTGCGGCGGATCTCCGAGCTCCTGACGCTTGCCGGGGCGGCGCGACCAGGGTGGGACCCGGTGTCGTTCGGCAGGTACGCCATCGAGGACGATCAAGGGGATCGGTACCGGGAGGCCGCGGACGTCCTCATCGACGCGGCCCGGGACTGCGTCGAGGCGTTGCTGACGGCCGGGGCGCCGTCCGGTCCCGGCTACCTCGACGCCTGGGCGGCGTCCGGCGTGCTGATCCTGCGACGGCTGGCCCTGCACGGCTGGACTCACCGCACCGACGTCAACGCCACCGCCAAGCTGGCCTGGCTCCGCTCGACCGGATGGCTCTTCGATCACCAGGTGCGTCCCGAGTTGTTCCGGCTCATCCGGGAGACGCTGCCGGCGGCTTCGGCCGACGAGGTGGAAGCGCTGGTGTCCGACGTCCGGACGCTGCCGGTCGCGGGCGACGACGAGAGCCACGTCGCCTATCTGCGCTTCAACGCTCTCACCTGGATTCTTCGGTCGGTGCCGGGGCTGCCGTCGGCGCGGGCGGCGCTCGACGAGATCCTCGCGAGGTATCCGCGCTTCGAGCCGCGCGACCATCCCGAGCAACTGCGGTCACGAGTCGAGTTCATGGTGGTGCCGGACCAGCCGCCGATGACCGTCGAGGAGTTGCACGAGCGCATCGCGGCGGATCCGGCGGCCGCGGTGTCGGAGCTACGGCGTTATGAGCACGTCGAGGTCCCGTTCGACGGTCCCGGCTGGGACGACGCGGTGCGCGTGCTCGCTGCCACGGTGCACGATCACCCCGCCGACGGGTTCGCGATCCTCGACCTTGGCGCATCGCTTCCGGCCGGCATCGTCTCCGCCGTGATCGACGGCTGGTCGGCTGCCTCGCTGGAGCCGCCGATCCGCGCCGGCGTCCTGCGGCGCCTCCGGAGCCTCGACCTCGAAGCGGTGGCCGACAGCGTCTCTCGTCTCCTGCTCGCCGGCACCACCGCCTCGGGGAACGCGACGAAGTGGCACCTCGTACCCGGGGCCCGGGAACTCGCCGGTGCGGTCTGGGACGTGCTCGGGCCGGTCGGCCCACCGGACGACGGCCGGGATTGGCCGTCTCTGGCGATCAACCGGCCGGCCGGACGGATCGCGGAGTTCTGGCTTCACGCCGTCTCCGAGGACTGGACCGCCGCCGGTGATGCCTGGACCGGTCTGCCGCCGCACCTTCGGCTGCCCCTGGAGACCATGGTGGGTGACTCTCGTGGACCGGAGCAGCTCGCTCAGCCGGTCCTCGCCGGTCACTTGGCGTTTCTCGCCGCGGCCGACCGGCCCTGGTGCGAGCGGGTGCTGCTGCCGATGATGGCTTGGGCGGACGAGGAACGAGCGGTCCGAGCTTGGAGCGGGTACCTCGGCACCAGCCGCATCGCGTTCGACCTGTTCGAAGCGGGGCTGCGCGGCGACTACCTCGACGCGATCGAGCTCGCGGACCGGTTGCCGGACGACCTGAGCCGCGCCCTGCCGATGCACCTCGCCGTCATCGCGCTTCGCGGCCCGGCAGATCCGCTCACCTGGGTGGAGGCGTTCACCGCTCGCGCCGGCGAGCGGCAGCGGACCGCGTGGATGAGCAGCGTGGCCGACCTGCTCGGCGATCTCACGCCGGACGCCGTCGACGAGCAGTGGCGCCGGTGGATGAGGCGATACTGGCAGCGCCGGCTCGAAAGCGTTCCCGCTCCGCTGACCTTCGCTGAGGCGTCCGCGCTGGCGACCTGGGTGCCCCACCTGGCCGGCTCGCTGGGCGAGGGCGTCACCCTGGCCACCGCGCACCGGGCCGGGATCACCGAGCGCCACACCCTCCACGACTGGCCCGGCGACCGGCTCGCCCGGGAGCCGGAGCTGTTCGCGCGGCTTCTCGCTCATCTGCTGACGGGCACCACCCCGCCGATCTGGGAGGACGTCCCCCGGGTGGCGCTGGCGGTGAGGGACGGTGCGGCGCCCGGCGATTTCACGATCATCCGCAACGAGGCACTGCGTCTGGGGTTCTCAGCCGCGGCTGATTGGTGAGCCTCCCGCCGACCGGTTGTGGTGGTCGAGCAGCTTGGCGAGCAGGTCGGTCAGCTGCCGGCGTTCCTCGGGTGACAGCGGGGCCAGCAATTCGTCCTGAGTCGTGGCCAGGCGCTTCTCCAGGCGGCGCAGCCGGCGCTTGCCCGCCGGGGTGAGCGAGATGACGTTGCGGCGGCGGTCGGTGGGGTCGGGGGCGCGTTCGACCAGGCCGGCGTCGGCGAGCTCGTTGATGGTGGCGACCATGTCGCTGAGGTGGATGCCGCTGCTGCGGCCCAGGGTGGCCTGGCTGGCCGGGCCGAGCTCCTCCAGCGTCGCCAGCAGGCGGTAGTGGTAGCCGCGGGCCTGGACGGCCGCGAAGCCCTCGGCCACGAGGCGGTGGGCGTGGGCGGCGGTCTGGGTGAGCAGCCAGCTGGGCAAGGCCTGCCACCCGCCGAGGGACGGGTTCTCCATGTGACAAGCCTAACGGATCGTTCGGGGCACTAACGTTCGTGTTACCGTTCGGAGCACAAACGTTAGAGGGACAAACAATGATCGAGCCGTTCCGCATCGACATCCCTCAGGCCGACCTCGACGACCTGGCCGGCCGCCTCGCCCGGACGCGGTGGCCCAACGAGGTCGACGGCGCCGGCTGGGACTACGGCTTCCCGCTGGGGCGGCTCCAGGAGCTGGCCGAATACTGGCGCACCGGCTACGACTGGCGCGCGCACGAGGCCGAGCTCAACAAGCTGCCGCACTTCACCACCGAGATCGAGGGCCAGAACATCCACTTCGTCCACGTCCGGTCGCCGAAGCCGGGCGCGCTCGCGCTGGTGCTCACCCACGGCTGGCCCGGGTCGTTCCTGGAGTTCCTGGACGTGATCGAGCCGCTGTCCCGGGACTTCCACCTGGTGATCCCGTCCATCCCGGGATTCGGCTTCTCGGGGCCGACCCACGAGCGGGGCTGGGACGCCGCCCGGGTCGCGCGGGCCTGGGACGAGCTGATGCGCCGCCTCGGATACGAGCGCTACGGCGCGCAGGGCGGCGACTTCGGGGCGGGCATCTCCCTGGCGCTCGGCGCGGTGGCGCCCGAGCGGGTCGTCGCGGTGCACGTCAACTATCTGCCGACCCGGCCGGACCCCGAGGTCGAGCTGTCCGCGGCGGACGAGGCGCGGCTGGACAAGGTACGGCGGCTGATGGCGAACCGGCCGCCGTACCAAGCCCTGCAGGCCCTCACGCCGCAGACCATCGGCTATGCACTGACCGACTCGCCGGTCGGGCAGCTGGTGTGGATCGCCGAGCGGTTCGCCCAGTGGACCGACCCGGCCACGCCGGTCGGCGACGACCGCATGCTCACCGACATCTCGCTCTACTGGCTGACCGCGACCGCGGCCTCCTCGGGCCGCTTCCACCACGACACCCCGCGGGGAAGCCGACTTCCCTGCCGGGTGCCGCTCGGGGTGGCGGTGTTCGCGCACGACATCACGCAGTCGGTCCGGCCACTGGCCGAGCGGCTGTACGACGTGCGGCACTGGTCGGAGTTCGCCCGCGGCGGCCACTTCGCCGCGATGGAGGTGCCGGACCTGTTCGCCGAGGACGTCCGTGCGTTCTTCCTGCGCTTCTAGGAGCAGCCGAGGCCCTGATCGACTTCCTCCGCCGAGGGCGGGTTGCCGGCGACGGTGCGGTCGGCGTACTCCCAGAGCACCTCGGGGTAGTCGCCCTCGTCGTTCATGTCGTGGAGGACCTTCCACTGGTGGCTGCCGCGCAGGGCGTCCGTGGCCTTCTGCCGCGCCGGGTCGTCGCCGGCCTGCTCGGCGCGCCTCCACTCGGCGATCCAGGCGCAGGCGACGCGTCCGGTCACCTGGGCGCCGAACTGGTAGGGGTCGTTGGTGCCGAAGCCTTTGAGGGCGGCGACGTCGAAGCCGGGTGGCACCGGCACGTCGGCGAGGATCTTCTTGGCGGCCTCGTCCTCCTTGCCCGGCGTGACGATCTCGGGCGGGAGGGCCTTGAGCCAGGTGTCCACGTCGACGCGCTTGATGTCGGCGACCACCTCGCCGAGGCTCGTCAGGGTCCAGGCGCCGCCGGCGCTGCGCAGCTCGGCGAAGACGCCGTCGCGGGGTTCGAGCATGATGGCGAAGTCGCTGTTGCTGTACGTGAAGCGCGCGCCCGCCCAGCCGTCGACCCTCGTGGCCACGGGCGGGCTGACCGCGAGCCGGTCCTTGTAGTAACCGTTGTACTGGTCGGCGGGATACCAGTTCATCTCGAGCCCGCGGCCGCCGCCGTCCTGGAAGGCGATGGTCCCGTCCTTCTCGGCAAAGCCGTAGACGTGGGTGACCTTCCAGCCGGGCTGGTCGATCAGGAGGCGGGGATTCTTCTCGGCGGCCCGGCGCACGGCGGCCGCGAACTCGAGGGGCGCGGGGGCCTCCTGGGCCGGGACTGGGGCGGCCCGGCCGGTCTCCGGCCGATCGCGGACGACGGCCGACGCCACGAGGACGCCCGTGACGGCGGCAGCGGCGGCCACCGCGGCGGCGAGACCGCGCCATCGTGGCGTTCTGCGGACGGGCTCGGACATGATCTCCTCCAGGAGAGCGTGCTCGGCCCCGTCGAGGCCGCAGATCACGTCGCGCCGGTACGGATCGGCGTCGTGGACAAGGCGGTCGAGCTCTTCGCCGGACATGATCAGGCCTCCTCGGGGCTCGGTACGGTCAGGACGTCGAGCACATGTCCGGCCGCACGCCTGTCGTGACCGAGGAGGTCGCGCATCTTCGCCCGCGCCCGGGAAAGCCGGGTGCGGACGGTCTCGGGGCTCACGCCCAGGACCGTCGCCGCCTCGCGCGGCTTGAGCCCCTCCCACGCGGTGAGGGTGAGGACTTCCCGGTCGATCGGGCCGAGCCGGGCGAGGGCGGCCCGCACCGCAAGCCGTTCGGGGACCTCGGTGCTGGGGTCGGCCGCGGCCGGCGGGGTGAGCCGCTGCCGCAGGAGGTCACCGAGCCGGGCCCGGCGGACACCGCCGCGGT
This sequence comes from Paractinoplanes deccanensis, assembly GCF_016862115.1. Lineage (GTDB taxonomy): Bacteria > Actinomycetota > Actinomycetes > Mycobacteriales > Micromonosporaceae > Actinoplanes > Actinoplanes deccanensis. The sequence continues at coordinate 12,818 of NZ_BOMI01000181.1, forward strand.
GGTGATTGGCGAGGACGCGCCGGGCCACCCCGTACAGCCAGAGCCTGATCTCGTCGCCGGAGGGCATGTCGTCGGCGCGGCGCCATGCGATCAGGAAGGTCTCGGCGACCACGTCCGCGGCGTCCGGCGGCTGCTCGACGCGGCGCAGGGCGTACGCCAGGAGGGCCTCGAAGTTCGCGTTGTAGACGTGCCGGAAACGTTCCTCGCGTTCGATACCGGGACTCACGTTCATCCCATGTCCGGGCCGGCGTGTTTCGTGACACGGTATCCGCACGAGCAGCGGGCGGCCGCCGGCGGGCGGCCGCCCGGGTGTGTCAGGCGGTGGCCTCGCTGAGGATCGCGGCCAGCTGGGCGACCGCGTGGTCGATCTCGTCGGCGGTGACGACCAGCGGGGGCGCCAGCCGGATCGTGGAGCCGTGCGTGTCCTTGGCCAGGACGCCGCGGTCGGCGAGCAGTTCGCAGGCTCGGCGGCCGGTCATCAGGGCCGGGTCGATGTCGACGCCCGCCCACAGGCCCCGGCCACGCACCGCGATCAGGCCGCGGCCGACGAGCTCGCCGAGGCGCGCGTGCAGCCGCTCGCCCAGCTCGGCGGAGCGCCTCTGGAAATCGCCCGGCGCGAGCAGGCGCACGACCTCGGCGCCGACCGCGCAGGCCAGCGGGTTGCCGCCGAAGGTGGAGCCGTGCTCGCCCGGCTTGAGGACGCCGAGCACGTCGCGGTCGGCGGCCACGGCGGAGACCGGCACGATGCCGCCGCCGAGGGCCTTGCCCAGCACGTACATGTCGGGGACGACGCCCTCGTGCTCGATCGCGAAGGTGCGGCCGGTGCGGCCGAGCCCGGACTGGATCTCGTCGGCGATCATCAGCACGTTGTTCGCCGTGCAGAGCTCGCGGACGCCCGCGAAGTAGCCGGTCGGCGGCACGAGCACGCCGGCCTCGCCCTGGATCGGCTCCATCAGCACGCCGACCGTGTGCGGCGTGATCGCCGCGGCGAGCGCCTCGAGGTCGCCGTAGGGCACCACGACGAAGCCGGGGGTGTACGGCCCGAAGTCGGCCCGGGCGTCCGGGTCGGTGGAAAAGCTGACGATCGTGGTCGTACGGCCGTGGAAGTTGTCGGCCGCCACGATGATCTCGGCGCGCTCGTCGGCCACGCCCTTGACGCGGTAGCCCCACTTGCGGGCGACCTTGATCGCGGTCTCGACGGCCTCGGCGCCGGTGTTCATCGGCAGCACCAGCTCCTTGCCGCACAGCTCGGCGAGCGAGCGGCAGAAGGCGGCGAACTGGTCGTGCACGAAGGCCCGGCTGGTCAGCGTGACCCGGTCGAGCTGCGCGTGCGCGGCGGCGATCAGGGCCGGGTGCCGGTGGCCGAAGTTGAGCGCCGAGTAGCCGGCGAGGAAGTCGAGGTAGCGGCGGCCGTCGACGTCGGTGACCCAGGCGCCCTCGCCCTCGGCGACCACCACGGGCAGCGGGTGGTAGTTGTGCGCGGTGTACCGCTCGGCCTCGGCGAGCTCACCGGGCGTGCGCTGGTCGACGGTTGTCATGCGCGGACCTCCAGGGTGCAGCACTTGGGGCCGCCGCCCGCCTTGCGGAGCTCGGAGACGTCGACCCCCACGGTCTGGTAGCCGGCGGCGCGCAGCGCGGCGCCGAGGTTCTTTGCCTGCTCGGCCAGGACCACGGTACGGCCGTCGCTGACCGCGTTGAGGCCGAGAACGGCGGCGTCCTCCGCGTCGGCGATCACCGCGTGCGGGTAGAGCTGCCGCAGCACGGCCTGCGAGCCCGGGGAGAAGGCGGGCGGGTAGTACGCGACGTTGGTGTCGTCGAGCACGCAGAGCGCCGTGTCCAGGTGGTAGTACGCCGGGTCGACGAGCTGGAGGGTGATCACCGGGCGGTGCAGGGCCTCCTGCGTCTCGGCGTGCGAGGCGTGCGAGGTGCGGAAGCCCGTGCCGGCGAGCAGCACGTCGCCGGCGAGCAGGATGTCGCCCTCGCCCTCGTTCGTGTGCTTCGGCTCGATCACGGTGAACCCGCGCTCACGGAACCAGGCAGCATACGCCGGGGCCTCGTCGGCCCGCTCGGCGTCGCGGAACTGCACGGCGAGCACCCGGCCGTCGACCACTGTCGCGCCGTTGGCCGAGAAGACCATGTCGGGCAGGCCGGGAAGCGGGTCGATCAGCTCGACGGTGTGCCCGAGGTCGAGGTAGGTCTGCCGGAGGTCTTCCCACTGGCGGACGGCGAGGGCGTTGTCGTACGGCGCCGTGGGATCCATCCACGGATTGATCCGGTACGTGACGGCGAAGTGGGTGGGCCGGCACATGAGGTAGCGGCGCGGCGAGGCCGTGGTGGTCATGGAGGAAACGGTAGAGCCGCGAGGCCGCACGATGCCCTGGTTCAACCATGCGCGCGGCTTTCGATCATTGCGTGCTAACGCGTCGAGGCGAAGATTCGTTGCGCGGGGGCCCTCCGAGGCCCGGAAACACCTCGTGGGCGGCCTGAACCAGGCCGCCCACGCAGGGTGAATGGTGCCGGCGAACCGCCGGGCTGTTCGGGGCGGGAGGGGTGGTGACCCGTCCCGGTTCCGAGGGGGTTGCGCCCGACCCCGTCGTCGGCCGCGAACATCAACTACCCGCTAGAAGCGGTCCACAAACCGCGCGTCCAGCCAATCGCGAAAATTGTTCACGGGCTGGACGTCGGTGCCGAGCCAGCCGAGCGAGCCGGTGAGGGCCAGGACGCCGAGCACGATCGCGCCGAGCGAGAAGATCATGCCGAGCAGGGCGTCGGTCTTGCCGGCCACGTGGCGTTTGCCGGTGGCGTGGATGCCGGCCAGCGAGAGGACCAGCGCCAGACCGGCGACGCCGATGCCGTAGCCGAGCAGCGGCCCGGAGAGGACCAGCAGCAGCGACGCCACGCCCATGATCAGGCCGAGGGTGGCCAGCAGGCTGGCGCGCGGCTTCGGCCCGGCGGGAGCGGCCGGTGCGACGGGGATCGCCTCGGTGTCGCGCTCCTTCTCGAGGGTGGTCTCGCGCTTCGGCGGCGTCCGGTCGACGACCGCGCTGCCGGTGGGACGGCCCACCGAGGGAGGCGGCGGCGGGGGACCGAGCCGGCGCTCCTCCGTCTTCGACAGGTCCGCCGTCGCGTCGGGATCACGCCGCGGCTGCACCGGGGCGGTGTCCGTGGTGCGGGTCGTGGCCGGCGGGGCGGGAGTCTCCGTGGTATCGGTCGTGGACTGGCGGGAGAACGTCGGGATCCTCACGTCAGCACCTCCTTGACGGTTTCGGGGGATGCCTTCGCTGTACCCAGCACTCCCCGAAAACACACAACGGGCACGCGGCGTCCAGCCGCGTGCCCGTGTCGGCGCAGGTGGGACCCGGGGTCAGGAGATCGGAGCGCCGCTCGCGTTCACCTGGTTGGCCCGGCTGATCACGTGGTCGATGATGCCGTACTCGCGGGCCTGGTCGGCGGTGAACCAGCGGTCGCGGTCGGAGTCGCGCTCGATCTCCTCCGGGGTGTGGCCGGTGTGGAAGGCGATGCGCTCGTTCATCGTCTGCTTGATGTGCAGCATGCTCTCGGCCTGGATGGCGATGTCGGCCGCGGTGCCGCCGATGCCGCCGGAGAGCTGGTGCATCATGATCCGGGCGTGCGGCAGCGCGTAGCGCTTGCCGGGGGTGCCGGCGCAGAGCAGGAACTGGCCCATCGAGGCCGCCATGCCCATGGCGATCGTCGCCACGTCGTTCTTGATGTACTGCATCGTGTCGTACACCGCCATGCCGGCGCTGATGGAACCGCCCGGCGAGTTGATGTACAGCGCGATGTCGCGCTCGCTGTCGGCGGAGGCGAGCAGCAGCAACTGGGCGCAGATGCGGTTGGTCACCTCGTCATTGACCTCGCTGCCGAGGAAGATGATCCGCTCGCGCAGGAGCCGCTCGAACACCTGGTCGTCGAAGGATGCGCCGCCGGCCCGCATAATCAACTCGTCAACACTCATGACAACACCCTCTCGCATCCGTCTGGGGGCCCGTCACTCGACCGGCCGTTCGACGCCTTAAAGCTTTACCCAGGAGGGCCCGGCCTCCCAGCGATTCCCCTGTAGGCGAATCCGCTCAGGGCGGAACGCCGTCGCCTCGCCGACAGGCGGCACCGCCCGCGCTCAGCAGTTGGTCGCCACGCCCTTGCCGAACTTGCACGAGTTGATGATCTTGCCGGACGGGTTGCGCAGGGTCGCGGTGTCGCCGGTGTTGTTCCAGATGTAGTTGCCCGAGCCCCAGTAGCGGTCCTGGGCGGACGGCTTGCCCGCCGTTCCCTTGCCGGTGTGCACGGTCACCGACTTGCCCGGCGCCAGCGTGTAGGCGCCGAACTTGTAGACGTGGTTCGCCGCGTCCCGGACCGTGAAGTTCTTCAGCTGGATCGACTTCTTCGTGCTGTTGGTGAGTCGGAACCACTCGGCGTTCAGGCTGGCGTTGCTGCGGGTGTCCGAGCCCGGCGAGTCGTAGTAGATCCGGCTGAAGTACACCGGCGCCTCGGCCGCCTGCGCCGGCGTGGCGACAGCGATACCCAGCAGTGACGCCGCGACCGAAGCCGCGACCAGGAACCTCTTGTTCACCGTGATGAGCCTTCCCTCGAGAACGGACCAGGACGATGCTCTCGTGCTCAACGGGCCACGGCCGCGAAGACCGCTCGGCTGAACAGCCGACTCTTTCCGGCCGGGCGGTGGGCGATCAGCTGCCTTCGGTCCAGACCGAACGGTCGAGGTAGCCGTCGCCGTCGTCGTCGTACATGCGCTTGTCGAAGTCGCCGTCGTGGTCCTTGTCGTAGCCGGCGAAGTCGACGCGGTTGTCGAGGTCGGTGTCGGCGCCGATGAAGTCGGTGCGGCCGTCGCCGTTCAGGTCGACCAGGATCTCGACGCCGCCGTCGGCGCGGCCCCGGTAGGTGGCGTCGTCGTCGAGGCCGTCGCCGTCCGCGTCGACGCGGTTGTCGTAGCCGTCCGGCACGGGGTGCGGAGCCAGCTCGCGCACCGCCTCGGCGACCTCCGGACCGGCCAGGGGCGCGCCGCCGAAGCCCGTGACGGCGGGCAGGCCGTCGAGGTCGGGGTTGTCGCCGAGGCCGCTCGAGGAGGACAGGTCGTCACCGTTGCGCGACACCACCATGCCGGCCACCGTGCCGAACTCGGACCACGGGCCCAGGTCGTCGCCGCCGAACTTCGCCATTACCGCAGGATAGGCCCGTCAGTCCAGTTCGGGCATCGCCACCGCGTGTGGCCGCGGCCGGCACGAGCCGCACTGCACCGCGTCGTCCACCACCAGCGCCTCCACCCGGCGCCGGCTCTCCGAGCGGCTCACCTGAAGGATGTACGGGCCGAACCGGGCGTGGTCGGCGCAGACGCCGCGGCCGCAGAAGCGGCACGCGGCGCGGGCGGACTCGGCACAGAACCAGCAGAGCATCGAGCCTCCTGAGGGGGACGTACGCCCCCACGGGTGACCCGTCGCTCAGCCGGCCGACGTGGACTGGCCAGGGCTCTCCGTCTCCTCGGGCGGCTCCGGCGTGGTCGGCGCGGTGGTCGGCGTGGTGGGTGGCGTCGTCGGCGTGGTGGGCGGCGTGGTCGGCGCCCGGGTCGTCGTGGGCCGGGGCAACTGCGGAGTGGTCGGCGGCTGCGTCGTCGGGGGCCGCGTGGTGGTGGCCGTCTGCGTCGGCTCGTCGCCCGGAGTCTCGGGCTCGGTCGGATCGGCGGGAACGTCAGCGGTCTGTGACGGTTCCACTACAGTAGCGCTCGGCGAGGCGGATGTGCTCGGCGCGATCGACGGCGCCACGGAGGTGGACTCCTCCGTGGGCGACGAGTCGCTCGGCTCCGGGGTGCTCTCCTCGGGCGGGGCCACCGGGGCGCCGTCACCGCAGGCCAGCTGGGCGCCGGTCGCGGCCGCGGCCGTACCGTCGGACTGCACCTTGCCCGTCGAGACCGTGAGCGCCGCGGTCTCGACCGAGAACCACGCCGGGCCGTTGTTGACGACCCGGCCGCCGGCGCGGTCGACGGTGAGCGCGAGCGGCTGGAACGCCCCGCTGGTGCTGCCGGTGGCGGCGAGCAGCCGGCCGCTCTGGAGCGACAGCATGGCCACCGGCGCGCGGTGCCGGCCGCCGTCGACGTGCAGACCGCCCACGCCGACCTTGCTGCCGGCGCAGATCCGGGCGGACGCACCGCCCGGGAAGGTCAGCGTGGCCGAGGCGCCGGCCGGCACGTCGAGCACCTCGCCCTGGTCGACGTGGCGGGACGCGCCCGCCGCGAGGCCGGCGGCCTCGCCGTCGAAGGTCGCCGTCACCGGGCCGCTCTCGACGGTGAGCAGCAGCCGGTCGGAGGGCATCTCGGCCCAGGCCGGCCCGGCCTTGAAGTTGAGCCCGGCGACGAAGAGCGCGGCGGTCAGCACCAGCACGGCCGCCCAGCGCAGCCCGCGCTCGAAACGCCCGTCCACCTCGGGGTTGTCGGGGACGTCGGCGTATTCCGGCGGCCCCGGCGGCACCGCCAGGGGCGGGTAGGCGTCGCGGCCGCCGGAGCCGAGGAAGCCGCGCACGGCGACCACCGGCATCTCCGAGCCCGGGCGGTGGGTCGCGCCCACCAGCGGCGGCAGGTCGGCGGCGTCCGGGATCACCCAGAGCCGCACCGGCGTGCGGGCCTGCGCCACCATGCCGGGGCTGCCCTCGCCGACCGGGCCGACCAGCGTGCCGCGGCGCAGCTCGACATCGTCCGGCAGGGCGATCACGCCGGACTCGACGACCACCGCGTGGGTGGGCCCGGACAGGACCACCGGCGCGCCCGGGTCGAGGTCGACCGGGTGCGCCGAGGCGATCAGGGCGAGCCGCTGGTCGACGGCGAGGCCGGCGAGCGCGGGCGTCTCGGCGAACAGCGCCTCGGCCTCGGCCCGGTCCTGCGGCGGCGGGCCGGGCAGCGGGCCGACGACGGTGGCCACGGTCGCGGTCGGCACCGACAGCAGCGTGGTGCCGGCGGTGTGCCAGTCGAGCTGCGTCGATCGTCCGGTCAGCGCGTTTACCAGGCCGACGACCGCGCCGGGGCCGACGTGGTGGCGGATCGTGCCGGGCGGGTCGCCGGGCCGGCGGGCCTCGAGGGCGCCCTCGACCACCACGAGGACGGCCTGCTGCGAGCCGCCGGAGCGGACGATCTGGCGTCCCTTCGGCGGGTGCGTCCAGCGGGCCCGGGCGGCCAGGCTCTGCAGCGCGGGCTCGGGCAGGCCGCCGAGCTCGGAGGCGCGCAGCGCGGCCAGCCGGCGCGGGCTGTCCGCCTCGCGGTCGTTCTCGGCGCGGCGCAGCCGGGAGCCGGCGAGCCAGCGGGCGGCCTTGCCGGCGACGAGGAGGACGATCGGCCCGGCGACGCCGAGCACGATCATCAGGAGCAGCAGCGCGCCGAACGGCCCCGAATGCCACAGCCCGGTGGCGGCGCCCGAGACCCGATCGATCCAGATCCGGTACGCCAGCACGAGCGCGAGCACGATCCACGCGACCGCGAGGTACGCGTAGAGCGCGATCAGGCGGCCCTCACGGTCGAGCGTCTTCCACCCCGGGGACCGGCCACGCAGCCGTCCGCCCAGCCACGCCAGCGCCCGGTCGCGCAGCTGCGGGATCTCGGTCCAGTCGGTGAGCAGCTGCTGCCCGTCACGCCACAGCAGGGGGCTGAGCTGGAAGAACAGGCTCAGATAGCAGAGGAAGGCGAGCTTGAACGCGAGCCCGGCGAGCGGCGGAACGGCCAACCCCGCGAGCTGGGCCACGGCGGCGAGCAGCAGCGTGCCGGCCGAGCCGGCCGAGGCCACCAGCAGGCGGGCGCGGCGACCGGCCATCCAGGCGTCGCTGGTGTCGGCGAAGAACAACGGCATGCCGTACGCGAGGCGCAGCCCCGCCACGGGCACCTCGCGCCCGGTGGTCTTGACGGCCATGGCCCGCGCGAACTCGCGGGTGCCGGCCACCACCACGGTGAGCAGCAGCAGGCCGAGGACGCCGAGCACGTACGAGTCGGCGGCCAGCAAGAGCGACCGGCTGCCACGCGCCCAGGTGGCGGCGAAGAGCAGGAGGCCGAGCACGGCGAGGACGGCGGTCACGATGCCGGCCCCCTTGCCGAAGAGGAACCGGCCACCGGCCCGGTAGAGCGTCGTGACCAGGCCGTCGGCCGCGAAGGTGAACGTGCGGGGCCGTGCGGCGGGCGAGGGCAGCGGCCGGCGGCCGATCTCCTCGAGCGGGCGGAAGGCGTCCATCGGCAGCTCGTCGAGCATGCGGTGGGCGGCGAGGTCGGCGACGACGCGGCGGACCTGGTCGGGGGCGAGGCGGCCGGCTATCCGGGCGAACTCGGCGACCAGCCGGGTGACGGTGTGCTCGCCGTCCATGAGCAGGGCGAGCTGCCACTCCTCGGCGGTGATCCGGAGGTAGCCGGCGCGGACGCCCTCCTCGGGCGAGCGCAGCAGGATGTAGGCGCCGCCGCGCGCGTCGGCGAGCTGCACAGCCTCGACGCCGGCGCGCAGCACCGGGCGGGCGCGCGCGGGGTTGAGCCGCTCGACGACGGCGCCCCAGAGACCGGGATCGCCGGGCTCGCCGGGGGCGCGCTGGGCCACGGCCTCCCAGACATTGGACGGGCTATCGACGTACGACGTCACGGAAGGGCGCGCCTCTCACTGCCGCGGTGTCGCCCATGGGCGATGGCGAATCGCAGATTAGGCCGTCGATGCTTCGAAGGCGAGTCCCCCGAGGTGGAAGATGGCGATTTCTCCGGAATCGGAGAATGACGCCGGACAAACGTACGGCGGGCGGCGCGGCAACCCCCTTGCCGCACCGCCCGCCGCAGCGGGAGGGAAAGCTCTTCCTACTTGGCCTCGGCCAGGGTGACCGTGACCTGCTTCTTGGCGCCGTCGCGGGTGTAGTCGAGCTTCATCTGCTGGCCGACCGAGCCACCCTGGACCGCGGCGACCAGGTCGTCGGAGTCGCCGATGGTCTTGCCGTCGGCGGCGGTGATGACGTCGCCCTGCTGGAGGCCGGCCTTCGCGGCCGCGCTGCCCGCGGTGACCTGGCTGACCAGGGCGCCGCCGTTCTCGGCGTCGGCCACGCTCACGCCGAGCGCCGGGTGGCTGACCTTCTTGCCGGCCATCAGGTCGTCGGCGACCTGCTTGGCCTTGTCGCTCGGGATGGCGAAGCCCAGGCCGATGTTGCCGCTGCTGCTGCCCTGGGTGGCGATCGCCGAGTTGATGCCGATGACCTCGCCGTTGGTGTTGACCAGGGCGCCGCCGGAGTTGCCCGGGTTGATCGGCGCGTCGGTCTGGAGCAGGCCGGACATCGTGGTGCTGGCGCCGGACTGCTGCTGGCCGCCGCCGAACGGGCTCTGCTGCTGCGGCTGCTCCTCCTCGCTGCTGGACTGGATGGTGCGGTCCTTGGCGCTGAGGATGCCGGCGGTGACCGAGCCCTCCAGGCCGAGCGGGCTGCCGATGGCGAGCACCGTGTCGCCGACCTGCATCTGGGCGCTGCTGCCGAAGGTGGCGGGCTTGAGGTCGGACAGGCCGCTGACCTTGACCACGGCCAGGTCGGTGCGCTCGTCGGTGCCGACGATCGAGGCGGACGCCTTCTTGCCGTCGGCGAAGATCACGGTGACCGAGCTGCCCTGGGCGGTGGCGACCACGTGGTTGTTGGTGACGATGTAGCCGTCCTTGGTCAGCACGACGCCCGAGCCCTCACCGCTGTCGGTGGTGATCGAGACGACGCTGTCCTGCACGGCGGAGGCGATCTGGGCGAGCGACGAGCGGTCGACCACGCGGGTGACCGACGAGTTGCCGGTCTGCACCGCGGGCGACGAGCTGTCGTCGTCGAAGGCCAGCGCGGTCGCGGCGCCGACGCCACCGGCGCCGAGCGCGATCAGGACAGCCGCCGCGCCGGCGACGAGGATCTTGCGGCCGCGGCCGTTGCCCCGCGGCGGCTGCTGCTGGTCGACGGGGGCGGCCCAGGCGGGCTGGCCGTCCGACGCCCAGGTCTGGCCCTCGCTCCAGGCCTGGCCCTCGGCGGCGCCGATCTGGGGCTGCGTCTGGGTGGCGCTGCCGGCGGGCGCCCAGGCGCCCGGGGTGCCCGCATAGGCGGACTGCTGGGCGTAGGGCGACTGGGGCTGGTGGGCCTGGTGGCCGTAGGGCTGCTGGTAGCCGGGATGCTGGTAACCGGCGTGCTGCTGCCACGGGGACGGCTGCTGCCACTGGGGAGCGCCGGACTGAGGCGCGGGAACGCCGGGCTGGGGAACGCCCGACTGAGGCGCGCCGGACTGGGGAGCGGCGGAAGCCGGCACGCCCGAGTGCGGAGCCGCCGCGGGCGGGCCCCACTGCGGGGTCTGCGGCGCGGCCGGAGGCACGACGGGCTGCGCGGCTGTCGGCTCCTCAGACTGTCCCCGCTCCGGGCTGCTGCTCTCAGAGGAGGCGTCCGCGGGTCGCGGGTCGGTCTCGTTCTCGTTCATGCCGTCAACCTTGCCCCGTCGCGCTCGTACCGACCTGTGTTAGCCCTGGATGTTTTCTGTGAAGGCTTTATCCGGATTTAGGGTGGGCAAACTGACCCGGAAGGTCGCCCCCTGCCCCGGTTCCGAGATCACCTCGACGGTTCCTTGGTGTGACCTGACGATCGCCGCGACGATGGCCAGACCGAGTCCCGTGCCGGTCGCCGCCCGCTGGGTGTTGCGGGTGCGGGCCTCGTCGACCCGGTAGAACCGCTCGAAGATGTGAGATTTTTGCTCGTCGGACAGCCCCGGCCCGGTGTCGGCCACCTCGAACACCGCCCGGCCGCCCGGCTGCGCGTAGACCCGCAGGGTCACCGTCGCGTCGGCCGGCGTGTGCACCAGGGCGTTCGTCATCAGATTACCGATCACCTGGCGCAGGCGGGCGTCGTCGCCGTTCACGACGAGGCTCTCCGGGCTGTCCCGGATCTCGAGCTCGATGGCGCGCTCGGGCGCCGTGGCCTGTGCGGCCTCCACCGCGTCGAGCGCCAGCACCGGCAGCTCCACCGGGGCCAGGTTGAGCGGGCGCTCCCGGTCGAGGCGCGCCAGCAGCAGCAGGTCCTCGACGAGCAGGCCCATCCGGGCGGCCTCGTCCTCGATGCGGCGGACCAGCTTGGCCACGTCCTCGGGGTCGGTCACGGCGCCCTGGCGGTAGAGCTCGGCGAAACCGCGGATGGTGGTCAACGGGGTACGCAGCTCGTGGGAGGCGTCCGCGACGAACTGCCGCATCTTGCCCTCGGAGCGCACGGCCCGGGCCTCGGAGTGCTGGGCGGCCTCGGCCGCCTCCTTCGCCGCGGCCTCGGCGGCGAGGGCCGCCGCCTCGGACTCGGCGCGGGCGGTGAAGGCGGCCTCGATCTGGGCGAGCATGGCGTTGAGCGCCCGGGAGAGCCGGCCGAGCTCGGTCGTGGGTGGCCCGCCGTGGCCCTCGGGATCGGGCACACGCTGGGTGAGGTCGCCGGCGCCGATCGCCGCCGCGGTGCGCTCGATCTGGTGGAGCGGGATCAGGCTCTGCCGTACGAGGGCCGCGCCGACCGAGGCGAGCGCGATCAGCACGCCGACGCCGACCAGCAGGTCGACCCAGAGCAGCTGGCTGACCGCCTGCTCGATCACCGACAGCTTCTCGGCGACCTGGAGGACCGCGCCACTGTTGTCGACCACGACCAGGGCGCGCCACGCCACCTTGCCGCTGGGCGACTTCACCGTGTACGGCTCGCCAAGCACGGCGTTGATCGCGTCGAGGCCCTTGACCAGCGGCGGAAGGTCCTGGACGGTGAGCGACTTGTCGCCGTACCACGGCTTGCCGTTGCCGCCGCGCACGCCGCTGACCGAGCTCACCGACACATAGAAGTCGGACGGCAGGGGAATCTCGGCGCTCTGCCGCAGCCCGGCGATGGTGCCCGCATAGACGCTGAGGGTCGAGTCCACCCGGGTCAGCAGGTAGTTGTGCAGGGCGTAAGTGCTCGCCGCGCTGATCGCCACGAGGGCGGCGAAGACCAGGGTGAGCACGGAGGCCACGAGCTTGACCCGCAGCGGGACCGTGCGCAGCTTTCCCTGCAGCGGGAGCGTGGTGCGTACCCGCTCGGTGAGGGTCACGGCGCGGCTCAGACGGCGGGTTTGCGCAACACGTACCCGACGCCGCGCAGGGTGTGGATCAGCCGCGGCTGCACGTTGTCGACCTTGCGCCGCAGGTAGGAGATGTACGACTCGACGATGTTGTCGTCACCGCGGAAGTCGTACTTCCACACGTGGTCGAGGATCTGCGCCTTGGACAGCACCCGGTTGGCGTTGAGCATGAGGTAGCGCAGCAGCTTGAACTCGGTGGGCGAGAGCTGCACGCGCTGACCCGCGCGGTAGACCTCGTGGGTCTCCTCGTCGAGCTCGAGGTCGGCGAAGACCAGGCGCGACGGCTCCTCGTCGCCCTGGGTGGTGCGGCGCAGCACCGCCCGGATGCGGGCGGTGAGCTCCTCGAGGCTGAACGGCTTGGTGACGTAGTCGTCGCCGCCCAGGGTGAGGCCGCGGATCTTGTCGTCCGTGCCGTCCCGGGCGGTCAGGAAGACCACGGGGGTGCGCTGGCCGCCCTCGCGCATGAGCCGGATGACCTCGAAGCCGTCGAGGTCGGGCAGCATCACGTCGAGCACGACGAGGTCAGGGGTGGAGTTCTTCGCCGCGCTGACCGCCGCGCTGCCGCTCGTCGCGGTGCTCACGTCGAAGCCGGCGAATCGAAGGCTGGCGGAGAGCAGTTCGAGGATGTTCGCGTCGTCCTCGACGACGAGCAGTTTTGCCTCGGCCTGCTTGGGCTGGGTCTGAGCGGCCATGCCGCCATTGTTTATCAGTCCGCTGCGACTGGCCTGCACGGCGGCTGAAAGTTTTCTGAGAGGCCGCTTAGGCCGCCAGGCGGTATCCGGTCACGCGGAGCGAGGACTGCGCGGCGCGGGCGAGCGCCTTGCGGCCGGCGCCGTCGGCGGGCCGCAGGGCGGGGGCGGTCACGAGGGTGACCGTCAGCGACCGTAGCGCGGCCACCCGGCGTACCGAATCCCAGAGGGTGTCGTCGCCGATGAAGGCCGCCGCCGTGGAGTCGTAGACGATCGAGGCCGGCACCACGGGCGCGCCCGCGTCGATCGCCGCCTGGAAGAGCGCGGGCCGGAACGTGCCCTGGTTGGCGCCGCAGTAGGTGGTCCCCTCGGGGAAGGCCGCGACGGTCCGGCCGGACCGCAGCGCCGCGGCGACCTCGGCCACCGTGCCGGGCAGTGCCCGGGGCCGGGAGCGGTCGATGAAGATCGCGCCGGAGAGGCCGGCCAGCGCGCCGATCCCCGGCCACGCGCCCACCTCGCCCTTGGCCACCAGGCGCACCGGCGCGAACGCCATCAGCACCAGGATGTCCAGCCAGGAGACGTGGTTGGCGACCAGCAGGCTGCCGGGCCGCACGGCCGGCCCCTGCCGCACCACCTTGACGCGCAGGACCGCGAGCATGGTGCGGGCCAGGGCCCGCAGGGCGAGTCCCCGCAGCAGGGGCACGATCACCAGGCCACCCAGGAGTACGCCGGCGAGCGCCAGCATGCGCAGGACCGGAGTGCCGGGGAGCGCCCGCCGGTCGAGCCCGTCACGGCACAGCGCGGTGCACCCGGACACCGGCTGCCACAGGGCGATCATCGGGCGGCTCCGAGGAAGTGCCGGCGGTACCGCGGGTCCAGCCGGTCCATGGAGAACAGCACGTAGAAGTCGGCGCAACCGAAGTCCGGGTCGTACGCGGGCCGGCCACACACCCAACTGCCGATCCGCAGGTAGCCCTTGAGCAGCGCGGGCGGCTGCACCTTCGGGTCACCGGTGAGGTCGGTCATGGTCAGCCAGTCACGGCGCGGCGTCACCCGCAGCGCCGGCGGGGAGAGGTGCTTGGCCTGCACGCGCGCCCAGACGCCGGCCGCCGTGGCGCCACCGTCGTCGAGCGGCACCGAGGCGCAGCCGCCGAGCCAGCGCAGGTTGTTGAGGTGCAGGTAGCGGGCGATGCCGGCCCACATCAGGTTGACGACCGCGCCGCTGCGGTGGTCGGGGTGCACGCACGAGCGGCCCGTCTCGACCAGTTGATCGCGCAGCGGGCGCAGGCCGGCCATGTCGAACTCGCCGTCGCCGTAGCGGCGCCCGGCCCGTTCGGCGGCCTTCGGGGGCAGCATCCGATAGGTGCCGACCACCGCGCCGGTCGCGTCGTCGCGAACGATCAGGTGGTCGCAGTACTCGTCGAACTCGTCGACGTCGCGCCCGTCGGGCGAATCGGGGAGGCGGGCGCCGAGCTCGCCGGCGAACACCTCCCGTCGCAGCCGCTGCGCGGCGGCGACCTGCTCGGCATCGTCGGCGATCAGCAGGGTGTAGCCGCTGGTCCCGGTGGGGGCGGCGGCTGTCAGTAATACGGCCATGTGACTTGTGTAAGGGTGATACCTGCCGATGGAATGTCGCCGCAGGTGGCGATTCATGGCCGAGAAATGAACGGCTTGTGCGAGCCTTCCGCACATGCGTATTTCTCAGAGGTTCAACGGGCCGCCGGGCACCGGGAACGGCGGTTGGTCGGCCGGTGCCTTCGCGGTCGCGGCCGGCGCGCGGGTGGGCGGGCCGCTGCTCGAGGTGACGCTGCGGGTGCCGCCGCCGCTCGAGACGGAGATGCGGTTCGAGGACGGCTCGGTGCTCGACGGCGAGACGGTGGTCGCCACGGTGGCCGAGGCCGGCGGGCCGCTGCCGGTCGTGGCGCCGGTCGCGCTCGCGGAGGCCGAGGAGGCCGCGCGGTCGTACGCCGGGTTCACCGCCCATCCCTTCCCGACCTGTTACGTCTGCGGCACCGAGCGCCCGGACGGGCTGCGCATCTTCCCCGGGCCGCTGCCGGACGGGCGTACGGCAGCGCCCTGGTCCGTGCCCGAGCAGGAGATCGGCCTGCCGACGGTGTGGGCGGCGCTGGATTGTCCCGGTGGCTGGACAGCACTGCGGACCGGCCGCACCTATGTGCTGGGGCGCATCGCGGCCGACGTCGCCAGGCTGCCGGAACCGGGCATGACCTGCGTGATCATGGGTGAGGCCGTCGAGTTCAGCGGCCGCAAGGCGCTCGTCAACTCCACCGTTCACGCACCGGACGGATCGGTGCTCGGCGCGGCACGGGCCACATGGATAGCGACGACCTAGTATTTTGACCTCTCCCAGGGGGAAAGGACCTTCGATGAGCACCGACGAGATCGTCGTCGAGCACCTCACGAAGCAGTACAAGCGCCTGCGCGCGGTGGACGACCTCTCGTTCAGCGTGCGCGCCGGCCGGGTGACCGGGTTCCTCGGCCCCAACGGCGCGGGCAAGACCACCACGCTGCGCATGCTGCTCGGTCTCGTCACGCCCACCGCCGGCCAGGCCACGTTCGGCGGCACCAGGTACGCAGAGCTGGCCGACCCGATCAAGCACGTGGGCGCGGTGCTCGAGGCGTCGAGCGCGCACCGCGGCCGCACCGGCCGCAACCACCTGCGGATGATCTGCCGCGCGGCCGGCCTGCCGGACAGCCGGGCCGACGAGGTGCTGACGATCGTCGGGCTCACCCCCGCGGCCAACCGCAAGTTCAAGGGCTACTCGCTGGGCATGCGCCAGCGGCTCGGCATCGCCGCGGCGCTGCTCGGCGACCCGCGGGTGCTGATCCTCGACGAGCCGGCCAACGGTCTCGACCCCGAGGGCATCCGCTGGATGCGCGACCTGCTCAAGGCGCTCGCCGCCGAGGGGCGCACCGTGCTGGTCTCCAGCCACCTGCTGGGCGAGATGCAGCTGCTCGCCGACGACGTCGTCATCGTGGCCGCCGGCAAGCTGATCCGCCAGGGCCCGGTCGACGACGTGCTGGGCACGATGGGCACCGGCGCGCACGTGCGGGTGCGCACCCCGCAGCCGGCCGAGCTCAAGGCCGCCCTGTCGGAGCTGAACGCGACAGCGACCGAGCAGACCGACGGGTCGCTGATGGTCGTCGGCGCGGAGGCGGCCGCCATCGGGCACGCCGCCTTCGCCGCCTCGGTCGAGCTGCACGAGCTCGCCACCGAGCGCGGCGACCTCGAACAGGTCTTCCTTCAGCTCACGGCCGGAAAGGCGGGCATCCGATGAGTCTCAGCCTGGTCAACGCCGAGCTGTTCAAGGTCCGTACCACCTCGATCTGGTGGGTCCTCGGCATCGTCCTCGTCCCGCTCTACGCCGCCAGCGTGCTGGTCAACTGGGCGCAGTTCGCGGCGGGCCAGCCCGACGAGGGCCTCTCCGACACCCAGTCGGCGCAGATCGAGGCGGCGCTGGAGCCGGTGAACGTGGCCACCACGCTCTACACCAGCGGCCAGTTCTTCGGCGTGCTGATCGTGGTGCTGCTCGGCGCGATCATCGTGACGAGCGAGTTCTTCCACCTGACGGCGACCACCACGTTCCTGACCACGCCGCGACGCGAATCGGTGATTCTGGCGAAGTTCGGCGCGGCCGTCGTCATCGGCCTGCTCGTCTGGCTGATCACCACGGTGCTCAACCTGATCGTGGTCCCGCTGATCATGAACCAGCTCGACGTGCCGGCCCAGCTCGGCACGGCAGCGGTCTGGCGGGCCATCGGGCTCAACGCGCTGGCGTTCGGGCTCTGGGCGATCCTCGGCGTCGGCGTGGGCGTGCTGATCCGCAGCCAGATCGCCGCGACCCTGGTCCTGGCCATCACCTACGTGGTCGGCACGCAGGCGATCGGCCTCATCTTCTTCCTGCTCAGCGAGTGGGTGGCGGAGTGGTTCAACAAGCTTCAGGTCATCGTGCCGACCACCGCGTCGCAGCTCATGATCTCGGGCACCGAGCTGCCCGGTAACCCTCCGCGGTGGGTCGGCGCCGCCGTGCTGATCGGCTACGCGGCGGTGACCGGCGTGCTCGGCACATTGATCACCAAGCGCCGCGACATCAGCTGACGCAAGCTAATCTTCCCCCGACGTGGGAACAGTTCGCCCGACGGGACGGCGTAGCCTGGATGCCGAATCCTTCCCGTCCCATGTGACGAAAACAGTCGCGTGCTGACAAACATGGTGAAAGAGGCGAACACGGAAGTGTCGACCCAGCAGACTTCGCATGAGAACCCACTCGCGGACTTCGGTCCCAACGAGTGGATCGTCGACGAGATGTACCAGCGATACCTGGCCGACCCCACCAGCGTCGACCCCGCCTGGCACGACTTCTTCGCCGACTACAAGCCGGCGATGGCCACGGGTTCGATCGTGACGCCCGACGAGGCGACCGCGGCGAACGCCACCGCGAGCGCCAAGCGCGCCGGCACGGACGCGCCGGCCGCGACCACCGTGGCTCCTGTCAAGCCGACTGTTCCCGCCTCTGCGCCGGCGCAGGAGAAGCCCGCGCCGAAGCCGGCTCCCAAGCCGGCGCCGAAGCCGACGCCCGCCGAGGCGAACGGCAAGGTCTCCGAGGGCACCAAGACCACCACGCTGCGCGGTGTCGCTGCCAAGATCGTACAGAACATGGCGGCCTCGCTGGACGTGCCGACCGCCACATCGGTGCGCACCGTCCCGGCCAAGCTCATGGTCGACAACCGCATCGTCATCAACAACCACCTCGCCCGCGGGCGGGGTGGCAAGGTCAGCTTCACCCACCTGATCGGCTGGGCGCTGGTCCGCGCGGTCATGAAGCACCCCGAGATGAACAACTCGTTCGCCGAGGTCGACGGCAAGCCCGCCCTCGTGCAGCCCGAGCACATCAACCTCGGCATCGCCATCGACCTCGCCAAGAAGGACGGCTCCCGCACGCTGGTCGTGCCGTCCATCAAGAACTGCGAGACGATGGACTTCCGCAAGTTCTGGCAGGCGTACGAGGACGTGGTCCGGCGCGCCCGCCGCAACGAGCTGACCATGGACGACTACGCGGGCACCACGATCTCGCTCACCAACCCGGGCGGCATCGGCACGGTCCACTCCATCCCGCGCCTCATGACCGGCCAGAGCGCGATCATCGGCGTCGGCGCCATGGAGTACCCCGCGCCCTACTCCGGCATGAGCGACGAGACCCTCACCGACCTGGGCGTCAGCAAGGTCACCACGCTGACCAGCACCTACGACCACCGGGTCATCCAGGGCGCGCAGTCCGGCGAGTTCCTCAAGGCGATGCACGAGTTCCTGCTCGGCGACCACGCCTTCTACGACGAGATCTTCACGTCGCTGCGCATCCCGTACGAGCCGGTCCGCTGGGTCCGCGACGTCGCCAAGACGTCCGAGGGCCAGATCGACAAGGCCGCGCGGGTCGTCGAGCTCATCCACGCCTACCGCGTGCGCGGCCACCTGATGGCCGACACCGACCCGCTCGAGTTCGCCATCCGCCGCCACCCCGACCTCGACGTGCTCCAGCACGGCCTCACCCTGTGGGACCTCGACCGCACGTTCCCGGTCGGCGGCTTCGCCGGCAAGCAGCGGATGAAGCTGCGCGACGTGCTCGGCGTCCTGCGCGACACGTACTGCCGCCGGGTCGGCATCGAGTACATGCACATCCAGGGCCCCGAGGAGCGGCGCTGGATCCAGGACCGCATCGAGATCAAGTACACGAAGCCCGACGCGGACGAGCAGAAGCACATCCTCAACCGGCTCAACGCCGCCGAGGCCTTCGAGACCTTCCTCCAGACCAAGTACGTGGGCCAGAAGCGGTTCTCGCTCGAGGGCGGCGAGTCGCTGATCCCGCTGCTCGACGCCGTGCTCGAGTCGTCGGCCGAGGCCGGGCTCGACGAGATGGTCATCGGCATGGCCCACCGCGGCCGGCTCAACGTGCTCGCCAACATCGTCGGCAAGCCGTACGAAAAGATCTTCAACGAGTTCGAGGGTCAGATGGACCCGAAGTCGGCGCACGGCTCCGGTGACGTCAAGTACCACCTCGGCCAGACCGGCAAGTACACGACGCCGGACGGCGAGCACTCGACGACCGTCAGCGTGGTCGCCAACCCCTCCCACCTGGAGGCCGTCGACCCGGTGCTCGAGGGCATCGTCCGCGCCAAGCAGGACCGGCTCGACCTCGGCCTGCACGGCTACACGGTCCTCCCGGTGCTGGTGCACGGCGATGCCGCGTTCGCCGGCCAGGGCGTGGTCGCCGAGACGCTCAACCTCTCCCAGCTGCGCGGCTACCGCACCGGCGGCACGGTGCACGTGGTCGTCAACAACCAGGTCGGCTTCACCACCGCCCCCGAGTACAGCCGCTCCTCGCTCTACTCGACCGACGTCGCCCGCATGATCCAGGCGCCGATCTTCCACGTGAACGGCGACGACCCCGAGGCCGTCGTGCGGGTCGCGAAGCTCGCCTTCGAGTACCGCCAGGCGTTCAACAAGGACGTCGTGATCGACCTGGTCTGCTACCGGCGCCGCGGTCACAACGAGGGCGACGACCCGTCGATGACCAACCCGCGCATGTACGAGATCATCGACACCAAGCGCTCGGTCCGCAAGCTCTACACCGAGGAGCTGATCGGCCGCGGCGACATCACCGTCGACGACGCCCAGGAACAGCTGCGCGACTACCAGTCCCAGCTGGAGCAGGTCTTCAAGGCCACCCGCGACGCCGCCGGCACCCCGCCGCGGCCCCGGGTGATCTCCGAGGAGCCCGAGCCCGAGGTCGAGACCGCTGTCGACGCGTCCGTCGTGCGCGCGGTCGGCCAGGCGCACATCGAGCTGCCCGAGGGCTTCACCCCGCACAAGCGCGTCCAGCAGCTCCTCGAGCGCCGCGCCAAGATGGCCACCGAGGGCGGCATCGACTGGGGCTTCGGCGAGCTCGTCGCGTTCGGCTCGCTGCTCAGCCAGGGCGTCACGGTCCGGCTCGCCGGCCAGGACTCGCGCCGGGGCACGTTCGTCTCCCGGCACGCGTCGATCGTCGACTCCAAGACCGGCAAGGACTTCCTGCCGCTGTCGGCGCTCACCACCGGCACGGCCCGCTTCTTCGTCCACGACTCGCTGCTCAGCGAATACGCGGCGATGGGCTTCGAATACGGCTACTCGGTGGAGAACCCGGAGGCGCTGGTCCTCTGGGAGGCGCAGTTCGGCGACTTCGCCAACGGCGCCCAGTCGATCGTCGACGAGTTCGTCTCCTCCGGCGAGGTGAAGTGGGGCCAGCAGTCGTCGCTGGTGCTGCTGCTCCCGCACGGCCAGGAGGGACAGGGCCCCGACCACTCGTCCGGCCGCCCCGAGCGGTTCCTCCAGCTCTGCGCGCAGGACAACATGCGGGTGGCCAACCCGACCACCCCGGCCAACTACTTCCACCTGCTGCGCCGCCAGGCGCTGTCCACCAAGCGCAAGCCGCTGGTGGTCTTCTCGCCGAAGTCGCTGCTGCGGCACAAGCTCGCGGTGTCCTCGGTCGCCGAGTTCACCCAGGGCACGTTCCAGCCGGTCATCGGCGACGCCGGCGTCAACGGCACGCCGCTCGACGCCGGTGCGGTCAAGCGGGTGCTGCTCTGCTCCGGCAAGGTCTACTACGACCTGTTCCAGGCCCGGGCCGAGCGCGGCGTCACCGACACCGCGATCATCCGGATGGAGCAGATCTACCCGCTGCCGGTCAACGAGCTCAAGGCGATCCTGGCGCAGTTCCCCAACGCGGAGGACTTCGCCTGGGTCCAGGAGGAGCCGGCCAACCAGGGTGCCTGGTCGTTCGTCGCGCTCAACCTGCTCGAGCACCTCGAGGGGGTCCGGCTGCGGCGCATCTCCCGCCCCGCCGCCGCCGCGCCGGCGGTCGGCTCGGCCAAGCTGCACGACGCCGAGCAGACGGCGCTGATCGAGGCCTCTCTGCCCCGGCCGTAGTTCCGCGGATTCGACGGGGGGCGCTCCGCTTCGGCGGGGCGCCCCCTCTTACTATCCGGGCATGTACTTCACCGATCGCGGCATCGAGGAGCTGGTCGAACGGCGTGGCGAGGAGACCGTCACGCTGGAGTGGCTCGGCGAGCAACTGCGCACCTTCGTCGACCTCAACCCGGAGTTCGAGACCCCGATCGAGCGCCTCGCCACGTGGCTGGCCCGCGACGACGAGGACGAGGACGAATAGCCGCCCGATCCGGCGGGTGGAGCTCTCCGCCGACGCCGAGATCGACCGTCAGCAGTGGTGGGCACGGATCCCGGCGGTCCGCGCCCTGCTCGATCATGGGCTGAACATCCCGGCCGGGGTGACGTTCCTGGTCGGCGAGAACGGGTCGGGCAAGTCGACGCTGATCGAGGCGCTGGCGATGGCGACCGGGCTCAACCCGGAGGGCGGCTCGCGCGGGGCGATGCACTCCACGCGAGCCACGGAGTCACCGCTCGCCGGCGCGTTGCGCGTGATTCGCACCCCGGGCCGGCGCGTCAACTCGTACTTCTTGAGGGCCGAGACCACCCACGGGCTGTACACGTATCTTGAGAGCCTCCCCGGCGAGAACCCCGACCGCGGCCTCCATGATCAAAGTCACGGCGAGGGATTCCTCGAGCTGCTCTCCCGCAAGTTCCGGGGCTACGGCTTCTACCTGATGGACGAGCCCGAGGCGCCGCTGTCGTTCACGTCGACCCTGGGGCTGCTCGCGAAGCTCGACGAGCTGCGGGCCACAGGAGCGCAGGTGGTGATCGCGACGCACTCGCCGCTGCTGACGGCCCTGCCCGGGGCCACGATCCTGTCCCTCGACGCGTCCGGGATCCGCAAGGTCGCGTGGGAGGACCTGGAGATCGTGGCGGACTGGCGGGGCTTCCTCGCCTCCCCGACCGCGTACCTCCGCCGTTTGTGACAGTTATCCACAAGGTCGGTCGTCATCCACAGTTAGGACTTTCGGCCCGGCGGCCCGTCAACCCGGCCGGTAGGTTGGGCTCGTGGCACGAAGCGTCTATGTGACGGGTCTGGGGCCGAGCACCGGCAAGGGCACCGTCGCGCTCGGATTGGTCGAGTTGCTCTCCCGGCAGGTCGCGCGGATCGGCGTGTTCCGGCCGCTGGTCGCCGACGCCGAGGACGATCCGCTGCTCACCCTGCTGACCATGCGCTATCCGGTGGTGGCGCCCTACGCCGAGTCCTACGGCGTGACCACCGCCGAGGCGAGCGCGCTGGTCGCCGACGGCAAGTGGGAGGAGCTGATCTCCCGCATCGTCGAGCGCTACCGCCAGGTCGAGCGCGAGGCCGGCTCCGTCGTGGTGATCGGCAGCGACTTCGCCGCCGGCGCGAGCGCCGCCAAGGAGCGCGACGAGATCCCGCGCGAGCTCGGCTTCAACGCCCGCCTGGCCACCGAGTTCGGCAGCGTCGTGATCCCGGTGATCAGCGGCGCCGGCCGCGGTGTGGAGTCCCTGGTCGCCGCCGCCCGCAGCGCCTACCACTCCCTCACCGACCTCGACGCCACCGTCCTCGCCGTGATAGCCAACCGCGTGCCGGCGGGCGCCCTCCCGGCGGCCTCCTCCTCCCCCTCGTCCGCCTCCGCCTCCCCGGCGCCGGCCTCGCCCTCGCGTGCCGCCTCCACCTCTTTGCCGGCGCCCACTCCCGCCTCGCCCTCGCCCGCCTCGCCCTCCTTCGCTGGTGGCGGCTCTGCGGGGCTGCCTTTCGACGCCGGGCTGCCGGTGCCGATGTGGCTCATCCCCGAGGTCGCGGCCGTGGCCGCGCCCACGGTGGCCGAGGTGGCCGAGGCGCTGAACGCGACCGTCGTCTCCGGCTCGGCCAGCGCGCTCGACCGCGACGTCCTCGACTACGTGGTGGGCGCCGCCCACGTGCCGGCGCTGCTCGACCACCTCACCGACGGGGCGCTGCTGATCACCCCCGGCGACCGGGCCGACCTGCTGGTGGCCGCCAGCGCCGCGCACGCGGCGGGCAACGTCACGCTCTCCGGCCTGGTCCTCACCCTCGGCGAGCGCCCCGACGAGCGGGCCGTGCGGGTCATCGAGCGGCTCAACACGGGCCTCGCCATGCTGGTGGTCGACTCCGACAGCTACCACACGATCTCCGCCGCCGGCCGCATCGAGGCCAGCCTCGGCACGGATACGCCGCGCAAGGTCGAGGCAGCGCTGGGCGCCTTCGAGAGCGGCGTCGACACCGCCGAGCTGACCCGCCTGCTCGACGTGGCCCGTTCCGCCCGGGTCACCCCGCTCATGTTCGAGAACGATCTGATCGACCGCGCCCGCGCCGAGCGGCGCCACCTGGTGCTCCCCGAGGGCACCGAAGAGCGCATCCTGCGGGCCACCGAGACGCTGCTGCGGCGCGGCGTCGCCGACCTCACGCTGCTCGGCGACCCGGCCGAGATCACCCGGCGCGCTCGCGAGCTGGGCCTCGAGATCGGCGGCGCCCGGCTGGTCGACCCCGAGACCAGCGAGTGGCGCGACGACTTCGCCGCGACCTACGCCGAGCTGCGCAAGCACAAGGCCGTCACGCTCGACCTGGCGTACGACGTGGTGCGCGACGTCAACTACTTCGGCACCCTGATGGTCCGGGCCGGGCTCGCGGACGGCATGGTCTCCGGCGCCAACCACACGACGGCCGCCACGATCCGCCCCGCCTTCGAGATCATCAAGACGGTGCCGGACGTCTCGGTGGCGTCCAGCGTCTTCTTCATGCTGCTCGCCGACCGTGTGCTGGTCTACGGCGACTGCGCGGTCAACCCCGACCCCGACGCCGCCCAGCTGGCCGACATCGCCCTCTCCTCGGCCCGCACGGCGGCGGCCTTCGGCATCGAGCCCCGCGTGGCGATGCTGTCCTACTCGACCGGCAGCTCCGGCGCCGGCGCCGACGTCGAAAAGGTCGCCGCGGCCACGGCCCTGGTGCGTGAACGCTCCCCCGAGCTCCCCGTCGAGGGCCCCATCCAGTACGACGCCGCCATCGACCCCGCCGTGGCGGCCACGAAGCTCCCCGACAGCGCGGTGGCGGGCAAGGCAACGGTCTTCATCTTCCCCGACCTCAACACCGGCAACAACACATACAAGGCCGTCCAGCGCTCCGCCGGCGCCGTAGCCGTCGGCCCCGTCATGCAGGGCCTGCGCCGCCCGGTCAACGACCTGTCCCGCGGAGCCACCGTCAAGGACATCGTCAACACGGTGGCCATCACGGCCATCCAGGCAGCGGCCCGATGAAGCACTCACCCCGCTCCCACATGATCGACTTCCTCTCCTGCATGATCAGATTCGACGTCGCGGCGGTGACCTCATGACCCGGGTGCTGGTGCTCAACTCCGGTTCCTCGTCGGTGAAATACCGGCTCTTCGACGGCTCCTCCACCGTGGCCAAGGGCCTCATCGAGCGGATCGGCGAGCCCGGCGGCGACACGGCCGACCATCGGGCGGCGCTGCAACAGATCATGGATGCGGTCGACCTGGCGGGGCTCGCCGCCGTCGGTCACCGGGTGGTGCACGGCGGGCCGGAGTTCAGTGCACCCACCGTCATCGACGACGAGGTGGTCGCCCGCATCGAGTCGCTGGTGCCGCTCGCGCCACTGCACAATCCGGCCGCCCTGACCGGCATCGAGGTGGCCCGCAAGCTGCTGCCCGACGTGCCCCAGGTGGCCGTCTTCGACACGGCCTTCCACGCCACGATCCCGCCTGAGGGCGTCACCTGGGCGATCGACGCATCGCTCGCCGAGCGGTGGCAGATCCGGCGGTACGGCTTCCACGGCACCTCACATGCCTACGTGGCCCGCCAGACCGCCGCCCTGCTCGGCCGCTCGCCCGGCGACACCAACGTGATCACCCTGCACCTCGGCAACGGCGCGAGCGCCTGCGCCGTCCGCGGCGGCCAGAGCGTCGCCACGTCGATGGGCATGTCCCCGCAGGGCGGCCTCGTCATGGGCACCCGCAGCGGCGACATCGACCCGACGGTCGTCTTCCAGCTCCACCGCGTCGCCGGCCTGCCCATCGAAGAGATCGAAAACTCCCTGACCCGCCACGCCGGCCTGCTCGGCCTCACCGGCGAGAACGACCTGCGCGCCGTCATCAAGCGCCGCGCACAGGGCGACGAGGCCGCCACCCTGGCGTTCGACGTCTACTGCCGCCGCATCCGCGAATACGTCGGCGCCTACATGGCCGTCCTCGGCCGCGTGGACGCCATCACCTTCACCGCCGGCGTGGGCGAAAACTCAGCCCCCGTCCGCGCCGCCGCCCTGTCGGGCCTGGAGCCCCTCGGCATAGCCGTGGACCCATCCCGCAACGAGGCCAACGACAGAGTCATCTCCCCCGACGGCACCCGCATCCCGGTCTGCGTGGTCCCCACTGACGAAGAACTGGAGATCGCCGACCAGTCCCGCACGGCGCTGTCCCTGCCCCG
>NZ_BOMI01000182.1 GCF_016862115.1 Paractinoplanes deccanensis
CTGACCCGGCAGTCGCGCATCCGCGGACGCCCGAGCCGCGAGGTATGGGCTAGGTCCCGGAGACGCGGGCCGGGTCCGGAGACGCGGGCCAGGCGCGGAGGCGTGGGCCAGGCGCGGAGGCGTGGGCCAGGCGCGGAGGCGTGGGCCAGGCGCGGAGGCGTGGGCCAGGCGCGGAACGTGAGTCGGCTCCGGAGACGCGGGCCGAGTCCGGAGGCGCAGGGCAGGCTCGGGCGCGGCGTGGGTTTGCGCGTGGGATGGTTTCGGGGCCGTCGGCATAAGGTGGGCGCTTTGCGGGCCTGCCGGTGGGGCGCGCCGGATCGGCGGGTCGGCGCGGGGATGGCCCCGCGCCGAGCCGAATTCAGGCTACGAGCCAGGCGATCAGGGCGATGAGGACCACGGCCACGGCCACGGCGCCGATGATCAGCGGGGTCTTGGAGGCGGGGGCCTGCTCCTGAGGGGTCTGGTCGGTGAAGGCGCGGAACGCCTCGGTGTTGCCGCTCGGGTCGACTCTGTTGTCAGACATGCGAGAGACCATAGCGAAACAAGGCACGCCTGCCGAGTCCTCGGCGCGTCCCCGCAACGCGAGTACCAGGTCGGACGCACTCGATCGGGGATATCACCCCAACGTGGGAGGGGCCGGCCGTAACGTCGCCGCATGGGAGCAAAGGGCCCCGATCGGACCTCCCGGGCGACCGCTGTCCGGCTGGTTGCCGCCTGGATCGGCGTGCTGGGACTGTCGCTGCCGGCGGCCGCCTGTGTCGGTGGAGACGCGCCGGGGCGTCAGCAGGTGGGGCATTCCGGGGACAGGCGCCAGGAGAGGCAGCGCGAAGCAGGGCTCCCCGAGGCGGACCACCCAGAGACGGCAAATGCCGAGGCGCGGCACGCGGACGGGCAGCCGACGTCCCGGATGCCCGAGAAGGGTGGTGTGCGGGAAGCAGCGTCTTATCCGGTGGGGCTGCGCATCCTTCACCTCATGCGGGCGGGCCGGCCACTGACCACCTTGGTGTTCTATCCGGCCGCCCGGCCCACGGCGGGGCATGGTGGCGGGCGGAGTGGGCGCGCGAAGACCCAGCGAGTCCCTGCGGCAGGGCGGTTTCCGTTGGTGTTGTTCAGCCATGGGCTGCGAAGCTCGCCGGAGCGTTTCGCCGCCGCGCTCTCGTCGTGGGCGGCTGCGGGCTTCGTGGTGGCGGCGCCCACCTATCCGCACACGAGTGAGTTCGCGCCGCGCTTCGACCGTGGCGACATCGTGCGCCAGCCGGACGACGCTCGGCATGTGCTCCGGGAAGTCCTGCGGCTCGACGTGGACCGCCGGGACGCCTTGAGCGGGCACATCGACACCGAACGGATCGCGGCCTTGGGGCATTCGGCGGGCGGGTACACGACCAGCGGACTCTTCGTGGCGGGACACGATCCGCGGCTGCGGGCAGGAGTCATCCTGGCCGGGTGGGCCGCGCCGGGGGCGTTCGCGGGGCCGCCGGCCACGATGCTGTTCATACAGGGCAAGGCCGATCCGGTGGTGCCGGTGAAGGTCAGCCGCGCCGCCTATGACCGCGTGCCGTGGCCGAAGTCGTACATCCTCATGCGCCGCGACTCGCACGGCACCTACCTGCGCCCGGGCGACCGCGGCTACGCCGCCATGCTGGCGACCACCACCGACTTCCTCCGCGGGACGCTCGGCTGACCCGAACCCGAACCCGAACCCGGACCCGCCGCCGGACTCGGACCCAGAGCCGGACCCAGAGCCGGACCCAGAGCGC
>NZ_BOMI01000183.1 GCF_016862115.1 Paractinoplanes deccanensis
GACCTGGAGCCGAACCCAGAGCCGGAGCCGGACCCAGAGCCGAAGCTGAGACCCGCGCCGGACTCGAAGCGGACACCGCAGCCGAGACGAGAGCCAGACCCAAAACAGACACCACAGCCAAAATGAACACCGGACCCAGAGCGGACGCCGGAGGTCGGGCGATTCTGGAGATGGGCGAGCGCCGGAAACGGGAAGGCACATCGGAACGTAGGCACCATGACGAAGTGAAGCGCGCCAGAATGGTACGGATGCATCGCCGTACTGTGGTTCTCGGACTCGGAGCCGTGGCGCTCGCCGGCTGCACGTCGCAGCGTGCCGATCAAGCGTCGCGCACGCCAAATGTGGCGACAAATCCGACATCTCTCGCGAGCTCGGGGCTGGCGACCCAGGGGCAAGAGGCGACCGCGACGCCGCCGACGAGGCCGGCGGGGCGGGCGCCCACGACGCGGTTCGCGGTCGGGACCCGCCGGCTGGCGTTGAAGCGCGGTGCCGACCGTCCCCTGCCGACCACCGTCTGGTTTCCGAAGAGCGATGGGCCTTTCCCGCTCATCCACTTCAGCCACGGCCTCTCCGCGAGCCCGAGCAGCTACAGCGATCTGCTGAGCTCGTGGGCGCGCGCCGGGTTCGTGGTGGCCGCGCCGGCCTATCCGCACACTTCGGCGGGTGCGCGCGAGTTCAACGTGATCGACGTGCTCAATCAGCCGGCCGACGCCTCGTACGTCATCACCCAGGTCTTGACGGAAACCGCCGCCGACCCGCAGCGCGTCGCGGCCGCGGGGCACTCGGCGGGCGGGGTGACCACGATCGGCATGTTCAGCAGCAGCCGGGACGAGCGCCTGGTCGCCGGGGTCGTGCTGGCCGGCCGGCAGGTGCTCGGGTCGCCGTTCAGCGGGGCGGCGGCGCCGCTGCTCTTCGTGCACGGCCGGCGTGATCAGGTGGTCGGCTACGGCGAAGGACGCGCGGCCTACAACGCGGTGCCGTGGCCCAAGGCCTTCCTCAGCGTCACGCAGGGCGGCCACATCGCGACGGGCGCGGCGTTCGACGTCGTGTCCACGACCACCACCGATTTCTGGCGATGGAGCCTGTACGGCGACACGGCCGCCCGCGAACGGCTCGGTCCGGACGCCCGTCGGGGCGGCGTGGCCACCCTGGACGACGAGCTGCCCTGACAGGCGCGGCCCGAAACCGACGACCCACCGTGACAAAGTCCGAGCGAACCCTCGACCCGCTGCGACAAAGGGCGAGCGATACCCACCACTCCCCGTGACAGAGGCCGCCCCAAACCAACGACGCCCCGTGACAAAGGCCAAGAGGCGACGGCCCGCCGCAACAAGGTCAGGAAGAGCCTCAGTGCAGCAGGTCCACCACGATCTTGCCGAAGATCTCGCCCGACTCCAGGCGGGCGAAGGCGTCACCCACCGCGCTGAAGCCGTACGTGGAGTCGACGATCGGCCGGACGCCGGTGGAGACGAGCAGGTCGAGCAGCGCCGACAGTTCGTCCCTGGTGCCCATCGTGCTGCCCAGGATGTCGAGCCGCATGGCGAACAGGCGCCGCAGGTCCACGGTGGCCAGATGGCCCCCCGTGGCGCCGCAGACGACGATGCGGGCGCCGGGCGCGCTGCACTTCATCGAGTGGTCGAAGGTGGGTGCGCCGACCGACTCGATCACCAGGTCGACACGCTCGGGGAGCCGGGCGCCCGGTTCGACCGCCGTGGCGCCGAGCTCCGCGATGCGCTCGCGCTTCTGCGGGTCGCGGCTGGTCGCGTACACCCTCTTGCGCATCGCCACGGCGAGCGCGACCGCCGCCGTCGCCACCCCGCCGCCGGCGCCCTGCACGAGCACCGCGGAGGCCTCGTCGGCCCGGCCTCGCGTGGTCAGCATGTGGTACGCCGTGAGCCAGGCCGTGGGCAGGCACGCCGCGTCCACGAACGACAGCCCGGCGGGCTTGGCCACCAGGCTCTCGGGCGGCACGGCCACCCGTTCGGCGAGCGTGCCCGGATGCCGTTCGGAGAGCAGCGACAGGCCGCGCGGGTCGGCGCCGTCGGCGACCACCGGGTAGATGACGACCTCGTTGCCCTCGGGGTCGACGCCGGCCGCGTCGCAGCCGAGGATCATCGGCAGCCGGTCGGCGGGCAGGCCCACGCCGCGCAGCGACCACAGGTCGTGCTGGTTGAGGGAGGCCGCCCGCACCTCGACGGTCACCCAGCCGTCCGGCGGGGTCGGCTCGGGCATGTCGCCCACGCGGAGCGCGGAGCGCGGGTTGGCGGGATCGGCGGCGATGGCGTAGGCGGCGCGCATAGCCGAAGACATTAACGGCCCGCCGCGCTTTTCGAAGCACGGCGGGCCGTCAATCAAGCGACCAGGAGTAGGCGACCGTCGATCAAGCGGCCACGAGCAGGCGACCGTCGATCAAGCGGCCACGAGCAGGCGGTCGTCAATCAAGCGGCCACGAGCAGGCGGCCGTCAATCAAGCGGCCACGAGCAGGCCGCCGGCGGCCGGGCGGTCAGGACGTGACGGCCGGGCGGGTCTGCGAGGAGGCCGGCTCCGGAGCGCTCCGCCGGGCCACCCCGTCGGCCTCGGCGGCGGCGGCCACCGCGGCGGCGACCGCCGGAGCGACGCGCGGGTCGAGCGGCGACGGCACGATCGCGTCGGGGCGCAGGTCGTCGGAGACCACGTCGGCGATCGCCTCGGCGGCCGCGACCTTCATGCGGGCGGTGATCGTGGAGGCGCGCACGTCGAGCGTGCCGCGGAAGATGCCCGGGAACGCCAGCACGTTGTTGATCTGGTTGGGGAAGTCGCTGCGGCCGGTCGCGACGATCGCCGCGTACTTGTGGGCGACCTCCGGCGCCACCTCGGGCGTCGGGTTGGCCAGGGCGAAGATGATGCCGCCCGGCGCCATGCCGGCGATCGCGCTCTCGGCGATCGCGCCGCCGGAGACCCCGATCAGCACGTCCGCTCCGATCAGCGCCTCGGCGATGCCGCCCGTACGGCCGGAGAGGTTGGTCGTCGCGGCCAGCTCGGCCTTCACCGAAGTGAGGTCGCCGCGCTCGGTGTGGATGATGCCCCGCGAGTCGCAGACGATGACGTTCGCGCCCTCGACGCCCGCCGCGATCAGCGTCTGGGTGATCGCCACCCCGGCCGCGCCGGCACCGCTGATCACGATGCGCAGGTCGGCGAAGCGGCGCCCGAGCAGCTTGGCGGCGTTGCGCAGCGCGGCCAGCGTGACCACCGCCGTGCCGTGCTGGTCGTCGTGGAAGACCGGGATGTCGAGCTCGGCGTCGAGCCGGCGCTCGATCTCGAAGCAGCGCGGCGCGCTGATGTCCTCGAGGTTGATGCCGCCGAACGACGGCGCGATCGCCTTGACCGCGGCGATGATGCCCTCGACGTCCTGCGTGCCGAGGCAGATCGGGATCGAGTCGACGCCGCCGAACTGCTTGAAGAGGATCGCCTTGCCCTCCATGACCGGCATCGCGGCCTTGGGGCCGATGTTGCCGAGCCCGAGCACCGCGGAGCCGTCGGTGACCACGGCGACCGTGTTGGCCGTCCACGTGTAGTCGTCGGCGAGCGCCTCGTCGTCGGCGATGGCCTCGCAGACGCGGGCGACGCCGGGGGTGTACGCGAGGGAGAGGTGATCGCGGCTCGCCAGCGGGACGGTCGCGTTGATCTCCATCTTGCCGCGCTTGTGGAGGTCGAAGACGGGGTCGGCGGCGAGGGCGGGATCGAGCTCGAAACTGAAGTAGGACACGGTGACTCCAACCGGCATCAGGACGTTGTCGAGGCGTTCACCGATCGCACGGCGAAAGTGTGCGCCGGACCGGGACGCGATGCGGGGATCACCCGTAACAGCTGTAGCAGCGCGAGTGTGCGCTGCTACGACCGAACCCTAACGTAGCCGACCGAGGCGCGGATAGTAGCGAATTAACACCCGGCCGATGACATCCGCCACCCCGTACGCCCGGGAGTCGTCCTCCACCAGGGAGTTGTCCCCCTCGATCCACCAGCCGCCGTCCTGTTCCCGCACCGCGCGCTTGACGACGAGTAGGTCGGGCCGGGAGCGGAAGCGGGCCACGACGATCCGGCCCGGCCGCGCGTGGCGAGCACCCCGCCGCACGAGCAGCGCGTCGCCGGAACGCAGGGTCGGCGCCATCGAGGGTCCGCGGACGAGAACCGCGAACAGTGGTGAAGGCATCCGTCCTCCGTCGCGTTACCGAGTAGGTGTAAGGGGTAGTGTCAACCACGGATCATCGCAACCCGTATGGAGGAGTCCTGATGCGACTTCCGCGTTTCCTCATGCCTAAGACCGTGGTCAGCGCCCACTGCGACCTGCCCTGTGGCGTCTACGACCCGGCCCAGGCCCGTATCGAGGCCGAGTCGGTCAAGGCGATTCAGGAGAAGTACCAGGCGAACACCGACCCGGAGTTCCGCACCCGCGCCATCCTGATCAAGGAGCAGCGGGCCGAGCTCGTGAAGCACCACCTCTGGGTGCTGTGGACCGACTACTTCAAGGCGCCGCACTTCGAGAAGTACCCGCAGCTGCACCAGCTGTTCAACGAGGCCACCAAGCTGGCCGGCGCCGCGGGCGCCAAGGGCTCGCTCGACCCGGCCGTCGGCGACCAGCTGCTCGCCAAGATCGAGGAGATCTCCAAGATCTTCTGGGAGACCAAGCAGGCGTGAGCTCCGCGACGGCGGTGGGCGCGCACAGCGCCTGCCGTCGTCGCGTCGCTTCCGGCCAGCGGCTAGAGTCCGTGGCGTTGGGAGGATGACACGGTGACTCTGACGGACGCACACCCGGATCCGGCGATCGGCGACGACGTCGTCATGCTCACCGTGCCCGCCGACGGTGGATACCTCGGCGTGTTGCGCACCGCCACGGCCGGCCTCGCCGCCCGGCTCCACTTCGCCCTCGACGAGATCGAGGACCTGCGCATCGCCGTCGACGAGGCGTGCGCGATGCTTCTCGCCATAGCGACCCGCGGCGCCGAGCTCGACTGCCGCTTCGCCGTCACCGAGGACGCCCTGACCGTCGAGGTCACCGTGACGACCGTGCGCGGGGCCAAGCTGCCCGCCGAGTCGTCCTTCGCGTGGAAGGTGCTGACCGCCCTCACCACGTCGGCCACCGCCGAGGCGACGGGCCAGCGCGCCACGATCCGCCTCGTGACGCGCCGGGTGAACGTCTAGCGCGTGACCGCCGCGATGTAATCCAAGTGCCGCGCCGCGGCCTTCGTCGCCGACTCCGCGTCGCGCATCGACAGGCAGTCGAGCAGCAGCCGGTGGTCCGCGTCGATCTGCCGCCAATAGCCCGGCGGCAGGTTGTCGATGACCTCCTCGCCGAACGACGCGTGATAGAGCGGCCGCACCACCAGCTCGAAAAGCGGGTTGCCGGTCGCCTTGGCCACCGCCATGTGGAACGTGGCGTGCGCCGCCAGCATCGTGTCGAAGTCGTCGATCGCCGGGTCGAAGAGCGCGCCGTGTATCTCGGCCAGGTGCTCGTCGTCGCGGCGCACCGCGGCGAGCCCGGCGGCCGGCACCTCCAGCGCCCTGCGCAGCTCGAGCAGGTCGGCGAGGCCGACGTCGGCCGAGTTGGTCAGCAGCGTGAACCCGGTGGCGAGCCCGTCGGCGAGCTGCTCGGCATCGGGATGCGCGACGAAGCTCCCGCCGGTGACGCCGCGGGTGGTCACGATCAGATGCTGGCTCGCCAGCAGGCGTAATGCCTCCCGGACCGTGCTGCGGCTGACGCCGGTCTTGACGCACAGCTCCGGCTCCGGCGGCAGTCGCTCGCCGGGCTGCAGTCGTCCCGAGGTGATGTCCGCCCGTAACTCGTCCGCCAGCAACTGATACGCGGGCGGCCGCACCGTTGATCCGGTCACTCCCACAGGGTAGGCCCTGATACCCGTAATCAGGTGAGTTAATCGATGCCCAGTGCTCTCGTACTTGCCGGAAGCACGACCAGAAGACCCACAAGCACGCCCAGGGCCATCAGCACAACACCTAGCCAGAGCGGATTCACCTGGATGAGGAAGCCGCCCGTAGCGATCATGAAGAGCTGGATGACGATCGCCGGGCCGCGGCTGCCGCGCCGCCGCTGCCCGAGGAAGCGGGCGACGAAGAAGACGAAGACGACGCCGATCGCGGCGAGGACGGTCAGCGACGCCGCCACGCCCACGTTCACGTCGTCACTCGTCAGATCGAGGACGAGCAGCCACACCGTGAGCGCGGCCAGGGCGGCGCACTCCAGGTAGAGCAGCCGCACCGCCCACACCAGGGTCGAGGGGTTGTCAACGACTGACTTCTCACCGGTCACAGCAGCACCATACCGACAGTGTTTCGGGCGCTTCCCGGGTACAGTGCCGCGCATGCGAGCGTTACTGCTGGTCAACCCCAAGGCTACGACCACCAGCGAGCGCAGCCGGGACGTCCTGGTCCGTGCCCTGCGCAGCGCCGTGGACCTGTCGGTGGAGTACACGACCCGCCGCGGCCACGCCACCGCCCTGGCCCGCACGGCCGCCGAGAGCGGCGTCGACGTGGTGGTCACGCTCGGTGGCGACGGCACGGTCAACGAGGCGGTCAACGGCCTGATGACCGCCGAGGCGGCGCTGAGCGGCATGACCGGCTCGCGCGCCCAGGCCCTGCCGGCGCTCGCGGTGGTGCCCGGCGGCTCCACCAACGTCTTCGCCCGGGCGCTGGGCCTGCCCCGCGACTGGGCCGAGGGCACCAGCGTGATCCTCGACGGCCTGCGCGACGGGCGGCACAGGGTGATCGGCCTGGGCCGGGCCGACGACCGTTACTTCACCTTCGCCGCCGGCGTCGGCTTCGACGCCGCCGTGGTGCGCCGCGTCGAGCAGGCCCGGCTGCGCGGGCGTACGTCGACGCCGGCCCTCTACTTCCGCTCGATCGTCGGCCAGTTCTTCGGCGACGACCGCAAGACCCCGCCGCTGACCATCGAGCGGCCCGGCGAGCCGGCCGAGAGCGACCTCGGCACGGTCATCGTGCAGAACACGGCGCCCTGGACCTATCTCGGCGACCGCCCGATCAACCCGAACCCCAGCGCCTCGTTCGACCGCGGCCTCGACGTGCTCGCGCTGCGTGGTCTCGCGGTGACCAGCACGACACGCACGATGGCTCAACTCGCCACGCGCAAGGGCGATCCCAGTGGCAAGCAGGTGCTGCAACTGCACGACCAGGACGAATTCACCGTGGTGGCGTCGCGTCCGCAGCCCTTCCAACTCGACGGCGACTATCTCGGCGAGCGCCAGAAGGTGCACTTCGTGTCCGTTCCCGAGGCACTGCGTGTGATCTGCTGATGACTGGGTAGCCAACCTCACGATCTGTTACAGAAAGTCGGTCAAAAGAGCGGCAGAAGGGCCGGGACCGTACTACATTGATGGGAGCGTTCGTCACTCGGTCCTGGCAGTAGCCCCAGAACCGGACAAAGGGGCCGTGAGCCAGCTCACCCGCCGGGAGAAACTTCTGGCGCTACCCTTGACATCGCCAGAGTTCGTGAAAGCATTCACAAGCGATATGAAGTAACCGGTTGCTGCTTGCGTGCGTTCCTAATTCGGATGCGCCGAACGGCTTCCGCTAACACAAAAGGCTTGCTGACGCACGGCGAGCGGAGGGTTCCAGCCCACCGGCCGCCCACGCGCATGCATAGGTAAACCAGTAACGCGATTCATTACCCCATCCGAAACAAGGAGTGTTGCCGCCATGGACTGGCGTCACGATGCGATCTGCCGCGACGAGGACCCGGAGCTGTTCTTCCCGATCGGGACGTCCGGCCCCGCGCTCCTGCAGGTCGAGCAGGCCAAGGCCGTGTGCCGGCGGTGCCCGGTGACCGAGGACTGCCTCTCGTGGGCGCTCGAGTCGGGTCAGGACGCCGGCGTCTGGGGCGGGATGAGCGAAGACGAGCGGCGCGCCGTGAAGCGTCGCGGCGGCCTGCGGGTCGGCGCTCCCACCGCCTGAACCAAATCCCCCACAGCATTTGCGCCCCGGGCCGATCGGCACCGGGGCGTCTTGCTGTTTCCGGTCGATTACTGAGCGCGCCGAATCCTGAGAGGATCCTTGAGGGTTCGCCGAGCGCGCCAATTCGATCACGTTGGGTTCCATCGAGAATCCACGAAATGATCTCGAAATTGCCGACCGCCGCCACGAATGGTCCACATTCTCCATACGCACCGTCGCGGCCTTATGCGGCAACGGGATAGTGACTCTGCGTCATGGCCACGCGGGAGATCACGAGGCGTACGAGATCGGGCGCGTCACCGAGCGGCGGAGCGATCGCCACGGCCCCGGCGTCGAGGGCCGAGCGCACCGCGAGGTCGTAGAGGTAACCGGGAGCGAGGAAGTAGGCCGCCATTCCGACCCGGCCCCGCAGGGCGCTCACAGCACCGCCGGGGCGCGGAAGGGCACCCGAGGCATAGGCGACGGCGCACGGGAGGCTCAGGCGGGCGCTGAGGGCCTCCGCGGCCCACGTGATCGTTTCGCGCGCCGCCGCGTCGCGCGTGCCGGCGGCGGCGAGCACCACGCCGTCGAGCCCGTCGACCGGCAGGCGCTGGATCAGCCCGCCGAGCAGCAGCCCCGAGACGTCCCGATCGGTGGGGCCGAGGACCTCGGCGAGCGTCACCTGGATCGGCAGGGTGGCCGCGGCCTCCACGACCGCGGGCACGTCCACGCGCCCGTGATAGGCCGCCGTCAACAGCAACGGCACCACGACGACCCGGGAACCCGCCGGCAGGGCCGAGAGGACGTCCAGGGGGCGCGGCCCCGCGTGGTCCAGATATGACGCGCGGACGTCCCAGTCACGGCGCGAGCGCCGCACCGCGCGGGCCAGCGCCTCGGTGGAGGCGGCGGCCCGCGGGTCGCGGCTGCCGTGCGCGACCAGCAGGACGGTCAGACGTGCAGACCGCATTCGGTCTTCTCGAACATCGCCCAGCGGCCGGCACGCGGGTCCTCGCCGGCCTTGGTGCGCCGGGTGCACGGCCAGCAGCCGATCGAGCCGTAGCCCTTCTTGAACAGCTCGTTGACCGGCACGTTCCAGCGGCTGATGTAGCGGTCGACGTCGGCCTGGGTCCACGCCGCGATCGGGTTGACCTTGACCTTGCCCTTCTTGGCGTCGAACGCGACCACCGGCGTGTTGGCGCGGGTCGGCGACTCGTCGCGGCGCAGGCCGGTGGCCCACGCGTCGTAGTCGGCCAGGGCGCGCTCCAGCGGCTCCACCTTGCGCAGGAAGCAGCACTCGTCGGGGTTGCGGGCGAACAGCCGGGGACCGTACTCGCCGTCCTGCTGGCCGACCGTCAGCCGGGGCCGGATCGAGCGGACGTTGACGTTCATCGTGGCGGCGACGATGTCGCGCACCTTCAGCGTCTCGGGGAAGTGCAGGCCGGTGTCGAGGAAGACCACGTCGACGCCGGGCGAGACGCGCGAGAAGACATGCGCCACGACCGCGTCGGCCATGGAGCTGGTCACGCAGAAGCGGTCGCCGAAGGTGTCGGTCGCCCACTTGGCGATCACCTCGGCGGGGGCGCCTTCGAGCTCGCGCGCCGCGTCGCGGGCGAGCGCCTCCAGCTCGTCGCGGGAGCGGCGGGTGGGGTCCTGGGCGGCGGCCGGTGCGCCGAGATTGACCAGGTTGAGAGAGGTGGCGGCCACGATGGTCATTTCTTGACTCCCCGAGATAGCAAGCCGTTGAACTTCACCGTGAAAACGCGGGCGCAGGAGTGGCACTCCCACGCGCCGTGCGATGCCTCGTTCGGGTAGAGGTCCTCTTCCCCGCAGTAGGGGCAGTAGAGAGGGGTGGATCTGGCGTCGCTCATTTCAGGAGCTCCTCGTCGGCGCGGAGCACCCAGTGGGCGAACGTCTCGTCGGACGACGCCCGGTCGCCGAGGTAGTTGCGGGCGAGCTTCTCCACGTACCCCGGAAGCTCCTCCGCCGTGGCCTTGAGACCGCGCAGCTTGCGGCCGAAGCCGGACGTCTGCCCCTGCGCCATGCCGAGGCCGCCGCCGAGGTGCACCTGGAAGCCCTCGACCTGCTCGCCGTGCGCGTTCATCACCAGCTGGCCCTTGAGGCCGATGTCGGCGACCTGGGTGCGGGCGCAGGCGTTCGGGCAGCCGTTGATGTGGATCGAGATGTCGGCGTCGAAGTCCTTCAGCCGCTCCTCGAGCCGGGCCACCAGCTCCTCGCCGCGCGCCTTGGTCTCGACGATGGCGAGCTTGCAGTACTCGATGCCGGTGCAGGCCATCGTGCCGCGGCGCCACGAGGACGGGCGGGCCTCCAGCCCGATCGCGCGCAGCCCGCCGATCAGGGACTCGACCTTGTCATCGGCGACATCGAGGACCAGGAGCTTCTGGTACGCCGTGAGGCGCACCCGGTCGGAGCCGTGCTCCTCGACGACGTCGGCAAGCCGCGCGAGCTGGGTGCCGGACGTCCGGCCGACCACCGGAGCGGCGCCGATGTAGTTGAGCCCGTCCTTCTGCCGGTGCACGCCGATGTGGTCGATCGGCTTGGCCGGCAGCTCCGGCGGCGGCCCGTCGATGAGGGCCTTGCCCAAGTACTCCTTCTCGAGCACCTCGCGGAACTTCTCGACGCCCCAGTCGGCGAGCAGGAACTTGAGCCGGGCGCGGTTGCGCAGCCGCCGGTATCCGTAGTCGCGGAAGATGCCGACCACGCCCTCCCAGACGTCCGGGATCTCCTCGAGCGGGACCCAGACGCCGAGGCGCTCGGCGAGGCGCGGGTTGGTGGACAGGCCGCCGCCGACCCAGAGGTCGAAGCCGGGGCCGTGCTGCGGGTGGACGACGCCGACCAGCGAGATGTCGTTGGTCTCGTAGGGCCCGTCGGCCAGCCAGGAGATCTGCGACTTGAACTTGCGCGGCAGGTTGGAGTAGCGCGGGTCGCCGATGTAGCGCTTGAGGATCTCGTCGATCGCGGGCGTCGCGTCGACGACCTCGTCGGCCGCCACCCCGGCGACCGGCGAGCCGAGCACGACGCGCGGGCAGTCACCGCACGCCTCGGTGGTCTGCAGGCCGACCGCCTCGAGCCGGCGCCAGATCTCCGGCACGTCCTCGACGCGGATCCAGTGGAGCTGGATGTTCTGCCGGTCGGTGATGTCGGCGGTGTCGCGGCCGAACTCCCGCGAGATCTCCGCGATGGTGCGAAGCTGGGCGAGGCTCAGCGCGCCGCCGTCGACGCGGACGCGGAGCATGAAGAACTCGTCCTCGAGCTCGTGCGGCTCGAGCACGGCCGTGCGCCCGCCGTCGATGCCGGCCTTGCGCTGGGTGTAAAGCCCCCACCAGCGGAAACGGCCGCGCAGGTCCTGCGGGTCGATCGACGAGAAGCCGCCGTGGGCGTAGATGTTCTCGATGCGGGCGCGAACGTTGAGCGGGTTGTCGTCCTTCTTGATCCGCTCGTTGGGGTTCAGCGGCTCACGGTGTCCGAGCGCCCACTGGCCCTCGCCACGCGCCTTGCGGGGGCGGGCGGCGGGGACGGCGGGTGTGCTGCTGGGCGCCATGTCGGCGGTCCTCCGGGCTAGGGTGGGCGCGGGAGGACGCTGGGGCCGTGGAGAGGACTCGCGACGTCAGTGTCAGGAGTGGCCGGCCGCGTCTCGCGCGCCCGGAACACAATCGGGCGGCGTCAGGAAGCCGGACACATCGCGCTGCGGACACGCCCGTAGTCAACGTGGCGGCGGGCCACGAAGCGGCGGTCAACTGCAGCGGTCATGTCGGCTAGCCTCTCACGCCCGACCAATCTCGGCCAGTGTGGTCCAGATTTCGAGAATGTGTCACGCGGCATAGATCACCTCTCGGCTCACCTCTTGCCGAGCGGCACCACGAGCACCGCCTCGGTGCCGCCACCAGCGCGATTGCGCAGCTCGATGCTGCCGCGCAGCTCGCCGGTGGCCAGCGCCCGCACGATCTGGAGGCCGAGCCGCCCGCCCGCGTCGAACCCCTCCGGCAGGCCCTGCCCGTTGTCGGCGACCGTGACGTGCAGCTGCTTGCGGAACCGGTGGGCCGACACCACCACCTCGCCCACCTCGCTGGGCGACGGCGGCTCCGGCTCGCCGTCCTCGTCCTCGTTCGCCGGGAAGCCGTGCTCGACCGCGTTGATCAGCAGCTCGTTGAGCACCATCACCAGCGACGTGGCGATCTCGGCGGGCAACACGCCGAATGTGCCCTCGCGCCGCATCTTGACCTGGATGCTGGTCGCTGCCACCTCGGTCGCCGCGGTCGCCACCCGGTCGACGATGCCGTCGAACTCGACCGCCTCGTCGCTCGACATCGACAGCGTCTCGTGCACCAGCGCGATGGAGGCGACCCGGCGCACCGACTCCTGGAGCGCCATCCGGGCCTCGGGGGCGTCCACCCGGCGGGCCTGGAGGCGCAGCAGCGCGGCGACCGTCTGGAGGTTGTTCTTGACCCGGTGGTGGATCTCGCGGATCGTCGCGTCCTTGGTCATCAGCGCGCGGTCCCGGCGGCGCACCTCGGTCACGTCGCGCACCAGCACGAGCGCCCCGATCGGCACGCCGGCCGGCAGCAGCGGCAGCGCCCGGGTCAGCACGGTCGCGCCGCGCGCCTCCACCTCCTGCCGGGGCGGGAACTCGCCCCGGAGCGCGGCGAGGATGCGCTCGGCCGCGTCGTTGCCCTCCAGCGGATCGGCGGCGAGCCGGCTGATCAGCATCGAGAGCTCCTCGCCGACCAGGTGCGCGTTGAAGCCGAGGCGCCGGAACGCCGACTGCGCGTTCGGGCTCGCGTACGTCACCTTGCCCCCGGCGTCGAGACGCGCCAGGCCGTCGCCGACCCGGGGCGCGGACGTGGTCTCGCCCGGGTGCCGCGGCGGCGGGAAGGTGCCGTCGGCGACCATCTGGGCCAGGTCGTCGGCGGTGGTGAGGTAGTTGAGCTCCAGCTGGCTGGGGGTGCGCGCGGTGGAGAGGTTGGTGTCCCGGCCGATCACCGCGATCACCTGGCTCCAGCCCTCCTCGCGCGCGGTCTCGTCGCGCAGCCGTACGGGGATCGCCTCGTGCCGGGCGGGGGTGTCGCCGTACCACACCGGGTCGCCCTCACGCCAGATGCGCTCCTGGGTGAAGGCGATGTCCAGGTGCGCCACCTCCGGGCCGCCCACGATCTTGCCGACCTGATCGTCCTGGTACGCGGTGGGCGCGCTGTTGGGCCGCACCTGCGCGACGCACAGGTACTCCCGCGGCTGCCCGTCCTCCCGCTTCACCGGCACCCAGAGGAGCAGGTCGGCGAAGGAGAGGTCGGACAGCAGCTGCCAGTCACCCGCGAGCCGGTGCAGGTGGTCGATGTCGGCAGGGCCCAGGGAGGTGTGTTCCTCGGCCAGATCACGCAACGTGGACACGCAGCAAGCTTTCCACGTCCGTGTTTCCGCTTGCCTAAAGAGTCGTGGTGACCTTCTTCAAGCCGCGAGGCGCGTCGGGGTCCTCGCCACGGGCCAGCGCCAGGGCGAGGGCCAGCTTCTGCAGGGGGAGGATGTCGAGCAGGGCGCTGTAGCGCTCGTCGGCCACCGCGGGCACGGCCAGCCGCCCGGAGGCGCCGGTCACGTCGGTCGCACCGACCGTCACCACGTCGGCCCGGCGCTCGGCCAGCCGGGCGACCACGTCGCGCATCGAGCGCCCGCCCGGGCCGTCGCCGACCACGGCCAGCACCGGCACGTCGGGGTCGGTCATCGCCAGCGGCCCGTGCAGCAGGTCGGCGCCCGAGAACGACAGGGCCGGCAGGTACGAGGTCTCCATCAGCTTGAGCGCGGCCTCGCGGGCGGTCGGGTAGGCGTACCCCCGAGCGGTCGTGACCATGCGGGAGGCGAACCGGTAGCGCTGGGCGAGCTCGTCGGCGGCCGGGTCGCCGAGCGCGTCCTCGGCGAGCTGGGGCAGCTTGTCCAGCGCGGCGCGCTCGTCGTCGGGGAGCCGGCCGTCGCCCGCCCGGATGCCCTCGACGAGCAGCAGCAGCGCGAGCAGCTCGGCCGTGTAGGTCTTGGTGGCCGCGACGGCCCGCTCGTGCCCGGCGGCGACGTCGATCGACAGCTCGGCGGCCTGGGCGAGCGGCGAGGACGGGTTGTTGGTCACCGCGAGGGTGAGGCCGCCGGTCTCGCGGGCGGTCCGGAGCACGCCGGTGAGGTCCGGGGAGCCGCCGCTCTGGCTGACGCCGATCACGAGGGTGCCGGAGAAGTCGGGCCGGGCGCCGTAGAGCGTGATCGCGCTCGGCGAGGCGCTCGCCACGGGCAGGCCGAGGCGGATCTCGGTGAGGTACGCGCCGTAGAGCGCGGCGTGGTCGGAGGTGCCGCGGCCGACGAAGACCACGTTGCGCGGCTTGCGGCGGGCCACCTCGGCGGCGACCGCGGCGATCTCGGCGGCGTGCTCACCCGCGAGCAGCCGGGCGAAACCACCGGGTTGTTCCGCGATGTCCGCCGCCATGCCCTGGCCTCGCTGTGTCACGTGTTCCTCCCCTGATGAGCACCTATCGCGCAATCGCTGCGCAGTCTTGCAAGAAACAGCTTAGATCGTCAATGTTTCGAGCACTAATGCGCAGCAAACGGATGCTGACATCCTCGCTCCCACCACGTACTGTTCTGCACCGTGGATGTACGCCGCGCCGCCGACCGCGCGCTTGAGCAGGCAAGATCTGCTCTGGCGCGGGACGAGCCAGAGAAAGCAGCCGATCACCTGGCCGGGGCGCTGGCACACGCACCCGCCCTGCCCGAGGCGCACGAGCTGCTCAGCCGTCTGGCCGCCCGCCCCGGCGGTGGCCTCGACCTCTTCCAGGTCGGCCCGCACACGTCCGCCGGGCGCCTCGCCGCCCGCGCCCACCTGCTCGCCGCCGCCGGCCGCC
Source organism: Paractinoplanes deccanensis (assembly GCF_016862115.1). Taxonomy (GTDB): domain Bacteria; phylum Actinomycetota; class Actinomycetes; order Mycobacteriales; family Micromonosporaceae; genus Actinoplanes; species Actinoplanes deccanensis. The sequence goes on from NZ_BOMI01000183.1 coordinate 14,830, forward strand.
CCGAGGACGGCCTGCCGCTGCTCACCGCCGCGAGCGGGCACGCGCCCGCGGCCGACTGGGCCGGCGTGCCCTGGGTCGCCGAGCCCGCCCTGGGCGTGCGCATCGAGCCCGGCCTGCTCGCCCAGATTCTCATGCGCCTGTGCACCCGGGTGGGTGAACCGGCCCCGCCCACGCTGCGCCCCTACCTGACCGTGGTGCGGCACGCGATCGCCGCCCACCCCGAACACGCGATGCTGCTCGGCGCCGGGTCCGCGCTCGCCCGCCGGGTCGGCGAGCACGAGCTGGCCGTCGACTGGGCCGCCCGCGGCGCCCGGGTGCGCCCGTCCAAGCTCGGCGAGATCTGGCTGGGGTACGCGTACCGTAGCGCCGGCCGCCTGCCCGAGGCGCTCGCCGCGCTGCGCCGGGCGGTCGCCCACGACCCCGACGACCTCTCGGTCTACGCCGACATCGCCGGCACCCTGGCCGACAACGGCCGCCTCGAGGACGCGCTCAGCTGGGTCGAGCGCGCGCTCGAACGCGACCCCGACTACGACTGCGCGGTGCACACCGCCCACCGGCTGCGATTCCGCGCCGACGGCGACCTGATGCACCTGGTCCGGCTCGCCGACTACATCCGCGACCACCCCGACGAGTCGCACGAGCACACCGACCTCGCCGACTGCTGCCGCGACGCCTCGTGGCTCGGCGGCGCCCCGGCGGCGGCTCCCCTGCCCCGCGGCCACGCGCTCTCGGCCGGCGAGCCCTCGGCCGAGGCGACGCGCCGCCTGCGCCAGGTGGCCGCGCTGTCCTGGGCGCACCCGCCGGCGGCGTACGACGCGGCCGTACCGCTGATCATGCTGTCGCCCCAGGAGCTGACCGCGCTGCTGGCGCACCCGCCGGCCGACGTCGCGGCCGCCGAGATCTGGGCCTGCCTGGGCCTGCTGCACCACGGCGCCGAGGAGCCCTGGCTCGACTCGGCACGCCGGCGGCGGCTGCTCGCCCTGCTCGACGGCGGCCTCGACCGGGTGACCGAGGCCGCCCTCTTCGCGATGATCGTCGCGGCCTGGATCGACCCGTCGGCGCGCGACGACGTGGCAGCGGTGGTGACCGCCCGGCTCACCGAGGTGGCGTCCCGGCCGGCCGCACGGTCGGTGGCCGAGCTGGCCCTGGCCACGCCCGGGCTCGACCGGTCGACGCGTCAGCTGGCGGCCGCGATGACCCGGGTGCCGGTGGTCCCGCGCCCGCGCGGCCGCAACCGCCTGCTGCTGCGCTGGTCGTTCAAGCAGCGATAACGGCGATCAGGTCGCCCTCTTGGACCACGTCGCCCTCGTGCACCGCGAGCTCGGCGACCGTGCCCTCCGACTCCGCGAGCACGGGGATCTCCATCTTCATCGACTCGAGGATCACCAGGGTGTCGCCCTCGGCCACGGTGTCACCGGCGGAGGCCACGACCTTCCACACGTTCGCCACCATCTCGGCCCGGATCTCGTCGGCCATCGGTAATCCTCCTTCGCGTTGTGGGCTAGGTGCCGTCATCCAACCACGTATCAACGCCGACTACGATCAGCGCGGGAAACACCGCACTAACAGGAGCTGATCATGGCGAAGAAGGCCCGCAAGAAGAAGGCTCGCAAGAAGAGCAGCGCGAACCACGGCAAGCGCCCCAACAGCTGACGTCACGCACGAAAAAGCCCGGCGAACCGCCGGGCTTTTTCGTGTCTGTGCCGGTCAGGGCAGGAACTCGCGCGTCTCCACCTGCACCTCGAGCTGGTCGAGCTTGACCCGCAGCCGGTCACGCAGCTCGCGGGGCGCCTTCTCGTCGCCGCAGCAGCGGGACACCAGCGCCTTCACCTCGTGCTCGATGCCGTACTCGCGCAGGCAGCCGTCGCAGTCGTCCAGGTGCTTCTGGATCAGCGTCCGCCGGTCCTCGCTGCACTCCAGGTCGAGGTAGAGGTAGACCTCGGAGAGGACGATGTCGCAATCGGTGTCGTGCGTGTCGTCGTGGCCGCTCATCGGTTCACGCCTCCTGCGGTTCCGAAGCGGACCGGGTGATGCCCCGGTCGGCGGCGTACGTCTCCAGGGTCTTGCGCAGGTTGCGCCGGCCACGGTGCAGACGGGACATGACGGTGCCGATCGGCGTGCCCATGATGTCGGCGATCTCCTTGTACGAGAAACCCTCGACATCGGCGAGGTAGACGGCCAGGCGGAAATCCTCGGGCAGAGCCTGGAGGGCCTCCTTGATGTCGCTGTCCGGCAGGCGGTCCAGCGCCTCGGTCTCGGCCGAGCGCAGACCGGCCGACGTGTGCGACTCCGACGAGGCGAGCTGCCAGTCGGTGATCTCCTCGGTCGGCGCCTGCACCGGCTGGCGCTGCTTGCGCCGGTACGAGTTGATGTACGTGTTCGTGAGGATGCGGTACAGCCAGGCCTTGAGGTTGGTGCCCTCCTCGAACTGGTGGAACGCGGAGAACGCCTTCAGGAAGGTCTCCTGCACGAGGTCCTCGGCATCCGCGGGATTACGCGTCATCCGCAGGGCAGCCGCGTACAGCTGATCCACGAAAGGCAACGCGTCCCGCTCGAAGCGCGCCCGGCGCTCCTCGGTCCGTTCTGTCTGGGCCACCCTGAGCTCTCCCCTCGACCGCCCCGCCGAGGATACGGGTAGTGCCCCACCAGCGGCCTCGAAAACCGCCGGTGTGCTCACACTCACCGATGGGGGCGCGGGCTCCGCGGCCGGCCAATCGGGGGAATTCAGCAGATCCCGCACCCGAGTGACCTCCGGGCCCTCGCGCTCGAGGAAGTCCGTCCCGGCTCGCACCTCATTTACCCCTTCCGACGTACAAGCTCCGGCCCGTACAACCACGCGAGCGCAACTTGCATTCCGTCCTAATGGGCCCAGCCGTGCCTCCGCAGCCACCCGACCGCCAACTCAGCCGTCGTATTTACGTCTTTACGCAGGTCGTGGGTGGCGCCGGCCCGGACGACCACCTCGACGTCCGCGGTCGCCAGGGGCACGCCGAAGGGATCTCGATCACCGTTGAGCACCAGGGTGGGCACGCCGACGGGCAGCTCGCCGGCGCGGCTCTTCTCGGGCTTGCCCGGCGGATGCAGCGGAAAGGCGAGGCAGAGGACCCCCGCGGCCCCGAGCGTGGTCGCGGTCCGGCACGCGACTCGCGCTCCGCTGGAGCGCCCACCCACGATCAGAGGCAGCCGCGGTACGCCTTCGTGAGCGCCCGCCTCGTTCGCGGCGATCCTGTCCATGCCGGCCTGCTTGGCGCCGGCCTGGTTGGTGCCGGTCTGGTTGGCGCCGGCCTTGTTCACACCGGCGTGGTTGGCGCCGGCCTGGTTAGAACCGGTCTGGTTGGCGCCGGCCTTGTTCGCACCGGCGTGGTTGGCGCCGGCCCGGTTAGCGTCGGCCTTGTTCGCACCGGTGTGGTTGGCGCCGGTGTGGTTGGCGCTGATCGCCTGCACCACGGCCGTCCAGGCCTCGTCGAGCTGGCCGGCCGGGGCGGGCGCCCGCCGCCCGGCGACCCGGTAGGGCTGCGTCACGAGCGCCACCCGCACACCGGCGGCGACGGCGGCGTCATGAACGGCCGTCAGGTCGGGCGCGTCCACGCCACCACCGGCTCCGTGGCCCAGCACGAGCAGGCTGACGGGCGGACCGGCCGGTTCGGTGATCCTCAGGCCGGCCGGCCCGCGCGGTGTCTCGATCTCGGAGCTGATCACAGCCCCTATGTAATCAGCCTTCCCCGCCGCCGCGGGCCAAGGCTGTTGTGGTCAGCGGCTCGCCGGAACCGGTGACAAGGTGAGCAGCCGTCTGTCTTCCTCGTCGGGTTCGTCCTCGACGGACTCGCCGTTCGGCCCGACCCGCTCGCGCCAGGCCACCAGCATCGCGCGGCGCTCACGCGGCGTCGTGCCGCCCCAGACGCCGTGGCAGTCGCCGACCTGGAGCGCCCAGGCCAGGCAAGGACCCTGGACCGTGCAGGTGCCGCAGAGCGAGACAGCGCTCTCGGACGGTTCATTGGGCGCTGGAAAGAAAGTCTCCGGATCAACGGAACGGCAAGCGCCCCGTGTCCGCCAGGCCTCATCGGTGCGTCGCTCTCGGATCGCCTCGAGCAGTCGCGGGTCGCGTCGCGCGATGGCCACCTCGTGTGGCCGCGGCATGCGTGCCCGTGTCATCAGCCCACCTCCCCCGTGGGACCGGTCTTGCGTGTGGCGACCCGTCCGCACCGTGCGAACCGACACCACTCCGGCGCAGTTTTGTATCGCAGGCTAAGAGATCAGAACAAGGGTCTTATCTATCTTGAAACAAAGTTGCCTATTAAAAATGCAGACATTTCGCCGCGAAAACTCCAGTCGATCTTCCCCACTCCCAGCGAATCGTTACCCGCCCAGCACCCTCCGGGGGACTCGCTCATGGGACCGCTCCCACACGCCCGTGACGGCGCCTCCCGCGACGTTGATCATCGTCTGGCGCTAGCACATCCTCGCGGTCGGCGGGGGCTATCCACACTCCGGCTTGTCCACAGCGGCCGAACGCCGCTGGGCGACTTTCCAGGAGAATGACCTGCGGGGGCTCCCCCTGGGATAGGGCGGGCTCTGTGCTGGGCGGGCTCTGTGCTGGGCGGGCTCTGTGCTGGGCGGGCTCTGTG
>NZ_BOMI01000184.1 GCF_016862115.1 Paractinoplanes deccanensis
CTGGGCGGGCTCTGCACTGGGCGGGCTCCGCGGACGAAATTTCGAACCCCGGCCGACGCTTCCACCGCCTCAGAGGCCCCGGCCCACCGGCGCCCCGCCGTGGCCGACGTAGGTCCCCTCCCGCTGCCAGCCTCAGGGTCGGGCTTCAGAAGAGCGTTGACTCCACCGGCGGCTCCAGCAGGTGAGCGCCGTTGTTGCGCACGTTGCCGACGTCCGGGCGTACCGCTCGGATCTCGATGCTTTCCAGCTCGCTCAGCGGAAGCGGGGCGAGCAGCCCGGCCGGGTCGCCGCCGCCGGCCAGCCAGTCGGGCCAGCGGTCTCGGGGCAGGATCAGCGGCATCCGGTCGTGCACGCGGGCGAGGCCGCCCAGGGCTGCCGTGGTCAGGACGCTGCACGTCACCACCGACTCCGGGCCCCAGGCCGTCCAGATGCCGGCGAAGGCGAGCGGCGAGCCGTCGGCCGGGGTCATGTAGAACGCCTGGCGCTGCTTGCCGTCGCGCAGCCACTCGAACCAGCCGTCGGCGGGCACGAGGCAGCGCCGCTTGGCGAACGACGAGGCGAAGGCCGGGGAGGTGGCCACCGTCTCGGAGCGCGCGTTGATCATGCGGGAGCCGGCTCGCAGGTCCTTGGCCCAGGGTGGCACGAAGCCCCAGCGGGCCGTGTCGAGCACGCGGGCGTCGTGGCTCTGGGACACCCGCACGACGGGCACCGGGTCGGTGGGCGCGACGTTCCAGCTCGGCCCCAGCGACTCGGCCACCGGCACGGCTTCGAAGAGGTCGCTGAGGTCGGTCTCGCTCCGCGTCGTCGCGTACCGCCCGCACATGCCGCTGAACGGTACGCCCTTCGGCGCCTTCGATGTGTCCCGGTCGATCGCGTCCCGCCGGCCGGGAGCCTCCGGCGAAAATGTCAGGGGGCCCGGGCAGAATGGCGACCGTGACAGCTGAAGCTCGCCCCTGGCTCGCCCCGACCGCCTCCGGCCCGGTCGGCGGTGTCGTGCGCCTGCCCGGTTCCAAGTCGATGACGGCGCGGGCGCTGGTGCTGTCCGCGCTGGCCGGTGAGCCCTCGGTGATCGAGCGGCCGCTGCGTGCCCGTGACACCGAGCTGATGGCGGCGGGGCTGCGTGCCCTCGGCGTCGGGGTCGACACGAGCGTGGACGAGCGCTGGGTGGTCGAGCCGGGTCCGTTGCGCGGCCCGGCCCGCGTCGACGTCGGCCTCGCCGGCACGATCATGCGGTTCCTGCCGCCCGCGGCCGCGCTGGCCGAGGGCACTGTCGAGTTCGACGGCGACCCCCAGGCGCGCAACCGGCCGCTGCGCCCGATCGTCGAGGCGCTGCGGGCGCTGGGCGTGTCGATCGACGCGTCGCCCGCCGGCGGGTTGCCGCTCACCGTGCGCGGCGCCGGGCTGGTCGAGGGCGGCGAGGCGGTGATCGACGCCTCCGCGTCCAGCCAGTTCGTCTCGGGGCTGCTGCTCTCGGCGCCCCGCTTCACCAAGGGCCTGCGGCTGCGCCACGAGGGGCCGCCGGTGCCCTCCGCGCCCCACCTGCGCATGACGACCCACATGCTGCGCGCCGCCGGTGCCGCGGTCGACGAGAGCGTCCCCGACGTGTGGACGGTCGAGCCGGGCGCGCTGCGCGGGCGCACGTGGGTCATCGAGCCCGACCTGTCCGGTGCGGCGCCGTTCTTCGCGGCCGCCATGGTCACCGGCGGGTCGGTCACCCTCGCCGGCTGGCCGGCCGAGAGCTGGCAGCCGGCCGCGGCCGTCGCCGAGCTGCTCACCGCGCTCGGCGCCGAGGTCACCCAGTCGGCCGAGGGCCTCACCGTGCGGGGCACCGGCTCGCTGCGCGGCATCACCGCCGACCTGTCCGAGGTGAGCGAGCTGACCCCGGTGGTCGCCGCGCTGGCCGCGCTCGCCGACGGGCCGTCCGAGCTGCGCGGGGTCGCGCACATCCGGGGCCACGAGACCGACCGCATCGCCGCGCTCGCCACCGAGCTGGGCAAGGCCGGCGCCGAGGTGACCGAGTTCCCCGACGGGTTGCGCATCGTGCCGGGCGCGCCGCGGGCCGCGAGTTTCGAGACCTACGCGGATCACCGGATGGCACACGCCGCGGCGGTTATCGGCCTCGCTGTCCCGGGCACAGCACTGACCGACGTAGCGTGTACGTCGAAGACGTTGCCCGAGTTCCCCGAACTCTGGGCGGGACTCGTGGCGAGGAGCTAGATCTGCCTGCGCGCAAGCGGGAGTACGACGAGGACGACGTCCGGATCCGTCCGGGCCGTTCGTCGCGCCCGCGTACCCGGACGCGGCCCAAGCACGACGACGCCGTCGACGCCCTGGTGATCACCGTGGACCGCGGCCGCTACGGCTGCGTGCTCAGCGACGCCCCGCCGGACAGCCCGGTGATCACGGCGATGCGGGCCCGCGAGCTGGGCCGCAAGTCGGTGGTGGTCGGCGACCGCGTCGCCCTGGTGGGTGACGTCTCGGGCGCCGATGGTGCCCTGGCCCGCATCGTCCGCATCGCCGAGCGCACGTCGGTGCTGCGCCGCACGGCGGACGACGACGACACCACCCCCGAGGGCCGCCTCGAACGCGTCGTCGTGGCGAACGCCGACCAGCTCGTCATCGTGAGCGCGCTGGCCGACCCGCCGCCGCGCACCGGCTTCATCGACCGGTGCCTCGTCGCCGCGTACGACGCCGACATCGAGCCGCTGCTCTGCCTGACAAAGGCGGACCTGGCCGGCCCCGAAGCGGTGCTCGACTACTACGCCGAGCTCGACCTGCCGTACGTGCTGGTGCGCCCCGACAGCGACCTGACCGAGGTGCGCAAGCGCCTGGCCGGCAGCATCTCGGTGCTGGTCGGCCACTCCGGCGTCGGCAAGTCCACCCTGGTCAACCGGCTGGTCCCCGACGCCCTGCGCGCGGTCGGCGCGGTGAGCGCCATCGGCAAGGGCCGGCACACGTCGACCAGTGCCGTCGCCCTGCGCCTGCCGCCGGTGGGCCGCTCCCGCAAGGACCCCGGCTGGATCATCGACACTCCCGGCATCCGCAGCTTCGGGCTCGCCCACGTCAGCGCCGAGAGCCTGCTGCACGGCTTCCCCGACCTGGTCGAGGGCACCCTCGACGACCAGCCCAACTGCGGGCACACGGCCAACGACGCCGGCTGCCGCCTCGACACCTGGGTGGCCGAGGGCAAGGCCGACCCGCGCCGCCTGGCCTCCTACCGCCGCCTGCTGGCCTCCCGCGCCGGCGACACCGACTCCCGCGACACCCCGCCCGACGACACACTCACGGCCTGACCCGCCGCTCCCCTGACGGCCCGTGCCGACCGCCGGGCGTGTCGGCTTTCCGGGCGTGTCGCGAGCCGGGGTGGCGGGTGGGGGCGGGTCAGTGGCCGGGTGAGGCGAGCGCCCGACGGGCGACTGGTCCGGCAAGGCGAGGCAGTCCCGCGGCAAGGGCGGGGCCGGGGCGGGCTCTCAGGCGCGGGACAGCGTGGATCGACTAGCGTGCGGGCATGGCCGGTTACGCCGACGATCTGTCGCTTGCCCACTTGCTGGCGGACACCGCCGACTCGATCTCGATGGGTCGGTTCCGGGCGCTCGATCTGCGGGTCGAGTCCAAGCCCGATCTGACGCCCGTCTCGGACGCCGACACGGCGGTCGAGCAGGCGATCCGGTCGACCCTGGCGCGGGCCCGGCCGCGCGACGGCGTGCTCGGGGAAGAGTTCGGGCACACCGTGGCGGCCGCCGGGCCGGGGAGCCGGCGGTGGGTGATCGACCCGATCGACGGCACCAAGAACTTCGTGCGGGGCGTGCCGATCTGGGCCACCCTCATCGCGCTGATGGAGGGCGACACCCCGGTCGCGGGTCTCGTCTCGGCGCCGGCGCTCGGCCGGCGGTGGTGGGCGGCGCGCGGCCACGGCGCGTACGCGGGAAAGCACCAGCACGCGGCCACCCGGATCAACGTGTCCGGCGTGCGGCGGGTGGCCGACGCGAGTTTCTGCTTCGCGAGCCTGTCCGGCTGGTCCGACGCCGGCCTCCTGCAGAACGTCGTCGACCTGAGCCTCGCGTCGTGGCGGAGCCGGGCCTACGGCGACTTCTACGGATACATGCTGCTCGCCGAGGGCGCGCTCGACGTCATGGTCGAGCCGGAGCTGTCGCTGTGGGACATGGCCGCGCTCATCCCGATCGTCACCGAGGCCGGCGGCTCGATCACCGACCTGGCCGGCCGCGCGACCGCCGACAAGTCCTCGGTGATCGCCACGAACGGGTTACTGCACGAGACGGTCCTGACGGCCCTGACGCCGAAAACGAGGTAATTCTGTAGCCCTGCGTGACAGGGCGGGCACCCAGCCGGAGAATGCATCGCTGTTCGCACCCGAACCGCTGAACCCGGGCCGCGGCTGGTCTATCGTGCGTCAGGTGGTGTCCTCGGGCTGGCTCTTCCTCACGGCCATGATTCTGGCGTACGGGGTGGCTAACCTGCTGCAGTCGGCGGCTGCGGCACGCACCACCGTGCACCACACGTTCGACCCGGGCCTGCTCGTGCGGCTCGCCGGCCAGCGCACCTACCTGCTCGGCATCGGCTGCCAGGTGCTCGGCTTCGTGCTGGCGTTCCTGGCCCGCGAGGACCTTCCGCTCTTCCTGGTGCAGGCGAGCGTCGCCGCCGGGCTGGGCGTGACGGCGCTGCTCGGCGTCCTCGTCCTGAAATGGTCCCTGCCCGCCGCCGAGATCGCCCTGCTCGCCCTGCTGCTGGTGGGCATCGCCGCGCTCGTGCATTCGGCCAAGCCCGCTCCGGCGCGCCCGCTGGGCGCTTTCGCCGTCGCCATGCTGGCCCTGTCGGTCCTGGTGATCGCCGCTTCCGGCTTCTTCGCCGTACGCCTTCAGGGCGCCCTCGGCTCCGTCGTCCTCGGCTCGCTCGCCGGCGTGGGGTTCTCGGCCGCCGCCATCTGCGCCCGTCCGCTCGCCAACGAGCACTCGGCCCTCGGCTTCTTCGGAAATCCGCTGCTCTACCTGCTCGTGGTGCACTCGCTGGTGGGCCAGCTGCTGCTCGGCCTGGCCATGCAGCGCGGGTCCACCACCGCCGCGGTGGCCGCCATGGACGCGGGCGGCGCCGTCCCCGCCGCGATCGTCGGCCTGCTCCTGCTCGGCGACCAGATCCATCCCGGTCGCGGCTGGCTGGGCGCGCTCGGCTTCGTGGTGACCCTGGCCGCCGTCATCGGCCTCACCCGCTACGCGGAGCCCCAGCACCACCACGTCGTCGCCGACGTGCCTCGCCACGAGAAGGCACCTTTGCAGCCGGCCGCCACAAGCCGCTGACGATCCCGGCCCGCGACCGCCGGCCGCGGTTGGAGCGGGGTGAGCTGAGGTGAGGTGGGGTGGGGCCGGACGCTGAGTACCGGGCGGCGTAGGGCCCGGACGCGGAAGGCGGGGCGGCGAAGGCCCGGACGCGGAAGGCGGGGCGGCGTAGGCCCGGACGCGGAAGGCGGGCGGCGTAGGCCCGGACGCGGAAGGCGGGGCGGCGATGGGGCCTGACGCGGAAAAGATGAGCGGCGCTGTGTGACGGTGGCCGCTTGCTGGGGTTAGCGCGGCGCTCCCGTGCATGAGTGAGCGGCACACGGGTAAAAAGCTGACCATGGCCTCCATGCGGTTATGTCCCGATTGAGCCCGGTCCCGGGGAGCGGGCCGCCGTCAAAATGCGAATCGGGCACGCGTTATGCACAATGGAGCGATCATGTCGAGGGAGCTGCGGCACCTGGTGGACCGCGGGCAGGCGTACCCGCTGGTCCAGCTCCATGGGGTGCTCGACGCCGGTAGCGCTCCCATGGTGCGTTCCCTGCTGCTCGACCTGCTCGCCGAGCAACCGGAGGCGGTGGTCGTCGACGTCGCGGGGCTGAGCCCGGACGGGCCCGGGGCGACCGGAGTGCTCCGGGAGGTGCACGAGGAGACCGCCGACTGGCCCGCCGCCCATCTCGCGCTCTGCGGCACCGCCGAGACCGCCGCCTGGCAGAGCACCGGCTGGCCGGTCTGGCCGGACCGTGCGCAGGCGTTCGCCGCGCTCGGTGAGCCCGATCGGGAACACCGGGTCAGCATCGAGCTGGAGCCGGCCGTCGGCGCCGCCCGGCGCTCCCGTGAGCTGATCACCGAGTCGTGCGGCCGATGGGAGTGCCCCGAGCTGGCCGGCCCGGCCTGCATCGTGGTCACCGAGATGGTCAACAACGTGGTGGCGCACGCCCGCACCTCGATGAACGTGCTGCTGGCCACGCACGGCGACGGCATGAGCGTGGCCGTGCGCGACCGGTCCGCGACCGTGCCGAGCTTCCACGGCGGCCCGGTGCCGGTCACCGCCTACGGCGGCCGGGGCATGCTGCTGATCGATTCCGTGGCGACCCGGTGGGGCAGCCTCCGGCTCGACGGCGGCAAGGTGGTGTGGGCGCTGCTCAGCGACGAGGAAGCGGCGAAGACCACGCAGCGGAAACCGAACGGCGCGAGCATGGCGGACCCCGCTCGCGGGTAGATTGCGCTCATGCGAGACAACGACTACCCCGCCGAGGTGTCCGACCCGGAGGCCTCGGGCCTGCCGGACACCGCGGATGACGATTCGACCGCCTACGACGAGGTGGAGAGCGGCCGCTGGGCGGACGGCGCCGACCCGGCCGCGCTGGCGGGCGTCGGTCCCGGCGGCTCCAACCGCTTCGGCGACACCGCCGAGGAGGCGCGCGAGGGCGAGTCCCTCGACTACCGACTGCGCCAGGAGGAGCCGGACTTCGGCGCCGAGGACCCGATCCCGCAGCGCCGCGACCCGATCGACGAGACGGTCGACAGCTCCGAGCAGCGCGACTTCGACGCGGACGTGTGGGGCGCCAGCCCGACCTCCGACCCGAAGTCCCAGGTGTCGCTCTACGACGACGGCCAGCTCGACGACGACGACCCGCAGCCGGTCGGCCGCCTGGTCGCCCCGGACGAGGGCTACGGCTTCGACGACGAGGCCGACAGCGTGGCCTACGACGCCGGCGCCTCGGGTGGCGGCGCGTCCGCCGAGGAGCTGGCCATGCACGAGACCAACGCCCCCGACTACGACTGATCGAGCCCCTGCTCGATCACATAGCGGGTGAGCTCCACGCGGTTGTGCAGCTGGAGCTTGCCGAGCGTGTTCTGGACGTGGTTCTGCACGGTGCGGTGGCTCAGCACGAGCCGCTCGGCGATCTGCCGGTACGACAGGCCCTTCGCCACCAGGCGCAGCACCTCCGTCTCCCGCTCGGTGAGCTTCGGCGCGGCCTCCCGCGGCCCGGAGGGCCCGCCGGCCACCGCGAGCCTGCGGAACTCGCCCAGCACCAGCCCGGCCAGGCCCGGCGTGAAGACCGTGTCGCCGGCCGTCGTGCGGCTCACCGCGTCGAGAAACTCCTGGAGCCCCGCCGACTTGAGCAGGTATCCGGTGGCTCCGGCCTTCATCGCGTCGAGCACGTCCTGCTGCTCGCCGCTCGCCGACAGCATGAGGATCCGCACGCCGGGCACCTCGCGCAGCAGCCCGTTGATCACCTCGACGCCGGAGACGTCCGGCAGCTGGAGGTCGAGCACGACCACGTCGGGCCGGGCGGCCGCGGCGATGCGCACCGCCTGGCGCCCCTCGCCGGTGGCCGCGACCACGTCGTAGCCGGCGGTGGTCAGGTCACGGCTGACGCCCTCGCGCCACATCGGGTGGTCGTCGACCACCATCACCCGGATCGCAGCGGTCACCGGCTCACGATATGTGGTGCCCGCGGCACGGTCATCTCCACCTCGGCGCCCTGCCCGGCAGCCGAGACGATCTCCACCCGGCCGCCGAGGTCGGCGATGCGGCCGCGGATCGACTGGGCCACCCCGAGCCGTCCCTGCGCCTCCGCCTGCGCCAGCCGGTCGGGCGCGATGCCGCACCCCTCGTCCCGCACGGTCACCACGACGTCGGCGGGCTCGTCCTCCACGAAGACGTACGCCTTGGTGCCGGGCGCGCAGTGCTTGGCCACGTTGTCCAGCGCGGCGGCCACCGCCAGCCGCAGCTCGCGCGCCGTGGTGGCGGGCAGGCGCACGGGCCCGGCCGGCCCGGACACCGTCACGACCGGCGACGCGTACGCCTCCAGCAGCGCCATCAGGTCGAGCTCGTCCCCCTGCGGATCGCTCAGCGCCCGCCCCGCCATGAGGCTGCGCAGGGCCGTCTCCTGCTCCCCCGCGAGCCGGGCCAGCTCGCCGGCCTCCCCGTCGAGGCCCGCCCCGCGCCGCTTCACCATCGCGAGCACCTGGAGCACCGAGTCGTGGACCTCGCGGGCGAGCCGCTCCCGTTCCCGGGTGGCCGCCTCGAGCTCGACGGCCCGGTGCAGCCTCTCCTGGGCCAGCTCGGCGATGCGCACCAGATAGCCGACAGCGATCGCCGCGAGCAGCATCAGCACCGCGCCGGTGAGCGCGGCCTGGTCGTAGTGGGCCCGCACGATCAGGTCGGTGACGCCCATGGCGAGCGCGGCCGCGATGCCGCCCCGGCGCCCGCCCGCGACCGCCCAGCACAGCACCGGCGCCACGTGCCACGCGACGGCCAGGGTGGGCAGCCCCTCCTCCAGGCCGGTCCGCCCGACCACCAGCACGCTGCTGCCGAGCGCGGCCATGGTGATCAGCAGGTCGGCCACGAGCAGCCGCGGCCGGCGGCGGGCCGGATCGGCGTACGCGTAGGTGGTCACGACCGTCCACACGGCCATCAGAGCCAGCACCGGCCACGCCAGCACCGGCCGTTGGTAGTCGCCGACGTTGCTGACGACCAGGATCGTCGCGTACGTCAATGCGGCGATGCGGTAAACCGCGATGGCCCTCCACAGCGGGGCCTCGAATCCGCTGTCGCGTCCGTCCGGCATGCCGCGACCATCCCACACGGCGCTCACCACCGGCAGGCCGCACTGCGAGAAGATCAGGCGTGGCCTAACGTCGAAGGATCAGTACCGAGGTTCTGCTCTCCGAAACCTTCGACCACAGCTCGATCACCGTGCTGCGGCACGCCGTCGCGTCCGGCGCCGCCGAGGCCGGTCTGCGCGGCGACCGCCTGGACGATTTCGTGGTCGCGGTCAACGAGCTGCTCACCAACGCCGTGCGGCACGGCGGCGGGCTGGGCCGGGTCTCGCTGTGGCGCGCGGACGACTCCGTGGTGTGCGAGGTCAGCGATTCCGGCGAGGGCCTGCCCGCCCGGCGGCCCGACCGTGCGGTGCGGCCGGCGGCGACTCAGCCCGGCGGCTGGGGGCTGTGGCTCGCCGAGGAGCTGACGGACACTTTCGAGCTCCGCACGGGCCGCGGCGGCACGACGGTTCGGGTGTCCAGCCGATGTTCCTTAAGAGAGCCTTAAGCCGCGGCCCCCGATCTTGCGCGAACGACTCTCACGTTCCACAGTCGTCCTGCTGTTACTGGGGTGGTTCGACGGGAGATCGTGGTGCGACAGGCACGTCACCGTACCGGCACGTCGACATGGCCGATCCGCCCGCGCGCGGTGGCGGCCCTGGCGGTGGCGATCGCCGGGCTGGTCGCGGCGATCTACCTGCCCGGGCGCAACGACGTCGCCGACGCCTCCGAGCGGCGCTCCTCCTTCTCCGACGACTTCGACGGCGGCCGGCTCGACGCCGCGAAGTGGCTGATCGACGGCGACGACCGCGAGAACGGCCGGCAGGACCGCGGGAAGCTCGTCGTCGACCGTCTGATGAGCACCCGCAAGGCGTTCGCGCAGCCGTTCGGGCACGCCGAGGCGCGCATCAAGGTCAGCCGGGAGACCGGTCCGTGGCGCGCGTTCGGGGTGGTCGACAAGTACGGGCGGGTGCTGCGCGGCACCCTCGAGACGCTCGGCGAGGACGCGGACCCGATCTCGGGGGACGACTTCCACACGTACGTCATCGACTGGTCCCCCGACGCGATCGTCTGGTCGGTCGACGGCAAGCCGGCCCTGCGCCTCGTGCCCGAGGAGCCGGGACTACCGATCGCGCTGGTGCTCAACCTGGCCACCGACGGCCGCCGGCCCGGCCGCATGGTCGTCGACTTCGTGCGCGTGACGGCGAGCTCCAAGCCGCTCCCCGCGCCCTCGGTGCCCCCGTCGGCACCGACCGGCGCAGCCCCGACGAGCACAGCGCCGACCAGCACAGCGCCGACGAGCGCAGCCCCGACGAGCGCAGCCCCGACGAGCACCGCACCCACCAGCGCGACTCCCACCAGCCCCAGCGCCGCTCCCACGAGCAGCGCCCCGGCCGTCGCCGCGTGGAAGACCTTCACCGCGTACAAGGCGGGCGATCTCGTGACCTATGCGGGCGTGACCTACCGGGTCAAGGAGGCGCACACCTCGCTGCCCGGCTGGGAGCCGCCTGCGCTGCCCAACCTCTTCCAGAAGGTCTAGTTCGCGATGCGGTAGGCGTCGCCGTAGACGCTCCAGCTCAGCGGCGCCGCCAGGTCGAGGTTGCTGCCGCCGAGGAACCGGCGCTGGGCGGTGTCGACGCGGCTCGTGTCGCTGTGCGCCTCCTCGGTGCGCATCTCGGCGACCCGGGCGTTGAGGAAGGCGTTCAGAAAGGCGGGCTCGTCACCGCCCTGAGCGGGCGTCCTCGCCGAGCGCATCGCCGCCGCGCGGATGCCCCGCAGGCCGGACACGCCGTGCATGACCGCCGCGTCGAAGTAGGCGAACTGGCCGAGCGCCCGCAGCCCGTCGAGCCGGGCCAGGCGTACCGCCGGGATGAAGTACATCGCGTCGCGCGCGTCCTCCTGGACCTTCTGGAAGACCGGGTCCTTCGCCGCCGCCCGCCAGGCCGCCGGGAAGCCGGGGTCGAGGCCCGCGTGCGAGTCGGAGCCGTCCACCGTGCGCAGCGCCGGGAGGTAGCGGGCGAGCCCGTTCGCCGGCTTGCGGGCGGTGTAGGTGAGCACCACCTCGAGCATGTCGGAGGTGCCGGAGCAGAAACCGGCGATGCCCGCCGTGTAGCCGCGGCCGTCGCCGATGTCCTCGATGTAGCCGTACGAGTTGCGCCAGCTCAGCGTCGAGTTCTCGGCGCTCGACACGAGCTTGAGCGCGGCCTCCTTCTTGCGGCTGTCCTCCAGCCCCGAGGCGGCCGAGCCCGTCGCCGGCGCCGCGGCCGGCAGCGCCTGGGACGCCGGGCCGTACACCCGTACGTCGCCGAGGGAATAGCCGCCGGCGCTGGACGCCCGCTGTGTCGCGAGCACCCGCACGAACCGGCCCGTGCCGTTCAGCCGCTTGAGGTCGTCGGTGCCGCCGTTGCCGGACGTGGTCGCGTAGAGGCTCGTCCAGTTGGCGCCGTCGACGGAGCTCTGCACGCGGTACGTCCTCGCGTGCGCCGCGCCCCAGCGCAGCGAGACCCGCTCGATCCGCTTGACCGCGCCCAGGTCGACCCGCAGCCACTGGGTGCCCGGCCCGGTCGCGCTGGCCCACCGGGTGACCGTGCTGGCGTCGGTCGCCCGGGCCGCCGTGGCGCCCTGCTCCGCCGACGAGGCCACCACCGGGCGCCCCCGCGAGATCAGCACGTTGTTGCTCGCGCCTGCCGCGACCGAGATGGCCAGGGGAACGCAGAGGACGGCCGCCACCCCCGCGCCGAGCGCCGCCGTCCGGATACGCATCCCTCAACGCTAGGCCGGGATGCGCCCTTGATCCGCGGACTTGGCGAAAAGCTCTACTTCCGCTTGCGGTTACGGGAGATCAGCACGATCGCCAGGATGATCGCCGCCACCACGAACAGGCAGCACAGGCCGCCGAAGAGCCCGAGGAATCCGAACCCGCCGCGCCGGCGCCGGGATTTTGCCGCCTCGATCGCGACGTCGGCGACCCCGTTGCTCGCCGCCCACGCGTGCACGGGCACGACCAGCGTCAACACCGCGCCGGTCACCGCCGCGGCCGTCCGGGACCACCACTTCACCACTGCAGACATGCGTTCCATCCTGACCTACTCACGCAAGAAGAGACTGACGGACTACCCCCGGATCCGGCAGGGTATGACAGCGGGACAGAACCGAGAGGGGTGCGGATGGACGCCGATCTGGCGGCACTGGCGACGGCTCACGGCGTGGCCACCTGGTACGAGGACTGGCGGCGCGAGCGCAGGGACGTCTCCGCGGAGTCCGTCACCGGGGTGCTCGGCCTGCTGGGCGTGGACGCCACCACGCCGGCCGCGATCAGCACCGAGCTGGCCGCCGTGCGCGAGCGCGAGCGCCTCGGCCGCATGCCGGGCACCGTTGTCGTCCGGCAGGGCAGCGGCCGCGACCTGCCCGGCCCCGCCACGATCGAGCTCGAGGACGGCACCACCCGCGAGGCCACCGAGGTGCCCGGCGACCTGCCCCTCGGCTGGCACCGGCTGCTCGTCGGCGGCCAGGACATCACCCTGGTCGTGGTGCCCACCGAGCTGCCCGAGCCGCCGCAGACCTGGGGCTGGATGCTTCAGCTGTACGCGTTGCGCTCCGCGCGCTCGTGGGGCATGGGCGACCTGGGTGACCTGCGGGAGTTCCTCGGCGTCTCCGGCTCGCCCGGCCTGGTGCTGCTCAACCCGCTGCACGCGATCACGCCGACGCTGCCGGTGCCGTCCTCGCCCTACTCGCCGTCGAGCCGCCGCTTCGTCAACCCGCTCTACCTGCGGATCGAGGACATCCCGGAATACCAGCGCGCCGAACCGGCCGTACGCAAGAAGATCGACGCTCTGCGGCCGGAGACGACCGGCCTGATCGACTACAGCGCCGTCTGGGAGGCCAAGAGGGCCGCGCTGGAGCTGCTCTGGCCACTGGCGGGCGCGGCGGACACCGATCTCGACGAGGGGCTCACCGACTTCGCCCGGTTCTGCGCCCTCGCCGAGGAGCACGGCCCGAACTGGCGCGCCTGGCCTGCCGAGTACCAGCGGCCCGACGCGCCGGCCGTCAAGGCGTACGAGAGTGAGCGCATCGCCTTTCACGCCTGGCTCCAGAGGCTGCTCCTGGACCAGCTGGAGGCGGCGAACAGGGAGGCCCGTGAGCGCGGCATGCCGGCCGGCGTGGTGCACGACCTCGCGGTCGGCATCGACCCGAACGGCGCCGACGGCTGGCTGCTGCAGGACGTGCTCGCCGAGGGCGTGCACGCGGGCGCGCCGCCGGACGCGTTCAACCAGCTCGGCCAGGACTGGGGACTCGCCGCCTGGCGGCCCGACCGGCTCATCGAGACCGGCTACGCCGCCTACCGCGACATGCTGCGCCGCATCTTCCGGTACGCGGGCGGCCTGCGCGTCGACCACGTGGCCGGGCTGTGGCGGCTCTGGTGGGTGCCGCCGGGCATGGGACCGGACGGCGGCACGTACGTGCACTACGACCCCGAGGCGATGCTCGGCATCCTGGCGCTGGAGGCCCACCGCGCCGGCGCCGTCGTGATCGGCGAGGACCTCGGCACCGTGCTGCCCGAGGTGACCGAGGGCCTGGAGCGGATGAACATGCTCGGCTCCGCGGTGCTCTGGTTCACCCGCGACGACGACGATCCCGACGGCGGCTACCTGCCCGCCGAGAAGTACCCGCGCAACGCGCTGGCCTCGATCTCGACCCACGACCTGCCCACCGCCGCCGGCTTCCTCGCCGGCGAGCAGGTCAAGGTGCGCGCCGAGCTGGGCCAGCTCGCCGGGCCGGTCGAGCAGGAGCGCGAGAACGCGGCGAAGGACCGCGCCCAGCTCCTCGACGCGCTGCGCGCCGCGGGCCTGGTCACGGCGGCGAGCACGGACGCCGAGATCATCGTGGCGATGCACGAGTTCCTGGCCCGTACGCCGTGCCGCTTCGTGACCGCGTCGCTCTACGACGTGCTGGGCGAGCTCGACCAACCCAACCTGCCCGGCACCATGGACGAGTACCCGAACTGGCGGATGCCCCTCAAGACGGGGCTGGAGAAGATCGCCGAGGATCCCCGCGTTCACGCGATCGCCCGGATCCTCGGCGAGAGAAAGGCGAGCCGATGAGTTTCCTGGACAAGGCCAAGGACTTCCTCGACAAGCACGACAAGCAGGTCGACCAGGCCCTCGAAAAGATCGGTGACGAGGTCGACAAGCGCACCGGGCACAAATACTCGTCGCACATCGACAAGGGCGTCAACGAGGCGCAGAAGCGCACCGGCGACGGCGACACCCGTCCCTGACGTTTCCCTCCTTCCCGCTCGGGAAGCAAAGAGGTGTCCCCGAGCGAGAAGGAGCGGGAAATGGGCTTCATGGATAAGGCCAAGGACTTCGCCGACGACCACGACGAGCAGGTCGACCAGGGTCTCGAGAAGGCCGGCGACCAGATCGACGACCGCACCGGAAACAAGTACTCCTCCCAGGTCGACAAGGGCGTCGACGAGGCGCAGGAACGCACCGGCGCCGGCGACACCAACGGCTGAGTCAGACGGCCAGCGGCGGGGGCGGCGGATCGTCGTCCACCGCGTGCAACATGGGGTGCAGCGGGACGAAATTGTCCCGCTGCCTGCACAACAGGGGCGGCAGCAACGACGAACGGTGCTCCGGGTGCTCGGCGCAGTGGCGCATGGCCCGGTTCACCGCGTCGCTGTGGTGCCGCCCTCCGCCGTACTCCCCGCAGTTGACGCAGTCCCAGCGCCAGAACGCGGGACCCTCGTCGGAGAGGTGACGCCGGATCTTCAACGGCGGGCCGGCCTCCTCCTGGGCCGCGGCGAGGATCGCGGGCATCGCCCCGGCCGGCGGCGGGCCCAGCGGGCGGCGCGGTTCGGCGCCGATGATGTGCGCAAGCACGTTGCTCGTCGACACGGCTCACCTCCGTACAGAAAAAGAGAGACGACGCCGAGAAGTCTGACCGCTGGAATCCGGTTCAGGGCCGGAATTCCGGAATGGCCCCCCAACGCGGTGACGGCGCAAAAGCGGGAACCGGGATACTTGCCCCGTGGCACAGCGCAGGAGGTCCGAGCGAATCGTCGAGACGGTCGCCTCCGGAGTCGCCGAGGTGATCCCCGACCCCGACCGCGACAGTGCCTTCACCCTGGTGCTCGACGGCGCGCCGCAGTCGCACGTCGACCTCGCCGACCCCACCCATCTGGAGTTCGAGTACATCCGCCGGATGGCCGCCGCCATCGATCTGATCGCCCCCGCCGGCAAGCCGCTGCGCGCGCTGCACCTCGGCGGTGGGGCGCTGACACTGCCCCGCTACATCGCGGCCACCCGGCCCGGCTCCGCCCAGCGCGTGATCGAGATCGACGGTCCGCTGGTCGAGCTGGTCCGCAGGTCCCTGCCCCTGCCCGCAAAGGCCGCCATCCGGGTACGCGTCGCCGACGCCCGCGCCGCACTGGAGGGCATGCGGGACGCGGGGTACGACCTGATCGTGCTCGACGTCTTCGCCGGCGCTCGCACCCCGGCCCACCTGGCCTCGGTCGAGTTCGCCCGCGAGGTGGCCCGGGTGCTCGACCCCACCGGCTGGCTCGTCGCCAACATCGCCGACGGCCCTCCGCTGCGGCACGCCAAGGCCCAGGTCGCCACGATCCGGGCGGCGCTGCCGGAGGCCTGCCTCGTCGCCGACGCCGGGGTGCTGCGCGGCCGCCGCTTCGGCAACCTGGTGCTGCTCGCGGGCCGCACGTCGCCCCCGGTGGCCGAGCTGTCCCGCCGGGCCGCGGGCGACTGGTTCCCCGGACGCGTCGAGACCGACCTCGACCGGTTCACCGGCGGGGCGCCACCCGTGACGGACAGTGTCGCCGTAGCGTCACCACTTCCACCGGCCGGCCTCTTCGGTAACCGTAGGTAACCAATTCCGGTCCAAAGGGTTGAAGCCTTACCGGCCTGTCGTGTACTCGTCAGGAAATCCGGTGTGATTCGCGCTTGCCCACTTGTTTGGCTACCGGCACCCCGCTGTAATCGGTTACGGCTGCGTGTGGGGGCGTGGCCCGAACTGGGGGGAAGCCGCGCATGCCGGACAAGTACTTCGCGTCCGCAGGAGCCGAACGGGGTCCTGCGCCCACAAGCGCGGCACCAGCCGGATCGTCACTGCGCGAGTCGATACAGAGCGCAACCGAGCGCGTGCTGTGGAACGGACAGTGCGCCGTCGCCGAATACGCGTTCGACGAGCCCGCCTCGATGCCGCGCTGGACGCTGCCCGAGGAGACCGAGGTCGTCGTCACCGAGGAGCGCGTCGTCTACCGCGACCCGGCCACGCTGAGCACCGGCGAGCTGCGCTGGCCCTGGCCGCAACACCTGCGCGTCCAGCCCGGCAACCGCGACTCCGGCCGCTCCGCCACGGTCACCCAGATCCAGCTGGTGTGCGCCGGCCCCGACGGCTCCTTCCCCGCCCTGGTCTTCGCCGGCGGCGACCTGGCCGCGGTGGGCGACGCCGACCGCCTCGCCAACACGCTGCGCCAGGCGATCGCCCGCTACCGTGTCGAGCACGCCACCGAGCTGGGCATTCCGGTGCTCCAGGCCCGCATGCTGTCGCGCCTGGTCATCGGCCCGGAGTTCACCAACTTCCAGGGCGGCGAGGGCCAGACGGTGACGCTGATCGGCGCCGTTTCGGTGCAGCGTTTCTCGGCCGAGCCGCAGAATCCTTGGGGTGCCGCGGGCTACGCCCCGGCCGACGCCTCGCCCCAGCCTGGCAGCGCTTACACCCAGCCGGCCGGCGCGGACGCTTACACCCGGCCCGCTGACGCCTACGCTCAGCCCGCTGACGCCTACGCTCAGCCCGCCGCTGCCGACGCCTACGCCGCCCAGCCCGCCGCTGCCGACGCCTACGTCCAGCCCGCCGCCGCGGACGCCTACGCCGTCCAGCCCGCCGCCGCGGACGCCTACGCCGCCCAGGCCGCCGCCGCGGACGCCTACGCCGCCCAGCCCGCTGACGCCTACGCTCAGCCCACCGCTGAGCACGCTTACGCCCAGCCAGCTGACGCCTACGCCCAGCCCACCGCCGTCGACGCCCATGCTCAGCCCACCGCCGCGGACGCCTATGCCCAGCCGCCGGCCCACGCCGCGCCGGAGCCCGCCGCCTACGACAACAGCCGGCCCGGTTACGCCGCCGGCCCCTACGCCGCGTCGGCCCCGCCGATCGTGTCGGGTGCCGTGCCCGGCTCCAGCGCCGCCGCCGGCTCCGCCCCGGTTGTGCGCTCGGCGGCGCCTGCTGCGGCCACTCCGTTCATCGTGCCCGCGCCGGCTCCGACCCCGCCTCCCGTGCCCGGCGTGAGCTCCGCATCTGTGCATGGTGGGAGCTCCGCCTTTGTGCCTGGTGTGACCTCCGCGCCGCCCTCCATGTCGGGCGTGGCCTCCGCTCCCTCGGCCGTGCCCGGGGCTGCGTCCGCGCCCCCTTCCCCCTCCGGGCCGACGTCCGCAGGACCGGCGCCCACTTCGCCGCCCGCCGGCCGCCCGGCCGGCGAGAGCTGGCGTGCCCAGCCCGCCGACGAGGTAGCCCTGCACGGCCGCCCCGACCTGGACTCCCGCGCCGCGAGCCTCGCCGCCCGAGTGGCCGACCTGGTTTCCAGTGGCGCCGAGGTCGACGCCACCCGCCCGACCGGCGAGACCAACCTCTCCGCCTTCCTTGAACGCCCCGTGCCCCGCTCGCCGGAGCCACCGCCCTACGGCGCCCCCAGCCCCACTTCGGGCGCCGGCCGGGGCAACCCCACCCCGAGCCCCACCTCCGGCGCCGGCTGGGACACCTCCGAGCGAGCCGAGTCGGTGCGCCGCACAGCCGCCCGCTTCGCCGGAAATGCCGCCCGCGGCCGCGGCTCGATCCCCCGCCAGGACACGGGAGAGGTCCCCAGCCCGGGCAACCACCGCCAGGCCTGAGCCCGCCCGCCGCACACGGCCTGACGTCACGGTCGGCTCAACGCAGCCGCTCACGCTCGTCGCGGGCTCAGCCGCGCGCGGAATCAGGGACAAGACAGAACGTTCGTTCTCCCGGAAGCCCGACTTCGAGTCGCCCCGATCCGGGCTCAGCCCTACCCAAGCGAGCGGACCCGCAAGACAGAACGTTCGTTCTCCGCAACGCGTGACTCCGGCACCCATGATCGAGGCCCAACCCGTCCGGGCCAAGCCCACCCGCAAGACAGAACGTTCGTTCTATTGGAGCCTGGGGCGCGGCACGGCACGATCCAGCCTCAGCTCCGCGGGAACCACCCCACCACAACACAGAACGTTCTCCACAATGCCCCGCCCCGGGCACCCAGGAACCAGGCCCAACCCCGCCAAGCAAACTCACCCAGCAAGACAGAACGTTCGTTCCCCCTAACGCCACCCCGGCACCCACGAACCAGATCCGACCCACCGAGCAAACCCACCCCAGCAAGACAGAACGTTCGTTCCACCGAAGCCTGGGCACGGCACGGTCCAGCCTCAGCCCGCCGGAGCCGACCCACCACAAGACAGAACGTTCGTTCCACCGGCAGCCGAGCACGGCCCGGATTGGCGCGGCATGACACGGCGCACGACCGACGACAGCGCCCAGCGACCCAGAACGAGACAGAACGTTCGTTCTACCTGCGCGAGCGTGCCCAGTGCCAGCGGCGCACCGCCCGGGCCGAAACGAGCGCACGTCAACAAGGCCGCGGCGAGACAGAACGTTCGTTCTCCCCCTGTCGCCGCTCGGCCCCAATTGAGTTCAATCCCCCGAGGCTGCTGCTCGACGGCGTCAGCGGCCCGGTCCAAGCGCATGGGACGGGGCGAGACAGAACGTTCTGCCTCGCCCCGAGCCCGCGGCTCAGGCGTGTGCCTGACCGGCGGCCTGGGACTCGGGGACGAAGCAGGTGCCGGCGGCGACGCGTTCCTCGTGCAGGCGGTGGGCGCGGTGGAGCAGGTCCATCAGTTCGTCCTCGGCGCGGATGCGGGCTCGGTACTTCTCCGGCAAGCTCTTGAGGCGCGCCTCCTCCACCAGCAGCTTGTGGAAGATCTCGTCGCAGTAGGCGGGGTCGGTCTCGATGTCGAGGAACTCCGTCGCGTGGCGGCGGGCGGCGGCCACGTAGGTCTGGGCGCGGCCCTTGGGGCTCAGCAGGGACGCCACCACCGTGATCAGCAGGATGGCGACGATCAGCGAGAGGGACAGCGCCGTGGAGATCTCGACGACGTGGATGGACTCGCCGTTGTTGATGAACGGGACGTTGTTCTCGTGCATGGCGTGCAGGATCAGCTTCACGCCGATCAGGGCGAGGATCGCCGCCAGCCCGTACGAGAGGAAGACCAGCCGGTCGAGCAGGCCGTCGATCAGGAAGTAGAGCTGGCGGAGGCCGAGCAGCGAGAACGCCGTCGCCGTGAAGACCAGGTAGACGTTCTGGGTGAGGCCGAAGATCGCCGGGATGGAGTCGAGCGCGAACAGGATGTCGGTGCCGCCGATGGCCACCATGACCAGGACCATCGGGGTCAGGACGCGCTTGCCGTTCTCGTACGTGAACAGCTTGTCGCCGTCGTACTGGTCGGAGGTGCGCAGCACCCGGCGCGCCAGCCGGACGATGAAGTTGTCCGGTTGTTCCTCCTGGTCGCCGTGCTGTTCACGGAGCAGGTTGCCGGACGTGATCAGCAGGATCAGGCCGAACAGGTAGAACACCCAGGCGAACGAGTTGATCAGCGCGGAGCCGAGGAAGATGAAGCCGGTGCGCGCGATCAGGGAGACCACGATGCCGACGAGCAGCACCTTCTGCTGGTCGGCGCGGGGCACCTTGAAGCTGCCGAGCAGCAGCAGGAAGACGAAGAGGTTGTCGACCGACAGCGCTTCCTCGGTCACATAGCCGGCGAAGTATTCGGCGCCCATCTGGTTGCCGCCGAAGATCCACACGCCGACGCCGAAGAGGATCGCGATCGAGACGTAGATCGACGTCCAGCGGGCGGCCTCGCCGAGCGAGGGGATGTGCGCCTTGCGGACGTGGAAGAAGAAGTCGAACAGCAACAGCCCGACGATGCCGAGCACGGTCGCCACCCACACCACACCCGACACATCCTGCATGCGCTCATCCTAGGGCGACTATGTGACCGCGGCGCGACGTTGGGAGGCCGTGAGGAAGAGCACGTCGGTGAGGTCGGCGCCGCGCAGGTCGGTGCCGCGCAGATCGGCGCCCGTGAAATCGGCCCGGCGCAGATCGGCGTCGCGCAGGTCGGCGCCGATCAGCAGCGCGCCGCGGAAGCTCGCCCCGCGCAGGTCGGCCTTGCGCATGCGGCGGCCGATCAGGTTGGCGCCGCTGTGGTCGGGGCGGTTACGGCCGCGGGCGAGCTCGCTGGCCTTGCGCAGCAGCGGGTTGACCTTGCGCCGGTGCGTGTCGAGGTCGAGCGCGCGCAGATCCTCCGGCGTTCCGCCGGCCAGACGATCGGTCGCGCTCAGGGCCTCTTCCAGTTTCGGGTGTACGCGACGCGCCTCGTCCAGCTTCAGCGCCTCGGCGAGGTACCACATGATCTCGTGCAGTTGCCGCATCACGGGCAGCACGGCGAACATGGGCCCGGACAGCTCGGGCGCCTCGCGCCAGGAACGGCCGCCGAAGGTCTCCTGAGTGATCCGCTGGCCGGCCCCGAAGCAGTCGAAGACGACGCAGCCGTGGAAGCCGCTCGCGTCGAGCCGGTCGTGGATGCGGCACCGGAAGTCGTCGGCCAGGTTGAGACAGGGTTGGCCGGCCGCTTTGTTCACGGCAAAGTCTGACGATTTGGCGAATGCGGGCGCGACGCAGCACAGCCCCGCGCAGCGGGTGCAGTCGGCGTGGAGTTCTCGAGAGGTCATACGGCCCTCACTGTCGCAGACCGTCCCGCGCGCCCGAATACCGGCTCCCCAGGGCACCTGAACTGCAACTCCTCCGGCTTCAGGTGGGTCCCCGCAGCGGCCGAAACAACAGGTGTCCGAGAGCAACGCCGCTGAGGGCAAGCAAAACCCCGGACCGAAACCGGGACGGAACGGATAACCGAAACCAGGGGAGATACAGAATGCGCAACATCCTTCAGATCGTGGGCGGCGTCGCCGCCGCTGGTGTCATCGCTGCCGGCACGACGGCCCTCACCGGCTCCGGAACGGTCTTCGGCGGCCTGAACGGCGGCACGGCCACCCAGTTCGTCGGCGGTACGGTGCAGCAGACCATCACCGGCGCGACCGTCGACAACGTCGTCTACCTGAACGACGCCACCGGCACGAAGACGACCTCGATCGCGGTCACCGTCAGCGGCGCGACCAACAAGTACCTCACGCTGACCCCGGGCGGCACCGGCCTGAGCACGATCGGTGACGGTACTGCGGCCGACGAGTGGGCGTGCACCGGTGCCATCACTGGTGGACCGATCTACCACGCCTCCGCGCCGAAGGTTCAGCTCACTTCCTCGCCCGCCACCGTCACCTGCGTGCCGTCGCTCGCCAGTGGTCCGCACCAGACGCAGGGCTGGTACAAGGGCCTCACCACCCTGGACATGGCGGTCACCAACAGCTAATCCACTTCGCTCGGCAACTCGGAGTGCGAGGCTAGCTCATAGCCTCGCAAATCCGGAGGAACCGATCCAGAGATCTGCGCGTACCTACATCGTGGCCGCCATCCTCGGGATGGCGGCCATCGGTGCTTGGGCTCTCATGACCGAGCGGATCGCCTACGTGGTGACCTCGGGGATCAGCATGAACCCCGTCTATTACCAGAACGACCTGGTCATCGTCATGAAGGCCGATTCGTACCATGTGGGGCAGATCGCCGCCTACCATGGGGATGTTCCCGGGCAGCGGGTCCTGCATCGCATCATCGGCGGGAGCGGCTCCGCGGGATTCGTGCTGAAGGGGGACAACAACGAGTCGATCGACCCGAAGACCCCGACGACCGAGGAGATGATCGGCCGCGCCGTCCTGCACATCCCGAAGGGCGGCACGTGGCTGAAGCCTTTCCTCGGCCCGAGCGGCATCGGGATGCTCAGCTTTCTGGTCATCAGTGGCGGAGCCGCGACCGCGGCGCGAAACCGGCGGGAGATCCCGCGAGGTCGCCGAAAGAAGAAGGTGAAGGCCATGTCGCGGCAGGGAGGCTCGCTGGAGACCGCTGCGGCGGTCTTCAAGACCGTGCAACGCCTTCCCCCCGCCCTTCGCGGCGGGGCCTACCTCGCCGCCGCCTTCCTCGCGCTGGCCGTCCTGCTCGGGGTCCTGGGCTGGATGAAGCCGGTCGTCGAGACGCGGGAGGTCGCCGCTCCGCCGCGCCAGTCGCTCACCTACTCGTACTCCGCGAAGGTCCCGAAGTCGGCCGCCTACGACGGCACGACCGTCAGCTCGCCCGAGCCGATCTTCCGGAGGCTGACGAACAACGTCGACCTGGTGACCCGATACGAGGGACCGCCCGGCACCTTCGATCTGAGCGCCCGGCTCACCAACGGCACCGGCTGGCACACCACCATCCAGCTGGTGGACGAGGTGGCGTTCACCGGGTCGTCCTACGAGGCGACGGCCAAGTTCGACTTGAAGGCCCTGGTCGCGCGCGCCGATGCCGCCTCCACCGCGATCGGCACGTCGAGCAGCGGCTCGGTTTCGGTCGCTCTCTCCGCACGGGTGGTCTCCCAGGGCCGCGCCACCCTGTCGGCCCCTCTGACCATCGAAGTCACGCCCGTCCAAATGGTGCTCGGAGGCAACTCGAAGCTGACCACCGAAAGCGCCGGGTCCGCCGGCACCACTGTAGTGCCGCGCGAAATCGGAATTCTGGGCCTGACCGCCGCACAAGCGCGTTCCTACGCCATTCTCTCCCTTATCGCCGCGGGCGCGCTCGCCGCCATTGTCTTCTTGATCGCGCGGCGCGCCATGCCGCTTCGCACGCGGGCACAGATCGAGCGCCGCTACCCCCAGCTCCTCGTCCACGTCGAGCCGATGGCGAGCCCTCCGGGCAAGCCGATCGTCAACGTCGACAACTTCCCGGCGCTGGTCAAACTGGCCGAGAAGTACGGACAGATGATTCTCACGTGGCGACGGGAGGATTCGGACGACTTCGTCGTCCGGGACGAGGGCATCACATACCGCTATCGCGTTCCGCTCGATCGGCCCGAGCTTCTGGACATCGAGCACCAGAATCGCCCCGCAACGGCCGGATCGCACCGTCGAAAAGCGTCCTCCCCCGTGTCCTGACGGCCGTTTGCCATTGCCCTCTCGGGCCATACAGGAAATTCCCAGCTTTATTAGGCTGTGTGGAATGATCACGAGGCTCGTCTCCCTGGCGGCCGTGGCCGGAGTCGCGACGCTCGCCGTCGCGGCCCCCGCCACCGCGGCCGCCACCCCCACCCTTCAGGCCGGCGCGGCGGAGATCGTGGGCTACCACCCCGTCACGCTCACCGGCACCGCCGAGCCCGGCTCGAAGGTGGCGCTCTACGAGACCGCGATCGGCCTGAACGACTTCCAGCCGGCGATCGAGTACGACGATCCCGCGCACCTGAACGAGCAGATCGTCCTCACCGCCGACGCGGCCGGGAAGTTCACGGTCAGCCGCTACCTCGACACCGGCTTCCGGTTCCAGGTGCGTCAGGGCAGCGCCGTCTCCAACACCGTCACCGTCTACTCGCGCCTCGCGGTCGGCCTCAGCGGCTCGTCGCCGTCCGCCGGCCGCGCCGACCTGACCGCGTGGAACGTCCCCGGCCAGCCCGGCCTGGCGTACCAGTTCCAGCAGCGGCAGGCGGACGGCAGCTGGAAGACGGTGCGCACGGGCGTGGGCGCGGCGAACGGCGCCTTCCTCGACGCGACCCTGACCGGGCTGGCCGCGGGCACCTACACCTATCGCGCGCACGTCGCCGGCGACGCCGCCCAGGGTGTGCGGGACAACTACTCCAAGACCGTCACCGTGACCGTGAAGGGCGCGGCGACCGGCCCGAAGCCCGGCTCGGTGCAGTTCACCAAGATCCGGTACGACTCGACCGGCGCCGACACCGGAACGAACGCGAGCCTGAACGCCGAGTGGGTCAAGCTCACGAACAAGACCGGCACCCGGATCAACCTGTCCGGCTGGCAGGTCCGCGACGCGCAGAACATCGTCTACACGTTCACCGGCACCGTGTACCTGAACGCGGGCGCCTCGCTCTTCGTTCAGACCGGCAAGGGCACGAACACGGCGACCAACCGCTTCTGGGGCCGCGCGGGCAAGGGCGGCTACGTGTGGAACAACGGCGGGGACACCGCTCAGCTCCGCACCGCCAATGGCGTGACCATCGACGCCTGCAAGTGGGCCATCGTCGGCACGGGCGAGACCACCTGCTGATCCGGCCCGGCGGAACGGGCGAGACCACCTGCTGATCCGGCCTGGCCGAACGGGCCAGACCACCTGCTGATCCGGCCCGGCGGAACGGGCGTCAGACCCCGGCGGCGTCGAGCAGCGCGGCGGCCATGTCGACCGCCTCGGGCGCCTCGCCGTGCATCACGGCCCAGGCGCTGGCGCCGTCGAAGGTCATCGTGAGCTGCCGCGCCAGCTTGGCCGGATCGGCGGCCCCGGCCTTCTCGGCCTCCTCGCGGAAGAAGCCGGTGAGCACGTCCTTGTAGCGGCGGGCGACCAGGCGCGCCGGATGGTCCGGCGTCTTGACCTCGACGGAGACCGCGACGAACGGGCAGCCCTGGAAGCCGGGCTCGGCCGACGTCTCCTCGAGGCGCCGGAAGACGTGCAACATCCGCTCGCGGGGCGTGCCACCCTCGTCGTCGGCGGGCAGGAGGTACGCCGTGAAGGCGGGCCCCACGCGCTCGAGCCCGGCCGCCAGGATCTCGTCCTTGCTGCCGAAGAGCTGGTACATCGAGCGCTTCGAGACGCCGGCCGCCCGGCTGAGCGCCTCGACGCCCACGCCGACGCCCTCGCGGTAGAAGAGGTCGGCCGCGGCGTCCAGCAGCCGGTCCCTCGTGGCTTCCCCGGTCATGCGCCCCAGTGTAGCTCGCTCGAAAACCGATCGGTTTCCTACATCACACGCCGCGTCCTTGCCGCTCGGAAACCGATCGGTTTACCTTGGTGGAAACCGATCAGTTTTCTCCGAGAGGAACCGTCATGACCGCGATCAAGGACTCTGTGGTGCTCGTGACCGGCGGCAGCCGCGGCATCGGCAAGGCTCTGGTGGAGGAGCTGTACGCGCGAGGCGCCGCCAAGGTGTACGCGACCGCCCGCGACCCGCGCACCATCACCAACCCGGACGCCGTCCCGCTGGCCCTGGAGGTCACCGACGAGGCCTCCGTCACCGCCGCGGCCGCGCGCGCCTCCGACGTCACCGTGCTGATCAACAACGCCGGGCTCTCCTCCGGCGCCTCGTTCCTCGACTCCCCGCTCGACGAGGTGCGCCGCGACATGGAGGCCAACTTCTACGGCCCGCTGCTCGTGACCCGCGCCTTCGTCCCCGTCATCGAGCGCAACGGCGGCGGGCACATCCTCAACGTGCACTCCGCGCTCTCCTGGTTCGCCGACGGCGGCCCGTACAGCGCCTCGAAGGCCGCCCTCTGGTCGCAGTCCAACTCGCTGCGCCTGCTGCTGCGCCCGCGCGGGATCGCCGTCACCGGCCTGCACGTCGGCTACGTCGACACCGACATGACCACGACCGTCGACGCGCCCAAGACCGCACCGCGCGACGTGGCAGTGGCCGCCCTCGACGGCATCGAGAGCGGCGCACACGAGGTCCTCGTCGACGAGGTCAGCCGCACCGTCAAGGCCGCCCTCTCCGGCGACCTCACCCAGCTCTACCGGCAGCTCGCGGCCTGATCCAACGCACCGGACCCGCCGGGGGTTCAGGTGCCGATCGTCATGGCTCACGACCGTGACAGGCGCCTGCCCGGCGGGAATGCAACGCGCCCATGACCCTCTCGGAGCAAGACCTGCGAGCCGCGATCGACCGTGAGCTCCCCGGCGTCCGCGCCGACCTCGAACGCCTGGTGCGCATTCCGGGCATCGCCTTCGACGGCTTCGACCACGGCGAGATCCGGCGGTCCGCCGAGGCCGTCGCCGATCTGCTGCGCGGCTGCGGCCTGGAGCCGGTGATCAGCCACGACGCCGTGATCGCCCGGCGTCCCGGACCGCCCGGCTCGCCCACCGTGATGCTCTACGCCCACCACGACGTGCAGCCCGCCGGCGACCGGGCGCTCTGGTCGAGCGACCCCTTCGAGCCGGCGGAACGCGACGGCCGCCTCTACGGCCGCGGCACCGCCGACGACAAGTCCGGCATCATGGCGCACCTCGCGGCGCTGCGCGCGTTCGGCGACGACCTGCCGGTCGGCGTGGTGGTCTTCGTCGAGGGCGAGGAGGAGTACGGCTCGCGCTCGATGCCCGCGATCCTGCGCGAGCACGCCGGCGACCTGCGCGCCGACGTCATCGTGATCGCCGACTCCACCAACTGGGACCTCGGCGCCCCCGCGCTGACCACGTCGCTGCGCGGCGAGATCAACTGCTTCGTCAAGGTACGCACCCTGAGGGCCGCCGTGCACAGCGGCATCTACGGCGGGCCGGCGCCCGACGCCCTCACCGTGCTGGCCCGGCTCCTCGCCACCCTGCACGACGCGGACGGCACCCCGGCGGTGGCGGGGCTGGGCGGCTCCGGCGACGCGGCGCTCGACTACCCCGAGGACCGTTATCGCCGCCTCGCCGGTGTGCTCGACGGCGTACACCTGATCGGCACCGGCAGCGTCGCCGGCCGCCTCTGGGCCAAGCCCGCGATCTCGGTCCTGGGCATCACGGCCCCGCCGGCCGAGGGCGCTCCGAACGCGATCGTCCCCACGGCAAAGGCCAAGGTGAGCGTACGGGTGCCGCCCGGCACCGACGCGCGTACCGCCTGGGAGGCCGTGCGCGCCCACCTGGAGCGCAACGTCCCGTGGGGCGCCCAGGCGTCGGTCACCTTGGAGGTCATCGGCCAGCCCGAGCGCATGCCCACCACCGGGCCGGTCGTCGACGCGGCCCGCGCCGCCCTGCGCGCCGCGTGGGAGGGCACCGAGCCCGTCGACATGGGCCTGGGCGGCTCGATCCCGCTGGTCGCGCAGCTGCGGGAGCTCTACCCGGACGCCACGATCCTGGTCACCGGAGCCGAGGACCCGTACTCCAGCACCCACTCCCCCGACGAGAGCATCGACGTGTCCGAATTCGCGCGCATCTGCCTCGCCGAGGCTTTGCTGCTGCGGAACCTGGCGGCATGATGCGGTGATGGATCAACGGTGGGCGGACCTGGCGCGAACGCTGCGCGAGTGCGGAATGTGGCAGGGCTTCAGCGAAGCGGACGCCGAGGCCGGGGAACGGGCGGTCGCGGAGGGCTCCTATCCGTTCGGCGGCGACGCCACCGCCGACGAGGAACCGGGGACTCGGTGGTTCTCCGTCGACGGCGAGGCGATGGCGGAGGGCGGTGTGCCCCGCGAGCTGAGGGAGCCGGCGGCCGTCCTGCCCGCGCACGGCGTCGAGCTGCGGGTCGAGAACGTCAAGCTCGATGACGACGAGTACGTCGTCGCGATCAATGATCGCCGGTGTGTGGTGTGGACCCGGCACGACCGGAACACCTGGTTCGTGTCGACGGCCCGGCCGTTCGCCGTCGTCAACGACCTGCTGGAGGCCGCCGGCGCCGTCCCGCGCATCTTCCTGATCAATCCGGGCGCCAACACCGGCGAGGCCTGGCTCCTCGATCCGCGCATCGTCGAGGCCGTCGCGAAGAGCGGCCTGGTCAAGGACGAGTCGATGCCGATGCTTGCCACCCACGTCTGAGCGGGGAACGCCGCCCCTGCCGGAGCAGGGGCGGCGTCT
>NZ_BOMI01000185.1 GCF_016862115.1 Paractinoplanes deccanensis
GGGCGGGCTTGGTGGTGGGGCTCGGCTATGGATGTCTTGTGGGCCGGGCTTTGGCTCGGCCGAGCGGGTGGGCTTCGCGGCGTCTTCGGGGCGGGGCGTTATTCGGTCGGGTCGGCGTCTTCTCAGCGGGTCGGGGTGGGGCCTGGTCGGCGCGGCGTCTTTCAGCGGGTCGGGTGCCTTGCGGTTGGGATGGCGCGGTGTCTGCCGGGCGGGGTCGGGACGGTGCCTTGCGGTTGGGGCGGCGTGGTGTCTGCCGGGCGGGTGTGGCGGCGTCTTCCGGGCCGGGACGGCGCGGTGTCTGCCGGGCGGGTCGGGACGGTGCCTTGCGGTTGGGGCGGCGTGGTGCCTGCCGGGCGGGTTGAGGCGGCGTCTTCCGGCCGGGACGGCGCGGCGTTTTTCAGCGGGTCGGGACGGTGCCTTGCGGTTGGGGCGACGCAGTGCCCGCCGGGCGGGTTGAGGCGGCCCCTTCCGATCGAGACGGCGCGGCGCCTGCCCGGCGGGTCGGGGTGGTGCCGTTCGGGCGGGCCAGGGCGACTGCGAAACCCAGAGCGGTGAGGGCGCCGGCGAGGCTGGGGAGGCCCAGCTCCGAGCGCACGGCATAGGAAGCCACCGAGGTGGCGAGCACACCAGTGGTGTAGGCGAAGGCGATCGGCAACGCGGCGGCGGCGTGCCGGGCGGGCAGTGCGGCGGCGACGGCCAGGGCGGCGATCAGGATGAGGTCGGGCACGAGGAAGAGGTTGTCCGCGTGCCAGGAGTCGTGCAGGAAGAGGAAGACGAAGGTCAGGACGCTCAGAACGGCCGCGGCGAGGCGGCCCAGGGTCAGGAGACGCATGTCTACACCGTAGACGGGGATGTCTACGGTGTAGATAGGTTGTGCGTCATGTGCAAAGTGCGTCTACGGCGTAGACTTCGCGGTCGTGGCATTGACTCCGGCGGTGATCGCGGCGGCTACCCTCGCGCTGGGGGATCGCGAAGGGCCGGGTGCGATGTCGATGCGCCGGATCGCGGCCGATCTGGGGTGTGACCCGATGGCGATCTATCGGCACTTTCCGAACAGGCAGGCGCTGCTGGACGCGGTCGCCGACCTCGCGGTGCAAGAGGTGGCGGTGCCCGCGGGCGAGAAGCCGTGGGACGAGCGCGTCCGGGCGGTGCTCACCGACGTGCGGGCGGCCGCCCTGCGGCATCCCGGCATCGCCGGGCACATTGCCTCCCGGCCGCCGCTCGGGTCGGCGGGGCAGAAGCTCGCCGCGGTCATCACGGGGGCTCTGGCGGAGGCAGGTCTGGCGCCCGGCGACGTGCTGAAGGCGTCGCAGGCGCTGGTCGCCTACTCGGCGGCCGGGCTGCGGATGGCTGTGGAGGCGGGGGCGCCGGACGAGCGGTGGCGACAGGTCAACGAGGCGCTGGAGGGCGAGACGCCGGTCGTGGGGTCGGCCGAGCAGTTCGAGTACGGCCTGCGGCTGCTCCTCAACGGCATCCGCCTGGAGGCCCACCCCGGCGAGGCGTCACGCACGGCTGGTGCCTACAGCGGCCAGGACCGGAGCTGCTCGTAGCGGTTGTTGTGGCTCAGGACCAGGGCGAAATCGGTCACCTGCCACGGGTCGCCCGCGTAGTTGGCCGCGGCCTTTCGGATGGCGTTGTCGGCGTGGTACGAGACGGTCAGGTGGGGGTGGAAGGGGCGGTCGTCGAGCGTGTAACCGCCGCCGGCCAGGGCCGAGCGAATCCCTGCGTGCAGGGCTGTGAGCTTGTCCAGGTCGCCGTCGACGCCGATCCACGTGGCGGCGCCGAAGCGGCCGCTGCCCTGCAGGCGCAGGGCGAACGGGCCGGGGGAAGGGACCGCGCCGAGGATGGCGGCGACCGGCTCCGGTGACGGGACGTCGCCCAGGAAGGCCAGCGTGATGTGCCACTTCGCGGTCGGGGTGACCCGCTCGCCGGGCGGCAGGAAGCGCCGGAGATGGGACAGCTCGCCGGGCGGGGGAAAGACCGCGACGAAGAGACGGTTCAGGACGACTCGCGGGCTGCGGGCCCGCCGCCGAAGAGGACGTCGTCCCAGCTCGGGAGGCGCTTGCGGGGCTTGGCCTCGTCGCCCTCGGTGGAGGCTTGCTGGCCGCTGCCCTGGCCCACCGTGCGCCGGGGGCGCAGGACGGCGAGCGACGGCACGGCCGGCACCTCCTTGGGCAGGTCGCTGTCCTCGTCGAAGGCCGAGCCGGAACCGCCGCCGAGCAGGGCCGCGGCGCCGCCGGCGACCGGGCGGCGCTGCTCGGCCGGGCCGGCGTCGAGGCTGCGGCCGCCGGGCGTCTGGCCGAGCGGGCGGTCGAGCGAGGCGAGCAGGGCGTCGCGGCCGGCGCGGATCGGGTCGCGGGCCGGGCGCTGCGCGGGTGTCTCGGCGGCGGGCAGGCCGTGGCCGCCGCGGGCCGGCTCGGTGGAGCGGGCCGGGCCGGGCAG
The DNA here is from genome assembly GCF_016862115.1 of Paractinoplanes deccanensis. Taxonomy (GTDB): domain Bacteria; phylum Actinomycetota; class Actinomycetes; order Mycobacteriales; family Micromonosporaceae; genus Actinoplanes; species Actinoplanes deccanensis. The sequence goes on from NZ_BOMI01000185.1 coordinate 2,443, forward strand.
GCCGTGGCCACCCCGCTCGGTGAAGGCGCGCTCGGGCGCGGGCTCCTGGCCCAGGATCTGGGTGGGGCGCTCGGCGCAGAGGTAGTTGGCCATGTCGTCGTGGGGCGAGACGACCTGGCGGCCCTTGTCGAGGTCCCAGATGGCCTGGGCGGTCGCCTTGCCGGACGGCCAGGTGGCGACGATGCGCCACGTGCCGTCCTCGCGCCGGAACGCGTCCCACGAGATCTTTTCGGTGTCGATGCCGTGCTGGGCGAGGCGGCTGTCGACCACCTCGGCGAGCGGAGCGCCGGAATCGGACGTCTTGAGCCTGGTGCGCCGCGCGTGCTGCGCCAGCATGGCGCGCTCCTGGAGCACCGGGCCCGCGTAGCGCAGGACGCGGTCGACGGGCACACCGGCGATGCGGGCGACGTCCTCGGCGGACTCGCCGGATCGGATGCGCGCCTGGATGTCACGCGGCGACAGCGACGGCTGCGCCTCAGGCGCCATCACCGCCACGGCCGTGCCGGCGGGGGCGGCGTGCCCCTCGTGGGTGAGTGCCCCGTGGACCCGGTCGTCGATGGGGAGAGCCAGGAGCCGGCCGACCTCGTCGGCGAGCACCATGGCCTGACCGTCCTCGGAGAGGGCGACGAAGCGTACCGGCCGCATGCGTTGCCTCCGTCCCGTCGCGTTGGCCCGTGCTCCCGAGACTCAGCCACCCGGGCGCGTTTCGGAACACGGTACGCTCCTTGGTCACTCGATGGGGGTAAGCCACGCCGGGCAACTTCGCTGAGCTGCGATGATCATGAAAAACCCCATGCCGTACGCGGCGCCGAGTGACCAAAAGCACTGACGTCCCACCGTGCCTCACGGCATGGTCACCCGCAACTCGGTACCCGGATCATCCACTGCCGACGCACGTTCGCTCCAGCCGCGCGCGGGCCGTCTCGACGTCGGTCAGGTAGCGCGGCTCGGCGGTCCTGCTGTCGAGCCGCAGCCGCAGGTAGCCGACCGAGACGATCACGGCCTCCATCGGCTCGCGTACGTCGGCGGACGCGGCCGTGCGCAGCGCGACCAGCCGATCCTGCGCGCGGCGCAGCTCGGCTCGGTCGGACCGGGTCAGCGCCGTGACGTCGTCGCCGTGGGTGAGCCGGGCCAGCGAGCGGACCGTCTCGGCGGCGTCGCGGCAGGCGCCCGGCGCGAACCGCTCCACCGCGGGCAGGACGAGCCGCCGCTCCGGCGGCCAGACGTGCCGCGCGATCACGGCGGCGGCGCCGATCAGGACGGCCGAGGCCAGCACGGCGGCAGCCACGAGCAGGGGACGCTTCACGACATGCTCCTTTCCGGGGCGCCGCGCGAGCGCGGCGCCCCGAGAGATCCGGCTACGAGGTCAGTTCTGGTTCACCGCGACGACGTTCGGCAGCGCCACGTAGGGGAAGCGCTGACGGAACGGCAGCGCGTTGGCGTCCACCGCGTCGCCGAGCCCGTCGACCGCCGCGGGGTGGTTGGGCAGCAGCACGCCCTCGGCCACCCGCAGGGTCACGTCGGTGACGTCGTCGGCGAGCCGGCGCCCGTTCGGGAATCCGGCGTTGTCACCGCCGAGCACGCCGAGGCGGTTCGGTGTCGCCGCCGGCGCGATCGACATGTTCAGCCGCAGCTGCTCGCTCGGCACGAACTTGGCCGGGTCGACGTCCTTGTTGAGCCGCTGCGAGTTGAGATCCACCGCGACCGGCCCGCAGGCCTTGCAGACGCCGGTGAGGAACACCTCGACGAGGTCCTGGCGGGGCGTGGCCGGCGCCGGGATCTTGTAGATGTCCTGGATCCGGCGGGGCACCTCCGGGTTGGTCACGAACGGCAGGAACTTCGCGTCGTTCTGCGGAGCCGTCGCGTTGAACTCGTCCTTGCGGCCGACCGGGATGACGACCTCGTTGACCAGCGGCATGCCGAGCCGGGACACCTGCTGCCAGCCGCCGTACCGGTTGCGGTTGTTCTGGGTGTCGACGACCTCGATGCGCTGCCGCGACGTGGTGGACCAGACGCCGACGACGGGGTTGCGGGTGGCGTCGCCCTTGAGGGCCAGCACGCTCTTGGGTACCTGGATGGCGAGCGTGTTGGTGTTGTAGCCGCGGACGGTGTCCTGCCCGACCTCGGAGAAGTCCCCGCCGTAGAACGAGTCGAAGATCCGCAGGTCCAGGAAGAACGGGTCGTCCGCCTGCCCGGCGAAGGTGCGGCCGCCGCCCGGCAGGCCGACGATCGCCGAGTCGGCGAGTTGCTGGTAGTTCGGCATCGACGCCGGGCCGACCCGGGACGGGGCGACCCTGCCGTTGTTCACCAGCACGGTGCTGCCGGACGCCGTGATCGCCTCCAGCTTGTAGGTCTGGAGGTAGTTGAGATCGGGATCGTCCAGCGAGGTGACCACGCCGGTGTTGTAGAGGAACGTGTTCTTGCTGCGGTAGTTGTCGTTGAAGGTCCACCGGTAGATCAGGTCGGCGCGGGCGTCGCCGTCGTTGTCGATGTTGATGTCGTACGCCGCGTCGGAGGCGAACGGGTAGAAGTTGGGCCCGCCGTTGGGCTCCTCGAACGGCACCCAGTTCGCGATCATCGTGACGGTGCTCGGCGAATCGGGGCTGACGAAGGCGTACACGTCGGTGTTGTCGAGTTGAGGCTCACCCGCGACCAGCGGGGCCTCCCGGTGGCTGGACGCCTGCGAGATCGCCGGCGCCAGAGACGCCACGCAGGCCGCCGCGGTGAGGGCCGCCGCGACGCCCAGCACCGGTCTGCGACTTGGACGTTGGAGCATGTGGTTTTCCCCCTTCACGTGCCGGTGCGGCCCGGACTGGGCCACGGGGGTCCGGCAGGGGTGATTCGCATCGGGGCGCGGCGCGGACGAGTGCAGTCGACTACGTGACATCGAGGCATCCGGAGCGCGTCCGGCGACGAATCCCCTCATCGATGAGATCGGTCGGACTCGAGGAGGACACATGCGCCGCTTGGCGACGATCATCGCTGTCTCGGTGCTCGGGCTCGCGCTGGTGATAGCGGCCGGCGCCCTGCTCGCACCGTGGGACCGGGAGCCGGCGAGCTCCGGTGCGGCGGCACGGGCGACCGACCCGGTCACCGCCGCGGAACGCCGGCTCGAGCGCCTGCCGGACGACTGGAAGACGTGGGCGGAGCTGGGCATGGCGTACGTGCAGCGGGCCCGCACCACGGGGGAGTCGGCCGACTACGTGCGGGCCCGGCGTGCGCTCGACCGGTCGCTGGCGATCCGGCCGCGCGACAACGCGTTCGCGCTGACCGGGCAGGGCGCGCTCGCCGCCGCGCTGCACGACTTCCCGGCCGCCCTGCGGCACGGCCGGGCCGCGCTCGCGATGGATCCGTACCGGGCGGCCGCCCTCGGCGTGGTCGTCGACGCCCTGATCGAGCTGGGGCGCTACGACGAGGCGTTCCCCACGGTGCAGCGGATGGTGGACCTGTGCCCGGACGCCGCCTCGTACGCGCGGGCCTCGTACGCCTGGGAGCTGCGCGGCGACATCGGCCGCGCCACCGACGCGATGCGCCGCGCCCTCGACGCCGCCCCCGACGCGGCGGACGGCGCGTTCGCCCGGTTGCATCTGGGGCAGCTCGCCGCCGGGACCGGCGACCTGGACACCGCGGCGGAGCACTTCACCGAGGGCCTGCGGCTGCTGCCCGGCCATCCGCCGCTGCGGGCGGGATTGGCGCGGGTGCGTGCCGCCCGCGGTGACACGGCGGGCGCCATCGCCGACTTCCGCGCGATCCTGACGACGACGCTGGAGCCGGCGTACGTGGCCGAGCTCGGCGACCTGCTGATCGCCTCCGGCCGGCCGGCGGAGGGCGCGCGCGAGCACGCCCGGGCCCGGCAGGCCTGGGCGGACGAGGCGGCGAACGGCCACCCGCCGGAGCCGGAGCCGGTGCTCTTCGCCGTCGACCAGCGGGAGCCGATCGCGCTGGACGCGGCCCGCCGCCTCTACGACCGCCAGCCCGGCATCGCCGCCGCTGACGCGCTGGCCTGGGCCCTACGCGGCGCCGGCAGGCCGAGCGAGGCGCTGCGGCATGCCGACGAGGCGCTGAGGCTGGGCACGCGCAGCCCGCTCGGCCACTACCACCGCGGGATGATCCTCGCCGACCTGGGAAGACGCGACGCCGCCCGGGCCGAGCTGAGCACGGCGCTGCGCCTCGACCCGCACTTCTCGGTGCGCCACGTGCCCCTGGCCCGCGCGGCCCTGGCTCGGCTCGGCTAAAGCCGCTCGGCTCGGCTAAAGTCGCTCGGCTCGGCTAAAGCCGCTCGGCTCGGCTAAAGCCGCCCGGCTCGGCCAGAGCGCCCGGCTCGGCTGAAGCCGCCCGGCTCGGCTGAAGCCGCCCGGCTAGAGCCGCTCGACCACGTAGTCGATCGCGGCGGTCAGCGCGGCCACGTCGGAGGGCTCGACCGTCGGGTAGAGAGCGATGCGCAGCTGGTTGCGGCCCAGCTTGCGGTAGGGCTCGGTGTCGACGATGCCGTTCGCCCGCAGGATCTTGGCGAGCTGGGCGGCGTCGATCCGGTCGTCGAAGTCGATCGTGGCGACGGCGGCGGAGCGCAGGGCCGGGTCGGTGACGAAGGGGGTGGCGAAGGCGGACCGGTCGGCCCAGCCGTAGAGAGTGGCGGCGCTCTCGGCGCTGCGCTTGACCGCCCAGGGCAGGCCGCCCTGCGCGTTCATCCAGTCGAGCTGCTCGGCGGCGAGGAAGACCGTGGCCAGCGCCGGCGTGTTGTAGGTCTGCTCGAGGCGGGACTGCTCGATCGCCGTCACCAGGTCGAGGAACTGCGGGATGTAGCGGCCGGTGGCCTTGATCTCGAAGGCGCGCTCGATGGCGGCCGGCGACATCAGGGCCATCCAGAGGCCGCCGTCGGAGCCGAGCGCCTTCTGCGGGGCGAGGTAGTAGACGTCGGTCTCGCGCAGGTCGACGTCGAGGCTGCCGCCGCCCGAGGTGGCGTCGGTGAGCAGGAGCGCGCCGGGGTCGGCGCCGGGGACGCGGCGGACCGGGACGGCCACGCCGGTCGACGTCTCGTTCTGCACCGAGGCGTACGCGTCGACGCCGCCCTCGGCCGTCAGGTAGGCCGCCTGGCCGCCGGGCGCCCGGTGCACCGTCGGCTCGCCGAGGAACGGCGCGTCGCTCACCGCCTTGGCGAACTTGGCCCCGAACTCGCCGAACTCGGCGAACTGGGCGCGGTCGCGGATCAGGCCGAACGTGGCGACCTCCCAGAACGCGCTGGTGCCGCCGTTGGCGATGACCACCTCGTAGCCGTCGGGGAGCGCGAAGAAGTCGGCGAGGCCGCGCCGCAGCCGGGCGACCTGGTCCTTGACCGTCTTTTGCCGGTGGGACGTGCCGAGGAACGTGCGGGACACCGCGGACAGCGACTCGACGCCCTCGGGGCGCACCTTGCTCGGACCGGAGCCGAAGCGCCCGTCGACCGGCTTGATCTCGTCTGGGATCCGGATGTCACTCACGGAGAGACATTATGCGCGCAGCTCGGTCCAGCCCTCGACCTGCTGCGGCTTGCGCACGCCCGGTCCCACATAGCGGGCGTACGGGTGCACGACCCGGCCGAGGCGCTTCTGCTCCAGGATGTGCGCGCTCCACCCGGCGACCCGCGCGCAGGTGAACATCGAGCTGAACATGTGTCCGGGCACCTCGGCGAAGTCGAGCACCACGGCCGACCAGAACTCGACGTTCGTCGGCAGCGGCCGGTCGGGCTTGCGGGCCTGGAGCTCGGCGAGGGCGGCCCGTTCGAGCGCGATCGCCACCTCGTAGCGCGCGGCGCCCAGCTCGCGGGCGGCCCGCTTGAGCACGCGGGCGCGCGGGTCCTCGGCGCGGTAGACGCGGTGGCCGAAGCCCATCAGGCGCTCGCCGCGGTCGAGGACGCCCTTGACGTACGCCTCGGCGTCGCCGGTGCGCTCGACCTCTTCGAGCATGTGCAGCACGCGGGCCGGCGCGCCGCCGTCGAGCGGGCCGGAGAGGGCGCCGATGCCGGACGAGATGCACGCGGCCACGTCGGCGCCGGTGGAGGCGACCACCCGGGTGGTGAACGTGGAGGAGCTCAGGCCGTGCTCGGCCGCGGAGATGAAGTAGGCGTCGACGGCCTTGACGTGCTTGGGGTCGGGCTCGCCACGCCAGCGCCGCATGAAGCGCTCGACGATCGTCTCGGCCTTGTCGATGTCCTTCTGCGGGACGGCGGGCAGGCCCAGCCCGCGCGCCGCCTGGGCGACGAACGACAGCGCGGTGACCGAGACCCGGGCCAGGTCGCGCCGCGCCTGGTCGTCGTCGATGTCGAGCAGCTGGCTGAGGCCCCAGTAGGGCGCGAGCATCGCGACCGCCGACTGCACGTCGACCCGGATGTCGCCGGAGTGCACCGGCACCGGGAACGGCTCGGCGGGCGGCAGTCCGGGCCCGAACTTGCCGTCGACCAGCAGCCCCCAGACGTCGCCGAAGGAGACCTGGCCGATCAGGTCCTCGATGTCGACGCCGCGGTATCGCAGCGCGCCACCGGCCTTGTCAGGCTCGGCGATCTCGGTCTCGAAGGCGATCACGTCATCGAGGCCGGCCTTGTAGTCGGACACGACTCTCCCTGGGGGCGAATGCTGTAGGTGTTTCATCTTGCTCGCTGGGTAACGGCAGGTCGACACCGCATGATGTGCTCTGTGCGACACCCATCCTCACCGACCTGACGTGGCGCCCGATGGGTCTTACGGTCGTTGCGTGACCCTCGAACCTCCCTCGCCTGCGAGCATGCGCCGTGACTACACCGCGCGCGAGGCGTTGCTCGAGCCCGCCATGGCCGCCGATTGGACCACACAGTTCGCCGCCTGGTTCATCGAGGCGTCCGGCTTCGGACTGCCCGAGCCGAACGCCATGATCGTGGCCTCCGCCACACCGTCCGGCCACCCGTCGGCGCGTACTGTCCTGCTGAAGGAGTACGACGCGCGCGGTTTCGTCTTCTTCACCAACTACGAGTCGCGCAAGGGCGCCGAGCTCGCCGCCAACCCGCACGCGAGCCTGGTCTTCCCCTGGTTCCCGATGCAGCGCCAGGTGATCGTCCTCGGCACCGTCGAGCGGGTCACCAGGGCCGAGACGGAGGCGTACTTCGCCTCCCGGCCGCGCGGGTCGCAGCTGGGCGCGTGGGCGAGCCCGCAGTCGACGGTCGTGCCCGATCGCGAGGCGGTCGACGCGGGGCTCGAGGCGGTGCGGGAGCGGTTCGGCGACGGCCCGGTGCCACCGCCGCCGCACTGGGGCGGTCTGCGGGTGCTGCCGGAGACCGTCGAGTTCTGGCAGGGCCGGAGCAACCGGCTGCATGATCGGCTGCGCTATCGGCGTACCGGCGATGATCTGTGGGTTTTGGAAAGGTTGGCACCTTGAGCCAGGACGCTGTCGAGGCGGCCGCGGAGGTCGTCGAGGAGCGCGAGCGGAAGTCCTGGTTCATCGACATCAGGCCCCTCCGTGTCGTCGCGTATCGGCGGATGTGGATCGGAAACGGGGTCTCGTTCTTCGGTTTCCAGTTCACCTCGGTCGCGGTGCCGATCGAGATGTACGCGATCACGCATTCCTCCGCCTGGGTCGGCCTGCTCGGCGTCGCGGGCCTGGTCCCGCTGCTGATCTTCGGGCTCTGGGGCGGCGCCGCGGCCGACGTGGTCGACCGGCGCAAGCTGCTGCTCGCCAGCTCGACGCTGGCCTGGCTGTCCACGGTCGGCCTGCTGGTGCAGGCGCTGCTGCACCTCAACAGCGGATACGTGCTGCTGGCGCTGGTCGCGCTCCAGTCGGCCGGCTTCGCGATCAGCTCGCCGGCCCGGCAGGCGATCATCCCGCGCATCGTGCCCGGCGGCCTGGTGCCGGCGGCGAACACGCTCGCCTACACGACCACCACAGCGGGTGGCGTGCTCGGCCCGCTCGCGGCCGGCGTGATCTTCACGGCGACCACGACCGACACCGGCATCATCGCGGCCTACCTGGTCGACGCGCTGCTGTTCACCGTGTCGTTCTGGGCCACCTGGCGGCTGCCCGCGATCCCGCCGATCGAGCACGATCTCGCCGAGGAGCGGCCCAGCGCCGGCCTTCGCGGGGTCCTGGTCGGCCTGCGGTTCCTGGTCACCCAGCCGGTGCTGCTGCTGTCGTTCGCGGTGGACATCATCGCGATGGTCTTCGCCATGCCGCGGGCGCTGTTCCCCGAGGTGGCGGCCGACCGGTTCGGCGGCGACCAGGCGGTGGGCTGGCTCTTCAGCGCCATCGCCATCGGCTCGGTGGTGGCCGGCCTCTTCTCCGGCTGGATCGGCCGGATCAAGCGGCAGGGCGTCGCCCTGGTGATCGCCGTGATCGGCTGGGGCATCGCGATCGGCTTCGCCGGCCTCGCGCACAGCCTGTGGCTGATCCTGCTGCTGCTCGCCGTGGCCGGCGCGGCCGACCTGGTCAGCGCCGTCTACCGGCAGTCGATCCTCCAGGTCTACGCGCCCGACCGGCTGCGCGGCCGCCTCCAGGGCGTCTTCACGGTCGTGGTGGCCGGCGGCCCGCGCCTCGGCGACCTGCGGGCGGGCGCCACCGCCGACCTCACCTCGACCACCGCGTCGTGGGCCGGGGGCGGCTTCGTGGCGGCCGGCCTGTCGGTCGTGTTGGCCCTGGTCTTCCCCGCTCTGATTCGTTACAAGCCGCCGGCCGGCACCGGCCGGAGCGCGAGCAGATAATGTCCAAGCCATGACAAGCGTCGTAGCCGCGAAATCCGGCACTCAGTGGTCCATCGAGGCCGACGGGCACAGCGCCGTCGTCGTGGAGGTCGGCGGCGTGCTGCGCGGCTACTCCGTGAACGGCGTCAAGGTGCTGGACGGCTTCGAGGCGGACGAGCTCTCGCCGGCCTCGGCCGGGCAGATCCTGGCGCCGTGGCCCAACCGCATCCGGGACGGCAAGTACACCTTCGAGGGGCAGTCCTATCAGCTCCCGCTCACCGAGCCGGCCCGGCACAACGCCATCCACGGCCTGGTCAACTGGGCCCGCTGGAGCGAGGTGGCCCGCACGGACGCCTCGGTCACGCTCGAGTACCAGCTGCCGGCCCAGATCGGCTACCCGTGGTGGCTGACGCTGCGCACGACCTGGACCGTCTCGGCCGACGGGCTGCGCTGTGACCAGGAAGTCGTCAACAACAGCGACTCCGGCGCGCCGTGGGGCTACTCGGTGCACCCCTACCTGGAGCTGCCCGGCGTCGCGGTCGACGACATCCTGCTGCACGTGCCGGGCAAGACCCGCATCGTGGCCGACGGCCGGCTGCTGCCGATCGGCGCCAACCCGGTCGCCGGCACGGAGTACGACTTCAACGAGCCGCGCCGCATCGGCGCCCTGGTCCTCGACACCACCTTCGGCGACATCGAGCACGACGCGCGGGGCATCACCGAGGTGACCATCGCCGACCCCGGGTCGGACGCCAAGGTCGTGGTCTGGGCCGACGGCAAGTTCAAGTACTGGCAGGTCTTCTCCGGCGACACGCTGCACGGCGAGCGCTTCCGTCGCTCCGTGGCGATCGAGCCGATGACCTGCCCGCCCGACGCGTTCCGCACCGGCCGCGACCTGATCGTGCTGGCGCCCGGCGAGCGGTGGACCGCCTCGTGGGGGATCCGGGCCTGATGGACTTCGAAGAGGTCCTCCGCAAGCGGCGGATGGTGCGCAGCTACGACCCCGGCCGCCCGGTCGCGCCCGAGATCGTCGACAAGATCGTCAAGCACGGCCTGCGGGCGCCGAGCGCCGGCTTCTCGCAGGGCTGGGGCTTCCTGGTGCTCACCGAGCAGAAGGACCGCGACCTCTACTGGTCGTCGACGACCGAGGGCGATCTCGGCGACGCGGCGGCCGACGAGGCGTGGCGGGGCGACTGGCTCACCCGCATGCGGACCGCGCCGGTGATCATCGTCTGCCTGTCGAACAAGTCGGCCTACCTCGAGCGCTACGCCCAGCCGGACAAGGGCTGGACCGACCGCAGCGAGGACCACTGGCCGGTGCCCTACTGGGACATCGACACCGGCTTCGCCGCCCTGCTCATGCACCTCAGCGCGGTCAACGAGGATCTCGGCTCGTGCTTCTTCGGCGTGCCGGTGCCCAAGGTGCAGGACTTCAAGGACGCCTTCGGGGTGCCCGCGGAGTACACCCCGATCGGTACGCTGACCGTCGGCTATCGGGCAGCCGACAAGAGGTCTCCGTCACTGAAGCGCGGGCACCGTCCGGTGGACGATGTGGTGCATCATGGCCGATGGGCCTGACGCGGTCGGGGATAAGCTGAGTTCGTCGCAGCGAAAGGGGGAGCCGGGGTGATCTTCAAGGCGGTCCGGGACGGTGCCCCCTATCCCGATCACCACACCACGCTCAAGGCGTGGGCCGAGATCCCGCCGAGGCAGGTCCGGCTCGCCGACCTGATCACCACGAAGCGCGAGCTCGCCCTCGACAAGCTCCTCGCGGAGGACTCGACGTTCTACGGCGATCTCTTCCCGCACGTCGTGGAATACCAGGGCGCGCTCTACCTGGAGGACGGCCTGCACCGCGCGCTGCGCGCCGCCCTCCAGCAGCGCAACCAGATCCACGCACGCGTGCTCGTGGTGGAGTAACCCGATAGGTTGACGGTCATGGTGGCTCCGCTGGATCTCCTGGACGTCGACACCCTGCTCTCCGACGAGGAACGCGACATCCGCGCGCTCTGCCGCCGGGTGGCCGACGATCGGGTGCGCCCGCACGTCGCCGGCTGGTACGAGGACGGCAGCGTGCCGGTGCGCGAGCTGGCCCTCGAGTTCGGCAAGCTCGGCCTGCTCGGCATGCACCTGACGGGCTACGGCTGCGCCGGTGCGTCAGCGGTCTCCTACGGCCTCGCCTGCATGGAGCTCGAAGCGGCCGACTCCGGCGTGCGCTCGCTGGTCAGCGTGCAGGGATCGCTCGCGATGTACGCGATCTGGAAGTGGGGCTCCGAGGAGCAGAAGCAGCGGTGGCTGCCGGGCATGGCGGCCGGCGAGCTGATCGGCTGCTTCGGCCTGACCGAGCCCGACCACGGCTCCGACCCGGCCAACATGGCCACCCGGGCCCGCCGCGACGGCGACGACTGGATCCTCGACGGCGGCAAGATGTGGATCACCAACGCGCCGGTCGCGGACGTGGCGGTGATCTGGGCGCGTGCCGAGGAGGGCGTGGTCGGCTTCGCGGTGCCGGCCGACACGCCGGGGTTCGCCGCCCGCGAGATCAAGCACAAGATGTCGCTGCGCGCGTCGAGCACCGGCGAGATCACCCTCGACGGCGTACGCCTGCCTCAGAGCGCCCGCCTGCCCGAGGCACGCGGGCTGAAGGCGCCGCTCTCGTGCCTGACCGAGGCCCGTTTCGGCATCATCTGGGGCGCGATGGGCGCGGCCCGCGACTGCCTGTCGGTGGCGCTCGACTACGCGACCACCCGCGAGCAGTTCGGCCGGCCGATCGGCGGTTTCCAGCTCACCCAGGCCAAGCTGGCCGACATGGCGCTCGAGCTGCAAAAGGGCTTCCTGCTCGCGCTGCACCTGGGCCGGCTGCGCGACTCCGCCGGCGCGCTGCGCCCCGAGCAGGTCAGCGTCGGCAAGCTCAACAACGTGCGCGAGGCCATCGCGATCGCCCGCACCTGCCGGACGATCCTCGGCGGCAACGGCATCAGCGGCGAATATCCGGTGATGCGCCATGCGAACAATCTGGAGAGCGTCCTCACCTACGAGGGCACTTCCGAGATCCACCAGCTGGTGATCGGCCAGAAATTGACCGGATTGAACGCTTTCGCCTGACGGTGGACTGCGAGTGTCGTACCCCCCTCGTACCGTGAGGGTATGGCCAACTCATCGGACGTCTCGCCCTCCGTCGGTGAGCCGACGCGCGAGTATCCCCCCGTCCCCGAGGAGCAGGCTCCGGCCGCCCCGGAGCAGCCTTCTCGGCCGAGCGGGTTCGCCCGCCTGCTCATCTTCGTCGGGTTCGTCTTCGCGCTGATCGTCGCGGCCTGCCTCGGGCTCCGCGCGATCAACGTGCTGCCCAGCTTCGACAACCCGTTCAGCGACCGCACCACCGACCGCAGCCAGCCCGTGCTGCTCCAGTCGATGCGCGACCTGAGCCGATACGTCGCGGCCGACGGCACCTTCCAGGTCATCGTCGACCTCCAGGAGGACAAGGAGAACATCCCCGACTTCCTGGTCAACCGGCGGACGCTGTTCGTCGGCTCCGGCACGGTCGAGCAATACGTCGACTTCAGCAAGCTCGCCGACGAGGCCCTGGTCGTCGACAACGAGAAGAAGACCGTCACGATCACGCTGCCGCCGCCGCAGCAGGGCGGCGCCGCCCTCGACATGCAGAAGAGCTACGTCGTCGCCGAGGAGCGCGGCCTGCTCAACCGCATCGGCGACGCCTTCAAGAGCGACCCCGGCAAGCAGCAAAAGGTGTACGCGCTGGCCCAGCAGCGCATCACCGAGGCCGCCCAGGCGAGCGGGCTGAGCGACCGCGCCAAACAAAACACCGAGCAGATGCTGCGGAGCCTGTTCACGCGGCTCGGCTACACGACGGTCACGGTGACCTTCGACAGCCCGTAGGGCGGCCCTGAAGCACCGGACGCCGCCGGCCCGGGGGCGGGGCCGACGGCGTCCGGCGGTCGTCGACTCGCGGGCCCCGGGCGGCGTGCCCGGGGCCTCCGTGAGCCGGTGGTCCTTCCAACAGAGACGCGGCGCGCGGCTCTGACGTTGCGTGCGCGGCGATTTACGCGCTTATGTCGCGCGTGGTCACTCGTTCGGCATCATGATCCACAGGATCAGGTAGACGAGGAACTGCGGGCCGGGCAGCAGGCAGGAGATGACGAAGATCAGTCGGACGGTGCCGGAAGACAGGCCGAAGCGGCGGGCCAGCCCGGAGCAGACGCCGGCGATCCAGCGGTCGTTCCGGGGACGGGCGAGGCGGCGAGCCACGATGACTTCCTCCTTGGGTGACGGCCGCGGCACCGCGCCGCGGCCGTGATTCGACGGTATGGGCGCCGCGACCGCGCGCCCTCGGTCCGCAGGTGGAGATGGGCGGCCGGGCTCCCGTAAGGGTGACCCGTACCCGTGCGCCCTCCGCTGTTAACCTGGGTGCCGATTTCCGGCCCTCGGCGCGTTGCCGTGCGCCGGTTCGACGATGCGTCCGGCGTTTCTCTCGACGGGCCGGCGGCTGACCCGCCCCCGCTCCGCCGGGGGCGTGACGAGGAGGCAAGCGGTGATGCTCCGGTGACGCTGGCTGTCCTGCACGCCAGCGCCGGCAATGCCCTCGACCCCGCGGAGTCCGCCCGGCTCGCGGAGGACCTGACCGCGGCTCTGCGCAGGGCCGGCGCCACCCAGGTCGAGCGGGTTGCCGCGCCCTTGGCGACACCGGCCGCCGGTTCGCCGCCGGCCCCCGGCGCGCGGCTCCGGGAGATCGCGGGGCGGGCGCTGGCGGCGCACGAGCCGCTGCTGATCTGCGACGACAACCTGGTCGCGCATCCGAGCCTGCTCTGGATGCTCGCCACCGAGCCGGCCAAGCGGACCACCGCGCTGGTGATCGCCGACCCGGACGGTGACCTGCGCGAGGACCGGGGCAAGGTGCTGCCCGCCGGCGACCGGCCGGGCACGGTGCGCTACCTCGGCGCGATCTGTGTCGCCCCGGCCGACCTGCCGCTGCTGATCGAGGTCGCCGACCGGAGCGACCTGCTGCCGGCGCTGCTCGAGGCCGGCCTGGTGCCGGTCGCGACGCCGGTGCGGCTGCTGCGGGCCTCGCTCGTGCACGACTCCACCGAGCTCGCCGCGGCGCGGGCGGCGGTCGACGCGGTCGACGAGGACAAGGCCCGCCTGCGGCTCGCCGTCAAGGAGAAGGACGACTTCTTCACCACATACGCGGTGAGCACCTGGTCGCCGATCGTCACCAAGGCCGCCGCGCGCCTGCGGCTCACGCCGAGCGGCGTCACGGCCGTCTCCGTGCTGCTCGCCGTGGTCGCCGCGCTCGCGTTCTGGCAGGCGTCGCGGCCCGCGATGATCGCCGGCGGCATCCTGATCTACCTGAGCTTCGTGCTCGACTGCGTGGACGGCCAGCTGGCCCGCTACACCCGCAAGTTCGGCGCCTTCGGCGGCTGGCTCGACACCATGGCCGACCGCGCCAAGGAGTACGCGGCGTACGCCGGTCTCGCCGCCGGGGCGGAGCGCGCCGGGCTCCCGTACGCCTGGCCGCTCGCGATCACCGCGATCGTGCTCCAGACCGTGCGGCACATGACCGACGCGTGGTACGGCGCGCTGCACGACGAGGCCGCCGCTCACCCGAAGCCCCAGGCGGCCGGCGGGGTCGGCGCGCGCCTCACCGCCGCCTCCACCAAGGTGCAGGGCGACACCGGCTCGCTCGCGTACTGGCTCAAGCGGATCGTGGTCTTCCCGATCGGCGAGCGCTGGGCGCTGCTCGCGGTCCTGGCGATCTTCACGAACGGGCGGGTCGCGCTCGCCGGCATGCTCGTCTGGGGACTGCTCGCGATGGCGTACACCCTGGCCCTGCGGTCGTTGCGGGCGTTGTCGATGCGGGTCGGCGTGCTGGACAAGGTGGACACCGAGCGGTTCCGCGACGACGGCCGGCTGGTCCGCTCGGTGATCAGCCGGGCCGGGCTGCCCGCGCCGCTCGCCTTCGCCGCGCTGGCGGCGATCGCCGCCCTGGCCGTCGTGATCGTGTTCCTGGTGGGCGACCCGTCCAAGGTGCTGCTGGCCGTGGCGGCCCTGCTGGTGCTCGGCGCCGGGCTTCCCGCGCGGCGACGGCACGGCGGTCCGCTCGACTGGCTGATCCCGGCGGCGTTGCGCGCCGCCGAATACCTGATGGTCGTCGCGGCCGGCCTGACCGGCGACGTGCCCACCGCCGTGGTCTACCTGCTGATCTTCACCCTCACCCTGCGGCACTACGACCTGGTCGCCCGCATGGAGAAGGGCGCGCCCGCGGGCAAGGCCGCCGGCGCGTGGCTCGGCTGGGACGGGCGCGTGGTGCTGCTGACCGCCGCCGCCCTGGCCGGTGTCGCCACCGGCGGCGTCGCGGTGCTGGCCGCCCTGGTCGGCGGCTCCTTCCTGGTCAACGCGATCGCCGACTGGCGGACAGGTGGCACCCGGCCGTGAAACTGCTGAGCATCGTCGTACCGGTCTACAAGGTGCAGGGATACCTGCGGCAGTGCCTCGACTCCATGCTGAGCCAGTCGTTCACCGACTTCGAGATCGTCGCGGTCGACGACCGCTCGCCCGACCACAGCGGCGCCATCCTCGCGGAATACGCGGAGCGTGACCCCCGGGTGCGGGTGGTGACCGCGCCCGAGAACCTCGGCCTCGGCCGCGCCCGCAACCTGGGTCTCGAGCACGCCACCGGCGAGTACGTCTGGTTCGTCGACTCCGACGACTGGCTCTCCACCGGCGCGCTGGCCGCCGTGGCCGCCCGGTTGCGCGCCACCGCCGCCGACGTGCTGATTGTCGGCTGGGACAGGGTGCACTGGGACGGCCGGGTGCAGACCGGCTCGGCCAAGAAGGCGCTCGGCGCCGCGCCCAAGGTCTTCTCCGTCGAACAGTGGCCGCCGGTCCTCGACGTGCTGCACGTGGCCTGGAACAAGGTGGTCCGCCGGGAGTTCCTGCTGCGGCTCGGCTTCGTCTTCGAGGCCGGCTGGTACGAGGACGTGTCGTTCACCTTCCCGGTGCTGCTCGCCGCCCCGCGGATCAGCACCCTGCCGCGCACCTGCGTGCACTACCGGCAGCGGCGCACCGGGGCGATCACCCGGACGAAGGGCGACCGGCACTTCGAGGTCTTCGACCACTGGGAGCACGCGCTCGCGCTCGGCAACAAATACGCGTCGCCCGGCGACGAGGTCCGCGGCCTGCTCTTCCGCCGGATGATCTGGCATTTCCTGCGGGTGCTGCGGCACGACGCCCGGGTGCCGCGCGAGTCGCGGAGCCGGTTCTTCCGCCGGATGCACGAGATGTACCGCACATATCTGCCGCCCGCGGGCTATCCGCTGCCGGCCGGCGGCGAGGGCGCCCGCCACAAGCTGGTGGCGCGCGGGTCGTACCCGCTCTTCGTGCTCTTCGAGACGGCGGTGAAGACGGCGCGCGGCGGCCTGCGGACGGCCCGGCGCGCGGCCGGCTACGTCCGGCGGCGCGGGCAGCAGGCGGCCGGGCACCTCTACTACCGCGCCCAGTTGCGGATGCCGGTGGATCAGTCGCTCGCGCTTTTCGGGGCTTACTGGTTCCGTGGGGTCAGTTGCAACCCGGCCGCGATCGCCGCGAAGGCCGCCGAGCTCGCCCCGCACCTGCGCACCGTCTGGGTGGTCAGCCCGGCCCGGGCCGCCGCGATGCCGCCCGGCAGCGACTACGTGATCGCCGGCACGCTGCGGTACTACAAGGCCCTCGCCCGCGCGCGCTACCTGGTCAACAACGTGAACTGGCCGCGCCGGACGGTCAAGCGGCGCGGCACCACGCACGTGATGACCCACCACGGCACCCCGCTCAAGATGATGGGGATGGACCAGCTCGACCACCCGGCCGGCGTGACCGACCGCGACTTCGCCGGTCAGATGCGCCGCGCGGACCGCTGGGACTTCAGCATCACGGCGAACGCGCACACCACGATCGCGTGGGACTCGGCCTACCCGTGCGACTACGAGACGCTCGAGGTCGGCTATCCGCGCAACGACCGGCTGGCGCGCGCGACCCCGGCCGAGACGGCGGCGGTGCGCGAACGGCTCGGGATCGCGCCGGGCAAGCGTGTGGTGCTCTACATGCCCACCCATCGGGAGTGGCTGCCGCGCGGGCGCCAGGTGCTCGAGGTGGAGCAGCTCGCCGGGGCGCTCGGCCCCGACACGGTGCTGCTCGTGCGGGAGCACTACTTCCACGTGCCGGCCGAGGCGAGCGGGCAGACACCGTCCGGCGGCGGCCGCATCGTGGACGTCTCGGGCCACCCGGTGGTCGAGGATCTCTATCTCGCCGCGGACGTGCTGCTCACCGACTACTCGTCGGCGATGTTCGACTACGCCGTGCTGGACCGGCCGGTGGTCGTCTTCGCGCCGGACTGGCCGGTGTACCGCGAGCTGCGGGGAACGTACTTCGATCTGATGGCCGAGCCGCCCGGTGCGGTGGCCACGGACTACCGGGCCCTGGTCGACCTGTTCCGCTCGGGGGCGTACCAGGACGATCGGGCCGCGGCGGCGAGGGCGGCTTTCCGTGCCCGTTTTTGCTATTTGGACGACGGCAACGCGGCGGAACGCGTGGTTCGCCGGGTATTTCTGGACTAAGGGCGGTAATCGCGCCGTTACCCTGCGCAAATGGCACGTTCACCCGATGGTGTGACATCGATACTCCTCGTCGAATAGGGCGGGTCGCGGACCGTAGTGGGACCGGGATCACATTTCGCGCGCCCGGCAGGGGAGGTAGGCGGTGTCGACCGTCTCGCTCAAGGACGTCACCAAGGTCTGGCCCGACGGCACGGTTGCCGTCGACAACCTGAGTCTCGACGTCAACGACGGGGAGTTTCTCGTCATGCTCGGCCCGTCCGGCTGCGGCAAGTCCACCGTCCTGCGGATGATCGCCGGACTGGAGGACCCGTCCGAAGGGGACATCCTGCTCAACGGCGATCCGGTCCTCGAACTGGCGCCCCGCGACCGCAGCATCGCCATGGTGTTCCAGGACTTCGCGCTCTATCCGCACATGACGGTCGGCGACAACATCGGCTTCCCGCTGAAGCTGTCCGGTGTGGAGCCGCAGCCGCGCGGGGAGCGGGTCGGCGACGTGGCGGCGGCGCTCGGCATAGGAGACGTGCTGCGGCGCAAGCCGAGCCAGCTCTCCGGCGGCCAGCGCCAGCGGGTCGCGATGGGCCGCGCGATCGTCCGCCGGCCCGGCCTGTTCCTCATGGACGAGCCGCTGTCCAATCTCGACAGCGGGCTCCGCGCCGAGCTGCGGGCCGAGATCACCGGCCTCACCCGCGAGCTGGGCGTCACCACGATGTACGTGACGCACGACCAGGCCGAGGCGCTCACCATGGCGGACCGGGTGGCGATCATGCGCAAGGGCGTCCTCCAGGACGTGGGCACACCCACCGAGGTGTACGGGCGGCCGGCCACCCTCTACGTGGCCGCCTTCCTCGGCTCGCCGCGCATGAACCTGCTGGAGGCGTCGGTCTACGTCCACCTCGAGCGCTACATCGAGCTCAACTTCGGCGAGCAGGCGCTCTACCTGCCGTGGCACGACATCCGGTCGCGGGCGGTCGCCCACTACCACGGCGAGCGGATCGTGGTCGGCATGCGGGCCGAGGCGCTCACCCCGGTCGCCCCGGACGTGCCGGGCGACATCCTGCGCGGCCGGATCCGCTATCTCGAGCACCACGGGCACGAGTCGCTGGCGTACCTCGACATCGGTGCGACGGCGATCGTGGTCGACGAGATGGGCACCGCGATGCAGAACGACTACCAGGAGCCCGGCCCGTTCCGGCGGCTCAGTGAGAAGATCCAGCGGCGGTTGAACGGGCGCTCGAACGGCGCCACGGCGGTGGAGGCCCGCGAGGCCGACCAGCACAGCGTCCTGTTCGACCCGGGGCGCCACCACCGGCGCCCCGCCGAGCTGGCGGTGCGGCTCGCGCCCTATCCGGCCGTCTCGCCGGGCCATCCGCTCTCGGTCGCCATCCGGATGGACGCCCTGCACTTCTTCGACGAGCGCGGCGGCCGGATCGACGTCGGCTGGCGCTGAGCGCCCTTTCCTCGCTTGACGGCATGGCATATCGTTCCGCCCACACGTCGATGCGGCTCCGTATCGACGATACCGTTTCGTTGGAGGTGGGTACGTGGGCAACGCGTCCGGGCTTCTGGTCATCGAACGGATCCTGCGAGATCGCCAGGGCATCTGGCAGCAGGTGGTCGAGGACCGCGGTCTCCACCGGCTGACCGGCCAGATGCTGCTGAGCTCCGTCGTCGCGCTCGCCGTCTACGGCGCGGTGCTGGGCTCCTTCCACAGTGTGCTGATGGCCCTGACCTCGGCGGTCAAGCTGCCGCTGCTGTTCCTCGTGACCCTCGCGATCTGTCTGCCGACGCTCTATCTGTTCAACCTCGTCTTCGGGGCCCGGCTCTCGATCCGGCAGTCGCTCGCGCTGGTGATGGTCGCGCTCACGGTGACCGCGATGCTGGCGCTGGCGTTCGCGCCGATCAGCCTGTTCTTTCTGATCACGGCGCCGGACTACAGCTTCTTCAAGCTGCTCAACGTGGCGATCCTCGGGCTCTCGGCGCTGGTGGGGCTGCGGTTCCTGACCGGCGGCATGCGGGTGCTCAACGATCACGGGCTGCTCGCGCCGGCGCCGGCGGAGGTTGTCGCCGCGCCCGCGCCCGCGGCCGCACCCGTTCCGGTGCCGGCTGCCGTCGGTGCCGGGAACGGCGCCACGCCGGCCGCGTCGTCCGGCTCGGCGGGGGCGCCCGCCGCGCCGAACGCGGCGTGGCCGCAGCGTCCGCCGCAGCGGCCCGTCGCGCCGCCGCGGCCGCCGAGCATGACGCTGCTCTACGTCTGGATCTTCCTGTTCGGCTTCGTGGGCACGCAGCTCGCGTGGACGCTGCGGCCGTTCTTCGGCAGCCCCGGCATGAAGTTCAGCCTTTACCGTGACATCGACGGCAACTTCTACGCCGAGATCTTCCGGACGATCGCGGACTTGTTCTGAAGCTTCTCTTCCGAGTCTGATCGCAGACGCGTTGTGCCGCGATGACGGCACAACGCGTAGGCTGCACCACGGTGGAGGAGAGATTGAGCCAGAGGGTCCGTTCGGCTCCGAGGAGGGAGTCGCCGGGCACCGCTGTCCCTCCACCGGGCGCCGCCCCTCATCTTCTCGACCGCTCGTTCGAGCGCGACGACATCGCCCTCGTGCGCCACGAGGTGAGCGCCCACCTGCGGGCCGCCGGCCTCACCGGCGACCGGCTCCAGGGCTTCGTCCTCGCGATCAACGAGATCGTCACCAATGTGGTGCTGCACGCGGGCGGTCACGGCCGCCTGCTGCTGTGGACGGCCGACGGCTCCGCCCGCTGCTCGGTGACCGATTCGGGGCCTGGGATCCCGGCGAGATACCTGTCCGCTCCCGAGGTGCCCGAGACCTATGAGGTCGGTGGGCGCGGCATCTGGCTCGCCTATCAACTTTGCGACGAGGTGACAGTGGCCACCGGCCCGATCGGTACCACGATCGGGTTGCGGATGCTGGTCGGCGCGCCGCCGGACACCAACCGGCAATCAAGTTTGAACACCGTGTAAACCGCCGGGGGAATGTGAAGGTGCCCTTCCGGGCTCATCGGCCGCGCGGTGCGACTACATTGGGCCAGTGCTCGGACTACCTCCTCACGTAACCGCATGCCTTTTCGATCTTGACGGCGTGCTCACGCAGACCGCTCTTGTGCACAATGCTGCGTGGAAACAGACGTTCGACACCTTTCTGAAGGCGTGGTCGGCGCAGCACGATCAGGAATTCGTGCCGTTCGACTCCGGTGCCGACTACCACCTCTACGTCGACGGCCGGCCACGAGCCGACGGCGTGCGCACGTTCCTGGCGTCCCGCGGCATCACCCTGCCCGAGGGCACCCCGGACGACGGTCCCGACCTGCTGACCGTGAACGGACTCGGCAACCGCAAGAACATCCTCGTCCTCCAGAAGATCAAGGAAGGCGCCGTCCAGGTCTACGAGGGCTCGGTGGAGTACCTCAAGGCCGCCAAGGAGGCCGGCCTGCGCCGCGCCGTGGTCTCGGCGAGCGCCAACTGCAAGGACGTTCTGGAGGCGGCGGGCATCGCCGACTACATCGAAGTGCGTGTGGACGGCGTCACCGCCCGCGAGCAGAGCCTGCCGGGCAAGCCCGCCCCCGACACGTTCCTCTATGCTGCCAAGCTGCTCGGGCTCGACCCGCAGAGTTGTGCCGTCTACGAGGACGCCCTGGCCGGTGTGGCGGCCGGTCGCGCGGGAGCCTTCGGAATCGTGATCGGTGTCGACCGCGTGGGTCAATCTCAGGCACTTCTGGACAACGGTGCCGACGTTGTGGTCACCGATCTGTCCGAACTCCTGACGCGCTGATGCGCGTACGCCATAAAGACTTTCCTCCTTCTCATTAGGTACGAGAGGCACCACCGTGATCCGTGAACGGGCATATCCCGTCGACCCCTGGCACATCCGGGAGACCCGCCTCGACCTGGATCTGCTGGCCCAGTCCGAGTCGGTCTTCGCGCTGAGCAACGGACACATCGGGATCCGCGGAAATCTGGACGAGGGCGAGCCGCACGGCCTGCCGGGCACCTACCTCAACTCGTTCTACGAGCTCCGCCCGCTGCCCTACGCCGAGGCCGGCTACGGCTTCCCCGAGTCGGGCCAGACGATGGTCAACGTGACCAACGCCAAGCTCATGCGGCTGCTGGTCGACGACGAGCCGTTCGACGTCCGGTACGGCGAGCTGCGCTCGCACGAGCGGGTCCTCGACCTGCGCGCCGGCACCCTCGAGCGCAACGTCGAGTGGGTCTCCCCGTCCGGCCAGGCCATCCGGGTCCGCACGGTGCGCCTGGTGTCGTTCACCCAGCGGTCCGTCGTCGCGATCCTGTACGAGGTGGAGCCGCTCGACGGCGACGCCCGGCTCATCCTCCAGTCCGAGCTCGTCGCCAACGAGCAGCTCCCGCCGATGAGCAAGGACCCGCGCGTCGCGGCCGTGCTCGACCACCCACTCCAGGCCGAGGAGGTCCTCGAGCAGAGCACCGGCGGCCTGCTGGTGCACCGCACCAAGGCGAGCGACCTGCGCATGGCCGCGGCGATGGAGCACCTGGTCGAGGCGCCCGGCAAGCACGCGGTCACCACCGAGGGCCACCCCGACTGGCTGCGCACCACGGTCGCCTGCAAGCTCGAGCCGGGCCAGAAGCTGCGCGTGGTCAAGATCGCCGCGTACGGCTGGTCGAGCCACCGCTCGCTGCCCGCCGTGCGCGACCAGGTCGGCGCCGCGCTCGCCAGCGCCCGGCTCGACGGCTGGGAGGGCCTGGTCGAGGCACAGCGCGAATACCTCGACGCGTTCTGGGACCACTCGGACGTGCGCGTCGAGGGCGACCCCGAGGTGCAGCAGGCGGTCCGGTTCGGCCTGTTCCACACGCTCCAGGCCGGCGCCCGGGCCGAGCAGCGCCCGATCGGGTCCAAGGGCCTCAGCGGTCCCGGATACGACGGCCACACGTTCTGGGACGCCGAGACCTTCGTGCTGCCCGCGCTGACGTACACCCAGCCGCACGCCGCGGCCGACGTGCTGCGCTGGCGCCACTCGACGCTCGACCTGGCCCGGGAGCGCGCCCAGACGCTCGGCCTCCAGGGCGCCGCCTTCCCGTGGCGGACCATCCGTGGCCAGGAGTGCTCGGCCTACTGGCCGGCGGGCACGGCGGGCTTCCACATCGGCGCCGACATCGCCGACGCCGTGCGGCGCTACGTGCAGGCCACCGGCGACTACGACTTCGAGCGCGAGGTCGGCCTGGAGTTGCTGGTCGAGACCGCCCGGCTGTGGCGCTCGCTGGGACACCACGACCGGCACGGCCGCTTCCACATCGACGGCGTGACCGGCCCGGACGAGTACACGGCCGTGGTCAACGACAACATCTACACCAACCTCATGGCCCAGCAGAACCTGGTGACCGCCGCCGACGCGGCCAAGCGCCACCCGGACCTGGCCCGCAAGCTCGGTGTGGACGACGAGGAGACGGCGAGCTGGCGGGACGCGGCGGCGGCCGTGCACATCCCGTACGACCGCGAACTGGGGGTCCACCAGCAGTCCGAGGGCTTCACGCGGCTGCAGGAGTGGGACTTCGAGAACACGCCGCCCGAGGCGTACCCGCTGCTGCTCAACTACCCGTACTTCGACCTCTACCGCAAGCAGGTGGTCAAGCAGGCCGACCTGGTGATGGCGATGTACATCCGCGGTGACGCGTTCACCCCGCAGGAGAAGGCGCGCAACTTCGCCTACTACGACGCCCGCACGGTCCGCGACTCGTCGCTGTCGGCCTGCATCCAGGCCGTCATGGCGGCCGAGACGGGCCACCTCGAGCTCGCGCACGACT
Source organism: Paractinoplanes deccanensis (assembly GCF_016862115.1). Lineage (GTDB taxonomy): Bacteria > Actinomycetota > Actinomycetes > Mycobacteriales > Micromonosporaceae > Actinoplanes > Actinoplanes deccanensis. The sequence continues at coordinate 25,521 of NZ_BOMI01000185.1, forward strand.
ATCTGGGCGAGGCCGCCCTGATGGACCTGCACGACCTGCACCAGAACTCGCGGGACGGCCTGCACATCGCGTCCCTGGCCGGCACCTGGATCTCGCTGGTCGCCGGGCTCGGCGGCATGCGCGACTTCAACGGCCAGCTGTCCTTCGCGCCCCGGCTGCCCAGCCGGATCAACGCGCTGGACTTCTCGCTGCTCTGGCGCGGCCTGCGGCTGCGGGTCAACGTGACGGCCGACGAGGTCACCTACTCGCTGCGCAACGGCGGCGGCTCGGCCCGGCTGGTGCTGCTGCACCACGGCAAGGAGGTCGAGGTCACCCAGGTCAAGCCGGTGACCGTGCCGATCCCGCCGGCGCCGCACACCGGCCCCGCGCCGACCCAGCCCTCCGGCCGCGCCCCGGTGCGCCGCGCGACCAGCTGACGTCCGCACCCACGAGAAAGCCCCCCGGCCGCATCCGGCCGGGGGGCTTCTTGCTCAGGTTCGTCAGAGCATCGACACGTGTACGTGGTCGGTGTGGTCACTGACGCCGTGGTACGTGCTCCAGCCCCGGGCGGGGAACCAGATCTGCTTGTACCAGATCACGTAATAGATGCCGAGCCGGTCCGCGTTGCGCACCAGGAACGCCATGAGGTTGTTGCCGTATTCCTTCATGTCGGCGTTGTGCGCGACCGCGAAGCCCTTGTCCTGCAACGACCAGTCACAGGCGCGGCCCTTCGGATGCTCGAACGGCCCGCCGTCGCGGTGACATCCCACGAATCTGTCGAAGCCCGCCTTCTTCACCTCTTTGTACATATTCAATGTACGGGCGGTGATGCAGCCGTTGGTCGTCGGGTCGGAGACGGTGCAGGACTCGGGCGAGAATCCACCCTCCGAATTGCGCGGCGCCGCCTTGGCGATCGGCGATTTGGCGAGCACCTTGCCCTGGGTGAGGCTGTTGCCGCCGACGAGATCGAGAGCCTCGTTGGCCGCTTCCTTCTGCTTCTGCATGACGACGAGGTTCTTCTTCTGGTTCTTGACCTCGGCGTCCAGCGCCGCCTTGGACTGCGTGACCTCGTCGATCGCCTGGTTGAGCTCGGCGAGCTTGCGGTCGTGCTGCGAGTTGATCTCTTCGAGCGAGACCGCCTTGTGCCAGAAGTCGGTGGAGCCCTGGCTGCCGAGCAGGAAGCTCGCGGCGTTGAGCTGGCCGAACCTGTACTGCTGGGCGGCGATCGCGTTGACCTCGGGGATCAGCTCGTTGCGCCGGGCCTCGGCGGCCTTGATCTTGACGGCGAGGGCCTTCTGCGCGGCGGTCGACTTCGCCACGGCGCCCTTGGCCTGGACGAACCGGCGGTTCGAGGACTCGATCAACTCGTCGAGGGTCTGGTTCTGCTTCCCGGCCGACTCGTCCGGCGTCGCGGAGGTCCCGTCTCCGGGCTCGGCGCTCGCGGGTGAGACGGGTGCCGCGGCCAGGAAAGTGACGGCCACGATCGGCGCCAGGGCAAGCATCAGCCACCGGCGGGGTCGTACGGTCATGCAGGTTCCTTCCGAAGTAAACCGCCGACCGGGTTAGCTGACGGGTTCGGGACGGAAGCGATCCCTACCGCTCGCGCGGACTCACCCCACACTTACCTGGTTCCCCGGCTCGCCTCGCGGCGATTGGGCGGTGGCCGCCGGCACCTCGGGGGCGGTGCCTGGTTGGGCGGACCGGACGCGAGTTTACCCGAGAACCGCGGATGCTTCAGGCCTCGGGAAACGTCATTCGCGTATGCGTCTCATGACATTCCGTAAGGGCGGCTACGGTGCGTTGTCACACAATTGCTTCGCGTGCGATAACTGTCGATCGTTCGATGTCTTCGGTATGGTCGGTCCCGGTCCCCACCCCCAGGGGATCGCCGCCTAATCGTTTTCGAACGAGCCGGGGAACCAATCTTCCGGGGTGAATCCGCGCCAGCGGTAGGGATCACTTCCGTCCCGAACCCGTCAGCTAACTCGGTCGGCGGCCGACGGAAGGAACAGGTGTGCGGCACAAGACTGTCCGGCGACGATTAGCAGCCACCCTGGCGCTGCTCGTCGCGATCCCCGGCCTCGCGTTCGCGCTGGCCTCTCCCGCCTCGGCGGCGCCGGGCGACACGGGTGACGACGGCGAGGGCGCGTCCAAGACCCTCATCCAGCAGCTCGAGGCGGCGTCCAAGGGCTACGTCGAGGCCCAGGAGGCGCTGGAGCGCTCGCGCAAGCGCCAGACCGAGCTCGCGAAGAAGCTGAAGGAGCTCGACACCCAGATCGCCCCGCGCCAGGCGGCGCTCGACGAGATCATCCAGCAGTCGTACCGCACCGGGCGGCTCGGCCCGATGAGCGCCCTGCTCTCGGCCGGCTCGGCGGACGGCTTCCTCGACCGGGCCGAGACGCTCGAGACGGTCGCGGTCAAGGAGAACGCGGCGGTCGCGTCGCTCAAGGCCACCCGGGACGCTCAGCAGGCCGCCAAGGTCGCCATCGACACCGAGGTGCGCAACGAGCAGAAGCAGGTCGCCCTCATGGCCAAGCGCAAGACGCAGGCCGAGGCCGCCCTCAAGGCCGCCAACACGGGCGGCGACGACAAGACCGGCGAGGACGCCCCCCGCGCGAGTGACAAAAGCACCGGTACGAGCCAGAAGGCGAGCGCGGCGCCGCGCAACGCCGACGGCTCACTGCCCTCCGAGGGCTGCACCGAGCCGGACCCCACCACCAGCGGCTGCCTGAGCCCGCGCACGCTCAACGCGCTCAAGCAGGCCCAGGCGGACGGTTTCACCCGCTACGTCGCCTGCTTCCGCGAGCAGAACAGCGGTGAGCACCCCAAGGGCAAGGCCTGCGACTTCGCCGCCGACAAGAACGGCTTCGGCGGCGTCGCCACGGGCGCGAGCCGCGACTACGGCGACCGGCTCGCGAACTACTTCATCACCAACGCGAGCCGGCTGGGCGTGCTCTACGTCATCTGGTTCGAGCGCATCTGGCTGCCGAGCAGTGGCTGGAAGGCGTACACCCGCGGTAACGGCGACCCTTCCAGCGACCACACCAACCACGTGCACCTTTCCATGCGCTGAGCTTCATGCGCTGAGTTCTCCGGAAGGAGTGCGGGACCTACTTGCGGACGTAGGTCTCGTACTCCTTCATCACGTCGTCCGTCGGGCCGTCGGCGCGAATCACGCCCGACTCGAGCCAGATGCAGCGTTCGCAGGTGTCGCGGATCGACTGCTCGCTGTGGCTCACCAGGAAGACCGTGCCGGCCTCGGCCCGCAGGTCGCGAACCCGCTGCTCGCTGCGCTTGCGGAACTTCGCGTCACCGGTGGCGAGCGCCTCGTCGATCAGCAGCACGTCGTGCTTCTTCGCCGCGGCGATCGAGAAGCGCAGCCGGGCCGCCATGCCGGACGAGTACGTCTTCATCGGCAGCGAGCTGAAGTCGCCCCGCTCGTCGATGCCGGAGAACTCGATGATCTCCTCGGTGCGCTCCTTGACCTGCGCCGGGCTCATGCCCATGGCGAGGCAGCCCAGCTCCACGTTCCGGATGCCGGAGAGGTCGTTCATCAGCACCGCGTTGACGCCCAGCAGCGACGGCTGGCCGGCCGCGTAGATGGCGCCGCCCCGCTCGACGGGCAGCAGCCCGGCGATCGCCCGCAGCAGCGTCGACTTGCCCGATCCGTTCGTGCCGATCAGGCCGATCGCCTCACCGCGGTACGCGACGAAGCTGACGCCCTTGACCGCGTGCACCTCGCGGACGGCAGCGCTCTTCTTGCCCGTGACGAGGCGCTTGAAGCTCGCCAGCGGGGTGTTCGCACCCGGCGCGACCGAGCCGTAGATGCGGTAGACGATGTGCGCGTTGTCCGCGATGACAGTAGGAACTCGCTCGTCAGCCACGGCCGTAGCCCTTCTCTCCGCGCCAGAAGTACACGTATCCGCCGACACCCACGAGGACGGTCCAGATCACCGCGTACGTCCAGAGGCGCAGCGGCGAGGCGGCCAGCGTCACGTTCTCCATCAGGGCGTGCCGGATCAGCTCGATGAAGACGAGCATCGGGTTGGCCTCGACGAGCGCGAGCTGCCAGCCGTGGAGCCGGTCGGAGAAGAACGTGACCGGGTAGAGGACCGCCGAGCCGTACATCCAGATCCGCATGATGTAGGGGATCAGCTGGCGGATGTCGGTGACCTTGGCGCAGAGCCGCGACACGAAGAGCGCGAGTCCGGCGTTGAAGATCGCCTGAAGCACCAGGGCCGGGAGGGCCAGCAGCCACTGGACGGTGAGCGGCTCACCGGTGAGCAGGATGATCGCGATGAGCACGGCCATCGAGGCGATCATGTTGCGAACCTCGACCAGCGCGATCGCGATCGGCAGGCTCGCCCGGGGGAAGTGCAGCGCCCGGATCAGGTTGATGTTCGAGGTGATCGCCATGGAGCCGGCCTGGACCACCGACTGGGTGAACCCGAAGATGAAGACGCCGGCGCACAGGTACGCGATGAAGTTGTTGGTGTCCTGCTTGGTGTTGAGCAGGAGACCGAAGATCACGTAGTAGACGCCCGCGTTGATCAGCGGGGTCAGCACCTGCCAGACCACACCGAGCTTGGTGGTGCCCAGCGAGGCGCTCACCTTGGCGTTGGCGAACGCCGCGATGAAGTGGCGATAGGACCAGAGATGCCGGGTGTACTCGGCTATGCCGGGGAGTCGCCCGGCAGCCGTCAGGCCGTTCCGCCGGGCCAGCTCCTTGAGCGATTGCCCGGTCTCGGAATCGGCGACCGCCGTCTGAGCCATGGGGTGGAGCTCCGATCTCGTCGGCCCGTGGGGGGTTGCGGGCCCTGGTTCTTTCCGCGAGAACACTTAAGCAGCATGTCAAGCCGCCGTCGATGGAACGCCTTCGTATCGACGTGCCGGAAGGCTATCCGACCAAACGGCGGAACGCAACCGTTACGTCCTGGCGTATAGTGACCGTGTGGCAACTGGAAAGCGCGCACCCGCCGGAGCGGCGGTGCTCCGAGGCGACATCACCGTAGCGATCCGCAACGCCGTGATGAACGAGCTCGCCGAAGTCGGCTATGGCAGGCTCTCCATCGAGGCTGTGGCGCGCCGTGCCGGAGTGGGCAAGACGGCAATCTACCGCCGTTGGAGCAACAAGCTCGAGATGGTCCTCGAGATCGTTTCCGATGTCGCCGGCCGCAGCGTGCCGCTGCCCGACACCGGGAGCTTCGCGGGCGACCTTCAACTGATCATGATGATTGTCCACCGCGCCCTCCAACACCGTATCGCGTCGCAGATCATTCCCGACCTGATGGCCGAGGCGGCGCGCAATCCCCAGATCGCGGAAACCCTCCAGACCGCGCTGCGCACCCACCAGCAGGCCGTCGGCGAGAAGCTCGTCGGCCAGGCCATCGCCCGCGGCGAACTGCCCGCCGGCACCGACCCCGAGGTGGCGGTCGACATGATCCTCGGCCCGTTGTACTGGCGTCTGGCGGTCTCGCGCACCCCGATGCCCGACGACTACCTCGACAAGCTCACCACGGCCGTCACGGCCGCGCTGAAGTCCACCGCCGAAACCCTCTGATCGGGCGGCCCGGCGCCGAAAGGAGGGGACCCGCCCCCACCACCCCCTTCCGGAGCCGTCATGCCGCACGTCGACGCCACAGTCCTGGACGCCGCCGCGCTCCTCGCGATCGCCATGCGAGGACTGGAGGCGGGTCACGACACGCTCGGGGTGGCGCCGGCCAAGGTCACCACCCCGGTGGGCTCGTGGCGCAGCGCCGACGGCACGGTGCGTCTCGACATCCGGACCGACGGCACGTACGCGGGCTCGATCGCCGGTCGCCGGAAGCCCGCACGCGGCACGTACCAGCTCGACGGGGCGACGATGACCCTGCGAGACGACTCGGGCCTGCGCACGCCGGTGACGGTTCGCGAGGGCGTGCTCGAGATGGCGGGGCACCGGCTGGCCCTGCTCTGATTCCCGCGGCACCTACGAGACGAGCCGGGCCAGCTCGTCTTCGGGCCCGGGCGGCAGCCCCCAGCTCCCGGCCGGCGGGCCGGTCGTGGGCTTGACCGGTCCGTAAGGATCCTCCGGGGAGTCGCCTTGCTCGAACGCGGGCCAGGCCGCCCCGACCGGCGGTGCGGCGCCGCGTGCGGGATCGCGCTGATGCACGACGGCGGATCGGTACACCGTGCCCCTGGGACGGTAGTCGGCCAGCGCGAACCAGGGGTCGTCCTGGTGGAGGGAGACCGGGCCGTCGCGTAGGCGCTGCCGTCGCTCCAGGTGTTTGATCGTCGCGATGCGGGCCTCGATCTCGTCTTTGGTGAGGAACCGCTTGAGATGGGCGTCGATCCCGGCGCCCGGCGTGCGCCGGGGCAGCGGGATGTAGACCTCGGTCAGCAGGGACTCCGGCGAGGGCTGCCGGATGTCGCCCGGGTCGGCGGACTCGGTCGTCTGCGCGGCCGCCGGTGCTGCGGTCTGCGCGGTCCGCGGACGGCTGAGGGCGGCAAGATGTCTGTCGCGCCCGAGCTGGTAGAGCCGGCGGATGTCCGCCATCTGCCGGGCTTCCGGGCCGCGGAAGGCCTTGCTGTACGCGGTGATCCAGTTGAGAACGGACGGCCACTCCTTCGACTGGCCGTTCATGGTGGTGGTCAGCGTGTTCTTGGCCATGCCACCGGCCGCCGCTATCCGGTCGAGGCTGACCCCGGACTCGCGGACCATCGCCCGCAGGTATTCCCCCAGCTCGCGGGCGGGGGCATCCTCCGGGATGGGCTTGAACCTCTTCGGGGCGATCTTGTCGGGCACGACGCCGGCTGCCGGGCGTGTGCGTGCGCCTTTACGGGGCTGCTTCATCGGCGTTGCCCGTCAGGCGTTCCCCGGCAGGGGCGCGGCCCGGCGCCCGGGGGCGCCGAGAAGCTGCGCGACCTGATGGGCGGCCCCTAACGCGAACGCGGCGATCGCTCCCGAGGTGGAGACCGCGGTCGCTGCCGTCATCCCGGCGGCGATCAGCGCCATCGGCACCAGCACGGCCACCAGAAGAACCACCAGGATCAGGACGTGGCGCGATCTCGGCCGCCCGCCCCGGCGCGCGTGTCCGCACTCGGAGCTGGGCCGCGCCGATCCGGACGTGGGGAGGCAGATCTTTTTCGCCATCGGTCTCAACCTTTCGCGGGGGAAAGGGACACCACCACCTTCGACGGACAGGGTGGCGGGGCCCGGGTTCTGCACAGGGGTGACCACGGACCGTGAGCTGCTACCCGACGACACCGTCCCAGCGCTACAGACGTTCTTAGTGGTTCGGTGCCCCATTCGTGGTGTCCGATCGCCGACTCGTTGTTCACGAGCATCGGATCGATCTTGATGAACAACGTCAGACCTGCGCCCCCGGCGTTCCGCCTCGATCATCAAGATCGACAAGCGAGGGGAAAAGGCCAGGTCAGGGGTTGTGTGAACGAGGTCGACCGAGCAAGGTGGTGCTTGCTCGGCGAAGTCCTGGCCATCGGTCCCACGGGTTCGACCTTGATCAGGACGCGGGGCCCCTGCTGCTACAGGGGCCCCGGCCGCGGGTCCTCGTGGCCGGCCTGCGCCCGGCCCGGCATCGCCGGTCGCCGGCCGGCCCGAGCGTCACGCTCTGTCGACAACGTTGTCAGCGGCTCTCCGTGGTGCACGCCGAGGTCGATGACCCGGCCGGCGCGGTCCTGCACGCCCGTGCGCGAGGTGGCGCCAGGACGGCCTTGGGCCCTGTGCCGAAGTCGCCGCGCCGTGCCTGCTCGTCGGCGGCGCCGCGGACCGGCAGTGGTTGGTGCCCGTCGACGACCTCGGCCGGGGTCCGCGGCGGGTCGAGGCGGAAGCTCACGACGGCGAGCGCGAGGCCGGTCAGGGCGAGCAGCACGCCCAGCCAGGCCGAGGACAGGTAGCCCCAGCCCGCCGCGATGACGGCGCCGCCCAGGGCCGCGCCGGCGCTGTTGGCGATGTTCGAGGCGGACTGGTTGACGGCGGCGCCCATCAGCTGGGCTCTCGGGGCTACCGAGATCAGGCGCGCCTGGAGGGCGGGGCCGATGAAGAGGGCGGCCGCGCCGACCAGGAAGGCGCCGGCGAACAAGCCGGCCGGGTGACGGGAGACGATGCCGAAGAGGGCGATGGTCGCGATCATGGCGGCGAAGCCGAGGAGAACGCTGCGCCGCAGGTTCTTGTCGGCCGCGACGCCGCCGAGGGCGTTGCCGATGGTCATGCCGAGGCCCATGACGGCCAGCACCCAGGGCACGGCCGACTCGGACAGGCCGGTGACGTGCGTGGTGACCGGGGCGATGTAGCTGTTCACGGCGAAGAAGCCGCCGAAGCCGATCGCCGCGACGGCGGCGGCCAGCCAGACCTGCGGGGAGCGGAACGCGGACAGCTCGGCCCGGGGGGAACCGCCCGGGGCCGCCGGGATCTCCGGCACGGTGGCCAGCACCGCCAGCAGGGTCAGGGCGAAGACGCCGGCCACCGCCAGGTAGGCGACGCGCCAGCCGGCCGCCTGGCCGAGGCCGGTGATCAGCGGGACGCCGAAGACGTTCGCGGCGGTGAGGCCGCCGAGCACCAGCGCGAAGCCCTTGCCCTCGCTGCCCGGGCCGAGCATGGCCGCGGCGAGCAGGCCAGCCGCGCCGAAGTAGGCGCCGTGGGCGAGCGCCGCCACGAAGCGGCCGGCGAGCACCAGGCCGAACGTCGGCGCGAGCGCGGACGCGACCGTGCCCACGACGAAGAGCGCGAGCAGCGTGAGCACCAGGCGGCGGCGCGGCCAGCGGGCGGTGAGCGCGGCGATCGTGGGGGCGCCGACGACGACGCCGAGCGCGTAGATCGAGATCATCCAGCCGGCCTTGGCGACCGCGTCCGCCGAGGATTGCGCGTACTCGGCGGGCAGCAAATCGCGGGCGAGGTCGGGCAGCAGGCCCATGGCGACGAACTCGGTGAGTCCAAGGCCGAAACCGCCCAGGGCGAGGGCGAGCAGGGCCGCCCAGCGGCGGCGGGAGGTCAGGTGTTCCACGTGATCGACTCTAGAACGTTCTAGTTGCCAGCGTGTTAGAACGTTCTAGTCATCACAGGTAAAGTTCCGGCCATGACCGTCGGGGACCGCCGGCCCACGCTGGCCGACGTCGCCGCCGAGGCCGGGGTCTCGGTGGCGCTGGTGTCGATCGTGATGCGCGATGCGCCCGGCGCGAGCGCCGCGACCCGCGAGCGGGTCCTGGAGGTCGCGCGCCGGCTCGACTACCAGCCCGACAACCGTGCCCGGCTGTTGCGCAGCGGGCAGAGCCGGCTGCTCGGTGTCGTCTTCGGAGTGCAGCATCCGTTCCACGACGACCTGCTCACCGGGCTCTACGACGCGGCCGAACGGGTCGGCTACGAGCTGGCGCTGAGCGCGATCACGCCGCGCCGCGACGAGCGGGCCGCCATCGCCGGGCTGCTCCAGGACCGCTGCGCGGCGCTGGTGCTGCTCGGGCCGCAGATCCCGTCCGCCGAGCTGGCCACGCTCGCCGGGCGGATGCCGGTGGTCGCGATGATGCGCTCGGTGCGCCAGCGCCAGGTCGACGTGGTGCGCACCGACGACGCGCGCGGGCTCCACCTGGCCGTCGACCACCTGGTGGCGCTCGGGCACAGCCGCATCGCCCACGTGGACGGCGGGCGGCACCAGCCGAGCTCGGCCGACCGGCAGAAGGGCTACCGCGACGCGATGCGGCGGCACGGCCTCGAGGCGTGCATCCGGGTGGTCAGTGGTGGGCCGGGGGAGGAGGACGGCGCTCGCGCGGCCCGCGAGCTGCTGGCCGACCCGCCGACGGCGGTGACCGTCTTCAACGATCTCAGCGCGGCGGGCCTGCTCGACGTGCTGCGCCGCGAGCATCTGAGCGTGCCGGGCGACGTCAGCGTGGTCGGCTACGACGACAGCACCTTCAGTAGCATGGCGCACATCGACCTGACGACCGTCGCCCAGGACATCGAGACGATGACCACGCTGGCGGTCGCCCGGGCGGTCGAGCGCATCGACGGCGCGACGGTCGCCCACCGCGAGGTCGTGATCCCGCCGCGGCTGATCATCCGGGGCACGACCGGGCAGCTCGGCTAAGTTTGTCCTTTTTCGCGCCGACCGTAGGAGTATGCGGGCTGCGTTGGCGCTGGTGCCCCTCCTCCTGGTCGGGGCATGCGGCAAATCGGACACGCCGGAGAGCTCCGGGACCTCCGCTCCCGCCGCGCCGTGGCTGAGCGTCGAGGAGGGCAGCCGTACGCCGAGCCCGGTCGTCACCTACACCGGCTCCCCGCGCCCCGGGCTGCCGCCGGTCTCGTTCCTGCCGACCAGCTCGGCGTGCGCCGTCCCGTGGCCGCAGAGCGACGCCGTGCTCATCCCGATCATCGTGACGCCGGGCTCGGGCTCGTTCCGGGTCCAATGGCCCAACCAGTACGGACGCACCTACCGCGTCACCGCCGTACCGCAGGAGCTCGTCTCGGGCGCGCAACCCGAGCCGGTCTGGCAGACCGTGACCACCGGCACCGAGTGCACCGGAAGCGCCACCATCAGCGGGCTGCAATCGGGCAAGCCGTACGTCGTCTGGCTCGACGCCCCGGACACGCCGCGCCGGGCGGACGGCTCGCGTGACCTCTACAGCGGCAAGTCGGGGGTGGTCAGGCCGCAATAGTGTTGCGGCCGCTCCATTTCGCCGCGTACAACCGCTCGTCCGCGGCCCGGAACAGCTCCTCGCCGGTCATCCCCTCGGCGAGGGCGGCCAGTCCCACACTGACCGTCAGGCGTACCCCCGGGAGAACGTCGGAACGCGCGACCGCCGCGCGGATGCGCTCGCCCACCTCGCGGCCGACCGTCAGGTCACCGCGGAGGAAGACGGTGAACTCGTCGCCCGCGTACCGCACCGGCACGTCCTCGGCCCGGCAGTGCGCCCGCAGGATCCGCGCCACCTCGCGCAGCGCCCGGTCGCCGGTGCTGTGCGAGTACGCGTCGTTGATCGCCTTGAAGTGGTCGACGTCGACGAGCAGCAGCACCAGCGGGGCGGTGAGCCGGCCGCGGTCGATGCGCTCGAGCAGCAGGTCGAAGCGGCGCCGGTTGTCCAGCCCGGTGAGCGGATCGCGCAGCACCTCCCGCTCGGCGCGGGCCCGGGCCGCCTCGGACTCCTCGCGCTGGCGGGCCTGGCGCAGCATGGCGAGCCGCTGGAGCCGCAGCCGCCACAGCTCGCCGGTCTGCCCCTCGACCGCCTCGAACAGGTCGCGGGTGGCCTGCCCGCCGCCGGCGGCCAGCGCGGTCAGCGCCATCTCGAACCGGATGATCGTCTGCTCGTCGGGCCGCGGCCCGAACGCGCACAGCTCGCGCGCGGCGACGAACTCGACGCGGGCGTCGGTGAGCGCGCCCTGCTGGCGCAGGCTGATGCCGAGCGCGAGATGGGCCATCCGGGCGTACCGGTAGTTTTCGGCGGCGCGCAGCGACAGCACGGCCTCGCGGGCCAGCTTCTCGGCGGGCACGACGTCGCCCAGCTTGGCGAGGGCCAGCGCCAGCATCGCGGCGGCCGCCATGTCGTCGGGGCGCTGCTGGGTGATCGCGGTGCTGCGGCGCAGCCGGGCGGCTCCCTCGTCGCACCGCCCGACGTGGCACAACCGCAGACCCCATTGCAGCAGCGTGTCGGCGTGGACCAGGCCGAACGCGGGATGGGTGACGCTGAGCCGCTCGTACGCGTCGGTGGCGGTCTCGTACATCTCGGCGACGGCCGCCGCCTCGGCGAACGAGCAGAGCGCCGAGATCCAGCGGTCGCGATCCCGATAGGGGCGGTCGATCAGGACGGCGGCGCGGGCGAGGTTGCGCATGCCGTCGACGTAGCGGCCGCGCAGCACGTCCAGCTGGGCCAGGTCGCACAGTGCCTTGGCCTCGCCGAGCACCGAGCCGGCGTCGCGGTGCAGGCGCAGCAGGCGCTCGCCGAGCTCGGCCGCCTCGGTGACCCGGCCCATGTGCAGGTACGCGTACATCTTGCCCTGCACGAGAAAGGGGACGGTGCGCTGGTCGCCGGCGGCGCGGGCCAGGGCCAGATAGGCGTCGGCGGCCTCGATCGCCTCGTGGCCGTGCCCGGTCGTCGCGAGCCGGTGCACCCGGAGCGCGAGGAGGTGCAGCGGCCCGAACGCGGTGACCGGCACGGGGAGCATGGTCCCAGTATCAACAAAAGTGCTCAGATCAACTAACGACTGCGTACTTGTCCAGACCGTCCACAAGCAACTCGAGCCCCAACTCGAAGCGCGCGTCGACGCTGCCGCCGACCAGCGCGGTGGCGTACGTCTTGATATGGGGGTAGATGTCCTCGGGAAGTTGCTCGAAATAGGCGAGCGTCTCGCGGCCCAGCTCGGTGATGAACGTGTCCTTGTCCGAGCCGGCGTTGCGCACCTGCTTGCGCCAGATCGAGTATTCGTACGCGTCGGCGGTGATGTAGAGGAAGATCCGGTCCATCGCCCAGGCGCCGACCCGCGGCGGGATGCCGCCGGCCAGCAGCATGCCGAACATCGCGTTCGAGATGCGCAGCGCGTTGGGCCCGACCGGGACGGTCGCGAGCGCGGCGCGGGCCAGGTCGTTGTGGTCGATCATGAGCTGGTGGCCGGCGCGGGCCAGCTCCTTGATCTGCTCCTTCCACCGCGGCGGATCGAGCTCGGGGATCGTCATCAGGCCGCACATCTCGTCGAACATGAGGCGGAGCAGCTCATCCTTGTTCGCCACGTGGGCATAGAGGCTGGACGGGCCGGTGTCCAGCTCGGTGGCGATCCGCCGCATGCTGAGCGCGTCGATGCCCTCCGCCCTCACCAGGCGCAGGCCGATCCGCACGATCTCGCCGCGGGTGATCAGTTTTCTTGCGGGGCGTTCCACGGGCCAGCTCATCGCCGCCTAAATTACCTTGCGGCGAACAGCGTTCGCTAGTAGAACGGTGTTCGTGCTGACGAACACCGTTCCTGATACCGCGTACCGATATCGCTGGGTCGCGCTCTTCGTGATCCTCGCCGTCGAGGTGATGGACCTCCTCGACGCGCTCGTCACCAACATCGCGGGCCCGGCCATCCGCGACGAGGTCGGCGGGACGTACAGCCTCATCCAATGGCTGGGCGCCGCCTACACCCTCGCCATGGCGATCGGCCTGCTCACCGGCGGCCGGCTGGGCGACATCTTCGGTCGCCGCCGCATGTTCCTCATCGGCGCGACCGGCTTCACGCTCGCGTCGCTCGCCTGCGGCCTCGCGCAGAGCCCCGCGCAGCTGATCACCGCGCGGGCCGTGCAGGGCCTGTTCGGGGCGGTCATGCTGCCCCAGGGCCTCGGCATGATCAAGCAGATGTTCTCCCCCGCCGAACAGGCCAAGGCATTCGGCGCGTTCGGCCCGGTCATGGGCCTCTCCTCGGTCGGCGGTCCCATTCTGGCCGGCTGGCTCGTCGACGCCGACTACTTCGGCGCCGGCTGGCGCATGATCTTCTTCATCAACCTGCCGCTCGGCCTCTTCGCCATCCTCGGCGCCGTCCGGTGGCTGCCCGAGTTCCGCTCCGCCCAGGCGCCCCGCCTCGACTGGCTGGGCGTCGTGCTGGCCGCAGCCGGCGCGTTCCTGCTGCTCTATCCGCTCGTGCAGGGCCGCGAGCTGGACTGGCCGGTCTGGTGCTTCGCGCTGCTCGCCCTGGGCGTCGTCACCTTCGGGCTGTTCTCCCTGTACGAGGCACGCCGCGAACGCCGAGGACAGGACCCGCTGGTCACCCCGAGCCTGTTCCGCAAGCGCGCCTTCTCCGGCGGGCTCGCGGTCGGCCTGGTCTTCTTCGCCGCGCTCATCGGCACCGGCCTGATCTTCACGTTCTACTTCCAGATCGGCCTCGGCTACTCGCCGCTCAAGGCCGGCCTGACCACGCTGCCGCAGGCCCTGGGCACGGTGGCCGGCTTCGTGGCGGCGGGAGCCGGACTCGCCGAACGGTACGGCCGCCGCCTCCTCCAACTCGGCACCGTCATCATGATCGTCGGCACGGCGGCCTTCGCCCTGACCATCCGCCTCGCCGGCGCCGACATCACGCCCTACCCCCTGATCCCCGCCCTCGTCCTGGTCGGCGCGGGCATGGGCCTGGCCATGGCCCCGTTCTTCAACATCGTCCTGGCCGGCGTCGACGACGAGGAGACCGGCTCGGCGTCGGGCGCCCTGACCTCGGTCCAGCAGCTGGGCGGCGCGTTCGGCATCGCGGTGCTCGGCACGATCTTCTTCGCCATCCTGCCGGGCCAGGTGGCCTCCCACGTGGACAGCTCGGCGGCAGAGCTGCGCACGGTCCTGACCGCGGCGGGAGTGCCGTCCGACACCCAGCCGGCGGTGGCGGCCGGGTTGCACAACTGCCTGCGGGACCGCGTGGCGGAAGACGACCCGGACCGGGTGCCGCCCAGCTGCGAAGGCGGTGGGGAGCTGCCGCAAGGGGCGCAGGCGTACGGGCAGGAGCAGGTCAGGGCGGGGTTCGAGGACGCGACGATCCGGACCGTGGGGGTGACTGTGGCGTTGTTGCTGGCGGCTTTGGGGTTGTCGTTCTTGCTGCCGCGGCGGGCTCTGGGGGAGGGGGCTGCGCATTGATGTGACGGGCGGTTCTTGGTGCCGTGATGTTGCGGGCGGGCGGGTGCGGGGTTTGCTCGTGGATGCCGCGCCGCCCGCAGGAACCACCACCTATAGAGGCCACCCACAGAGAGCCCGCCCTCCCTTGGGGGCCCCCGTCCCGTCCCATTGTGACGGGAAAACGCGAGATCGTGTCGATGCCTGTGGACAACTGCCGGGCCTGTGGACACGGCCGCGGTAGCCACTGACGATCACTCAAGCCGACGACCCGGGGTTTTGGTTGTGGGGAGGCCGGCGGCCCGCCAGGCGGCGTAGCCGCCGGCCAGGTCGGTGGCTCTGTGCAGGCCCAGGTCTTGCAGGGCGGCGGCGGCCAGGCTGCTCGTGTAGCCCTCCTGACAGGTCACGATGACCTCCAGGTCGTAGCTTCGCGCGAACGGCAGGCGGGCGTCGCTGCGGGGGTCGAGGCGCCATTCGAGGACGTTGCGTTCGATGACGACGGCGCCGGGGATCTCGCCGTGTTCGGCTCGTTGGGCGGCGGGGCGGATGTCCACGAGGACGGCGCCGCGGGTCAGGGCGGCTTGGGCCTCTTGCGGCGTGACGCGGGTCAGGCGGGCTCGGGCGTTCGCGAGGATCTCGGTGATGCCCAGCGAGCCGGGTGGTGGGGTCTGCAGCGTTGCGGTCACCACTGCACCCCGGCGCGTTCCACGGTCAGGACCTCGAGGGCCTCGGCGCCGATGCGGTAGCGGGTCATCGTGGTCAGGGCGGGGCCGTAGACGTGGACGCTGACGGCGGGGCGGCTGGAACGGTTGGTCATGCGGTGGATGTGGTGCTTGCCGAAGCGGCGGCCGGCGCCCTCGCCCAGCTCGCGGGAGGTGACGCGCGGAGGGCGGCCGGCGGCCACCGAGACGGTCTCCTCGGTGAGGGTGCCGCCGAAGACGTGGAAGGCGCCGGCGGAACCGCCGTGGTCGTGCAGGTCGGTGCCCTGGCCGGGGAGCCAGGTGAGCAGCCACACCTCGTGGTCGTCGGCGACGTGCAGGCGGTGGTACCAGCGGTCCACGGGATTGAAGCGGGGGGCCACGCTCCACTGCTCGGGGGCGGCGGCGAAACGGGTCGCGACGGCGAGATGGTCGAGGCGGGTGTCGACGACGGTCACGGGAGCTCCTCCGTTTACATACATTGCCTATCAGTCCTATAGGTTTAGCAGAACAGTGGGTCAAAGGATAGCGGTAATCGCGCGGTGGTGGCGGCAAGTCAGCCGATCAGGGGCGTGAGGACGCGGAAAACGCTGGTCAGCGCGGATGTCGGGCGCTGGCGCACCCGCCCCTGGAAGCGAGTGAAGGGTGGGGTTGGTGAAGGCGGCGAGCGAAGGGCGAGGGCCGGTGAGGGCGGGACGGGTGAAGGGCCAGGGAAGGGAGCGTGGCGTGAAGGGTGGGACGGGTGAAGGGTCAGGGAAGGGGGTGGGGCGTGAAGGGTGGGACGGGTGAAGGGCTAGGGAAGGGGCGGGGCAGGTGAAGGGCCAGGGAAGGGGGCGGGGAGCGAAGGAGGGGCGCCCGTGGAGGTGCGTGAGAAGGTCGGTCCGACGAAGGCGGGGCGAAAGCGGGCCGCGCGGCGCGGGTGCCGGACGGAGGGTGACGCGACGGCGGAATGATCAACGGGCGATGTATTTGTCGCTGCTTATCTGGCCACTATTGAGATAGTGGACATGCCCCGATGCTTTATGATCGCGAGTCACCGATGCGGATATATCCGGACAAGCGTGGGGCGCTGAGCAACGCTAACAACCCAGCGTGACCACCACCCGGGCCAAGCCGCGCCGGCGAAATGCGAGAGCACTGTGGAGTATGCCCGATCCGCGCCTCCACCTCGGACACCCCACGCGTCCACAGTCAAGACCTGAAAGAAGCTCGTAGCGCTTTGCCTCTTTCCGAACAATGCGGCGAGCGCAGCCCTCCGCAGTCGCCCCGACACTCTGCGTGGAAGAAATGCGCGAAACCATCACCGGATCGGTTCGCCGCCTCAGCCGTTAAGGCGGAAATCACTCTGACCCGGTTCTCCTCAATCGAGAAAGCTATATGGTGACTCAGGTCCGGAGGTCACCTCGCCCGCGCCTCCTCGGATCACCTCGCTGCGCGACGAAGATCCCGACCAGATCCCCGACGAAGACCCCCGACGAACGAGGACGGACACGTGTTGAAGTCTCGCCGCGGCCTTCTTGCCGCCGGTCTAGCCGTTGCCGTGGCCGGCGCCTTCGGTGTCGCCTCGACGCTGAGCGCCGACGCGGAACAGATCACGCCGCCCACGGCCGCCGAGGCTTCCGCCGCGGTCGAGGCGCCGCCGACGCCGCCGGCCACCCTGCCGTGGGGCGAGCGGCCCAAGAAGCTCAAGCGCGGGCAGGCGGGCGCCAGCTCCAAGTCGCTGCGCGCCTCCGGGCTCGCCGCCGCGGCCAACGACACCAGCGGCTCCGTGATCCCCAAGGACGAGGAGGGGCCCAAGGGCCGCTTCCGCAACGCCGGCGACCAGCTGCGCACCGAGAAGACCGACGTCGCGCCGCCCGAGCCGCCGTCCGACTCGCAGGACCAGACGGTCAACTACCTCTACAACACCGGCATGCAGTACGCCGAGACCGACGGCGTCTACGCCAACGTCACCATCTCGAAGCCACGGCTCGAGGAGACCGACTACCACTCCCTCGCCGAACTGGCGCTCCAGTCCGCCGACGGCCGGCAGATCGTCGAGGTCGGCTGGACCGTCGACCGCCTCGTGAACGGCGACGACGATCCGCACCTGTTCGTCTACCACTGGGTCGACAAGCAGCCGAGCTGCTACAACGGCTGCGGCTTCGTGCCGTACAGCAAGAACATCAAGCCCGGTGACACGCTGCCGCAGGACGTCAGCAAGAAGTTCGGCATCCAGTACTTCAAGAACGCCTGGTGGATCGCGTACGACACGGAGTGGGTCGGCTACTTCCCCGAGACGCTCTGGAACGACAAGGGCATCTCGTTCAACCGTTCCGGCCTGATCCAGGTCTTCGGCGAGGTCGCCTCGACCACCACCACCCCGTGCTGGACCCAGATGGGCAACGGCAAGACGCCCAAGAAGGACGGCGCCGCGGCCAAGCTGGCCAGCGTGACGTACCTCAACGGCCCGACGGTGGAGCTGAAGATCGGCAGTTCCACCCCGGCCTACACGCCGTACAACCAGACGCTCAGGACCTTCCAGTACGGCGGTCCGGGCCCCTGCGAAGACCCGGAAGACGAAGGCTGACACCACCCAGACGCGATGCCCGGTCCCGGCGAGGGGGACCGGGCATCGTTCGTATTGTCGCGCCGTCGAACCGAGTTCACCGCCGCGGTGTACAAACTGGTGGCGAACAGGCGTTGAGGGGACGGGCGCGATGAGGCGACGGGTGAGCCCCGACGAGGAGCTGATGACCGCGCTCTACAACGAGCACTACGCGGTCCTGCTCAGCTTCGTCATGCGCTACGTGCACGATCGTCACCGCGCCGAGGACCTGGTGCAGGAGACGCTGCTGCGGGCGTGGAAGCACATCGACCACCTCGACACCGACACCGGGCGCACCCGGTCCTATCTGCTCACCATCGCGCGCAACGTGGTGACCAACGCGTGGCGCGCCGAGCAGCGCCGCCCGCATCTGGTCGCCGACGAGGCGGCGGTCAACGCCCTGCCGGCCACCGACAACGTCGACCAGATGGTCGAGGGCTGGCTGGTGGCCGAGGCGCTGGAGCGGCTCTCCGACGAGCACCAGGCCGTGGTCCGGGCCATGTACTACGAGGGGCAGAGCGTGGCCGACGCGGCACGGAAGCTGTCGGTGCCCGAGGGCACGGTGAAGTCCCGGGCCTACTACGCGGTGCGGGCGTTGCGCACGGCGTTCGAGGAGATGGGGGTCCTGCGATGAGCGAGGAGCCCCGCCACGACGACCTGCGCCGGCTGCTCGGCGGCTATCTGCTCGGCGGCCTCGACGAGGCCGACACCGACCGGCTCGACGCCCACCTGCGCGACTGCGACGAGTGCCGGGCCGAGCTCGACCGGCTCGCCCCGGTGCCCGAGTTGCTCCAGCGCCTGCCGGACGCGGGACGGCCCGCCGCCGCCGACGGCCGGCCCCCGATCAGCATGTCGGCGCGCCCCAGCCAGGAGAGCATCGACGGCCTGCTGCGCCGCATGCGGGCCGAGCGTTTCCGGCAGGCGCGCCGTGCCGGCGTGCGCTGGCTGGCCGCGGCCGCCGTGGTGCTGATCGCCGTCGCGGTCGGCATCGGCGTGATCCGCGGCAGCCGCCAGGGCGATCAGCCGACCACGTTGCCGAGCCCCGAGCTGGTCACCGCCCAGTTCGAGCCCACCGCGGGCAGCGGCCTGTCGGGGCAGGCGGTGCTCACGCCCAAGACGTGGGGCGTCTCCGTCGCCGTCGACCTGACCAAGCTGCGCGGCAACGGGCCGTTCCACTGCCAGGTGCGCGGGGCTTCCGGTCAGGTCGAGCAGGCGATGGTGTGGGGGCCGACGCCGAGCGGCAACGCCAAGGTGATCGGCGCCAGCTCCCTCCAGCTCCGCAACGTGCGCTCCATCGAGGTCGCCGACGACAGCGGGCACGTGCTGGGCAAGGCCGTGCTCAAGTGACCCCGTGCAGCGTACGAGACGATCAGAATGAGACGGTGCGCGCGAAGTCCCAGCGCGCCGACATCGCCGCGTAGAGGCGCCGGGCCTCGCCGGGCCGCCGGCCCTCCTCGAGCGCCTGAGCCAGCTCGAAGACCCGGCCCACCTTGCGGTAGTGCTCGGCCGCGGCCAGGGCGGGGGCGGGATCGCCGGACAGCAGGGCCCGGCAGCGCAGGTTCGCCGCGTAGGCCCGGGCCGGCAGCACCTCGCGGTCGGCCTCGGCGGCACAGATCGCGGCCGCGCGCTCGGCGATGTCGGCGCGGCCCTGGGCGCGGGCCAGCCGCACCACGCCCGGCAGCCACTGGTGGCGCAGCATGATCGGGGCGTACGCCGGCTGGAGCAGGGGCTGGAGCCACTCCAGGGCCTCGTCGGGGCGGCCGCGCTGCTCGGCGGCCAGCGCCCGCGCGACCAGCAGGAAGTCGCAGTTCTCGCGCTCGGCCTCGCTCGCCGGCACGGCGTCGGCGGCGCCCAGATGCGCGGCGGCCAGGTCCTGCGCGTCGCGATGCAGGGCGATCAGCGCGGCCACGCCGTGCAGCAGCATGGTGATCGCGCCCGGCTCGCGCTGGCCGTGGAAGGTGATGTCGCCGCTCACCTCGCCCACCTCGGCGAGCGCCTCGTCCCAGCGGCCCAGCCAGTAGTCCTGCACCGCCGCCGTGACCCGCAGGCCGGCGGGGAGCGGCTGCTCCGCCTTGCGCAGCGTCTCCTGCGCCTCCTCGAGGCGGTCCAGGTTCTGCAGCGAGAAGAGCCGGTTGTCGAGCAGGTCGTAGGCGAGCGACGACTCGCCGCGCACCACGGCCAGCGCGCGGTCGGCGTGCTCCAGGGCCCGCTCGTGGTCGCGCCGGATGGAGCTGGTCAGCCAGATGGTCTGCAGGGCGAACGCGGTCTCGTACGGCTGTCCCGCCGCGACCGCCTCGTCGTACACCTGCCGGGCCCGCTCCTCGGCGCGGTCGAGGTCGTCCAGCTCGCCGCGGCGGAAGTTGGCGAGCAGCACCCGGTGGCGCGACCGCCAGATCTCGGGCACCCGGGCGTCGTCGAGCGCGTCGCGCAGCATCGCGACCGCCTCGGCCTCCTCGCCCCGGCGGTGCCGCATGGTCGCCAGCAGCTGGCGCATCTCGGCCCGGTCGCCCGGATCGCTCGCGAGGCTCATCGCCTCCTCGGCCTCGGTCATCGGGAAGCGCTCGCGCCGGAACTCCAGCCGGACCAGCGCCACCAGCAGCACCCCGCGCTGCTCCGGCGAGGGCAGGTCGGTCGCGAGGGTGCGCCGGATCAGGTCGCCGGCGATCTGTGGCGCCCGGCGCACCACCTCGGCGTGGTGCTCGACCAGCCACGACAGCACCCACGTGTCGACCGCCGGCGCGCTCGCGTTGAGCTGCTCGGCCACCCGGGTCAGCGGGGCACCGCAGGCCGCGAGCACCTCGGCCGCGTGCCGGTGCAGGCCCGCGCGCAGCGCCGCCGGCACGCTCGCGACCAGCGCCTGGCGCAGGAACGGGTGGCGGAACGCCAGATCGGTGCCGCTGTCCACCAGCACGCTCGCGGCGAGCGCCTCCTCCAGCGCGCCCACCAGGTCGAGGGCCGAGCGCCCGGTGACCGCCACGACCTCGCTGACCGAGAACTCCGAGCCGAGCAGCGCGGCCAGCCGCAGCACCTCGCGGGTCTCGCCGGACAGCACGTCGAGGGCCGCGTGCACCGCGTCGAGCAGGGTCTGCGGCGGGTCGACGGTCACGTCCGGGCCGATGTCGGCGCGGCCACCGGCGATCTCCACCGCGTCCCGCTGGCGCAGCGCCTCGACCAGCTCGCGGGCGAAGAGCGGGTTGCCGCCGGACCGCGCGGCCAGGGCGCGCAGGTGAGGCCCGGGCGGGGCGCCGACCAGCGCGCCGATCAGGCGGTCGAGCTCGGGCGGGGCGAGCGGGCCGAGATCGAGCGGCATCCGCTGCCGGGCGCGCACCCGGTTGCGCAGCGCGGCCTGGTGCGCGTCCGGCCGGGCGGCGGCGACCAGCAGCAGCGGCATCCGGGGCACCAGGGCGAGCAGCCGCTCCCACACGCGCACCGTGGCGCTGTCCGCCCACTGCATGTCGTCGACGACCAGGATCAGCGGGGCGGTGCCGCACGCGGAGCGCACGGCCGCGACGATCTGGTCGTCCGCCGGCTCCGGGCCGTCCTCGTCGCGCGGCTGCCCCAGCGCGCGGAACAGCACTTGGAGGGGCACGCGCGAGCCCAGCTGGTCGGCGGCGCCCCAGGCCACCCGGCAGCCGGCGCGGGCCGCGTCGGCGAAGGCGTGGGTGAGCAGCTCGGTCTTGCCGATCCCCGGCTCGCCGGAGATCCAGACCGCGTTACCGACACCGGCCGCGAGCGCCCGCACCAGGCTTCGAAGGTGATCGATTTCGGCCACCCGGCCCACCCAGGAGCGCCCGGCGAGCCCGTCCCGCAGCGCCTTGGCGATCGGCGTGGGCACGACCGTGCTGCGCCCGGCGCGCGGCCCCTCGGGCGGCGACGCGATCGCCTGCTCGGCCGAGTTGGCCAGCACCTGCCGCTGCACCGCGCGCAGGCCCGGACCCGGCTCGATGCCGAGCTCCGCGACGAGCACGCGCCGGGCCGTGCGGAACACCTCCAGCGCCTCGCCGTGCCGGCCGGCCACGTGCAGCGCGCGCATCAGCAACTCGTGCAGCGGCTCGTGCAGCGGATGATCGTGCACGAGCGCGGTCAGCTCGGCGATCAGGCCGTCGTCGCCGCCGGCCTCGAGCCGCAGCCGGGCCCGCTGCTCCGCCGCGGCGAGCCGCAGCTCCGCCAGCCGCTGCCGGTCGAGCTCGAGGAACGGGCCGGCCAGCGTGGCGTACGCGTCGCCGCGCCACAGCGCCAGCGCCTCGTCCAGCCGGGCCACCGCCGTGGCGGCGTCCCCCCGCGCCAGCGCCTCGCTCGCCGCGGCGCGCAGCCGCTGGAACCGCGCCGAGTCGAGATCGTCCGGCTCGACGCGCAGCCGATAGCCGCCCGATCCGGTGCCCAGCGTCTCGGGCCCCAGCGCGCGGCGCAGCCCGGACACATAGGTGTAGACGCTGCCGACCGCCGTGGCCGGCGGCGAGTCGCCCCAGGTGGCGGTGATCAGCTCGTCGCGGCCGACCGTGCGTCCGGCGTGCGCGGCGAGCACCGCGAAGACCGCCCGCTGGCGCGCCGGCCCGAGATCGACCTCGGCGTCATCGACCCAGGCGCGCACCGGCCCGAGCACGCAGACGCGCAAGACTCTCGCCACGTGTCCTCCCGGGTCGGTGACTGTCAACATCGAGGGAGACGGGCCGGGTGTCAATGGATAACACAAACAGCACGGACGGGCACTCCTCGGGGTGAGCGCTTCCCACCTCCGGCAACCCTCTGCTGAACTGTTCCATCGGCCTTCCCGGCCCGATGAAGGATCCGTGAAGGTTCCCTGAAGGCACTTCTCCGACACTGGCTGCACGCTGCTGGGGCGGCGGCGCGGTCGGGAGGAGCAGCCATGGAACAGATCCGGGTAGCCGTGCAGGCGACAGATCCGCTCAGCCACGCCGGACTGGCCGCGTTGCTCCAGTTCCGGGGCGACCTGACCGTCCTGCGCAACACCCAGCGTGCCGACGCCGACGTGCTCGTGGTGGCCGCCGAGCGGCTCAGCACCGAGGTGGTGGCCGGCCTGCGCCGGGCCACCGGCGAGACGACCGCGCCGGTCGTGCTCGTGGTGCAGGAGATCGACGAGAGCGAGCTGCTCACCGCCGTCGAGTGCCGGGTGGTGGCGATCCTGCCGCGCACCGCGGTCAACGCCGACCGGCTGGCGCACAGCGTGCGCGCCGCGGCCTCCGGAGGCGGCGTGATGCCGCCCAACCTGATCGGCGAGCTGCTCAAGCACGTCGAGCGCATGCAGCGCGACGTGCTCGCGCCCAGCGGGCTGAACGCGTCGGGGCTGAGCCCCCGCGAGATCGACGTGCTGCGGCTGATGGCGGACGGCTTCGACACCAACGAGATCGCCGGCAAGCTCTGCTACTCGGAGCGGACCGTCAAGAACGTCATCTACGGCGTCACCCACCGGCTCAAGCTTCGCAACCGCTCGCACGCTGTGGCATATGCCTTGCGAGCCGGGATGATCTAGACGAGCCTCCGTACATGGACAACCCTCCCAAGCTTCAGCCGGGCGATCGCGTCGCCGTCGTCTCGCCGTCGTGGGCCGGGCCGGAGGTCTACCCGGCCGTGCACGAGCAGGCCATGCGCCGCATCCGCGAGGATCTCGGGCTGGAGCCCGTGGAGTTTCCCTTCACCCGCAAGCAGGGCACACCGGCCGAGCGGGCCGCCGACCTGATGGCCGCCTACGCCGACCCGTCGATCCGGGCCGTCTTCGCCACCATCGGCGGCAGCGACCAGATCACGGTGCTCCCGCACCTCGACCCGGCGCCGTTCCGGGCCGACCCGAAGCCGTACTTCGGCTACTCCGACAACACCAACATGCTCAACTGGCTGTGGATGCACGGCGTCGCCGGCTATCACGGCGGGTCCACCATGGTGCACCTGTCCCGCGGGCCGGCGATCGACGCGGAACATCTCGCCTCGCTGCGGGCGGCGCTCTTCGAGACCGTCGACCTGCCGATCACCCCGGTGCCCGGCTTCCGCGACGAGGAGATCGACTGGGGCGACCCGCGGGCGCTGACCGACGCGGCGCCGGCCGAGCCCAACCCCGGCTGGGTGTGGCACAACGCCGACCGGGTGGTCACCGCGCCGGCCTGGGGCGGCAACCTGGAGATCCTGCACTGGAACCTCGCCGCCAACCGCTGGATCCTCCCGTCCGCGTCCTACGCCGGGATGATCCTGCTGCTGGAGACCTCGGAGGAGATGCCCGGGGCCGACGCGGTCTTCGAGATGCTGCGCAACGCCGGCGAGCGCGGCCTCCTCGAACAGTTCCCGGTGATCCTGATGGGGGCGGCGAAGGCCAGCTTCCGCAACAACCGGCCCGATCGCGCCGACCGGGACAGGTTCCGCGACGACCAGCGGGCGGCCGTGCTGCGCGCCCTGGAGACCTACAACCCCTCGGCGATGGCGGTCTTCGGCCCCGAGTTCGGCCACACCGGGCCACAGTGGATCGTGCCCTTCGGTGGCCGCATGACGGTCGACGGCCCGGCGCGCCGGATCATCGCCCACTTCTGACCGGCGGCGCCGTGCGGCTCGGGTGCACCGGCGGCGCGCCCGGGTCGCAGAACGACTTCACCGGGGTGTGCGCGGGCAGCCTGTTCGGGATCAGGAACCAGGCCAGCACGCCACCGGCCACCATCAGGGCCGCGCAGATCATCATCGTGTTGCGGTAGACCGGGGACAGCTGCGCCGCGTCCGTCAGGCTGCCGCCGCCCAGGCCCGCGGCGAGGGGCAGCACCGCCACCGCCAGCAGGCCGGCGGCCCGCGCCACCGCGTTGTTCACCCCCGAGGCGATACCCGCGTACGCGTCGTCGAGCGCGCCCAGCGCCGTGGACGTCAGCGGCGCCACGAGCAGGGTCAGCCCGACCCCGAAGACGATCACCGAGGGCAGCACGCCCGTCCAGTAGTCGGCGCCCGCGCCGATCCGGGACATCATCATGAGCGCCACCGCGCACACCAGCGGGCCCACGGTCATCGGGATGCGCGGGCCGATCCGCTGGCCGAGGGCGCCGGAACGCGCCGAGAAGAGCAGCATCAGCACGGTCGAGGGCAGCAGGGCCGTGCCGGCGAGCAGCGGCGAGAAGTCCGCGACGACCTGAAGGTTGATGACGAAGAGGAAGAAGACGCCGCCGTTCGCCCCGTACACCAGGAAGGTGACCAGGTTTGCCCCGCTGAACGCCTTGTTGCGGAAGATCGGCAGCGGCATCATCGGCTGCCGCGAGCGGCGCTCGGCCAGCACGAAGGCGAGCAGGCCGGCGACACCCAGCGCGAGCGTGCCGAGCACCACGGGATCGCCCGCGCCGCGCATGGGCCAGGCGGTGAAGCCGTACGTCAGGCCGGCCAGACCGATCGCACCCGTCAGCACCCCGGTGACGTCGATGCGGCCGGTGGCCTGCGGGTTGCGCGACTCCGGCACGTGCCGGGCGGCGACCAGCAGCACGACCACGGCCACCGGCACGTTGATGAAGAAGATGTAGCGCCAGTCGCCGATGCCGACCAGCCAGCCGCCGATGAACGGGCCGAGCGCGCCGCCGACCCCGCTCAGGCCCGACCAGGCGCCGATCGCCTTGGACCGGTCCTCGCGGTCGAACGACGCCTCGAGGATCGCCAGCGAGCCCGGGGTGAGCAGGGCGCCGCCGATGCCCTGGAGGATCCGGGCGGCGATCAGCCAGCCCACGTTCGGCGACAGGCCGCAGAGCAGCGACGCCACCGCGAACCAGGCCACACCCAGCATGAAGATGCGCTTGCGCCCGAACCGGTCGCCGAGCGACCCGCCGAGCAGGATCAGCGCGGCGAGGCTCAGCGCGTAGCCGTTGATCGTCCACTGCAGACCGGCGGCGTCCGCGCCGAGGTCCCGCCCGATCTCCGGCAGCGCGATGTTGACCACAGTCGAGTCGATGAAGGCCAGGCTGGAGCCGAGCACTGTCGCCAGCAGCACCCACCGACCGGCTGACGTGCTGTAACGCACCAGGGAGCCATCCATGCGCCCGACACTATCTCCGGGCGGATGACTCCGGGATCAGTCAAGTGACTGTCAGGCGCTGCGTCGCCGCGGTCTTGCGCACCGAAGGCAACGCCGCGGCGGGCGGCCTGCTCACCCCGGGCCGGCGCCGCAACAGGCTGTCGAGCCGCGCGCACAGCTCCCCGCGGCGGAAGGGCTTCTCCAGATAGTCGTCGGCGCCCGCGGTCATCGCCATCCTGATCCGCTGGTCGTTCACGTCCGCGCTGATCACCATGATCGGCAGGAACGCGGTGGCCGGCTGCTCGCGCAGCCGCCGGCACAGGTCGATGCCGCTCTCCCCGGGCATCCGCACATCCAGCAGGGCGGCGTCGATCCCGCCATCCTTCAGCACGGCCCGCGCCGACTCGGCGTCCAGGACCCGCACGACGGTGTGGCCTATGCGCTCCAGCGCCAGGCTCATGAGCTCCAGATGATCAGCGTCGTCGTCGGCAATCAGCACGGTAGCCACGCTGAGTTGTTCGGACGGTGATTCCCATCGCTTAGGCTGTGCACGATCGTGCACATTTCGCCGATGTGCACGCACGTGCGCAGTGCTAGGTTGAGCACGTACGCGCTCAGAGGAGGCGCCATGAGAGTGGACAGCCCGAGTGATCTCGGCTCTTTCATCCGCTACCGCCGCAAGGCGGCCGGATTGAGCCAGACCGACCTCGCTTCCCGGGCCGAGGTCAGCCGTCGCTGGCTCTGCGCCCTCGAGGCCGGCAAGCCGACCGCCGAGATCGGCCTCGTCCTCCGTGTGATCGCCGCCCTCGGCTTCTTCCTCGACGCGCGGCCCAGGCCCGAGCCCGTCCTCGACCTGGACGCCTACCTGGGCACCCTGGGCGCCTCGTCGTGACCGGCGCGCTGACGGTGCTGCTCGGCGGCAACCCCGCCGCTCGGCTCGCCCAGGGTGCGGGTGGCGCCCTCACCCTGGTCTACGACGCCGACTATGCCGACTCGCCCGCGGCGATGCCGCTGTCGTTGTCGATGCCGTTCACGGGCGTGGTCCATGCGGACAAACCCGTGCGGGCATATTGCCAGGGCCTGCTGCCGGACAACGAGCGGGTCCTCGAGCGGTGGGCACGCGACTTCCAGGTGTCCGCGGGCAACCCGTTCGCGCTCCTCACCCACGTCGGCGAGGACTGCGCGGGCGCGGCCCAGTTCGTCACGGCCGAGCGCGTCGAGGCGATGCTCGCGGCCAAGGGCTCGATCACACCCCTGGACGACGATGTCATCGCGGACCGGCTTCGTGTCCTGCGGCGCGACCCGGCGGCCTGGCATCTCGCCGGGACCGGGCAGTTCAGTTTGGCCGGGACGCAGGCCAAGACGGCGCTGCACTTCGACCGGGAGCGCGGATGGGGCGACCCCTCGGGTGCGGCGCCGACCACCCACATCCTCAAGCCCGCCATCGCCGGCTTCGACGACCACGATCTCAACGAGCACCTGTGCCTGCGAGCCGCCGGCATTCTGGGGTTGCGGGTCGCGGGCTCCCGCGTGGCGTCCTTCGCCGGCGAGCGGGCCATCGTCGTCGAGCGCTTCGACCGCTTCCCGCGCGGCGACGGCACGGTGTTGCGGCTGCACCAAGAGGACATGTGCCAGGCGCTGGGCGTGCCACCCACCGTCAAGTACCAGAGTGAGGGCGGCCCGGCCCCGGAGCAGATCATCGCCCTCCTGCGCCGGGTGATCGAGCCACCCACGGTGGCCGAGGCCGAGATCGCGCGGTTCGCCGACGGGCTCGCGCTCACCTGGCTGCTCGGCGGCACGGACGCCCACGCCAAGAACTACTCGATCCTTCTTGCGCCGGGCCAGGTGCGGCTTGCGCCCCTCTACGACGTGGCGAGCAGCCTGCCGTACGACGACATGTACCGCCCCCGTCTGCGGCTCGCCATGAAGATCGGCTCCGAGTACCGCGTCGAGGCCATCACCGGCCGCCACTGGCGCGCCTTCGCCGACCGCAACAAACTCGACGCCGACCGCCTCCTGTCCCGGATCGACGACCTGGCCACACGCCTCCCCGAGGCCCTGCGCGAAGCGGCCAGCGCGGACGCCGTCACCGCCCTGGCCTCCGCCCTGCCCGGTCGCCTCGTGGCCCAGGTCCAGGACCACGTCACGGCCGCACGCCACGCGCTCACCGTGACGTGAAGCGATGTGCGCGCGCCACGGCGGTGCCAGGGCGGTCGCCGGCGCACGATGCTCGCGAGCACTGTCGTGGATGCGGGCGCGGCCGGCCGAGCAAGCGGGGCGGTGAGGCGGCCCGCGTTCTAGGGTGGGTGATATGCGTGCTGCTGTGTTCGAGGAACCGGGTCCCGCGTCCGTCCTGAAGATCGTGGAGCGGGAGCTGCCGCCCGCCGGGCCCGGGGAGGTGCGGGTTCGGGTGGTGTTGTCGGCGGTCAATCCGACCGACACCGGGACGCGGGCCGGCAAGGGGGTGCCGGACGGGGTGTCGCCGCCTCGGGTGCCCAACCAGGATGGGGCGGGCGTGGTCGACGCCGTCGGCGACGGGGTGACCGGGCTGGAGCCGGGCGACCGGGTCTGGGTGTGGGACGCCGGCTATGGGCGGGCGAACGGCACCGCGCAGGAGTTTGTGGTGTTGCCGCGGCGGCAGGTCGTGCGGATGAACGACGACGTCCCGTTCGAGGCCGGCGCGGCGCTGGGCATTCCGGCGCTCACCGCGCACCGCTGCCTCACACTGGCCAGCGACGGGCCCGAGCGGCTGGCGCCCGGGGCGCTCGCGGGCCGCACGGTGCTGGTCTCCGGCGGGGCGGGCGCGGTCGGCAACGCGGCGATCCAGCTCGCCAAGTGGGCCGGCGCCACCGTGCTCACCACCGTCTCGTCCAAGGAGAAGGCCGACCTCGCCACGGCGGCCGGTGCCGACGCGGTCGTCAACTACCGCGAGGAGGACGTGGTCGCGCGGGTCGGTGAGCTCGCCGCGGACGGTGCCAACATCATCGTCGAGGTCAACACCGACAACCTGGCGCAGGACCTCGACGTGGTGGCGCCCGGCGGCAACATCGCCATCTACGTCGGCGGCAAGGTCACGATCCCGAGCTTCAAGGCGATGCTCAAGAACGTCAGCCTCGACTTCGTGCTCACCTACACGACCACCGACGAGGAGAAGGACAACGCCGTCGCCGCGGTCGCGGAGGCGGTCAACTCCGGCGCCTTCAAGGTGGGCGAGGAGGCGGGCCTGCCGATCCTGCGCTACCCGTTCGAGCAGGCCGGCGCGGCGCACGAGGCCGTCGAGCGCCACGCCGTCGGCAAGGTCGTCATCGAGGTGACGCGGCCCTGACCGCGGCCGCCTCCAGCAGGGCGTCGGCCACCCGGGCGACGCCCTGGCCGTCGACCGCCGCCCAGGCCTTGCGCGCCAGCGAGGTGCGCAGGTCCGGGTCGGTGAGCAGCGTCCGCAGGGTCTCCACCGCGTCGGGGCCGAAGTGCCCGAGCCGGCCGATGCCCGCCGCGTAACCGCGGGCGAGCGTCCGGTCGTAGCCGAGGATCTGGTTGTCCACGACCCAGACCAGCGCCGCCGGCAGGCCGAGGCAGAGCAGCTCCCACGTCGACGTGCCGCTGGCGCTCACCGCCAGGTCGGCGCCGGCGAGCAGCTTCGGCAGGTCGTCGGTGGGCGCGATGATGTCGAAGCGCTGCCCCTCACCGGGAACGATCTTGTGCAGTTCGCTCCGCAGCTCCTCGTTCGCCCCGATGATCGTGGCGTCGAACGGCACCGCCGTACGGGCGAGCAGGTCCGCGATCGCCGGCGCCGCCCGGTAGGCGTCGGTGCCGCCGAAGAAGGCCACGACCTTGGGCGTACGGCCGGAGGTGTGCACCGGCGGCGCGAGCGGCCGCAGCTGCCGCACCGACCCCCGCAACAGCGCGTAGTCGAGGCCGGCCAGGCCGATCGCGTCCTCGACGTCGATGACCGCGTCGAGGTTCTGGTCGACGTAGATGTCCGCCGACTGACCGCGGAAGTCGCCGTCGACGATGGCGAGCACCGGCAGGCCGGTCCTGCGCACCTCGATCGTGTGCTGCGGCGGCAGCGTGTAGGAGTCGACGACCAGCGCGTCGAGCTGGAGCCGCTCGGTCGCGGCCACCAGGCCGACCGGGTCGAGCGGCGCCGGATGCCAGGGCAGCCCGCGCTGGGTGAGCTGGGCCTCGGCCCACTCCACCCCGCCGAGGTCGCTGAGGAACCGGACGCCCACACCGCGCGCCACCAGCTCCTCGGCGAGCGCCACACAGCGAACCAGATGCCCGACGCCGGTGCGGGCACCGGCGTCGCAGCGAATACCGACGATCGTCACCGCTACGCCTGCACCAGGGCCTTCTGGAGGACGTGCGCGTTGAGCTCGGTGAGGTCCGGCCGGCCGGCGAGCCAGTCGGTGAGCTTGCGCACCGAGATGGGCTCGTCGCCGAAGTGCTGGACGATCGCCTCGATCAGCTTCCAGTCGTCCTCGGTGTCGAGGGTGAGCCGCAGGTGGGACAGGTCGGGCTGCATGGTCAGCCCGATCACGTCGTACTGCTCGGAGTGGGTGTAGATGTACGACGTCACGTGGGTGCGGTGGTGCTCGGTGGCGAGCGCGTCGATCTCGCGCAGGACCGGGGTGCGGACCACCTCGACGTCGAGGCCGCGCGGCAGCGTCTTGACGATCGACGTGGTCATGTAGTCGGCCTCGGCGGCCATGAAGACCCGGTAGGCGCGGGCGATCAGCTCGGGGTCGAGCAGCGGCGAGTCGGCGGTGAAGCGCAGCACGACGTCGCTCTCGTGCTCGTCGAGCACGCCGAGGAAGCGCTCCAGGACATCGTCGACGGAGCCGCGGTAGCAGGGCACGCCGAGCTCGGCGCACTCCGCGGCCACGGCGTCGTCGTCCGGCTCGGTGGTGGTGGCCACGACGAGCTCGTCGAGCACACCGCTCTGCCGGGCGGCCAGGACCACCCGCTCCAGCACGGTGCGGCTGCCGAGCTTGCGCAGCACCTTGCCGGGCAACCGGGAGGAGCCCATCCGGGCCTGGATGATGCCGAGGGTTGTCATGAAAGTCCTTTTCGAAGGCGATTGCGAGCCTTGCGGGCTACCCCGTATCCGAGCTTCGCAACCCGGAAGCCCACGGAGCCGCTGAAGGCCGCGATCTGCATGCGGGCCTTGCGAAGTTCGGAGTCCCGGCGGTCGAGCTCGCGCTCGTACCACTGGGCGCGGGAGGCGGCGTCGGCCAGTTGCCGGCGCAGCGCCCGGATCTGTTCCTCGTGCTCCCGGCGCGCGTCGGGCGGCGGAGGATCCTCGCCGGGCGGGACGTCGTCGGGCAGGCCCGCGGCGCCGTGCAGGATCGTGGTGAGGGTCCGTACGTCGGTGGCGGCGGGCCACGGGTGTGCGTAGCCGCCGCCGAGCAGGGTCTCCGCGAACCGCCGGATCACGTCGGCCTGCGGCGGGACGCTCGGGTCGAGCACTGTGTAGGTGTCCCGGTGCACCACCACGTTGTCGGCGGTGGCGTCCGGCAGCGCGGAGGCCCAGCCGGTGAGCAGCCGCCGCACGATCGGAAGATCGTCCCGCAGGCAGGCGGCCAGAAGCAACTCCTCCAGCAGCCGTCCTCGCGGCAGCGGCCCGTCGAGCGCGGAGAGGTCGTGACCAGGGACTTCGTGGAGTACACGGCGGGTCCACGCGCCGTCACGGCCGGGCGCCAGCCCGATCACCGCGCCGTCGGCCGCGGCCGGGCCTTCGCCGGCGTCGCGACTCGCGACGGGTGCGGTGAGCAGCACCGGCGGCAGGCTCAGCACGGCGGCGGGGCGCGGCGCGCGGTGGGCGGCGACGATCCAGGCGGCGGCCAGCTCGGGCCCCAGGCCGCCGCGCACGGCGGCCGCGGCCAGCCGGCGGGGATCGCTCAGGACCGGCCGGCCCGCGTACGCCCGCGCGGTGGCGCTCGCGGTGACGGCGGCGAGCGCGTCGGCCGGCCCGTCGTGCAGGGCGTTGGGCGTGGCGATCAGCGTCGGCGCCTCGGGCGACGGCCAGGCCGCGCCGAGCCAGTCGATCGCCAGGCCCTCGGCGGAGAGCCGGGCGGCGAGGCGGCCCGGGTTGCCCGGCTTGGTGTCGAACTCGCCGAGCGGCCGCCACGCGCTGTCGTCCTGCGCCGAGGTGGTGGACGACGGGTCGACGAGCTTGTGCACGCCCAGCTCGTTCTCGACGGCGAGCAGCAGGGTGCCGCCGGGGCGCAGGAGGCGCTTGAGCGCCTGGAGGCTCTCGGCCCAGTCGAGCTGGGGTCCCTCGACCGAGCAGAGCCGGCCGAGGCCGTCGAGGGCCACGACGACGTCGTACCGCTCGGCCTCGGTGACCTTGGGGAGCGTGCCGCAGAGCACGCGGACGCCGCGGGCCTCCAGCTCGATGGCCTCGGGCTGGGAGCGGAGCAGGCAGGTCACGGTGGCGCGGCCGGCGAGCGCGTCGATCAGCGCGTCGTCGTGCGGCCCCGCGACCAGCACCTCGGCGCCCGCGGGCAGGTGCGCGGCGAGATGTCCGAAGAGGGCGCCGCCGGCGCGGGGCCTGTCCTCGGTGAAGGAGGGCATCTCACCGCCTACCATTTCCATCACGCGGGCACCCTAGCCTTCGCGGTCCACCCGAGGATCGCCCGGAGCTCCGCCGGGGAGGCGAGGTAGCCGTCGCCCAGCTCGGCGAGCGCGGACGGGCGGGCCACCGCCATGTCGAGATGCTTGCCGTGCAGCTCGGGCCACTCGCGGCGGATCCGGGCGGCCATCGGCAGATCTTCCTTGTCGAGGTGCATCGGGTCGCCGTAGACGGCCGGCTCGCAGCCCGCCGCGACGCCGTGGAAGATCGCACTGCTCAGCCTGTTGGACGCGACGCGCTTGTGCCGGCGCAGCTCGGCGAGCTGCTTGTCGAGGAAGTGGCGGTCGGTGTCGCGCCACTGCTTGCCGCGGTAGCCGTGGCAGATGACCCGGCCGTACTGCTCGTACGACGCCCGGACCTTGTCGTTGCGGAACTCGTTCCAGTAGAGGCAGAAGGTGACGGCGCCCTGCTCGGTCTCGAGGATCTCCTCGACCTGCCGCTGGTGGTCGCCGAGCACCTGCTGGTTCTCCCACCCGTGGAACGGATAGAAGATCGTGCCCTCGCGCGGCGGGGCGTCCGGGTCCTCGGGGCGCATGGTCAGCAGGTAGAGGAAGGGCGCGCCGATGACCGTGGCCTGCCGGCGCCCCATCGACCAGGCCCGCCGCCGGGTGCGCTCGGAATAGACGAGGATGGGCCGGCCCGGCACGTACGGCGTGCCGAAGCCGAGCCCGTCCACCACGTTCCAGCCGTGCTGCACATAGCCGTCGATGCGGGGCGGGTTCTCGGGATCGAGACCGCAGTATTCCGCGAGGATGTGCGCGTGGCCGTAGAAGTGGTTGGCGTGGTGCACCCGTCTAGCTCCCGAGGATGGTCCGCAGCGCCTCGACGACTCGGTCCTGGTCGGCATCGCTGAGGTCGACGAAGAGCGGCAACGATAGCTCTTCAGCGTAGAAGGACTCGGCGACGGGGCACATCCCACGGCGGTAGCCAAGCTCCTCGAAGGCCGGGTGCCAGTAGACCGGGATGTAGTTGACCTGCACGCCGATGCCGGCCTCGCGCAGCCGGTCGTACACCTCGCGGCGGCGGCCGTCGAGCACCCGGACGGGGTAGAGGTGACGCAGCGGGTCGACGCCCTCGCGCTGGGTCGGCAGCCGCAGCCCGGGCACGTCGGCGAGCAGCTCGTCGTAGCGCGCGGTGAGCTCCTGCCGGCGGGCCTTGAACGCGCCCAGCCGCTTGAGCTGGGAGCTGCCGAGGGCGCAGAGGATGTCGGGCAGGCGGTAGTTGAGGCCGAGCTCGTGCACCTCGTAGAACCAGCCGCCCTCGTCGGGCCGGCGCAGCTTGGCCGGGTCCTTCACCATGCCGACGTTGTGGAACGTGCGGGCACGCTCCAGCAGGTCGGGCCGGATCGAGGCGACGGCGCCGCCCTCGGCCGTGGTGAGGTTCTTCGTCGGGAAGAACGAGAAGGTGGTCAGGTCGGCGAGCGTGCCCACCGGCCGGCCGTGGAAACTCGACCCGATCGAGTGAGCGGCGTCGCCGATCAGCACCGCGCCCGCGCTCTCCGAGATCTTGCGGAGGGCGTCGTAGTCGGCGGGGTGGCCGGCGTAGTCGACGGCGGCGATCGCCTTGGTCTTGGCGGTGACCAGCGACTCGACCGAGGCCGGGTCGATGTTGGCGGTGTCGTCCTCGATGTCGGCGAAGACGACCTTGGCGCCGAGCATCATGGCGGTGGAGGCCGTGGCCACGAAGGTCATCGGGGTGGTGACCACCTCGTCGCCCGCGCCGACCCCGGCCGCCGCGTACGCCGTGTGCAGCGCCGTCGTGCCGTTGGTGACCGTGACGGCGGGCGCGCCCGCCGCGGCCTCGATGTCCGCCTCGAACTGCGCGACGCGCGGACCCGTCGTCAGCCAGTCGCTGCCGAGGGCGGCGACGACCGCCTCGGCGTCGGACTCGTCGATCGACTGCCGCCCGTAGGGCAGCATCAGTTCTCCTCGAGGAGGGCGCGCATGTCCTCGACCGAGAGCCAGAGGTCGTTGTTGTCCGAGCGGTAGTTGAAGCCGTCCTGGACTTCCTCGCCGCCGGCCGGGGTCTCGTAGCCCCAGCTCGCCACGACCGGCTGCACCACGTAGCGGTCGGGGAAGCGCAGCGTGCGGCGGCTGTCGTCGGCCGCGATCATCTCCTCGTGCAGCTTCTCGCCCGGGCGCACGCCGACCTCGTGGGTCGCCGAGTCGGGCGCGACGGCCTCGACCAGGTCGAGGATGCGCATGCTCGGGATGCGCGGCACGTAGAGCTCGCCGCCCTGCATGACGTCGAACGAGTCGACGACGAACTTCACGGCCTGGGGGAGCGTGATCCAGAAGCGGGTCATCCGCTTGTCGGTGATCGGCAGGCTCTTGCCCTCGGCGGCGAGGCGGCGGAACAGCGGGACGACCGAGCCGCGGCTGCCCATAACGTTTCCGTAACGAACCACCGAGAGGCGGGTCGGGTGGGTCGCCGCGTAGTGGTTGCCGGCGATGAAGAGCTTGTCGGCGACCAGCTTGGTGGCGCCGTACAGGTTGATCGGGCTCGACGCCTTGTCGGTGGAGAGCGCGACGACCTTCTTGACGCCCTTGTCGATCGCGGCGTCGATCACGTTCTGCGAGCCGTTGATGTTGGTCTCGACGAACTCCGACGGGTTGTACTCCGCGGTGTCGACCTGCTTGAGCGCGGCCGCGTGCACCACGTAGTCGACGCCGTGCATCGCGCGCTCCAGGCGCGCCTTGTCCCGGATGTCGCCCAGGAAGAAGCGCAGCCGCGGGTCATCGTTGAACATCTGCCGCAGCTCGTACTGCTTCAGCTCGTCCCGGGAGAACACGACGATCCGGTGCGGGTCGAGGTGGGTCAGGGCGTAGTTGAGGAACGCCTTGCCGAAGGAACCGGTGGCACCGGTGACCAGGATCGACGATCCGCTGAGTACAGACACTTGATTTTCTCCCGGGGGGTGGGACAAGGACGCGGTACGAGCCGGAAGCATAACCATCCGACCAGCCGATTCGTGGCGCAAGCTCAAACGATCACCGTAGTTCACCCTGTGTTCAGCTAGCATTGGCCCGGCCTTCATGGGCCACAGTCAGTTTTAGAATCCTCTGTCCACAGCCCCCTTGGAGTTACCCCGTGAGCGAACTGCAGAGACTGCGCGAGGCGTTCCGCACCGCACTGGACCTTCCGGCGGACGCCCCCGTGGACGACCTGCGGTACCAGGACAACGAGAAGTGGGACTCGCTCGCTCACATGTCGCTGGTGGCCACCATCGAGGACGAGTTCTCGGTGATGATTGACACAGACGACGTCATCAACATGTCGAGCTTCCAGGAAGCGATCAGCATCCTCGGTAAGTACGGGATCAACTTCAATGAGTGACCGGGCGGCCCTGGTCACAGGCGCCTCCCGTGGCATCGGCAAGGCGACCGCCACCAAGCTGGCGGAGCGCGGCTACGACCTGGTCCTGCACGGCCACGGCGCCGACGCGGTGGCCGCGGTCGCGGCCGAGCTGAGCGAGAAGTTCGGCGTCACCGCGCTGCACGCGCACGGTGACATCGCCGACCCGGCGACCAGCAAGGCCCTGATCCAGCTGGCGTTCCAGAGCTTCAAGCGCCTGGACGCGCTGGTGGTCAACGCCGGCACGCACGCCGCCGGCATGCTCGGCATGACCGACGACGCCACCATCGAGCGACTCTTCGCGGTGAACGCGGCCGGCGCCGTCTACACCCTGCGCGGCGCCGCCCGGCTGCTCGCCCGCGGCAAGGACCCGGCCGTCGTCCTGCTCTCGTCGATCACCGCGAGCCGCGGGATCGCCGGGCAGGCCGTCTACTCCGCGTCCAAGGGCGCCGTGGCGGCCCTGGCGCGGTCCGCGGCCAAGGAGCTCGGGCCGCAGGGCATCCGGGTCAACGCGGTCGAGCCGGGCTTCATCCGGACCGACATGCTCGACACCCTCG
Source organism: Paractinoplanes deccanensis (assembly GCF_016862115.1). GTDB lineage: Bacteria > Actinomycetota > Actinomycetes > Mycobacteriales > Micromonosporaceae > Actinoplanes > Actinoplanes deccanensis. Next base: position 61,858 of record NZ_BOMI01000185.1, read on the forward strand.
ACGAGAAGGGCCGCGAGGAGCGCATCGGCGACACCGCGCTGCGGCGGCTCGGCGAGGCCGAGGACGTGGCCGACGTGATCGCCTTCCTTCTTTCCGACCAGGCCCGCTTCGTCACCGGTCAGGTGATCGGGGTCGACGGAGGACTCAAGCTGTGAACCTGTTCCACCCCGGTGCCCGCGTCGTCGACGCGGTCACCGGCGAGACGCTGACCGAGGAAATGATCGAGGCGGCGGCCGCCGTCCTGGCCGAGGAGCCCGGCGGGGTGGTCTTCCTGCCGATCGAGACGACCGTCGCGTCGATCGCCCGCTACCTGGCGGCGCTGCGGCTCGGCCGTCCGGTCGTGCTTCTCGACCCGGACGGCGACCACGGCGACCTGGTCGAGCGGTTCAGCACGACCGACGTGCACCCCGATCTGGCGCTGCTGCTGACCACCAGCGGGTCGACCGGCAACCCCAAGCTGGTCCGGCTCTCGGCGAGCGCCGTCGAGACGAACGCCGAGCAGATCGCGCAGGTGCTCGACATCACCGCCGAGTCGGTAGCGATCACCACGTTGCCGCTCTTCTACTCGTACGGCATGTCGGTCCTGAACTCGCACCTGCTGCGTGGCGCCACCGTCGTGCTGGAGCGCACCGGCATCATGCAGCGCGACTTCTGGAAGGCCGCGGTCGAGCACGGCGTCACCTCGATGGCGTTCGTCCCGTCGCAGTACGAGATGCTCCGCCGGCTGCGCTTCGACCCCGCGAAATACCCCACGCTGCGCAATCTCACCCAGGCCGGCGGCCGGCTGCGTGCCGAGCTGGTCACCGACTTCGCCCAGCGCATGGCATCCGTCGGCGGCCGGCTCTACGTGATGTACGGCCAGACCGAGGCCGCGCCGCGGATGACGACGCTGCCGCCGGACCGGCTCGCCGACAAGCTCGGCTCGGTCGGCCTCGCGCTGCCCGGCTCGCACTTCACGATCGAGGACGACGAGGTCGTCTTCCACGGCCCGAACGTGATGATGGGCTACGCCGACACCGCCGCCGACCTGGCCAAGGGCGACGAGCAGGGCGGCGTGCTGCGCACCGGCGACCTGGGCCGGCTCGACGACGAGGGCTTCCTGTTCATCACCGGCCGCATCAAGCGGATGGCCAAGGTCTTCGGGGTGCGGATCAACCTCGACGACGTCGAGAAGAACTTCCCGGTCGCGGCCGTGGCCGGCGACGACAGGCTCGAGGTCTTCGGGGTGGGCATTTCGGACGAGGAGGCCCGCACCCTGCGCACCAAGATCGCCGAGTGGCTCGGGACACACTTCACCGGCGTGAACGTGCGTAGTGTTGACGCGCTGCCGCTGTTGCCCAACGGCAAGACCGACTATCGGGCGTTGGAGTCGTCGCTGTGAGTGTCTTCACCCTCCCGCAGGCCGCGAAGGAGGAGGTCCTTCTCAAGGAGCTCTCCGCGCTGGTCGACCACCACCGGGAAAAGTGCGAGCCGTACGAGCGGATCCTCGCCGCGTCCGGCTACACGCCGGCGACCTCGATCGCCGGGCTGCCCTGGCTGCCCGTGCGGCTGTTCAAGAACCTCGAGCTCAAGAGCATCCCGGACGACGAGGTCTACAAGGTGCTGACCTCCAGCGGCACCACCGGCGAGGTCAGCAAGATCTACCTCGACAAGGAGGCGGCCGCCGAGCAGACCCGCCGCCTCGGCGCGACGGTGCAGAGCGTGCTCGGCCCCAAGCGGCTGCCGATGATCCTGGTCGACACCAAGGCCATGCTCAAGGACCGCAAGTCGTTCAGCGCCCGCGGCGCCGGCGTGCTCGGCATGTCCAACTTCGGGCGCAACCACGTCTGGGCGCTCGACAACGAGGGCCACGTCGACGTCCCGGCCCTGCGGGAGTTCCTGGAGAAGTACGGCGACGAGCCGTTCCTGATCTTCGGCTTCACCTACCTGGTCTGGCTGCACCTCTACGAGGTGGCCCGCGACAACGGCCTCGACCTCAGCAACGGCATCCTGATCCACTCGGGCGGCTGGAAGAAGCTGATCGACCAGGCCGTCTCGCCCGAGGAGTTCCGCGCCCGGCTGGCCGGCGTGGGGCTGACCCGGGTGCACAACTACTACGGCATGATCGAGCAGATCGGCACGGTCTTCCTCGAGGGCCCGTCCGGCGGCTCGCTCTACGCCCCCGACTTCGCCGACATCGTGATCCGCAACCCGCAGACGTGGGAGGAGCAGCCCGTCGGCGAGCCCGGCCTGATCGAGGTGATCAGCACGCTGCCCACCTCGTACCCGGGGCACATCATCCTCACCGAGGACCTCGGCGTGGTGCACGGCATCGACGACGGCGACTGGCCCGGCAAGCGCTTCTCGGTGCTCGGCCGGCTCCCGCGGGCCGAGGCCCGCGGCTGCTCCGACACCTACCGGGAGGCGGCGTGACCACGATCAGGTACAGGTTCGGCGCCGAGGGCGACCTCACCGCCCCCTCCGAGGACCGGCTCGCCGTCGGTGACCCGCGGGTCGTCGACTTCCTGGCCAAGCTGGCCCGCAAGCTGCTCGTGCCCGCCGTCGCGCGGCGTCACCCGGAGCTGGGCTCGCTCGGCTTCTTCCTGCGCCCCGCCGAGCTGCACCGCGTCGTCCAGCACATGCAGCACGAGGACGCGCTGGTCTTCCCGCGCGGCAACGTCTTCCACGTGCCGCCCGCGAACGTCGACACGATCTTCGTCTACTCGTGGGCGCTCTCCGCGCTGGCCGGCAACCACAACGTGGTGCGCATCTCGGAGCGCTCGGCCACCGCCGCCGACACGATCCTGGGCGCGCTCAACGAGGTTCTCGCCGACTCCGACCCGATCATCGGCCGCACCCAGCGGATGGTCACCTACGGCCGCGACGACGCCATCACCGGTGCCCTGAGCAAGTGGGCCGACCTGCGGGTCATCTGGGGCGGCGACAACACGGTCGAGGCGATCCGCAAGCACCCGCTGCGCCCGTCCGCGCGCGACCTGACCTTCCCCGACCGCACGTCGTGGGCGGCGCTGTCGGCGGCCGGCTGGCGCGCCGCCGAGCCCGCCAAGCGGCGCGAGGCCGTCGTCGGCTTCACCAACGACGCGTACTGGTTCGACCAGGCCGCCTGCTCCTCGCCGCGCACCGTGTTCATCGTCGGTGAGCAGACCCAGGACGTCCGTGAGGAGTTCATCGAGCTGCTGATCGAGGTCTCCGGCCAGCGCGGCTGGGAGATCGACGCCGCCATGGCGGTCGAGAAGAGGGTCAACGCGTACGGCCTCGCGGCCACCGGCGCGATCTCCTCGATGGAGTTCCCGGCCAACTCGGTCACCGCGATGTCGCTGGTCACCGTGCCGGACGCGCCGCGGCGCTGGATCGGCGCGGGCGCGTTCCCGTTCGCCGAGGTCGGCTCGCTGCTCGACCTGGTGCCGGCGATGAACCGCCAGGACCAGACGTTCAGCCACTTCGGCTTCGGCGCCGAGGAGCTGCGCGAGTTCGGCCTCGCGCTGGGCGGCCGCGGCGTCGACCGGATCGTGCCGTTCGGCCAGGCGCTCACGTTCGGCTCCCTCTGGGACGGCTACGACCTGCCGCGCGAATTCACCCGGTTGACGACGCTCGTCCAGTGACGGCCGCTACGTCCAGCCGCGTGACCTTGCCCGGCTGATTACGCTCGCCGTGTGACAGCTGTTCTCGAGACCGCCGGACCCCCGGCGGTCTCGACTCGTTCCCGCCGCTTTTCCCCGGTCCGGGCGCTGCCCTGGCTCCTCCCGGCGGCGGCGCTGGTGTTCGCGCTGCTCGACACCGGCGTCTCCGGCAACGACATCGCGCTCTACGCGGCCTACTTCGCCCTCGACGTGGTGCTGCCCGGCACGCTGGTGCACCGCCTGGTGCGCGGCAGCCGGGGCAACCTGCCGGAGGACCTCGGCCTCGGCGCCGCCACCGGCATGCTGCTGTTGCTGGGCGGATGGGCGCTGGCGGCCGCGGTCGACCGTTTCCCGCTGCTGCCGTGGTGGCCCGCGCTGATCGTGGCGCCGTTCCTGGTCGTGCCGCGCCTGCACCGCCACTGGCGGGTGAGCGACCCGCGGCCGCTGCCGGCGCTCTGGTCGTGGATCGTGGCGGGCGGGCTGGTCCTGCTGGTCGTCGTGGTCTATCCCGACTGGGTGCGCACGCCGCTGCCGCCGGCCGGCGGTGCGCCCTACCAGGACCTGCTCTACCACCTCGCGCTCGTGCACGAGATGACCCGGGCGATGCCGTTCCAGGTGCCCCAGGTGGCCGGCGAGGCGTTGCATTACCACTACCTCTCCGACGCGGACGTCGCCGCCGGCAGCATGATCACCGGCATCGACCCGGCGGTGGTGCTGCTCCGCCTCTGGTTCGTGCCGGTCGCCGGCGTCGCGTTGCTGGTGTGCGCCGCGCTGGCCCGCGAGCTCAGCGGCCGGTGGTGGGCCGGCGCGGGCGGCGGGGTCGCGGCGATCCTCAGCTTCCCACTGCTGCTCGGCAGCCCGGTGACCCCGATCGGCGTCATCCCGATCAGCTACGTCAGCCCCTCGCAGACGTACGTGCTGGGGCTCCTCGGTCTTCTGATCCTCTTCGCCGTCGACGTGCTGCGCGGCCGCGCCCTGCGCTGGGGGTGGCTGCTGGTCTTCCCGCTCGCCCTGGCCGTCGCCGGGTCGAAGTCCAGCGCCCTGCCGCCGTTCCTCGCGGGGCTGGCCGCGGCCCTGTTGATCGTGCTGATCCGCGAGCGGCGGCGGCTGCTGCCCGTGCTGGGGCTCTTCGGCCTGGTGCTGGCCGCGGTGGTGGTGGGCTTCCGGCTCTTCGCGGGCGGCGGCGCCGGCACGCTCGCGTTCCAGCCGCTGGCGATCCTCTACTGGGTGGCGCCCTATCGGCAGACCCTCGGCCGCGAGGACACCATCGAGGTCCAGTACGGGGTGGAGCACGCGGGCCTGGCCGGCGGCGCCTTCCTGGCCGGGCTGCTCGTCTGGTGGGCCGTGATGCAGGCGCCGCGCCTGCTCGGGGTGGCCGCGGTCGGCCTCGGCCGCACCCGCCGCGAACCGGCCGCGTGGCTGCTGGCCGGCATGATCTGCGCGGGGGCGGGCGCCGCCTTCCTGCTGTGGCACCCGTCGGCCAGCCAGAACTACTTCTTCCTCTGCGCGGTGCCGTTCGGCACGGTGCTCACCGCCTGGCTCCTCGCCGACCAGGCGCGCAGCCTGCGCCCGGTGGTGGCCGGCGCGATCGCCGGCGGGCTGTGGGCCGTGATCGCCCCGCGGGTGTCGCCGCCCCGGCCGCCGACGCAGGCGGGCTGGCTGCGGGCGCTGGCCGAGCCGCTGCTGCTGACCGCCGCGGTCGCCGCCGTGGTGGCCGTGGCCGCGCTGTTGCTGTGGTGGCGCCGCACCGGCCGGGTCGCGTGGCGGGCGCTGTTCCCCGCGCTGATCGCGGCGGTGCTGACGGCCGGCGTCGCGGGCGGCGCCGTGCAGCAGGCTCGCGAGGTCGCGGGCGCGATCAGGTGGCAGAACGCGCCGCACCGCGCCGCGCAGCAGCGCACGGTGATCCTGCCGGAGGAGATGGCGGCCGCCGCCTGGCTCGACCATCACGCCGGCCGCTACGACCTCGTCGCCACCAACGTGCACTGCCGCCCGATCAGCGGCGTGCCGGACTGCGACGCCCGGGCGTTCTGGGTCGCCGGGCTGGGCGGCCGCCGCACCCTCGTCGAGAGCTGGGGCTACACCGACGCGGCCGTCGCCGCCGACGGCGTGAACGGCAAGCGGTACATGTACCAGCCCGCTCCCGACCAGGCGGCGTTCCAGCTCAACCAGCGCGTCTTCGCGTGGGGCCGGCCCGAGGACGTGGCCGAGCTGCGCCGCCGGTACCACGTGACATGGCTCTTCGGTGACGAACGTGCCGCCGGGGGCGTCTCGCCGCACCTGTCCGCCGTGGCGACGCTGCGCTATCGATCCGGGCCGGTGAGCATTTATCAACTACCGTGACGGTAGGGCCAGCCCTACCATGCAGACGGCGGTCAGCGGGATCGGAACAGGGGGCGCCGATGCCTAGCGTCGAAGACATGACGACGTATGCCTCTCCCGCGCCTGCGCCAGCACCCGCCACCCGGCTCCTGCGCCGGATCGGCATCGACACGCAGTACGTCCTGCTCGGCTTCCCGATCGGCCTGGTGACCGTGACGGTCTGCATGACCGGGTTCTTCACCGGAGTCGGCCTCGTGGCCATCTGGATCGGCCTGCCGCTGCTGGTCGGCACGCTGATGGTCGCCCGGGGCTTCGCGGCCGTCGAGCGCGCCCGCATCGGGCCGGTCTTCGGTCACAAGATCCCGCATCCGGCGTACAAGAAGAACCAGGGCGGTGACCTGCTGCGCCGCACCTTCACGCCGTTCACCGACGGCCAGTCGTGGCTCGACCTGCTGCACGGGATGTTCCGCTTCATCCCCAGCACGATCGCGTTCAGCTTCGTGCTCACCTGGTGGATCGGCGCGCTCAGCGGCCTCACCGTCCCGCTGTGGGACTGGGCGATCCCGCGCGGGCCGGACAACCAGGACCTGCCCGAGCTGCTCGGCATGGGCGACGCCACCAGCACCCGGCTCATCTTCTACTTCGCGATCGGCGTCTTCTTCGCCGGCACGCTCTACCCGGTGGTGCGCGGCGCCGCGCTGATGGAGGCCTGGTTCGCCCGCGGCCTGCTCTGCGGCGTCAACGAGCTGCGCGAGCAGGTCACCCAGGCGAACGCGGCCCGCGACGTCGCCCAGGCGCAGAAGGCCGCCGCCGTCTCGGCCGAGGCCACCGCGCTGCGCCGGCTCGAGCGCGACATCCACGACGGCCCGCAGCAGCGGCTGGTCCGCCTCGCGATGGACCTCGGCCGCGCCGAGCAGCAGTTCGCCACCGACCCCGAGGCGGCGCGGGCCACCGTGGCCGAGGCGCTGGCGCAGACCCGCGAGACGCTCGACGAGCTGCGCGCCCTCTCCCGCGGCATCGCCCCGCCGATCCTGGTCGACCGCGGCCTCCAGGCGGCGCTCACCGCCCTCGCCGGCCGCTGCACCGTCCCGGTCGATCTGGACGCGCCGGTCGCCGAGCGGCTCGATCCGGTCGTCGAGTCGACCGCCTACTTCGTGGTCGCCGAGGCGCTGACGAACGTGGCGAAGCACAGCCACGCCAGCGAGGTGCAGGTCACCGTCAAGCGCAACCAGGCCGGCCTGCTCGTCTCGGTGATCGACGACGGCGTGGGCGGCGCCAGCCTGGCCAAGGGGCACGGCCTCGCCGGCCTGGCCGACCGGGTGCAGGCCGCGGGCGGCGTGCTCGACGTGACGAGCCCGTCGACGGGTGGAACGCAGCTCACGGCGGCCCTGCCCCTCTAGGGGAACTGTCATCTGACAGCATGGCGGCATGCGGGTGGTGATTGCCGACGACGCGGTGCTGTTGCGCGAGGGTCTTGTGAGGCTCGTCGAGGAGAACGGCCACACGGTGGTGGCGGCCGTCGGCGACGGGCCTTCCCTCGTGTCCGCCATCGCCGAGCACAAGCCCGACGTGTCCATCGTGGACGTGCGCATGCCGCCCTCGCACACCGACGAGGGCCTGCGGGCCGCGGTCGAGGCGCGCGGCCTGGTCGCCGGCACGCCGATCCTGGTGCTCTCCCAATACGTCGAGGTGTCCTACGCCGACGACCTGCTGGCCGACCGCATGGGCGCGGTCGGCTATCTGCTCAAGGACCGCGTGTCCCAGGTCGCCGAGTTCCTCGACGCGCTGGCGCGGGTGGCCGGCGGCGGCACGGTGCTCGACCCCGAGGTGGTCAGCCAGCTGCTGGTGCGCCGCCGCCGCGACGACCCGCTGCGCACGCTCACCCCGCGCGAGCGCGAGGTGCTGGGCCTGATGGCCGAGGGCATGTCCAACACGGCCATCGCCCGCAAGATGGTCGTCACCGACGGCGCGGTCGAGAAGCACGTGCGCAACATTTTCACCAAGCTGCGCCTCCACCAGGACGACGAGCAGCACCGCCGGGTGATGGCGGTGCTGGCCTACCTGCAGGGGTAGGGCTGGCCCTACCCCGAAGACGGGGGTCAAGGGGATCGATCGGTGTTCTCCCAGCTCATAGCGTTTCCCTCATGAATGCCAGGGGGAATGTGAAGGGAATCGCGGCTCGTGCCGCGCTGTGGAGCGCCCGCCATCGGACGCTCGCGATCCTGGGGTGGATCGCTTTCGTGATCGGCGTGACCGTCCTCGCCGGACAGTATTCGACGATCGAGGCGACCGGCTCCGACCAGGGCCACGGCGAGTCGAAGAAGGCCGACAAGATCGTCGAGGCGGCCGGCTTCCCGGTGGAGCCGGCGCGCGAGATGGTGATCGTCCAGAACCGCGCGGACACCGACCGGGCCGCCGCCCTGTCCGACCTGACCGCGGCGCTGAAGAAGACCGCGAACGTGGTGGACGTGCAGCCGGCGATCCAGTCGCCCGACGGCCGCTCCTCGCTGATCACCTTCGGCATCTCCGGCGACCCGGAGACGGCCGCCGACCGGGTCGGGCCGTCCCTCGACACGGTCGCCTCGGTGGCGAAGGAGCACCCCGGCCTGTACATCGGCCAGGGCGGCAACGCGAGCGGTGACAAGCTCATCGGCGAGGACCTCGACAAGGGCCTGCACACGCTGTCGCTGCTGTCGATCCCGGTCACGCTCGGCATCCTGCTGATCGCCTTCGGCGCGGTGGTGGCCGCGTTCCTGCCGGTCCTGCTGGCCGTGATGGCAGTGGTCGCCGCGATCGGGCTCCTCGCCTTCGCGAGCCGCCTCGCCCCGACGGTCGACACCACCATGCACGTGATGCTGCTGGTCGGCCTGGCGGTCGGCGTCGACTACTGCCTCTTCTACATCCGCCGCGAACGCGACGAGCGGCGCAACGGCGCCGACCCGCACCGGGCCCTGGTGATCGCCGCGCAGACGTCCGGCCGCTCCATCTGGATCTCCGGCCTCACCGTGATCGTGGCGATGGCCGGCATGTTCCTCACCTACGACGCGACGTTCACCAGCTTTGCGATCGGCACGATCCTGGTGGTCGCGACCGCCGTGCTCGGCTCGCTGACCGTGCTGCCGGCGCTGCTCTCGGCCCTCGGCGACAAGGTCGACGCCATCAAGATTCCCGGCCTCTACCGCAAGCGCAGCGACGGCCGGGTGTGGAACGCCTTCCTCGGCGTGGTGCTCGCCAAGCCGCTGATCTCGGCGGTGCTCGCGGTGGCCGCCCTGGGCGCGCTCGCCTGGCCGGCGCTCGACCTGAAGACCAAGGGCGAGGGCCTCGAGGACCTGCCGCCGGACGCGGCGATCGTCCAGGCGTACAAGGCCGTCCAGGAGGCCTTCCCCAGCGAGATCTCCCCGGCCGAGGTGGTCCTCCAGGGCCCCGTCGACCGGCAGAAGGTCGCCGCCTTCGAGAAGGCGGTCTCGGCGAGCGACGGCCGGCTCGTCGGCCCGGTCGACGTGCGGGTCAACCCGGCCGGGACGGTCACCGTGGTGTCCGTCGGCCTGAAGGACAAGGACGCGCTCCCGGTGCTGCGCGAGGACGTGGTGCCGGCGACCTTCGGCGCGGATGCCCTGGTCACCGGCGAGGCGGCGGGGGAGGCCGACTTCAACGCCCGCCTCGAGTCGAGCCTGCCGTGGGTGTTCGGCTTCGTCCTCGGCCTGGCGTTCCTGCTGCTGCTCGTGTCGTTCCGCTCGGTCGTCGTCGCGATCACCGGGGTGGTGCTCAACCTGCTGTCGGTGGCCGCCGCGTACGGCATGCTGGTCTACGTCTTCCAGTACGGCCACTTCGAGAGCGTGCTCGACTTCCACGCGGCCGAGGGCATCGTCAACTGGATGCCGCTGTTCCTGTTCATCATCCTGTTCGGACTGTCGATGGACTACCACGTCTTCGTGCTGAGCCGCATCCGCGAGGGCCACGACCGGGGCCTGCCGACCCGCCAGGCGGTGCGTGAGGGCATCGGCCGCACGGCCGGCGTCATCACCAGCGCGGCGGTGGTGATGGTGGCGGTGTTCGCGCTCTTCGCCACCCTGCCGCTGGCCTCGACGAAGCAGCTCGGCATCGGCCTGGCCGCCGCCGTCCTGCTGGACGCCACGATCATCCGCGCGGTCCTGCTGCCGGCCGTGATGGCCCTGCTCGGCGAGAAGAACTGGTGGCTGCCGCGCTGGCTGGGCTGGCTGCCGCAGATCGCCCACGAGCCGCCGTCGGCCCCGCCGGCCCACGACCGGGACCGCGAGCTGATCTCGGCCTGACCTCCGCGCAGACAGGCGGCGCCGCTCCACCGGGAGCGGCGCCGCCTGGCGCGTCACCTGCCGGCCGTCGCGCCGCGGGTCCGAAGGGCTCGGGCCAGGGCGGGAATCATCACCGCCGCGGCGACGAGGTGCAGCGCGACGAGGGCTGCCACGGTGGCGGGGTCCGCTCCGGCGAGGAAAGGCGGGATCAGCGAGACGGCGGTCAGCGACGCCGCGGTCGCCACGAAACGCTCGGCGGGGCGAGCGCTCCAGCGCAGAAGGCCGACGGCGATGACGACGCCCACGACCGAGAAGAAGCCGGTCACCACGGCGACCCCGGCCACCGGGATCGTCTCGCCGCCGTCGGGGATCTCGAAGTCGACGCCGAGGGCCCGGGCAAGGGCGGCGGCGACCGTGGTGGCCGCCGTCGCCGCGAGCGTGGCGGCGAGGCCGATGCCGGCGAGGCCGCGGATCGGGTGGGCGTGGCCGGTGCGGGTTCCGGTGTGCTGCGTGCTGCTCATGCCGGTCCTCCGTCCCTACTCCGTGCCGTCCGCGGGCAGGCGCTCGGGCAGGCCGAACCGGGGGAACCGGTCGGCGTGGAAGGTGGTGATCTCGGAGATCGCCCCGCCGGTGATGCGCAGGACGTCGATGGTCAGCGGCAGGTAGGCGCCCTCGCGCTCGCGCCAGTGGTAGTAGGCGACGGCAGGCTGCCGGTTCGCCGAGGTGGGCACGGCGCGCAGGCCGGTCATGCCCTCGAAGCCGCTCTCGACCCAGTAGGTCACCACCGCGTCGCGCCCCGCGTACAGGCCCGGGGTGGGCGGCATCGAGGTGCGGATGTCGTCGCGCACCATCGCGGCGAGCGCCGGGATGTCGGTGGCCACGCTCGCGTCGGTGTAGCGGCGCACGAGATCGCGCGTCGTGGCGTCGTCCTCGCCGCCGGTCCAGTCCTGGCGCTCGGCGGGCAGGTGCTCGCGCATGCCGGCGCGGGCCCGCTGGAGGGCGCTGTTGACCGAGTTGACCGAGTCGCCGAGCAGGTCCGCGACGTCCTTCGCCGGCCAGCCGAGCAGGTCCCGCAGGATCAGCACGGCCCGCGGGCGCGGCGCGAGATGCTGGACCGCGACCACGTACGCCAGCTCGATGGTCTCCCGCGCGACGGCGACCGCCTCCGGCTCGTCCGCGTCGTCCGCGGGCAGCTCGTCGAGCAGCCGGTCCGGGTAGGGCTGGAGCCACAGCACCTCGCCGCCGGTCGCGGGCTCGGGGCGGCTCTTGGCCAACAGGTCCAGGCAGGCGTTGGTGGCGATGCGGTAGAGCCAGGCCCGGAACGTCGACCGTCCCTCGAAGGTCTCCCGCCGCCGCCAGGCGCGCAGGAACGTCTCCTGCACGGTATCCTCGGCGTCCTCGAACGACCCGAGCATGCGGTAGCAGTGCACATGCAGCTCTCGCCGGTGGCGCTCCGCCATCCCGGCGAAGGCGGGCTCCTCCAGAGTGCTCACGTCCATCACGTCATCCTTCCGCCTCGTCATGTCCTGTCCTAGGTGTGACGGCCACGGGCGGAAGAACTCATCACGCGGGGTGCAGAAGCAGCTCCGAGCCGACGGCGCGGTATCCGGCCGCCTGGAAGGTGCGGACGCTGCGGGCGTTGCCCGGTGACTGCTGCGACCAGAGCCACGCGCCGGGCGGGACGAGGTGGCGCGCGGCGGTGGCCAGCAGGCGGCCGAGGCCGTGGTGCCGGGCCGCCTCGTCGACCTCGATGGAGACCTCCCATCGGCCGGCGACGCCGTGGCCCAGGGTGACGATGCCGCCGTCGGCGCGCCACGCCCGGACGTGGTCGCGGCGGGCACGCGCGCTGCGTACCCGGGAATGATCTTGATCGAGGGGAAGGAGCGGGAGGGGCGGCGGGCCGGGCAGGGCCGGTGCGACGGTGAGCAGGTCGATCGTGTCGGTCCGGCGGGCCGTGCGGCCGAGCAGGGCGGACAGGAAGGCGGGGTGCATGGTCGCGGCCAGGGGGTCGGACTCGACGGTGGCGAGGGTGGCCCGGATCCAGGCGGGATCCTCGTCGAGGAAGATCACGGAGTGCGCGGTGAAGGCCAGCACGCCGGCGTCGCGCTTGCTCGGCTGGGGGACGACGGTGACGCCGCCGTTCTGGGGCGGGAAGTAGCCGTCGGCCGCGGCTTCGAGAATTGTCGCGAGGTCCACCCGTTCATTGTGCGAGCGCGAGGCCCGCGCGCTCACCGTGCGAGCGCGATGGCTATGCGCCCATGTGGGCGAGCAGGCGGCCGAGCAGGGCGGCCGTGAGACCGGCGACGATGCTGGCGAGGGCGTACACCAGCGCGCGGTGCGGGCGGTCGGAGCGGGCCAGCGTGAGCGTCTCCCAGCTGAACGTGGAATAGGTGGTCAGCGCGCCGCAGAAACCCGTGCCGAGCACCGCGGCCAGGGTGGGCGAGACGGGCAGGCCGAGGAGGAAGCCGAGCAGGAACGAGCCGGTCACGTTCGCGGCGAGCGTGCCGAGCGGGAAGCCCGACCGGGACCGCAGGGCCTTGTCGGCGAGGTAGCGCAACGGCGCGCCTACCGCCGCACCGGCGGCGATCAGGAGGACAGTGGTCATCGCGGCACCCGTTCGGCCAGCAGGGTCGCTGCCCAGACCGCGAGCAGCGCGCCGGCCAGCGTGGTGAGCAGATAGAGGACGCCGGTCACGGTCGGCGCGGTGAGGACGTCGGTCATGGCGGTGGAGAACGTCGTGTAACCGCCGAGCACGCCGGTGCCGAGGAACGGGCGGAGCAGCCGTTGCCGCGGGCGGTAGCGGCCGAGCCAGACGTAGAGGAGGCCGATCAGGAAGCAGCCGGACACGTTGATCGTCCAGACCGCCCAGGGAAAGCCGCCGGCGTGATGCGGCCAGGCCTGGGTGAGGCCGTACCGGGCGAGCGCGCCGAGCACGCCACCGAGAGAGATCACCGCGAGGACCACGCTTCATGATCTCAAGAAAGGTGGCCGGAGCAGGCGTGGCGGCGCCCACTCCGGCCGGTCTCGCGTGTCCACTGTAGGCGATGATCTTGCGGGCCGCCGGGCGAGCGGGGCCCGCGGCGCAAACGGTGATGTGTGACACAGGTGATAGGCTCGGCCGGCCGAAGCCGCGTTATGCGGCCAGGACCATGAGGGGCGGTAACGGACAATCCGGCCGCTGGATCGCTTATGGTCCTAGAGTCGCGGCGGAATGCCGCCCCTGCGATCGGGGTGGTAACTAACCTTGAATGGTACCTTTCGGCGTCGACGTGACGGGCCGAGACCACGGCGCACAGCAGCTGAGTCACGCCCCCGCGACCCCCGACGAACTGGTCGCCTCTGGGCCGGCCGCTGCAACAGAGAGGTCTGAGTGATGTCGGAGCGCGCTTCCGCACTGCTCCCCACCGATGGCACGGACTTCGCCGCCGCATTGACCGCGCCGCCGGTGACCAACCTACGGCGTCTCGGCGGAGAGATGTTCAACTGGACCGATCTGGACGAGCAACACGGGCCGGCCCTGCCGCGCGGCGCCGTCCTGCGGCACATCCTCCGCGAGCACGCCGGCCCCGGCCGCAGCGTGCTGATCGCCGGCCCTCACTCCGAGGAGATCGTCACCGCCCTCGCCGACAGCGGCGCGGCCGTCACCTGGCTGCTGCGCTCGCTGCGCGACGCCGAGCGGGCCGCCGCCGGCCACCCGAGCGTCACGGTGCTCGGCGGCGCGGTGGTCAAGCTCGACCCGGCCGCCACGTTCGACCTCGTGGTCGCCGTCGACGGCGTGGGCCGGCTCAACTCCGCCGAGGGCGAGCAGTTGTCCGCGGGCGAGCTGATCGACCGGCTCGCCTCGGCCGTGGCCGCAGACGGCGCGCTGGTCCTGCTGCACGACAACAACTTCGGCCTGCACCACACCGTGCGGCTCGAGCCCGGCGCCCGCGAGCGCCAGGACTCCGCGTGGTACCCGGTGGACGAGCACGACGCGCACCGGCCGGCCTCGCGCGAGCAGCTGATCACCCGCCTGGGCGACGCCGGCCTCACGGCCACCTCGTCCTACGCGGCCTTTCCGGAGCCGGCCGTCCCGACCGTCCTGGTCGGCGAGGGACTGCTCGGCGAGGTCGGCTCGCCGCTGCGGCCCCGGCTCGGCACGGTGCTCTCCCAGGCGTACGCGGCCGGCTTCCGCAACCGCCCGGTGCTCAGCGACCCGCGCCGGCTGATCAACCGCGCCGTGCGCGCCGGCGCCGAGAGCGCGGTGGCCGCGGCCTGGCTGGTCGTCGCGCGCGCGTCCGCCACGGCGCCCGCGGTCCCCGGTCACCAGCTGCTCGTCGGCGATCCGCGAGGCACCTTCGTCTATGAGGTGGCCCCGGTCGACGGCGAGGTCCGCACGACAGTGCTCCAGCCGATCGAGGGCACCGTCGAGCGCTACGGCCTGCGCCGGGTCAGCGAGCCCCTCGCGTCCGGCGCCGACCGCGGCTACGTGCTCGAGGAGCGCCTGCTCCACCTGGCGGCGACCGACGACCTGCGCCAGCTCCGCGTCGAGCTCGCGCAGTACGACGCGTGGCTGCGCGCCCAGGCGCGCGACGGCTTCCTGACCGGCCCGGCCGCGCTCGCCGGCTTCGCGGACGTCTTCGTCACCCCGCACGGGCCGGCGCTGCTGCCGACCCGCTGGGAGCCGATCGAGCCGGTCGCGCTCGAGACGGCCGAGGTCCGGGCGTTCTGGGCGTTCGCCGTCCAGCTCATCACCTCGGGCCAGCCGCACCCGTGGCCGATCACCTCGCACGCCGTCGACCTGACCGCCACCCTGCTCGGCATGGCCGGCCAGGGCGTCGACGCCCACGAGATCCGCCGCGCCGTCGACCTTCAGGTCACCGTCGAGGCCGCGGACTTCGATCTGAGCCTCGACGCGCAGCACGACCGCCGGCTCCAGCTGCTCTCGGTGTCGCCGGGCACGGCCCAGGTCGACGTGCAGGGCTTCCGCGAGCTCACCGAGGCGCTCTGGCGCCAGCGCTACGAGGCAAGCCATCTGCTGGCGATGATGGAGTGGACCGAGCAGATGATCAAGTCGCGTGACCTGGCGGTCAGCAAGATGGACTGGGAGGTTCAGTTCTACAAGAAGAGCTGGGCCGGCCGGGTCCTCATGGTGGCGCGGGCCGGTTACAAGGTCGTGGGCCGTGACGGCCGCAAGGTCCTCGGCAAGCTGCGACGGCGAGGACAGTAGGAAAAAAGGGGGCCCCGAGGGGCCCCCTTCTTCGTCTCAGGTCAGATCAGGTCCCAGGTGAGCGGCGTGCCCTTGGCCGCGTCCTGGGTGAAGGTCCGCCCGATCACCGTGCGGATCGCGTCGGGCTCGAGGCCGCCGGTCGGGCGGATCGAGCGCACGTTCTCCTCGGTCACCGGGTCGCCGGCCTTCACGTCGGTCACCACGTAGAGCGACCGGCGGAACCGCAGGCCCTCCTTCTCGGCCTCGGTCGGGCCGATGTGGGTGGTGCCCAGCGCCTCCCAGGCCCGCTCCGACTCGATCCGCAGCGCCTTGAGCTCGGCGGGCTCCAGCGAGAACGCCGAGTCGACGCCGCCGTCCTCGCGGTCGAGGGTGATGTGCTTCTCGATCAGGCACGCGCCGAACGAGACGGCCGCGATCGGCACGCCGATGCCCAGCGTGTGGTCGCTGAGGCCGATCGGGAGCTCGAGCATCTGCGCCAGCACCGGGATCCGGCGCAGGTTGGTGTACTGCGGCGGGGCAGGGTACGACGCGGTGCAGCTCAGCACGGTGACGTCGGTGGCGCCGGCGCCCTGCGCGGCCTCGACCGCGGCGGCGATCTCCTTCACCGAGGCCATGCCGGTCGAGATGATGATCGGCTTGCCGGTGCTCGCGGCCATCCGGATCAGCGGCAGGTCGGTGATCTCCGAGGACGCGATCTTGTACATCGGCGCGTCGAGCTTCTCGAGCAGCTCGATCGCCGTGCGGTCGAACGGGCTGGAGAACGGCGTCAGGCCGCGCTCGCGGGCCCGCTCGAAGATCGGCTGGTGCCAGTCCCACGGGGTGTGCGCCCGCTCGTACAGGTCGTAGAGGTAGGCCTCCGACCACAGCTCGTGGCCCTTGGAGATCTGGAACCGCGGGTGCTTCACGTCCACGGTCATGGTGTCCGCCGTGTACGTCTGGATCTTGATAGCGTCCGCGCCGTTGTCGGCCGCCGCGTCGACCAGCGCCAGCGCCCGGTCGAGAGAGCCGTTGTGGTTACCCGACATCTCCGCGACGATGTACGGCCGCTTGTCGGGCCCGAACTTAGTCATTACTTCCCTCTCTCAGTCCAGACGACCGTCTTCGGAACCCCGTCGACCAGTCGTTCGTAGCGCCGCGTCTCCTTGAAACCGAACCGCCGGTGCAACGCCAGCACCTGCTTGTTCTCTTCCAGGGTCTCGCCGCCCAGCGTTTCGAGTCCCAGTGTGCCGAACGCGTAGTCGACGGCCTCCTTCTCCAGCCGCATCCACGCGGCGAGCTGCCGGTCGCCCAGGCCCTCGGTGTCCAGGTAGAAGGACCACGTGTTGCCGTCGAAGATGACGACCCCGCACGGCACGCCGCGATCGTCCTCGTAGATCAGCACGTTCTGCCAGCGCTTCTCCCACCAGGCAGCGTGCTCCTCCGGCTTGATCTCGTGGGTGGTCAGGCTGACCGCCCGCACCGACGGGTGGTTCCGCCAGGGCAGGATCAGGTCGCGTTCGGCATAGGTCGCGGGTCGCAGCACAGTGTCAAAGTATGGCCGCCCCGGCAAGCCCGCCGCCGGGGACCTAGGTCACAGCGCGATTCCTCACCCCTGGGCGGGACCGGCCGATCGGACCGAGCATGTTCGGGCTGTCCGGCCGGTTACTCCGCGCCAACGCTTCACTGCTCGTCGTCACGATCATCGGGGTCGGGGTGAACGCGATCAGCCCCGTGATCCCGTGGCCGCTGCTCTGGCTGCCCGGCATCGCCGGCGCCGGGCTGCTCGCGGCCGAGTGCGGGCGCACGGCGCGGGCCGAGCACCTGCCACCGCCGATCCGCCGGTTCTGGCGGCACCTCTGGGCGGCGAGCACCCTGGTCGGCCTCGGCGTGACCGCCCAGGTCGTGTACGTGTACGGCGCCGCCGACCCGGCCTCGATGCAGATGGGCACCGGGCAGATGGTCTTCGACGGCCTGGCGATCCTGCTGGTCATGTACGCCCTGATCCGGCTGCCGTTCGGCATGCGGACCCGGGGCGACACCTTCCGCCTGGTGCTCGACGCCGGCACGGTGATGCTGGCGTGCGCCGTCTTCGTGTGGCACTTCTCGGCCCGGTTCGCGATCCATCAGACCGACCCGGTGCTGATCTACGTCTCGCTCGCGCTGAGCGTGCTCGCCCTGCTCGCGGTCTTCGCGGTGGCGAAGTTCCTCCTGGCCAGCCAGGCCCTGTTCGACCGGGTGGCGCTCCAGATGATCGCGGTGGCGGTCCTGATCAGCGCCGTCGGCCCCGTCGTGCGCCCGCTGTTCATGGCGCTCGACCCGCACATGTACCCCGACATCATCAACATGCCGGCGGTCTACCTGTTCGTCGCGCTCGCCGCCGAGCGGCAGCGCGCCGTCTCGTACGGCCCGCGCCGCGGCGCCAAGCCGGACCGGCGGCGCACGTTCAGCGTCCTGCCGTACGTCGCGGTGGCCGCCGTGGACGGCCTGCTGCTCGCGATCACCTGGCCGGCGTCGAGCGCCGACCGCCGCATCGTGGTGTCCAGCGCCGTGGCGCTCACCGCGCTCGTGGTGATCCGGCAGATCACCGCGTTCCGCGACAACGGGCGCCTGCTGCGCCGCCTCGACCACGGCGCCACCCACGACGCGCTCACCCAGCTGCCCAACCGGGTGCTCTTCCACGAGCGGCTCGACAAGGCCCTGACCAGCCCCGGCGACCGGCCGGTGGCGGTCGCGCTGATCGACCTGGACGACTTCAAGGAGGTCAACGACACCCTCGGCCACGAGGTGGGCGACCTCCTGCTGATCGCGGTGGCCGGCCGCCTCGACGGCTGCCTGCGCGCCGAGGACACGGTGGCCCGGCTGGGCGGCGACGAGTTCGTGGTGGTCCTGGACGGCGCCGACCCGGCCGCGGCCGACCTGGCGGCCGAGCGCATGATGCGGGCGCTCCGCGAGCCGGTGCTGGCCGACGGCCACGAGCTGCCGATCCGCGCCAGCATCGGCATCGCGGACGGCCGCAGCGGCGACGACCCGAGCCTGCTGCTGCGCCGGGCGGACATCGCCATGTACAAGGCGAAGGCGCTGCCCGGCACGGCGGCCCTGCACTACGACGAGGGCATGGCGGCGAGCGACCAGTCGTACCTGGGCGCGGAGCTGCGCGAGGCCATCCGCGACGACCAGCTCTTCCTGCTCTACCAGCCGATCGTCTCGCTGGCCGACGGCCGGGTGCTGGGCGCGGAGGCCCTGGTGCGCTGGGCGCACCCGGTGCACGGCACGCTCGCGCCGGACACCTTCATCCCGGTCGCCGAGCGCACCGGCCTGATCGTGCCGCTGGGCCGCTGGGTGCTGCGCCGGGCCGTGCGCGAGCTGGCCGGCTGGGACACGGACATCGTGCTCAACGTCAACATCTCGGCGCGCGACCTGCGCGAGCCAGGGTTCGCCTTCTACGTGGGTGCGCTGCTCGACGCGTACGAGATCTCGGGCTCTCGCATCGCGCTGGAGGTCACGGAGTCGATGCCGATCGACCCGGCCGCGTCCGAGAGCACCCTGGCCGGGCTGCGGGCCCTGGGGGTGCGCGTCTCGCTCGACGACTTCGGCACCGGGGCGTCGACGCTCGCGATGCTGCACGACGTCCCCGTCGACGAGGTCAAGCTCGACCGGACGTTCACCCAGGCGGTACCGAGCGAGCGCGCGCCCGTGGCCGCCGCGGTGCTCCAGGTGGCGGGCGCTCTGGGCCTGCACGCCGTGGCCGAGGGCGTCGAGACCCGCGACCAGGCCGATCGCCTGCGGGCCCTGGGCTACGCGGCGGCTCAGGGCTTCCTCTTCGGCCGTCCGATGCCCGCCGCGGACTTCGGCCGGATGCTCGAGAGGGACGCCCTGACGGCCTCGGCGTGATTGGGCGGGTCCGTGCCGGGTACATCCAGCGGCGTAGGCAGATGTCCCCCGGAGGTAACCATGGCTACCGAAGACAAGATCAACAACAAGTCGGAAGAGCTGACCGGCAAGGTCAAGGAGGGCGTCGGCAAGGCCACGGACGACGAGCGCCTCGAGGCCGAGGGCAAGGCCGACCAGTCCAGCTCCAAGCTCAAGCAGGCCGGCGAGAACATCAAGGACGCCTTCAAGTCCTGACCGGGTATCCGGCGAAGCGGGTGGCCGTGGCGGCCGCCCGCTTCGCGCTTGGCGGGTGACAATGCTCGGCATGCGGGAGCGGCCGGAGGGCGTCGGGGACGATCTGCTCGCCGAGGAGCTGGCCGCCGGCTGGGGCATCCGGGCCCGGAGCGTCGACTACCTGCCGGTGGGCGCCGGGGGATACCACTGGTCGGTGGAGGGCGCCTGGTTCGTCACGGTCGCCGAGTGGTCGGCCGGGCTCGAACAAGCACTGCGCACGGCCGCCGAGCTGGCGTCCGAGCTCGACTTCGTCGTGGCCCCCGTGCCCACCGGGGACGGAGCCGTCGTGCGGCGGCTGGCGGACCGCTACGCCTTGTCCGTCTATCCCCTGCTCGCGGGCACGGCCGGATCGTTCGGCCCGCACCGCGACGAGGACCGGGACGCCGTCCTGGACCTGCTGATCAGGCTGCACGCCACCCGTGCCGCGAGTGCCCCGCGCGCCGACCTGGTGTTGCCCGGGCGCGACCAGTTGCACGCCGGCCCGCGCGGCCCGTGGGCCGGTGGCCCCTACGCGGAGCCCGCCCGGCGCCTCCTGGCGGAGCATGCCGGAAGCGTCGCCGAGCGGCTGGCCCGCTTCGACGCCCTGGCCGGCGCCCTGCCACCGCCGCGGGACTGGGTCGTGACGCACGGCGAGCCCCATCCGGGCAACATCCTGTGGACCGCGGAGGGGCTGCGCCTGATCGACTGGGACACGGTGCAGGTGGCCCCGGCGGAGCGCGACATCTGGATGCTCACCGGCGCCGAGTCGCGCTACGAGCGGGTGACCGGCCGCCGGGTCAGCGAGGCGGCCGTCGAGTTCTACCGCCTCTGGTGGACCCTGGCCGACATCGCCGGCTACACGGCGGACCTGCGCGGCCCGCACACCGAGGGCCCGGACGCCGCCGCGGCCCTCAGGCATCTCGCCGCCAACCTGGAGGCCCGCTGACCGGCTCGGCGCTCTACTCGCACTCCATGGGCGGGACGTCGGTGGGGAAGAGCAGGTCGTCGAGGGCCACCTGGGTCAGCGGCTCGGCGAAGTAGTAGCCCTGGCCCAGCTCGCAGTTGCCGCCGGCGAGCGAGGTCAGCTGGCCGGCGTGCTCGATGCCCTCCGCGATGGTGGAGAGTTGCAGCGCGTGGCCGAGCTGGATGATGCCGTGGGTGAGCGCGGCCGCCGTGGGCTCGTCGACGACGTCGTCCACGAAGGACTTGTCGATCTTGATGATGTCGATCGGGAACTGGCGCAGATAGGCCAGGGACGAGTAGCCCGTGCCGAAGTCGTCGATGGCCAGCCGGACGCCGAGCCGCTTGATCTCGTTGAGCCGTTCCAGGGTCGCCGGGCGGTGCTCCACCAGGAGCGACTCGGTCAGCTCCAGGATGAGCCGGTCCGGCCGCATGCCCGCCGTCTCCAGCGCGCTGTGCACCACCTGCGGCAGCGTCGTCTGGTCGAGCTGCACCGCCGAGATGTTGACGCTCACCGACAGCGGCGGCCCCAGCCGGCGGCGGTTCCACTCGGCCACCCGCTGGGTCGCCTCGCGCAGGACCCACTCGCCGATCGGGACGATGAGCCCGGTCTCCTCGGCCAGCGGGATGAACTCCATCGGCGGGACCACACCCCGGTCCGGGTGCTGCCACCGGATCAGCGCCTCGACGCCGGTGATCTCGCCGGTGTGCAAGTGGACGATGGGCTGGTAGCGCAGCTCGAACTCGTGGCGCAGGACCGCCCGGCGCAGGTCCGCCTCCAACTCGATGTTGGCCTGGAACGCCGCGCGCATGGCCGGCTCGAAGACCTCGTACCGGTCCTTGCCGTGCTTCTTCGCCTGGTACATCGCCAGGTCGGCGTGGACCATCAGCTCCGACGCGTCGTGCTCGCCCGGCCCGCTGAACGCGATGCCGATGCTGGAGCTGACGAACGTCTCGGTGCCCGCCAGGTCGAACGGGTGCCGCAGCGCGTCGAGGATGCGCTCGGCCACCGGAACGGCCTCGTCCGTGCCCCGCAGGCCGGGAAGCAGGACCGCGAACTCGTCACCACCCAGGCGGGCCGCCGTGTCACCGTCGCGCAGGCACGCCTGCACGCGCTCGGCGACCCGGGTGAGCAGGGTGTCTCCCGCCGCGTGCCCGAGCGAGTCGTTGACCACCTTGAAGCGGTCGAGGTCGACGAACAGGACCGCGCCGCCCAGGCCGTTAGGGCCGAGCGACTCCTCCATCCTCGTCTGGAACAGCGCCCTCGTCGCCAGGCCGGTCAGCGAGTCCAGGTACGCCCTGCTCATCTGCTCCTGGGTGCGGGCGTCCGTCAGCGCGAGGCTCACGTGCTCGGCGAACGCCGTCACGATGTCGCGCGCCGCCTTGTCCCAGTCGCGGCGGGAGGTGTACGTGCCCACCGCGATCGCGCCGACCGACTTGTCGCCCTCGTGCACCGGCACGGCCATGATCGACTGAAGGTGTACCGCCGTCAGGGCCGGTAGCGCTATCGGCGACGTGGTGTAGTCCTCCACGGCGACCAGCTCGTCGCCCAGGGTCGCGAGTCCCGCCACCCCGCCGGCGGCCACCGCCACGCGCTGGAGCTGCGCCCGCACCTCCGGGGCGACCCCCACGGCGGCCACCAGGCTGCCCAGCTGCGGATCGTCGCGCTCGACCAGGCTGATCGACACCATGTCGACGCCGAGCAGGTCGCGCAGCGCGGCGGTGACCAGGTCGAAGGTCTCCGGCACGGGCCGGCGGCGGCCGATGGCCCGCTGCACCCCGGCCAGCTCGGAGAAGACGCGGCGGCCCTGGTCGAGGTAGCCGAGCAGACGGCCGTTCTCCTCGGCGTAGCGGCGCTCGGACTCGGTGATGTAGAGCGACTGGAGGCACAGTTCGAGGACGCGCGCCATGCCGCGCAGCAGGGTGATCTCCTCGGCGGTGAAGGGCGCGCCGGCCCGGCCGAGCACGAGGACGCCCGGCGCGGGACCGCCGATCGTCGCGTGGGTGACCGCGTGCCGGCCCGCGCCGAGGTCGAGGGTGGTCCGGCGGCCGGCGGCGACCTCGGCCACCGCGTACGCGGGCACCTCATCGGCCGCGAGGCCGATGGCGGCCACCACCCCGTCGTCGATCATCAGCACCGCGACGTCGGCGCCGAGCGCGCGGGCGGCGCACTCGACGGCAGCGTATTGCGCGGCCGGACCGGCGGGCCGGTCCGCGACCGCGGACAGGAACTCTGTCAGTTGCTCCGTCGCTAGCACGGGACTCTTGTCGTCCGGGCACGGCCGGACTTGAGGGGAACGCCCGAGCGCACATGGCCGGGCACGACGCGGTCATGATTTCGACCGAAACGGTCAGATGTTTTGCCGGAATTGTCCGACTAGAAACCGAGTCGTACCGCCCGGCTCGGGGCAGGGAACGGGCAAACAAACAACGAAGTCGATGAGTTTGTGATGGCGGACACACGTTTCTCCGGTGTTACAAATATCGCCATGAACGCTGATGAGCGGCAGCACCAGATCGTCGCCCTGGCCCGCCGGCACGGCGAGGTCGAGGTGGCGAAGCTGGCGGCCGAGCTCTCCGTCAGCGCCGAGACGATCCGCCGCGATCTGCGCCTGCTGGAAAGGCACGGTCTCATCCGCCGGACGCACGGCGGCGCCTATCCGGTCGAGACCGCCAAATTCGAGACCGACCTCGCGATGCGCACCGTCCGCGGGGTCCCGGAGAAAAGGCGGATCGCGGCCGCCGCGGCCGGGCTCATCGGCGACGCCGAGACGATCTTCATCGATGAGGGTTTCACCCCGCAGCTGATCGCCGAGGCGCTGCCCACCGACCGGCCGCTCACCGTCGTGACCGCCTCGCTCAACACCGCGGCCTGGCTGGCCGGCTCCACCCCGGCCACGGTGCTGCTGCTCGGCGGCCGGGTGCGCGGCCGCACGCTGGCCACCGTCGACCACTGGGCGGCCGGCATGGTCTCCGGCTTCGTCATCGACCTGGCGTTCATCGGGGCCAACGGCATCTCCCGCGAGGTCGGGCTGACCACCCCCGACCCCGCCGTGGCGGACGTGAAGGCGCGTGCCGTGCGCGCCGCGCGGCGCCGCATCTTCGTCGGTATTCACACCAAGTTCGGCGTGCGCACGTTCTGCCGATTCGCCGAGATATCCGATTTCGAGTCACTGGTCACGGACACCGGCCTCCCGGCGTCCGAGGCGAACCGCTATTCCCGAATGGGACCTCAGGTCATTCGGGTCTGAAATCCCCCGCCTCATCCGCAGCCGTTTTCGCATAAAACGGAGGATCCACCATGCCCAGAAAACTCGCCCTGGCCGCGGCGTGCCTGCTGCTGGCCACCGCCGGCTGTTCGGGCGCCGGCTCGACCGGCGGCAGCGGCGGCGACGCCGCCGGCAACACCATCACCGCCCTGATGGTCGGCAACCCGCAGATGGAGGACATCCAGAAGCTGACCGCCGAGAACTTCACCAAGCAGACCGGGATCACCGTGAAGTTCACGATCCTCCCGGAGAACGAGCTGCGCGACAAGGTCACCCAGGACGTCGCGAACCAGGGCGGGCAGTACGACGTGGCCACCGTCGGCGCGTACGAGGTGCCGATCTGGGCCAAGAACGGCTGGCTGCACGAGCTGTCGACGCAGGCGCAGGCCGACGCGGCGTACGACTCGGCCGACCTGCTCAAGCCCATGGTCGACTCGCTGACCGGCGAGGACGGCAAGATGTACGCGGCACCGTTCTACGGCGAGTCGTCGTTCCTCATGTACAACAAGGAGCTCTTCGCGGCCAAGGGCCTGACCATGCCGGAGCACCCGACGTGGGCCCAGGTGGCCGACTTCGCCGCGAAGCTCGACGACAAGGGCAAGGGCGTCGCCGGCATCTGCCTGCGCGGCCTGCCCGGCTGGGGCGAGCTCTTCGCGCCGCTGACGACGGTCGTCAACACGTACGGCGGCACCTGGTTCGAGAAGGACTGGACCGCGAAGGTCAACTCGCCGGAGTTCACCCAGGCCACCCAGTTCTACGTCGACCTTCTCAAGAGGCACGGCCAGTCCGGCGCCCCGCAGTCCGGCTTCACCGAGTGCCTCAACACGTTCGGCCAGGGCAAGGCCGCCATGTGGTACGACGCCACGTCGGCCGCCGGCACGCTGGAGGACCCGAACGCCAGCAAGGTCGCCGGCAAGGTCGGCTACGCGTACGCCCCGGTCAACAAGACCGAGTACTCCGGCTGGCTGTGGACCTGGGCGTGGGCGATGCCCAAGACCACCAAGAAGGCCGACGCCGCCTGGAAGTTCATCTCGTGGGCCACCAGCAAGGACTACGAGAAGCTGGTCGGCGAGAAGCTCGGCTGGTCGCGCATCCCCTCGGGCAAGCGCACCTCGACCTACAGCATTGCGGAGTACAAGGAGTCGGCCAAGGCGTTCGCCGACATCACGCTCGGCTCGATCGAGCACGCCGACCCGACCAACCCGGGCGTGCAGCCGCGGCCGGCGCTGGGCGTGCAGTTCGTCGGCATTCCCGAGTTCGCCGACCTCGGCACCAAGGTGTCCCAGGAGGTGAGCGCCGCCATCGCCGGCAGCAGCACGGTCGACAAGGCCCTCGCGGACGGCCAGAAGCAGGCCGAAGACGTGGCGAAGAAGTACAAGTAGTGACCACCCTGGTCGCCCGGCAGGACGAGCGGACCCAGCCGCCCGTCCTGCCCACCAGGGGCGGAGCAAAGGATCGCTGGGTACGCCGGGCGCCGCTGCTGCCCGCGCTGATCTTCGCGCTGGTCATCACGCAGATCCCGTTCCTCTACACGCTCTACCTGTCGACGCTGAGCTGGAACGCGCTGCGGCCGGGCGACAAGCCGTTCGTGGGGCTGGACAACTACGTCACCGTGCTGACCGACACGCGGCTGCGGTCGGCGCTGGTCAACACGGTGCTGCTCACCGCCGGCGCGGTGATCTTCTCGATGATCCTGGGGCTGCTGCTGGCCCTGCTGCTCGACCGTAAGTTCCTCGGCCGCTCGGTGGTGCGCACGCTGCTGATCACGCCGTTCCTGGTGATGCCGATCGCCGCGGCGCTGCTCTGGAAACACGCGATCTTCAACCCCGCGTACGGCCTGATCAACGGCATCTTCGGCGGCTCGACCGACTGGATCTCGTCGTACCCGAAGGGCGCCGTCATCGCCACGCTGGTCTGGCAGTGGACGCCGTTCATGATGCTGATCCTGCTGGCCGGCCTCCAGTCGCAGTCGCACGAGGTGATCGAGGCGGCGCGGGTCGACGGCGCGAACGCGTGGCAGATCTTCCGCCGGATGACGCTGCCGCACCTGCGCCAGTATCTGGAGCTGGGCGCGCTGCTCGGGTCGATCTACCTGGTCAACACGTTCGACGCGATATTCAGCATCACGCAGGGCGGTCCCGGCACGGCCACGACCAACCTGCCGTACGAGATCTATCTGACCACCTTCCGCAAGTTCGAGTACGGCGAGGCGTCGGCGGCCGGCGTGATCGTGGTGATCCTGACGATCATCGTGGCCACCTTCGCCCTGCGGGTCATCTCGTCGCTGTTCAAGATGGAGGAGCACCGGTGAGACGCCTCTGGGGAGTCGTCGCCTGGGTCGCCGGGATCGTGTTCGTCTTTCCGGTCATCTGGATGGTGCTGACCAGCTTCAAGCAGGAGCAGGCCGCGGCCGGCAACCCGCCGAGCTGGGTCTTCACCCCGACCCTCGCGCAGTACGAGCAGGTCTTCGACCGCAACATCACGCCGTTCCTGCTCAACTCGCTGATGGCGAGCATCTTCTCGACGATCTTCGTGGTCGCGCTCGCGACCCCGGCCGCCTATGCCCTCTCGCTGCGTCCCGTCGCGAAATGGACGGACACGCTGTTCTTCTTCATCAGCACCAAGATGATGCCCGCCGTGGCCGCGCTGCTGCCGCTGTATCTGCTGGTCAAGCACCTCGGCATGCTGGACAACATCTGGACCATGGTCGTCCTCTACACCTCGATGAACCTGCCGCTCGCGGTCTGGATGATGCGCTCCTTCCTGCTGGAGGTGCCGCGCGAGGTGCTGGAGGCCGGCGAGGTGGACGGCGCCGGCCTGCTCACCTCCATCCGCAAGATCATCCTGCCGATCGTCTCGCCCGGCCTGGCGGCGACGGCGCTGATCTGCTTCATCTTCGCCTGGAACGAGTTCTTCCTGGCGGTGAACCTGACCGCGACGAACGCGGGCACCGCGCCGATCTTCCTGGTCGGGTTCATCTCCTCCGAGGGCCTGTTCCTCGCCCGGCTCTGCGCCGCGGCGACGCTGGTCTCGCTGCCGGTGCTGATCGCCGGGTGGCTGGCGCAGAACAAGTTGGTCCGTGGTCTGTCGATGGGAGCCGTCAAGTGAAAGCAGCCGTCGTCGTCACCCCCGGGACGATCGAGTTGGCATCGTTGGCGGATCCCACGCCCGGTCCTGCCGAGGTGGTGGTGAAGCCGGCCGCGGTCGGCATCTGCGGCACCGACCTGCACATCATGGACGGTGAGTTCGCGCCCGCCTTCCCGATCGTCCCGGGGCACGAGTTCGCCGGCGAGATCGTCGCGGTCGGCGCCGAGGTCACCGGCTACGCCGTCGGTGACCAGGTGGCCGTCGACCCGTCGCTCTACTGCGGGCACTGCTATTACTGCAAGCGGGCGCGGGGCAACCAGTGCGAGAACTGGGGCGCCATCGGGGTGACGGTCAGCGGCGGCGCCGCCGAATACGTCGCCGCGCCCATGGCCAACCTCTTCAAGCTCCCCGCGCACCTCGCAGCCCGGGACGCGGCGCTGATCGAGCCGCTCTCCTGCGCGGTGCGCGGCTTCGACGTGCTGCCGCGCGCGATGGCCAGCTCGTACCTCATCTACGGCTCCGGGACGATGGGCCTCATGATGCTCGAGCTGGCGAAGCGGGCGGGCGCCGAGTCGGTGTCCGTTGTGGACCTCAACCCGGCGCGCCTGGAGACGGCGAAGCGGCTCGGGTGCTCGGCGGCGGTCGCGTCCGCCGACGAGATCGAGGCGCCCCGCGGGTTCGACGTGGTCATCGACTGCACGGGCGTGGAGGCGGCGATCCGCGACGGCCTCGGCCGGGTCGGGCGCGGTGGCACGTTCCTCCAGTTCGGGGTGGCCGGCTATGGCGCGCGAGTGGCGATCGAGCCGTACGAGATCTATCGCCGCGAGATCACCATCACCGGCTCGATGGCCGTGCTGCACAGCTTCGACCGGGCCGGCGAGATGCTGGCCGCCGGCGTCCTCGACCCGTCGATCTTCGTGAGCGACAGGTTCCCGCTCGACTCCTATGCGTCGGCTTTGGACCGTTTCCGGGCCGGTGTGGGCCGCAAAATCCTCATCGAACCCTAGGTCAGGGCGTGTTTGTGCCAACCTTCTCCACGGTTGGTGAGTGAACCGTTACGGCTAGTTGTCAAGCGGCAACCCCGCAGGATCAAATAGGTCCGTGGGTACGCCCGACCAGTCGCCGCACACCCTCGCCCCCGGCCGCATCGGCGCGGCCGCCGTCGCCTTCTTCGCGCTCGCCGCGACCGCGCCGATCGCCGTGCTGGTCCACGTGGTGCCCGCCGCCTACGCCACGGGCGGCGGGCCGCTCGTCCCGATCGCCTTCCTCGCCGCCGGCCTCGTCCTGATCGTCTTCACCGGCGGATACGCGGCGATGGCGCACCGCGCGCCGTTCGCCGGCGCGATGTACACGTACGTCGCGAAAGGCCTCGGCAAGCCGGCCGGCGCGGGCGCGGCCTGGCTCGCCGTCGCGTCCTACCAGGTTCTCCAGCTCGGCCTCTACGGCCTCACCGGCGCGGCGGCGGCGCCCCTGCTGCGCAGCTGGCTCGGCGCCGAGGCGCAGTGGTGGATGGTGGCCGCCGGCTGCTGGCTGGTCATCACGCTCTGCGGCACGATCCGGGTCGAGGTGAGCAGCGGGCTGATCGCGCTGCTGGTCCTCGCCGAGGGCGCGGTCGTCACCGGGTTCGCCGTGGCCAACGCGATCGACCCGGTAGCGGGCGGGCGCACCGCCGCGACCATCGCGCCGTCCGGTGTGGACATGCCGGTGCTCGGGTTGCTGCTCGCCGTGGCGCTGCTCGCGTTCGCCGGCTTCGAGACCTCGGGGGCGTACGCGGAGGAGGCGATCCGGCCGCGCCGGGACCCCGGCAACGCCGCGTACGGCACGGTGCTCGCGGTCACGCTGCTGCTCGCCGGTGCGTCGTGGTCGCTCGCGGTCGCCGCCGGCACCGGGCAGATCGCGGCCCTCGCCCGGGAGCGCGGTTCCGAACTGCTCTTCGACCTCGCGGCGGCCCGGCTGGCGCCCTGGGCGGTCACCCTCGGCCGGCTGATGCTGCTCACCGGGCTGCTCGCGGCGATGCTGGCGCTGCACCACACGATCGCCCGCTATCTGTTCGCGCTCGGCCGGGAAAGGGTGCTGCCGTCCGGGCTGAGCCGGACGGCGGTGCGCACCTGGGCACCGCGCAACGCGTCGCTGGTGCAGTCGCTCGCGGCGGGCGTCGCGCTGCTGGCGGCGTACGCCATCGGGGTCTCGGACGTCGCCGTCCTCGGGCGCCGGCTGTTGGTCGCCGGTGCGCTCGGCGTGCTGGTCCTGCTGGTCGGCACGTCGCTGGCGGCGCTGCTGCACCTCAACCAGGTGCCGGACGGGGAAGGCGCGTGGAGCCGCTTCGCCGCCCCGCTTCTGTCCACAGTGGCGCTCGGCGTGATCGGCTACCTGACGGTCCGGGAGCTGGGGCCGCTGCTCGGGGTGCCGGGCTCCTCGGCGCTGCGGTGGATCGTGCCGGTGGGGGTGGCCCTCGTGGCGATCGCGGGCGCGCTGCACGCGCTGCTGCTGCGGCGCCTCCGGCCGGAGATATACGAGGCGATCGGGCGGGGCGTGGTGGTGGTGCCCGCGCTGCCCGCGCCGCGGGAGCCGTCGGACGAACGGCAACCCGGCGCGCACCGCCCGGAGCGGGTGAACCGCTGATGGTCGCGCCGGGCCGCCTGCGAGAGCTGCGAAGAGTTCGCGCGCTCGGCATGGACCCGGCGACCGGCCGATACCGGCCCAACGAAAGCGAGACGGCCCTGCGCATCGAGACCGAGCTCGGTGTCCGGCTGACCCGGGCCGCGCCCGGCTGCCGGGCCGACTGGGTCGACGAGCGGGGACTCTCCTACGACGCCGTGGGACCGTTCGCGGCCCACAGGTTCGACCAGCAATGGGCGCGATTCTCGTTGCAGATCGTGCTGCACCTCAAGAAGGCCGACCTCGTTCCGGTGGATGTCTCACGCTTCACCCCGGAGCAGGTGGCCCGAGTGGAACGATTCGTCGCGGAGCGCGGACTGGCACCGCGCGTGTTCATCCTGGGGCGGCGTCAATGGCGGCTCTCATCATGGTCCGGCCGGGCGTCGACTGGCAGTCGACGGGTGGCCTCTTCGAATGGACGCTGGAATACCTCATTCCGAGGATCGACGACCCCAAGACGGCCGACTGGCTCCGCATGGTGGTCGCGGAGAATCTCGGTAGCCTCTGGATCCCCGACCTGCCGGAGGAGGGGCAGCGCGAGATCTACGCCCTGCTGCGCTCGGGTTTGGTCGTCGCGGCCCAGCAGGAGCTCCCGGAGGGCCCGGCGAAGCGGGACGCGCTGGCCCAGCTCCGCGACCTGGTAGCCCTGACCTATTAGAGCTCGGCACGCTCCTCTTCGGGTGGGACCGCGGCTCAGCCGCAACCGCCGTGACCGGCGCCCCTCACCAAGTGAGGCCCTAGGCGAAGAACTCCTGGATCTGGGCCAGCGTGAGGTGATCCGGGTCGTCGGGGGCCTCGGGCAGGTGCTTGGTGGTCACCGGGACGTCGGGGACGTCGGCCGGCAGGCTCGGCACCGGGGGCGTGGGCGGCAGCGCCGGCAGGGTCAGGGCCTGGCGGATCACCTCGAACATCGCGCGGATCTCGCCGGCCGCGGTGCGGGTGGCCAGCTCGATGCCCTCGTGCGGCGCCGGGCCGCGGGCGGGCAGCGCGCAGGTGAAGTTGGCCTGGAGGCGGTCGTCGAGGCGGCGGATGTCGGCGCTCGGCCGGGGATGGTCGAGCGGGCCCTCGGCGACGATGCCGAGCTCGCAGGCGGACAGGCCGGACTGCCGCCACCAGGAGCGCCAGCGCGGGTCCGCGTCGAGTGTCAGGGCCACGTGGCGCAGGGCGACCACGTACTCGCGCGGGGCCGGGCCTCCGGTGGTGGTGGCGCCCAGGTGGGGGTGCAGCCAGGAGTCTCGAGCCGTGCAGAGTGTCTGCTCACCCATACCTGCATGGTGACATTCCGGACGGTCCGCGGCTTGTCGGACTGCCGTGCACGTACGGGCGAATTGCGAATTTGTGACCTTCGGGTTAAGGCTTTTCGGCGATGTGAGCGCTGGATCACTCGCCGGGCGGCAGTCCATAATCCGGTGATATAAATCAGCTGTGCTGACCGTTGATCACCCGCGTTACAAGTGGGTCGCGCTGTCGAACACCACCCTCGGAACCCTGCTGGCGACGATCAACTCGTCGATCGTGCTGATCTCGCTGCCGGCGATCTTCAAGGGCATCGACATCAACCCGCTCGAGCCCGACAACGTCAGCTACCTGCTGTGGATGCTGATCGGCTACATGCTGGTCACCGCGGTCCTGGTGGTCACGCTGGGCCGGCTCGGCGACATGTACGGCCGGGTGCGCATCTACAACGCCGGCTTCGCCATCTTCACGCTCACGTCGATCGTTCTGTCGCTCGACCCGTTCGACGGCGGTGGCGGCGCCCTCTGGCTCATCGGCTGGCGCGTGGTGCAGGCGATAGGCGGCGCGATGCTGATGGCCAACTCCGCGGCGATCATCACGGACGCCTTCCCGGCGAAGCAGCGCGGCATGGCGCTCGGCGTCAACATCGTCTCGGCGCTGGCCGGCTCGTTCATCGGCCTGGTCGCGGGTGGCGTGCTCGCCGAATGGGACTGGCGCTCGGTCTTCTGGGTCAACATCCCGCTGGGCGTGCTCGGCACCGTCTGGGCGTACCGCTCCCTGCGCGACACCGGCGTCCGCCGCAAAGCGAAGATCGACTGGTGGGGCAACGCGACCTTCGCGGCCGGGCTCACGGCCGTCCTGGCGGCGATCACGTACGGGATCCAGCCGTACGGCGGGCACACCATGGGCTGGACGAACCCGTGGGTGCTGGCCGGGCTGATCGGCGGCGCGCTGGTGCTCGTGGTCTTCGGCCTGATCGAGACCCGGGTGGCCGAGCCGATGTTCCCGCTCGGGCTCTTCCGGAACCTGTCGTTCCTCAGCGGCAACCTGGCCAACCTGCTGGCCAGCATCGCCCGCGGCGGTCTCCAGTTCATGCTGATCATCTGGCTCCAGGGCATCTGGCTGCCCCAGCACGGGTACGACTACGAGTCCACCCCGCTGTGGGCCGGCATCTACCTGGTCCCGCTGACGATCGGCTTCCTGGCCGCCGGCCCGCTCGCCGGCACCCTGTCCGACAAGTTCGGCCCGCGCCCGTTCGCCACCGGCGGCCTGCTCGTGATGGCGGTGTCCTTCGCCGGCCTGCTGCTGGTGCCGAGCAACTTCAACTACGCGGTGTTCGCCGTGCTGATCTTCGTGAACGGCCTGGGCGGCGGCCTCTTCGCGGCGCCGAACACCTCACTGGTCATGTCGAGCGTGCCGGCCACCATGCGCGGCGCGGCCTCCGGCATGCGGGCGACCTTCCAGAACGCGGGCCAGGTGCTCTCCATCGGCGTCTTCTTCTCGCTGATGGTGGCCGGTCTGGCATCCTCGCTGCCGAGCACCCTGAACAGCGGCCTGGTGGCCCAGGGCGTCCCGGCGGACACGGCCGCGTCGGTGGCCGCGACCCCGCCGGTGGGCACCCTCTTCGCGGCGTTCCTCGGCTACAACCCGATCGGCGAGCTGCTCGGCCGGCAGACGCTGAGCGCCCTGCCGCCCGAGAACGCGTCCCGCCTGACCGGGCTGGACTTCTTCCCCCAGCTCATCTCCGGCCCCTTCCACGACGGCCTGGTGATCGTCTTCTGGCTGGCGATCGCGATGTCGGTGGTGGGCGCCCTGGCCTCCCTGCTGCGCGGCAAGCCGGTGCCGGCCCAGCCCGCGGCCGACTCGTCCGTCGCCCCTTTCGTCGCCCATGAGGCCGAGGTCCAGGCCGAGTTCGCGGAAGCCCAGCCCCTCAACCCGGCGACGGCGGTGGCGGAGCCGCTCACCGAACCTGCCGCTGGGCCCTCCCGCTCGCCGGGTGCCGCCGCGCCTTCCGGTCCTGCGAGTTCGGCCGGCGGCACCGCTTCGCCGGGCCTCTAGCTCCTTGCCGGCCAGATGGTGGTTGCGCACCTCGAGCCGTCCGAATCCAAAAGATCGGGCAGCTTTGAGGGTCGCAGTGGAGGAGAGGCGTTCCGGCGTTCGGCGCGCCCACGAGGCCTGGCAGACGTCAGGCGGTGGCGGCGTTGAGGAGGATCTCGGCCATGTCGCGGGCTACCTGGGGGGCCATCGACGGGCGGTCCATCTTGGCGCCGACGGAGGCGCCGTCGTAGAGGACCGTCAGCTGGTCGGCGAGGGCGTGGGGATCCTTGGCGCCGGCGTCGCGGGCCAGTTCGACGAAGAGGCCCCGGGTCCAGGCGCGGGTGGCGTCGGAGACCTCCTGGACCGGGCCGCCGGGGGTGCCCTCGGCGCTGGCGTTGTAAAAGGCGCAGCCGCGGAAGCCCGGGGTGCCGGCCAGCTCGTCGAGCACCTCGAAGACGCCGAGGACGCGGTCGCGCGGGTCCTCGTACCGCTCCAGGCCCTTGAGGAGGCGCGTGCGGCGGAGCTCGTGGCGGCCCTCGAGGTAGGCGCGGACCAGCTCGTCCTTGCTGCCGAAGGTGCTGTAGAGCGATGCCTTGGCGACGCCGGCCCGCTCGATGACGCGGTCGATGCCGACGGTGTGGATGCCCTCTGCGTAGAAGAGCTCGTCGGCGGCTGCGAGGAGCCGATCCCGCGCGGAGGGCTTGCGCGGGGTGGTGAGTGACGCGGCGGACATGCCGTTGACGATACCAGACAGATCTGTCTACTCTCGTGCGGTCAGACAGACCTGTCTGTTCAGTATCCGTAAGGAAGTCCCATGACCGCCGTAGCCGACGCGCCCCCCGCTCTCGTGCGCAGCCGCCACTTCTCCCGGCCGCTCGCCTTCGCGGCGATCGCCGCGATCTTCCTGACCTTCACGTCGGCGTCCGCGGCGCCGTCTCCGCTCTACGTCGTCTACCAGCACCTGTGGGGCTTCTCGGCGACCACGCTCACGGTCGTCTTCGCGATCTACGTGGTCGGCCTGGTCGGCGCCCTGCTCACCCTCGGCGCGCTCTCCGATCACCTGGGCCGCCGCCCGGTGCTGGCCGCCGCGATCGGCCTCGAAGTCGTCGCGCTGGTCCTCTTCCTGACCGCCGGCGACGTGGCCGTGCTGAGCGTCGCCCGCTTCCTCCAGGGCATCGCCACCGGCGCGGCCATGACCACGCTCGGCGCCGCGCTGGTCGACCTCAACCCGCCGCACGCCCCCGGCCGCGCCGGCCTGGTAAACGGCATCATCCCCAGCGCCGGGCTGGCCTTCGGCGCGCTCGGCGCCGGCGCCCTGGTGCAGTACGCGCCCGCACCCACCCACTTCGTCTGGGCCCTGCTGCTCGGCGCCATGGTGATCGCCGGCCTCGTCGTGCTGCGCCTTCCCGAGACCTCCGCCCGCCGGCCCGGCGCCGCCGCCTCGCTGGCTCCCAAGCTCGGCATTCCCGCACGGCTGCGCGCCGACGTCTTCGCCCTCGTCCCGATCATCGTGGCGAGCTGGGCCATCGGTGGCCTCTACCTCTCGCTCGGCCCCTCGGTGGCGGCCGGCGTCTTCGGCCTCGGCAGCCACCTGATCGGCGGCCTGGTGGTCACGCTGCTGTGCGGCACGGGCGCGCTCACCTCGTACGCGCTGCGCGGTCTGCCCACCCCGCGCGTGCTGGCCATCGCCGCCAGCCTGCTGACCGTCGGCGCCGTCATCAGCGTCGCCGGTGTCGAGGCCGACCAGGTCGTGATCGCGGCCGTCGGCACGGTGATCTCGGGAGTCGGCTTCGGCGCGTCGGCGCTTGCTTCCTTCGGCACGCTTGCGCTCCTGGCCGACCCGCACGAGCGGGGCGAGCTGCTGGCGGTCGCGCTGGTGATCGCGTACATCGCCTTCAGCGTGCCGGCGGTGATCGCGGGCTTCGCGGCGACGTCGGCGGGGTTGCAAGTGACGGCGGTGGCCTACGGCGTGGTGGTGGCCGTGCTGGGAGCGCTGGCCCTGGTCGCCCAGCGGTTGCGCAGCCGCCGCGCGGCGACGGCCTGACCCCGGCCACCCACGACCCCGCCCTCCCAAGGGGGACCCCCACCAGCAGGGCCGGCGAGCCATTCTCGCCGAATCTGCGAGATCGCGTGCATCGTCCTGTGGATAACCCGCACTGGGGATAACCGAGCTCGCCGGTCGTGGCTGTCCGGTGGAGGGAGGCGCGCTCGGCCGGTCGGACGTTTCTTTCGTGGTGTCCCGGCGTGGACGGTCCTCATGTGGCCGCCCACGCCGCAGCATATTGGGGCGAACCGGACACGAGAGGCAGGCATGAGAAGACTTCTGGCGGCGGCCACGACGATCGCTGTGGCGGGGAGCGGGCTTGCGGCGAGTGCGGCCCGGGCTGATGAGCATGGCGCCGGGGCGGGTGCCGCCCGGACCGGCGAGCGCGGCGCAGTGACGGACACGCGGGCCGGTGAGCGCGGCGCGGGGATCGCGGCCCGAGCCGGTGAGCGGGACGTGGCGAGCGGGTACGCACGGGCCGCTCGGGCGATCAAGTGGAAGCCGTGCACCGACGCGACGCTCTCGGCTCGTAAGGCGGAGTGTGGCTTCCTGACCGTGCCGATGGACTACAAGCGGCCGCGTGGGGCGACCGTTCAGATCGCCGTCTCCCGGGTCAAGCACACGGTGCCGGAGAGCAAGTACCAGGGCGTCGTGCTGGTCAACCCGGGTGGGCCGGGTGGCAAGGGGCGGATGCTGTCGATTCTCGGGTCGCTGGTGCCCGGCAAGGCCGGCGCGGCGTACGACTGGATCGGCTTTGACCCCCGCGGGGTGGGGGAGAGCAGGCCGGCGCTGAGCTGCGACAGCGACTACGCGGGCTACAACCGGCCGCCCTACGTGCCGACCAGCGCCGAGATCGAGGCGACATGGCTGCGGCGGGCCGAGCAGTATGCCAAGGACTGCGCGCGGGCCGGCGGCAAGCTGCTGAACCATCTCAAGACGCTGGACACCGTGCAGGACATGGACCAGCTGCGGCAGGCCCTGGGCGAGCGGCAGATCAACTTCTACGGGTTCTCGTACGGCACGTATCTGGGCCAGGTCTATGCCACCCGCTATCCGGACCGGGTGCGGCGGATGGTGCTCGACGGCAACGTCAACCCGGCGCGGGTCTGGTACGACTCGAACCTCGACCAGGATCTCGCGTTCGACAAGAACATCAAGGTCTACTTCGGCTGGGTGGCCAAGAACGACAAGGTCTACAAGCTCGGCCGTACGGCCCGTGAGGTGCAGAAGCGGTTCGACGCCGAGCAGCGCCGGGTGACCGCGAAGCCGGCCGGCGGGGTGATCGGGCCGTCCGAGCTGACCGACGTATTCCTCCAGGCCGGCTACTACGTCTTCGGCTGGGCGCAGATCGCCGAGGCGTTCAGCCGCTGGGTGCACAAGCGTGACGCGTCGGGGCTGCGCAAGCTGTACGACGACAACAACCCGCAGACCGAGGGCGGGGACAACGGGTACGCCATCTACCTGGCCACCCAGTGCACGGACGCCCCGTGGCCGCGGAGCTGGGCCAAGTGGACCTCGGACAACTGGGAGGTGCACCGCCGGGCGCCGTTCGAGACGTGGGGCAATGCCTGGTACAACGCGCCGTGCCGGTCGTGGGCCGCGAAGCCCGGCGTCCCGGCGACCGTGTCGGGCGAGACGGTGCCGCCGATCCTGCTGATCAGCGAGACGCTGGACGCGGCCACCCCGTTCACCGGCAGCCTCGAGGTGCGCAAGCGGTTCCCGCGCTCGGTGCTGGTCGAGGGCGTCGGCGGCACCACGCACTCGGGGTCGCTGTTCGGCAACAAGTGCGTCGACAACACGGTTGCCGCCTACCTGGCCACCGGTGAGCTGCCCGAGCGGCTCAAGGGCGAGCGCTCGGACAAGCGCTGCGAGCCGATCGACCCGCCGGAGCCGAGCGCCGCGCCGGCCGCCAAGCGCGCGCCGGCGTACCAGGAAAGGCTCGACCTGATCCGCGAGCGATGAGATGAGATAGGCCACGGCCCCGCCTCGAAGCGCGGGGCCGTGGCCTATGCTCTGAAGTGCGAAGGGGAGTAGCTCCCAATGTCGCGGTCGACATACTGACCTTCTGGTCCGGCCGCGCGGCCTCTCGGGGCGAGCGAGACCTTCGATCTGGCTGTGTACGCGCGGCCGGGTCGAGGTCGCCCGTGCGCACTTCCTCCCGGTCCGAGATAAACCGGGAGCACTACCTTGGATGGTTTCCTCGCCGCCCTGGCGATCAGTTTCGTGGTCATCTTCGTGGCCGAGCTGGGCGACAAGTCGCAGCTCATGGCGCTGACCTTCGCGACCCGTTTCAAGCCGGTGCCGGTGCTGATCGGCATCACCGTGGCCACTGCCGTGGTGCACGCCGTGTCGGTCGGCATCGGCTACGGCCTCGGCGCGACCCTCCCGACGGGATGGATCTCACTCGTCGCCGGCCTGGCGTTCCTGGTCTTCGGCGCCTGGACCCTGCGCGGGGACGCGCTGACCGAGGAGGAGAAGAACAAGGCCGAGCGCACCACCAAATCGGCGATCTTCGCGGTCGGCGGCGCGTTCTTCCTGGCCGAGCTGGGTGACAAGACCATGCTCGCCACCATCACGCTGGCCACCCAGCACGGTTGGTTCGGCACCTGGCTGGGCTCGACGGTCGGCATGGTCGCCGCGGACGCGCTCGCGATCCTGGTGGGCCGGATGCTCGGTCGCCACTTGCCCGAAAAGGTCATCAAGTACGGTGCCGCCGCGCTCTTCGCTATCTTCGGCATCTGGTTGATCGTGGAAGCGATCATCGAGCTGCGATAGGGGATGGGCCGTGCTCCAGTACCGGGCGGAAGTCACCGCCGCCGTGACCCTCACCACCGGCGGCGGTCTGCGGGCCGAGGGCCTGCGCGTGGACGTGCCGCACGCCGACGTGACCACGGCCGAGATCGAGGCGATTCTCGTACGGTCGCTCGGCCTGCGCGACGTCGAGCGGGTCGAGCTCACCGCCGTGCGCGTCTTCGGCGAGAAGCCCCCGGTCGCCGGGGAGCCCGGCCCGCCGCGCACCACCTTCGTCGAGCTGAGCCACGTCATCCAGGCCGGGATGACGACCTACCCGGATCTGCCCGCGCTGGTCATCTCCGCGCACCTGACCTGGGAGGACTCGCGGTCGCGCTACGCCGAGGGCACCTCGTTCAGCATGGAGCGGATCGAGATGGTCGGCCAGACCGGCACCTACCTGGACACACCACGGCACCGGTACGAGGGCGGCACCGACCTCGCCGGGATGCCCCTGGAGCGCCTCGCCGACCTGCCCGCCGTGGTGGTCCGCGCGGTCGGCGGCGGCCGCCGGGCGATCACCACCGACGACCTGGAGCCGCTCACCGTCGCCGGCCACGCGGTGCTGCTGCACACCGGCCACGACCGCCATTGGGGCACCCCGGCGTACGCCCAGGACGCGCCCTACCTGACCGGTGAGGCCGCCGCGCTGCTGGTCGAGCGCGGCGCCGCCCTGGTCGGCATCGACTCGGTCAACCTCGACGACTCCTCGGCGGCGAGCGCCGGGGAGCGGCCCGCGCACACCGTGCTGCTCGCCGCGAACATCCCGATCGTCGAGCACCTCACCGGCCTGGAGAATCTGCCGCCGCGGGGCGCCCGGTTCACGGCCGCCCCGCCGCGCGTCACCGCGATGGGCACGTTCCCGGTGCGGGCGTACGCGCAGGTGCCGTTCCACGAGCCGCACGACCACACGCGCTCGGCGGGCTGGCTCCCGCAATGAACGACACCGCCACCTCGATAGCCCGGGCCGCCGCGCAGTTCCAGCGGGGCGACGCGGCCGGCGCGGCGGACCTGCTCGGCCCGGTGCTGGCCGCGGAGCCGGACAACGTGCGCGCTCTGGTGCTGATGACCCACACCCAGCTCGCGCTCAAGAAGCCGGACCTCGCCCACGAGGTGGCGCACCGAGCCGTGGTCGCGGCGCCCGAGTCGGCCGAGGCGCTCGGCGCGCTGAGCCGGGCCTTGAGCGGGCTCGACCGGCACGGCGAGGCGGTCGCGGTGGCGCAGGCGGCGGCACGGCTCGAGCCGGAGAACGCATACCGGCACAACCGGGTGGCGTGGGCGCTGCTCGGCGAGGGGCGCCGGACGGTGGAGGCCGAGCACGCCGCCCGCCGGGCCGTGGAGCTCGACCCGCACGAGGCCGACTTCCGCATCACGTACGCGATGGTGATGAAGCAGCTCGACTACACCGACCGGGCGCGGCAGGCGCTGCGGGACGCGCTGGCCCTGGAGCCGGACAACGCGGTCGCCCAGCACGAGCTCGCCACCCTGGACGTGGTGCACCGCAACCCGTTCGCGCTGGGCCGGCTGGCCCGTGGGGCGAGCGGCCTGGCCGGGGCCCTGCGCGCCGACCCGGGGCAGCAGGCGAGCAAGTTCATGCTGGACGTGGCGCTCCAGCGGTTCCTGGTCTACACGGCGATCGTGCTGGCCCTGCTCGCGTACATCGGGTGGCGGGTTCTCGACTTCTCGGAGCAGGGCGCGCGGCTCCTCGCGGCCGCGGCGGCCCTCGTCCCGATCGGTGTCGCCGGCTACTTCGTGTCGCGCCTGGATCGCGGCCTGCGGACGTACCTGATCACGGTCCTCGCCTACGGCCGGCAGCGCGTGGCGGCCGTGCTGGCCGCGGTGAGCATCGCGCTGCTGCTGACGGCGACGGTCGCGCCCCGGTCGTGGATGGGCTGGCTGCTGGGCCTGGCGGCGGGCGGTGGCTTCGCGGCCCGGCTGCTGACCGTCTCGGCGTCGAACGCGCACGTGCGCGCGGCCGGCATCCCGGTGCCGCGCGGGCTCAGCGGGCCGACGTTGTGGATCATCATCGTGGGCTGCTCGGTGATCGGCACGCTCTGCCTGATCGGCGCCGGCGACTGGATGCTGCTCGGCATCGGGCTGGGGCTGTACGTCTGCGCGGGCCTCGCGCTCGCCACCATCGTCAGACGAAAGCGAAAAGTCTCATCAACGAGCTGAATCTGCCGATCATGCCCATGTGACCCCGGACCTCCAGCATGCCTTCGGCGGGCCCACCGAGGTAGGCGTGGCGCGGGCCGCCACCCTCTTCGAGCAGCTCGACCTCGAGCAGGCGGTGGGCGTCCTGAGGCCGGTGCTGGCCGCCGACCCCGGCACGATCGAGGGCTGGATCCTGATGGCGCGGCTGCGGCTCGCCCTGGACGACGCCGCGGGCGCCCTCGACGCGGCCGACCACGCGATCGGCCTGAACCAGGGCGAGCCGCGGTCGCTCGCGCTGGCCAGCCGCGCCCTCACCCTGCTGGGCCGGCACGAGGAAGCGGTCACCATGGCCTACCGGGCCGTCATCGCCGACCCGCGCAACGCGCTCTGGCACGACCGGGTCGCCTGGGCGCTGCTCTCGGCCGAGCGGCACATCGCCGACGCCGAGCAGGCCGCCCGTACGGCCATCGGCCTCGACCCCACCGAGGCGCACTACTACTTCACGCACGGCGTCGCGCTGGAGGCCATGGGGCACGTCGACCAGGCCCGGCAGGCGCTGCTCACCTCGCTGCGGATGGAGCCGGAGAACCCGGTGGCCCAGCACCGGCTCGCGGTGCTCAACGGCGAGGCCGAGCGCGAGGCCCCGGCGAGGAAGAAGGGCTGGCGGCTCTTCGGCCGTAAGGGCTGAGGGCCTACCCCGTGTAGGCGATCAGTTCGAAGTCGCGCACGGACGCCGGCTCGGTGGCCTGCACCTCGAGCGTGTTGTCCGGGCCGAAGAGCCACAGCTTGGTGACGTCGTCCTGGCGGGTGCGCACCAGCAGGTTGCCCTCCGCGTCGAACACCGTGCCGACCACCGAGCCGGTGACCGGCAGCTGCACGAGATCGCCGGTGGCCGTGTCGACCACGGCGTCGGCCGCGTCGGTGCCGGCGGCGGTCTCGCCGGTGGTCTGCAACGGCACTGTCACCCGCTGGCCGGTCGCGTCCACGCTGGTGGGCTTGCACGCGGCCAGCCCGTCCGGGTTGTCGGCGGGTTGCGTGTCGCCGAGCACCGGCACCACGGTGCCCGACTGGTCCTCGGTGCCGGCGATCTCCAGGCCGCAGTGCGCCGTCGCGTACACCAGCTTGCTGCCGTCGCCCGACCAGCGGAAATGCTGCCCGGCGGTGAGGCCCTCGGGTAACGGGGTGATCTCGCCGGAGGCGAGGTCGAGCACGCCCGGCCGTTCGAGGGTGACCAGCAGCCGGTCTCCCGTGGGTGACCAGGCCGGCGCCTGATCGGGGGCGGTCACCCCGGTGGCGACCTGCTGCGCGGTGGCGTCCGGCGTGGTGGGACCGACCATCAAGGACCCGTCGACCTCGTACGCGATGCGCGAGCCATCGGGGGAGACGCCCACCGCCGAGGTCGCGTCCCGCAGCACCGTCTGGGTCGCACCGTCCGAAGGGGAGAGCTTCACCACCGTCCCGCCCTCGCGGTAGAACGCGTGGCCCGGCAGGTCGGCGATGGTCCGCGACAGCGGCGTCGCGGTGGTGGCCCGGGCCTTCGGGCGGCTGCCCCGGTAGGGCGGGCGGATCTCGGCGACCTTTGTGGTGGGAACCGCCGTCGGCAGGGGCCGCGTCTCGGTGGTCGCCGACCAGGACGGGGCGAGCGTGGGAGCCTCGCTCGACGGGGCCACCGCCGCGGACGCGGGCGGCTCGTCCCGCGCCGCCTGCGGCAACCGCCAGAGCCCGCTGCCCAGCGCGGCGAGCACCACCACCGCGGCGGTGGCGCCGACGGCGGCCTCGCGGCGAGCGATCCGGCGGGAGCGGCGCACCGCGCGCTCGTACAGGTCGGTGGGCTCGGCGACGTCGGCGAGGTCGCGCAGCGACTCGCGGAGCCGGTCGTGGTCGCCGTTCACCGCCCGCCCTCCGCCAGCATCTGGATGTCGGGCACCAGCGTGCGCAGCCGGTCGAGGGCGCGCGCGGTCTGCGTCTTCACCGTGCCGACCGAGACGCCGAGCAACTGGGCGGCCTCGACCTCGGTGTGGTCCTCGAAGAAGCGCAGCACGATCACGGCACGCTGGCGCGCGCTCAGCATGAGCAGCGCGCGGCGCAGCATCACCCGCTGGACCGTCTCGTCGGCAGGGTCGTCGGCGCCGCGGCGGCGGTCGGGCTCGAAGTCGGCCGGCATGACCTCGGCGACCCTCGGGCGCCGCCAGAACGACACCTGCGCGTGGTACATGACCTTGCGGCAGTACGCCTCCGCGTTCTCCGGCCGCTCCAGCCGCTGCCAGGCCCGGTGGGTGCGGGCGAGCGCCTCCTGCACCAGATCCTCGGCTAAGTGTTGATCCCCGGTCAAAAGGTACGCCGAGCGCAACAACGCATGTGTCCGCGTGCGGACGAAGTGTGCGTAGTCGGCCTCACGGGCGTCCATCCAAGGCTGTCCGATCGAGGAGACGAGGGAGACGTGAGCGTACCGAGGCGGCTCAACCACCGCGCCCTCGGTCGTCACGTCTTCCCCCTCTTCCCCGCACCGCGCGGTGCCTCCCCGTGTGGGCACCGTTCGGCGCATGGGAGGACGCGCGGACGCCGATGCCCGGATGACGTCCGTTCGGCCTAAATCCGCCTCCGCCGATCGGGCAGTCCTTGTCACGCCACTCACATCCCTGGCCAAACGGGTTTTCGGTAGCGTCGACAGGGCATCGGTCGGTTCGCGGGCGCGCCGGCGCCCATGACGGAAGGACCCGCATGGCACGCCCACGCATCGTGATCGTCGGAGCCGGCTTCGCCGGGTTCACGGCGGCCCGCGAGCTCAGCAAGCTGTCCCGCGGCGGCGCCGAGATCGTCGTCATCAACCCGACGGACTACTTCCTCTACCTGCCGCTGCTGCCCGAGGTCGCGGCCGGCATCCTCGAGCCGCGCCGGGTGACCGTGTCGCTCGCCGCGACCCTGCCCGACGCCAGGCTGATCCTCGGCGAGGTCGACGGATTCGACTTCGACGCGCGCACGGTGTCCTATCGCGACCCCGACGGCGGCACGGCCACGATCGGCTACCACCGCCTGGTGATCGCCGCGGGCAGCGTCAACAAGCTGCTGCCGGTGCCCGGCGTCAGCGAGTACGCGCACGGCTTCCGCGGCGTCTCCGAGGCGCTCTACCTGCGCGACCACATCATCCGCCAGATCGAGATGGCCGCGGGCACCGACGACCCGGCCGAGCGCGACGCGCGCAGCACGTTCGTCGTGGTCGGCGCCGGCTACACCGGCACCGAGGTGGCGGCGCAGGGCGTCCTCTACACCGACGCGCTGGTCAAGGCGCGCCCCGAGCTTCAGGGCCGGGTGCGCTGGCTGCTCCTCGACACGGCCGACCGGGTGCTGCCCTCCTTGGACAGCCGGCTCGCCGACGCGTCCGACGCGGTGTTGCGCGAGCGGGGCGTCGAGGTGCTCATGCGGACGAGCGTCAAGCAGGCCACCGAGGACGGTGTGCACCTGTCGACGGGCGAGTACGTGCCCACCAAGTCGCTGATCTGGTGCGTCGGCGTGCGGCCCGACCCGCTGGTGGCCGAGCTGGGCCTGCCCATCGAGCACGGCCGCCTGGTGGTCGACGAGTTCCTCACGGTGCCCGGCCACCCCGACGTCTACGCGATCGGCGACGCGGCCGCGGTGCCCGACCTGACCCGCCCCGGCGAGTTCACCGGCATGACCGCGCAACACGCGACCCGCCAGGGCGTCGCGGCCGCCAAGAACATCGCCGCCTCGTACGGCACGGGCCGCCGCCGCCCGTACAAGCACAACGATCTCGGTTTCGTGGTGGACCTCGGCGGCTTCGACGCCGCGGCCAACCCGATCGGTGTGCCGCTCTCCGGCCTGCCGGCCAAGGTGGTCACCCGCGGATACCACCTGCTCTCCATGCCCGGCAACCGCGTCCGCGTCGCGGCCGACTGGGTGCTCGACGCGCTGCTCCCACGCCAGGGCGTCCAGCTGGGCCTGGTGCGCGGCGCCTCCGTGCCGCTGGACAGCTCGGCCGCCTGAGCGTCGTCGGGGGACGATGACCGCTCGGCCCTTCAGGGTGAGCTCGCTGCGGGAACGAATGAACTCCAGGGCGATCGGCCCGTCTGACGGCGCGGAAGATCCGTCAGAGAGGTGTTCTTTCGTGCTTCGTCGTCGATTGATCGCAGTAGCCACCGCGGTGGCCGCGGCCGTGCTCGCGCCCGCCGCCGCCCAGGCCGCCACGCCTGGAAAGGCCTATGTGGCCCTGGGTGACTCATACGCGGCCGGGGTGGGCGCTCCGCCGTACACGGACCCGACCTGCCTGCGCGGAACGGGCGGCTACCCGCCGCTGCTCGCCGGCCGGCTCGGCGCCACGACGTTCCACTACGACGCGTGCAGCGGCGCCACCACGGCCGACGTGCTCGCCACCCAGCTCGGCAACCTCGACCGCCACACCCGGCTCGTGACGGTGACGGTGGGCGGCAACGACCTGGGCTTCAGCTCCGGCCTCGCCACCTGCCTCCAGGGCACCGACGCGGATTGCGCGACGGTCGTGGCGGCCGCCGAGAAGTTCACGGCGGAAACCCTGCCGGGCCGCCTGGACACCGTCTACCGCACGATCAAGAAGCGCGCCCCGCACGCGACCGTCGTGGCGACCGGGTACGCGCACTTCTTCGAGACGACGCCCGACTGCGCCACGGTGCCGGCGAGCCTGACCAAGCGGACGGCCCTCAACTCGGCGGTCGACGTGCTCGACGCAAAGATCCGCCAGCGGGCGGCGCGGGCCGGCATTCGCTTCGCGGACGTGCGGCCGGCCTTTGCTGGGCATGGTCTGTGCGGCAACGACCCGTGGCTGGGCGGGCCGGCGGCGCAGGCGCCGTTCCATCCGACGGCGGGTGGTTACAGCGACGGGTATCTGCCTGCGGTGGGTAGGGCGCTGGTGGGGCGCTGACGGTGGGGACGGGACGGGGAGCTCGCGTGTGCTGAGCCGCGAGGTCCCCGTCTCGTCCGGCACTTGCGTGGCCGGGCGCCCCCTGGGAGGGCGGGACTTTGAGCGGTGGTTGGGCGGGCCGGTGCTTCCGGATCAGGTGCCGGTCGTTCCCGTG
Source organism: Paractinoplanes deccanensis (assembly GCF_016862115.1). Taxonomy (GTDB): domain Bacteria; phylum Actinomycetota; class Actinomycetes; order Mycobacteriales; family Micromonosporaceae; genus Actinoplanes; species Actinoplanes deccanensis. Next base: position 106,700 of record NZ_BOMI01000185.1, read on the forward strand.
ACGCCGGTGCCGGCCGTGCTGGTGCCTGTCGCCCCTGTACCGGCGGTGCCGGTGCCTGTCGCGCCGGTGTCAGCGGTGCCGGTGCCGGTCACCCCGGTGCCGGTGGCTGCGCCGTCCTGAGTGCCGGTGGGTGCCTGGCCGTTGCCCTGGGGGAGCTGACCGCCGCCGGGAAGACCGCCCTGCATGCCGCCAGGGGCCTGGCCGCCCTGTTGAGTGCCGTCCTGCTGCGTGGTGCCGCCCTGCTGGGTTCCTTGCTGAGCGGTGCCGGTCGAGGCCAGGTTCGTGTCGGTGATCGACGTGGCGGTGGACTTGGAGTCGGCGGTGGTGGCGATGACGCGGACGGTGTGGCCGGTGGCGACCTCGGAGATCTGGTCGGCGCCGTTGTCGACGGTGGTGGAGCTGGTGATCACGTAGGTCTGGCTGTAGCCGTCGGTGCTCTTGACCGTGATGGAGCTGCTGCTGATGGCGGACACCGTGCCGGTCTGGGTGAGCTGGGTGGTGTAGCCGCCGTTGCCGTCGGAGATGACGTATTCGCCGTGGAGGGCGGTGGAGGCGCCCGCGCCGTCGAGGGTTCCGCGGCCGCCGCCGAAGGTGCCGTTGCCGCCGGGAAAGCCGCCGCCCTGCTGGCCGGCGCCGCCGCCCGGGCCGGTCTGGGTGGTGGACGAGGAGCCGTCGGTCGCGGCCATCACGCCGGCGGTGATGCCGGCGCTGGCCACGGCCACGGCGACGAGAGCGCCCGCGGCGGCCAGCTTGGCGTTCTTGCGGCCGCCGGGGCGGTCGCCGCCGCCCCCGTTGTCCTCGGGCGGGGTCCAGGTGGGCGGGGCGCCGCCCGCCGAGCCGTCGCGCGGGGCGACCGCGAAGCTGGGGCCGGAGAAGGACGCAAGCCCATCCCGCGCGGCCGGCGCAGGCGTCGGGAAGGGTTCGCCGGTGGGCGGCACGCTGGGGAACGCTGCGGTCGGGGGCTGCTCGTCCAGGTGTGACGTCGCCGGATAGGAGGCTGTGGGACCCGCGAACCCCGCGTGATCGTCTGCGGAGCTCGGCCTATCGTCGGGGGCGGGCAGTGCGGCCGGGTCAACGGGCGGCCAACTCCGCGGGGGCTCGGCGGACGAACGGGTGGAATGGTCGTGAACGGTCATCGTCTCGGTTCTCCCTCGGTTCGCTCGTGCGCTACCAAGGACACTGACCAACGTGACTATGGACGGCCTGTGGAGGTTTTAGGTGCCCCGTATCAACCCGGACGAAGTGCGTGCTGTGCTCTTCGACATGGACGGCACCCTGGTCGCCTCGGACGGGGCGGTGGAGCGGTCCTGGCTGGCCTGGGCGGCGGAATACGGCGTGGACGGCCATGAGGCGTACGAGATGGCGCACGGCAGCCCCAGCGCGAGCACCGTGCGCAAGCTCCTGCCCCACCTGGACGAGGGCGCGATCGTCGTCGCCTCGGCGCGTCAGCTGGAGCTTCAGTACGACGACCTCAGCGATGTCACCGCGACGCCGGGTGCCTTCGAGGCGCTCGGCGTGCTCGCCGAGCGTGGGTTGCCGTGGGCCGTGGTGACCAGCGCCGACACCCGGCTGGCCAAGGCTCGGCTGGGCGCGGCCGGCATCGTGGCGCCGGTGCTGGTGACGACCGACGACATCGCCGCCGGCAAGCCCGACCCGGAGGGCTATCTGCGCGCGGCCGAGCTGCTCGGCGTGGACCCGGCCGGCTGTGTCGTGGTGGAGGACGCCGAGGTGGGTCTGCAGGCCGCGCGGGCCGCCGGGGCGCGCACGGCGGCGCTGCGCGGGCTCGACGGCGACCTGCGCCTGGGGTCGCTGGCCGACCTGGCCGCCTTCCTACGCGGGTAGGTCGTCGAGGAAGTCGGCGGTGGGGACGTAGAACAGCGAACCGGTCATCGCGGTCGAGAAGTCGAGGATCCGGTCGTAGTTGCCGTACGGCTCGCCGAGGAACATGCGGCGCAGCATCAGCTCGGGGACGTCGGGCGTGGCCGCGTACGCGATGTAGTAGGTCCCGAACTGGCCCTCCTTGATCGAGCCGAACGGCATGTTGTCCCGCAGGATCTTGAGCTCGTTGCCGTCCGGGTCGTCGACGGTGTTGAGGGCGACGTGCGAGTTGGGCGCCTTGTCCTCGATCTCGACGTTGTCGAGCTTGGTGCGCCCGATCGCCGCCTCCTGGTCCTCGACCTTCAGCGCGTTCCAGGCCGCCAGGTCGTGCACGTACTTCTGCACCATGACGTAGCTGCCGCCGGCGAAGGCCGGGTCCTCGTCGCCGACCAGGACGGCCCGCTCGGCGGCGTGGCCGGTCGGGTTCTCCGTGCCGTCGACGAAGCCGAGCAGGTCGCGCTCGTCGAAGTACTTGAAGCCGTGGGTCTCGTCGACCACGTCCGCGGCGCCCGCCAGCCGCTGCGCGATCTTGGCGGCCATCTCGAAGCACACGTCCATCTGCCCGGCGCGCAGGTGGAAGAGCAGGTCGCCGGGGGTGGAGGGCGCGACGTGGCGCGGGCCCTTCCAGGAGCGGAAGCGGTGCAGCTCGGCCGGGCGGGGGCCGCCGGGGAACAGCCGGTCCCACAGGTCGGAGCCGATGCCGGTGACGCAGGACAGCTTGGCGGCGGGCAGCCGGAAGCCGACCGTGCGCTGGAGCCCGCTCACGTCCTCGAGCAGGTCGCGGACGGCCTGCTCGCCGCCGGGCCGGACGGTCATCACCAGGAAGATGGCCGCGTCGGTGAGCGGCGCGAGCACGGCCTGCGATTCGACCGTGGGAGCGACGGAACGGGGCGCTGTCATGGTCAGCAGCCTACGGACCGTCACCCGATAATGGACGCATGAGTGATCGGCGTGACGTGTGATGCGGCCCTTCGCGTTTGCCGGGCGGACCTGCGTCGTCACGGGGGCGGCGAGTGGGATCGGGGCGGCGCTCGCGCTGGAGCTGGCGCGCCGCAGGGCCGTGCTGGTGCTGGTGGACCGGGACGCCGACGGCATGGCGCGGGTGGCGGAGCCGGCGCGCGAGCTCGGGGCCGCCGACGTGTCGGCGTACGAGATCGATCTGAGTGACGGTGGCGACCGGGCCGATCTGGCGGCCGAGGTGGGGGCGCGCCACGGCGGGGTCGACCTGCTGGTCAACAACGCGGGCGTGACGCTGATGGGCACGTTCGAGCAGAACAGCATGGCCGACTTCGACTGGCTGCTCGAGATCAACCTGCACGCGGTGGTGCGGATGACCAAGGCGTTCCTGCCGCAGCTGCTGGCCCGGCCCGGCTCGCACGTCGTCAACGTCTCCAGCCTCTTCGGGCTGATCGCCCCGGCCGGTCAGGTGGCGTACGTGACCAGCAAGTTCGCCGTGCGGGGGTTCACCGACGCGCTGCGCAACGAGCTGGAGCCGCGGGGCGTGGGGGTGACCGTGGTGCACCCTGGCGGCATCAAGACGAGCATCGCGGCGAACGCGCGGCTCAGTGCCGGCGATCCGGGCGGCGAGCAGGCGTCCCAGGCGAAGCGGTTCGCCGAGCGGGCGCTGACCATGCCGGCGGAGGAGGCGGCCCGGCAGATCGTCGCCGCGATCCAGCGCCGCCGCCCGCGCCTGGTGATCGGCGGGGTGGCGCGGGCCGCGGACGTGCTGGCCCGGCTCACCCCGACCCGCTACTGGAAGATCACGCAACGAGCCGGCAGGCGCCTCAG
>NZ_BOMI01000186.1 GCF_016862115.1 Paractinoplanes deccanensis
AAAGACGCGAGCAGCCGCGACGACCACCTGATCCGCCTGGAACACGGCCAGCCGGTGACCTTCGGCACGCGAGGCCAGTTCGCGGTGACTCACCCCGAGGGCGCTTTCGGCCTCGCGGTCGAGGAAGGCGGAAAGCCCATCATCCACGACGCCACCAGGGAAGACCCCGCGTACGCGTTCGCCCTGACCCGCCTCTCCGGCTCCGACCTGGGCACCACGCCGATCGGCGTGTTCCGTGACGTGCGCCGGCCCACCTACGACGAACTGCTGCCCCAGCAGCCGGCCGGCGGCACCCCCGACGAGATGCTCGCCGACCTCCTGACCAACGCGGACACCTGGATGATCCGGAGCATGCCATGACAGTCGAAGAACGCTCCGGCGACCTGCACGCCTGGCGTGCCCTGGCGCTCGCCGCGCTCCGCAAGGCGGGACGTGCCGGGCCGGACAGCACGGAAGCCGACGCCGAGCGGCTCCTGACGACCACCACGGACGACGGTATCGAGATCGCGCCGCTGCACGTCTGCGGCCCGCCGGCGCCGGAGCTCGCCGCGCGCGACGGCCGGGACTGGGACGTCCGCCAGCAGCACGACGGCTCGGACCCGGAGGAGCTGCGCGACGCCGTCGCGGACGACCTGGCCGGCGGCGCCGGATCGATCTGGCTCACCGGTACGGAGCCCGCCGCCCTGCCGGAGATCCTGGCGACCTTTCCGTACGACCGGGCGGCGCTCGTCCTGGACGCCGGCCGGCACACCGAGGAAGCCGCCGCCGCGCTGTTCGCCGCGGAGGTGCCCGCGCCGCGCGGCAATCTCGGCGCCGACCCGCTGGGGATCAGCGCCCGCACCGGATCCACACCGGACCTGACGGCGCCGGCCCTGCTCGCCGTGCGATGCGCCGCCGGCCACCCCGGCCGCCTCCGCGCGATGACCGTGGACGCCACCGCCTACCACGAGGCGGGCGGTGGTGACGCCGAGGAGCTGGCCTGCGCCCTGGCCACGGCGGTCGCCTACCTGCGCGCGCTCACCGGCGCGGGCCTGTCCGTCGGGGCGGCCTTCGACCAGATCGAGTTCCGGTACGCCGTCGGGCCCGACCAATTCCTGTCGCTGGCCAAGCTCCGCGCCGCCCGCCTCCTGTGGGCCCGGGTCGCCGAGACGTGCGGCGTGCCGTCGGCCCGCCAGCGTCAGCACGCGGTCACCTCGTGGGCGGCGATGACCGTGCGGGCGCCGCTGAACAACGTCGCCCGGGCGACCTCGGCCGCGTTCGCCGCGGTGGCCGGCGGCGCCGACGCGGTGACCGTCCTGCCCTACGACGCGGCGCTCGGCCGGCCGTCCCCCGAGGCGCGCCGCCTGGCCCGCAACACCCACGCCATCCTGCGGGTCGAGGCGCACGCCGCGCGCGTGCACGATCCGGCAGCCGGCTCCTGGTACGCGGAGCGGCTGACCCGCGATCTGGCCGTGTCGGCGTGGGAGTGGTTCCAGAAGATCGAGGTCAACGGCGGCATGGCCGCGTCGCTGGCCGACGGCATGATCGGTGAACGGCTCGCGGCGACCGCCCGGCGACGCCGGGCGGACCTGCGCCACCAGCGGCGCACGGTGGTCGGCGTGACCGAGCTCGCCGGTGCCGGCCTGCCACGGCGGCGCTACGCCGAGGAGCTCGGCGACCTGCCCGGCCAGGTGGGAGCCGCGCGATGATCCCCGACTTCGCCCGGGTCGACCTCGGCACGCCCGCGCCGGCCCGCGCCTCGGCCGGGGAACCGCTGCCCACCCCGGAGGGCATCGACGTGGCGCCGTACTACACCGCCGCCGACGTGGCCGGCCTCGACCTCGGCGGCCTGCCGGGCGTGCCGCCGTACCGCCGGGGACCGTATCCGACCATGTACACCACGCAACCGTGGACCGTCCGGCAATATGCGGGGTTCTCCACCGCCGAGGAGTCGAACGCCTTCTACCGGCGCAACCTCGCGGCCGGGCAGACCGGTCTCTCGATCGCCTTCGATCTGCCCACCCACCGCGGCTACGACTCCGACCACCCCCGGGCCGCCGCGGACGTGGGTATGGCCGGGGTGGCGATCGACTCCCTGCTCGACATGCGGGTGCTGTTCGACGGCATCCCGCTCGACCGGACCAGCGTCTCGATGACGATGAACGGCGCGGTGCTGCCGGTGCTCGCGCTCTACATCGTCGCCGCGGAGGAGCAGGGCGTGCCGCCGGAGAAGCTCACCGGCACGATCCAGAACGACATCCTCAAAGAGTTCATGGTGCGCAACACCTACATCTATCCGCCCGGCCCGTCGATGCGGATCGTCGCCGACATCTTCGCCTACACCTCGGCGCGGATGCCCCGGTTCAACTCCATCTCCATCTCCGGCTACCACATGCACGAGGCCGGCGCACCCGCCGATCTCGAGCTGGCGTACACCATCGCCGACGGCATCGAATACCTGCGCGCCGCCCGCGCCGCCGGGCTCGGCATCGACCGCGTGGCGCCCCGGCTCTCGTTCTTCTGGGCCGCCGGCATGGACTTCTTCATGGAGGTCGCCAAGCAGCGGGCGGCGCGGCTGCTCTGGGCCGAGACGGTCCGCGGGCTCGGCGCCGAGGACGCACGCTCGATGAGCCTCCGCGCGCACACCCAGACCTCCGGATGGTCGCTCACCGCGCAGGACGTGCTCAACAACGTGGTGCGCACCTGCGTCGAGGCGATGGCCGCCACCCAGGGACACACCCAGTCGCTGCACACGAACGCCTTCGACGAGGCGCTCGCCCTGCCGACCGACGACTCCGCGCGCATTGCCAGGGACACGCAGCTGGTGCTGCGTCACGAGACCGGGATCCAGCGGGTCGTGGACCCGTGGGGCGGCAGCGCCTACGTCGAGCGGCTCACCGCCGACCTGTGCGCGCGGGCGCGCGTCCACCTCGCCGAGATCGAGGAGGCGGGCGGGATGGCCCGGGCCATCGCCCAGGGCCTGCCGAAGGCGCGCATCGAGGAGGCGGCGGCGCTCACCCAGGCGCGCATCGACTCCGGCCGGCGGCCGGTCGTCGGCCTCAACCTTCACCGGGCCGGCGGCGAACGGCCGGTCGACGTCCTCAAGATCGACAATCGGGCGGTACGCCGCGCGCAGCGGGAGCGGCTGCGCCGGTTGCGGGCCGAGCGCGACGAGGCGGCCTGCTCCGCCGCGCTGGCCGGGCTCACGGCGGCGGCCGGAGAGCCGACCGGCGCCGGCAACCTCCTCGACCGCGCCGTGGCCGCGGCCCGGGCCGGCGCGACGGTGGGGGAGATGTCGGCCGCCGTCGAGCGGGTCTTCGGCCGGTACGCGGCCACCCCACGCATCGTCGGCGGGGTCTACCACCGCGAGGCCGGCGACGACGACGCCGTCCGGAGGGCGCGCGCCGAGGTGACCGCGTTCGCGGCCCGCAACGGCCGGCAACCCCGCATCCTCGTCGCGAAGGCCGGGCAGGACGGACACGACCGGGGCCAGAAGGTGGTCGCCACCGCCCTCGCCGACCTGGGCTTCGACGTCGACGTGGGCGCCCTGTTCCAGACACCGGCCGAGGTCGCGCTGCAGGCGGTCGATGCGGACGTCCACGTGGTCGGGCTGAGCTCGCTGGCCGGCGGCCACCTCACGCTCGTGCCCGAGCTGCGCCGCGAACTGGCATCCCTCGGCCGTGCCGACATCCGGATCGTCGTCGGCGGCGTCGTGCCGCCCGGCGACCACGCGGCCCTGCGCGAGTCCGGGGCGGCGGAGGTCTTCGGACCCGGCACGGCCATCGCCGCGATGGCCGTGCGGCTCCTGTCGCTGCTCGGCGAGGCCACGCCCGCGGAGCCCGCCGGATGAACCTCGACGACTGCGCGGCCGGGGTGACCGCCGGGTCGCGGGCCGACCTCGGCCGGGCGATCACCCTGGTCGAGTCGACCGCTCCGGCCGACCGTGCGGCGGCCCGGGCGCTGCTGGCGAGGCTGGCGCCGTACGCCGGGAACGCCCACCGCATCGGCATCTCGGGGGTGCCCGGAGCCGGCAAGTCCACCCTCATCGACGCCCTCGGCTCGCTGCTGACCGACCGCAAGCACCGGGTCGCCGTGCTGGCCGTCGACCCGTCCTCGGAGCGCACCGGCGGCAGCATCCTCGGCGACGCGACCCGGATGAGCCGGCTGGCCGGCCGGCCCGGCGCGTACGTGCGCGCCTCGCCCTCGGCCGGCGCCCGCGGCGGGACCGGCCCGGCCACCCGCGCGGCCATCACCGTGGTGGAGGCGGCCGGATACGACGTGGTCCTGGTCGAGACCGTCGGGGTGGGACAGACCGAGGCCGCCGTGGCCACGATGGTCGACACCTTCGTCCTGCTCGCCCTGATCGGCGCGGGCGACCAGCTGCAGGGCATCAAGATGGGAACGCTGGAGTTCGCCGACGTCGTGGTCGTCAACAAGGCGGACGGCCCGCGCGTCACGGCGGGCAGGAACACCGCGCGTGAGCTGTCGGCCGCCCTGCACCTGCTGCCGGCCGGCGCGGACCGCCCGGCCCCACGGGTGATGACGTGCAGCGCCGCCGAGGGCACCGGCGTCGCCGAACTGTGGGAGCACATCGCCGACCGGTTCCGCGACCGCACCGCCTCCGGGGAGCTGACCCGCCGTCGCGGTGAGCAGGACGTCCAGGCGATGTGGTCGAGCGCCCACGCCATGCTCGCGGACGCCTTCACCACCGATGCGCGCACCGCCGCCCGCGCCGCGGCGCTCGGCGCGCGGGTGGCCGACGGCTCGGCGACCGCGTCGGACGCCGCCCGCCGGCTCGTGCGGGCCTTCCTCAGCGACAGCCACGACAACCGGGAGGAACAATGAACCGCATCGATCCTGACGTCCGCCGGCGGAAGGGCTGAGGCGTCGATGGGGTCACCGGCAAGCCACTCCGAACTGCTGATCGCCACGGTGCTGCTCGACATCGCGCTGGTGCTGGTGGCCGGCACCCTGCTGGGCCGATGGGTGAGGCGGCTACGCCAGCCGGCGGTGATCGGGGAGATCCTCGCGGGGGTCGCGCTCGGGCCCAGCCTGCTCGGGCTGCTGCCCGGCAACCCGACAGCGTGGCTCTTCCCGGCCGAGGCCCGGCCGTTCCTGTCCACCGTCGCCCAGATCGGCCTGGCGCTGTTCATGTTCCTGATCGGCTGGGAGTTCAACCCCGCCCAGCTGCGCAGCCACCGCGGCACCGCCGCCGCCGTGTCGATCGGCTCGATCGCGGTCTCGTTCGGCCTGGGCGTCGCGCTGGCGACGCTGCTGTACCACCGCCACGACACGGTCGGCGCCGACCGGGTCGGCTTCACGGAGTTCGCGCTCTTCCTCGGCGTCGCCATGTCGATCACCGCCTTCCCGGTCCTGGCGCGCATCCTCGCCGAGCGGCGCCTCACCGGCACGCGGGTGGGCAGCATCGCCCTGATCAGCGCGGCGATCGACGACGTGCTGGCCTGGTGCCTGCTGGCGGTGGTGACGGCGATCGTCACCGCGAGCGGACCGTTCGACCTGATCCGCATGCTGATCCTGCTGGCGGTCTTCCTCGTGGTGCTGCGGACCGTCGTACGCCCGTTCCTGGTCTTCCTGACCCGGCGCCACGCCACGACGTACCTGCTGGTGGCGGTGGTCGCCCTGGTGTTCCTGGCGGCGTACGTCACCACCTGGATCGGGTTGCACGCCATCTTCGGCGCGTTCTGCGTCGGCCTCGTCATGCCCCGCGACCCAGCGCCCGAGCTCGGCGAACGGGTGCGCCGGCCGTTGGAGCACGTGAGCGTGGTGCTGCTCCCGGTGTTCTTCATCGTCACCGGCCTCGGCGTCGACATCGGCGGGCTGACCGGCGCGAACCTCCTCGAGCTCGCCGCGATCGTCCTGATCGCCACCTGCGGCAAGCTGATCGGCGCGATCGTGCCCGCGGTGTCCTTCGGCATGTCCTGGCGCGACGCCGGCACCCTCGGCATCCTCGTCAACACGCGCGGCCTGACCGAGCTCGTGGTGCTGAGCGTCGGCCTCCAGCTCGGCGTGCTCGACGGCCAGATGTTCACGATGATGGTGCTCATGGCCCTGATCACCACCGCGCTGGCCGGCCCGCTGATCCGCTCGGGCCGCACACAGAGCACGTCGCCCACCGACCAGGACCCCGCGGCCCACAGCTCCGGCCATTCCGTTCCCTCGATGAGAACGGGCCGGACGACAACCCCACCATGGTCTCGTTAATGCCGCCTACTGAGGTGATCTCAGCGAGCTTCGCGCAGGTATCGATATTCGAAGTGGCTGAGATGGAGCGCTGCGGCGACGATGTCGCCGATCCGGCGTGGGCTTATGGTGGTGTGTCGCAGCGTTTTCCAGCGGCCGGCGAGGAGGGCGAAGCCGCGTTCGCCTTGCCGGCGCGGCGCTTCGTGCGAATCCGGGGCGTGGGCGGTGAGGACGCTGATGCCTTCGGCGAAGATAGCGGTAGGCAGTGGCTCGTGAGATCCCGAACCCGGCGCCCCAGCAGCGTGACGTCGTCGGCCCCGGCATGAATGTGGTCCGGATGAAGCGTGCCGTGCGACGACGGCAGCCTGCCCGGCGGCGACGGGCAAGGCGTTCACGGCACTGACGAGGACGCCGTTCGTGCCGCGACCGAGGCATGGGCCGTGCGCGAGGGGCTGTCCACCGACCGGTGACAACCCAGCGCGACCTCAGCGGTGGAGCGGCGCGACCGTTTCCGGGCTTGGCGCGCAGGACAGCAGCACGTCCGCCGCTCGTGACACGCCGCCGGCTTCCTTCAGGGAGCGGCCCAACTGTTCCGCCCGTTCGCGGAAACCGTCCTCGTCGAGCAGCCGGCGCAGCTTGCCGACGATCTGGTCCGCGTCCGGTGCGGAGATCGACAGGCCGACGCCGGCCTCGACGACGCGGGCCGCCAGGTCGTGGCAGTCCATCCAGAAGGGCAGGATCAGCAGCGGTTTGCCGAACACCAGGCCCTCGTTCACCGCGTTGCCGCCGCCGTGGCCGAAGAACACGCGCACCCGGGGATGCGCCAGCAGGCCCAGCTGCGAGGGCACCCAGCTCACGACCTTCAGGTTGCCGGGGAGGGGGTCGGGAAACAGGTCCGGAAGGACAGCGCCGGCCGCCCGGGACACCTTCCACAGCACACCGACGTCCGGGCCGAGGCGGGCGCACGCCGCCACGACGGCGTCCACCAGCTCCTGGGTGGGGCGCATGACCGTGCCGAAACCGATGTAGACGACCGAGGCGTACGACTCGAGCCAGGCGTCGATCTCGGGGTCGCCGGATCCCGGCGTGGTGGTCTCCGGCATCAGGGTGCCCACCATGTGCAGGTGATCCGGGGCCGACGGGAACGGGTATTCGAGCCCGAAGACGGAGAAGACCAGGACGGCGGCGGCGGCATCGGCGTACCGGGACGGCACGGCCGCGGCGTTGGCGATGCCGGCCTTCCTGCGCCGGCGCGTCGCGGCCAGCGTGGGCAGCAGGTTCCGGGGGCGGGCGTACGCCGCCATCGCCCCCAGCCGGAACAGCACGTTCGACAGCTGCTGGCGGCGGCTCATGCGCAGCGGGAGCCCCGAGAACGGCGTGGGGAAGCTCCACGGCAGCCGGTCCAGGTACACGCCGCTGATCGGCGCCGGCACGCTCAGCACGTACGGCACGCCGAGTTTGATGGCGGCGTCGATCGCCCAGGGGGTGCACAGGTCGATGAGGGCCACGTCGGGCCGGACGCGAGCGAACTCCTGGAGGGCTCGCTCGTACTGCTGCGCGGTGTACTCGTGATCGATGTTCTTGTCGATGAAGGCCGCGATGTTGCGCAGCCGCGACGGGGAGCTCATCGACGCGAGCGTCGCGTCGTCCCATCGGCTCGGGTCCAGCTCGGCCTTGTAGTGGCCGAGCGACACGAAGCGCACCGTGTTCCGCCCCGGGATCCGCTCGACGTGGCCGCGCCCCTCCTCGGTGGAGGCGAACCACAGATCGGCGGCGCCACGCTCGTTCAGCTCTCCCGCGATCTCCAGCAACGGGTTGATCAGCCCGGTGCTCGGCAGCGATGCCAGCAGGATCCGGGGAACCCGCTCCCGTGTCACCGAGGGAGCCCGGTGTACGAGCCGGCCATCGGCCCCACGGTGACCGACTCCCAGTGCTCGATCATCTCGTCGAGCAGCGCCTCGAAGGTGTATTCCGGCTCCCATCCGAACGTCTCGCGGAACAGCGACGAGTCGCCTCGGAGATAGGTGAGCTCGGAGGGGCGCATGAACTTCGGGTCCTGCACGACATATTCCCGGTAGTCCATCCCGAGCTTGCCGAAGACGTACTCGCAAAGCTCTCGTACGGAGTGAGTCTGCCCGGTGGCGATCACGAAGTCGCCCGGCGAGTCGTGATTGACGATCATGTGCATGCCGCGCACGTAGTCCTTCGAGTGGCCCCAGTCCCGATACGAGTCGAGATTGCCGAGCACCAGTTGCTTGGCGATCTTGTGCTTGATCTGAACGGCCGTCTTCACCACCTTGTTGGTGACGAAGTTCGACCCGCGTCTCGGGCTCTCGTGGTTGAACAGGATTCCGTTGACCGCGAAGAGGTCGAAGCTCTCGCGATAGTTGCGGACCATGTTGTAGCCGAACACCTTGGAGCACCCGTACGGGCTGACCGGGTTCAGGGGCGTCGTCTCGCGCTGGAAACCGTCCGGGTCCACCGAGTTGCCGAACATCTCCGACGAGCTCGCCTGGTAGAAGCGCGCCTCCGGGGCGACCTTCCGATAGACCTCGAGCAGGTTCAGCAGGCCCATGGCGTTCGCCTGGACCGTGAACTGCGGGATGTCGAAGCTGATCCGGACGTGGCTCTGGGACGCGAGGTTGTAGATCTCGTCCGGCGCCGCCAGCCGCATGCAGCGTTCCAGCGACGCGCTGTCGAGCAGGTCCCCGTATTCGAGGTGCAGTCCGCCGAGCGAGCCGATCCTGGAGCTTTGATGCTCCGGAACGGAGTTGCGGCGGACGATGCCCCAGACCTCGTAACCCTTGGAGAGCAGGAGTTCCGACAGGTAGCTGCCGTCCTGCCCGGCGACCCCGGTGATGAGAGCCCTCTTCATGATGATCCCTTCAGGACTTTCGCCTCTTACTCGACAGAGGGCACGTCGCCGGTGACGATGAACTTGCCCTGGTATCCCTTGCCCCGCAATTTCCGGATGATGATGTCCTTCAGGTTCGAGGTCAGCACGAGCGCGTATTCCGGCTGCCGGTCGAGCAATTCCTGATCGGCGGTCACCGGGATCAGTGAGCCGGGGGCGAGTTTCCCCTGCTTCAGCTCGGACCCATCGGTGATGTAATCGAGCACGTCCGGCCGGATTCCGCAGTAGTTGACGATGGTGTTGCCCTTGGCGGACGCCCCGATCCCGGCGATGCTCGCGCCTTGCGATTTGAGCTCGTACAGCAGGGACATGAGCCGCTGCTTCGACTGGACCAGCCGGGCCGCCCACGCCTCGTACGTGTCGATCGCATAGAGCCCGGCGGCGGTTTCCTGCGCGAGCAGCCTCCCGACGTTCGCGGAGACCGGGCGGACGCCGGCCCGGCCCGCATAGACCAGGATGGAGCCGCCCTGGGTCTCGGTCTCCTCCACGTCGAAGATCTCGAGGCCGTAGCGGTCGAAGAGCACCATCAGCGGCTTCAGGGAGTAGAACCGCAGATGCTCATGGTGGATGAGGTCGTACTGCATCTTGGCGATGACGTTCTGAAGATGGTGGGACTCGGTCACGAAGACGCCGTCCTCGGCCAGCAGCGTCACGACCCCGTCCATGAAGGCGTCGAGTTCCTTGATGTGCGCGAACGCGTTCATCGTGGTGATCACCTTGGCCGGCTGATAGGTCGCCAGGATCTGCTTGGCGGTGGCCTCGGTGAAGAAGTCGACGATGGTGGGCAGTCCCTTGGCGATCGCCCGGCTGGTGGTCGACGAGGGGTCCACGCCGAGGACTCGCACGTCTTCGCCGTACTGCTCGAGCAGAGTCCCGTCATTGCTCGCGAGATCGACCGCGAGATCCTGCCGGCCGAGCTGGAAACGCTCGACGAGGGACTTGACGAGCCTCTCGAAGTGCGGCTTCGAGGCCGGGTTCGATTCCGTTGTGTAGACGAAGTCCCGGAAGAGCAGCGCGGGATCGACGCGGTAGCCGATCTGGGCCAGCCAGCATTTCCCGCAGACGTAGAAGTCGAGCGGGTAGACGGTGAACGGCTCGGCCGCCTCGTCCGGTGTCACAAAGACGTCCGGCAGGGCATGATGCCCGAGAGAGGCGACGTGTATGAGCTCCTCGCTGGAGCAGATCTGACAGTTCATGGTCATGCCGCCCATATTCATCGGGCACGAGCGGCCACCGGAACCCCTAAATGAGTCCGGAGCCTAGGGGCGGGCCGTTGAAGTAAGGGTCCCTTTAGGGGTTATGCGCGCCGGGCCGCGCAGTATCGTCGTTCGGGGTAAGCCCATATGTGGATATCCATTCTGCCCATTTCCGTTCCGCCGCCGCGCCATTCGGCGACACCCGGTCCGCTGTGCGGACGGCGGGCTCCGGTCACACGCCGGGCCGCCGCCGATGACGAATCGCCGGTCATCGCCGGCGGGCCGTCATCGCCGCGAGGTCGAGAGCCATGAGCTCCGCTTCGCGGTACGGGTACGCCGGCCGTCCACCCCCGGGGCGACCGGCGTACCGCGACCGTGGGCGTTCACTCGAGAAACGTGAGGCGAATGTGATCCAGATGCTGGCTCCCGACGGGACACTGCGGGCGGATCCTCGGTTCCCCCTCGACGTCACCCCGGCGCTCTGCCGCGACCTGTTCCGGGACATGGTCCTCGCCCGCCGGTTCGACGAGGAGGCGCTCGCGTTGCAGCGGCAGGGCGAGCTCGGCCTCTGGCTGATGGCGCTCGGCCAGGAGGCGGCGCAGGTCGGCTCGATCCGGGCGATCGCCGCGCACGACCACGTGTTCCCCAGCTATCGCGAGCACGCGGCGGCGCTGTGCCGTGGCATCAGCCCCGCGGAGCTCCTGGCGCAGTGGCGGGGAATCGCCCACAGTGGATGGGACCCGGCCCGATACCGCTTCCACATCTACAGCCTCGTCCTCGGCGCGCAGACGCTGCACGCCACCGGCTACGCGCTCGGGGTGCGGCTCGACGGCGCGCCCGAGATGGTGCTCGCCTACTTCGGCGACGGCGCCAGCAGCCAGGGTGACGTGAACGAGGCGCTGAACTGGGCGGTGGTCACCAACGCGCCGATCGTGTTCTTCTGCCAGAACAACCAGTGGGCCATCTCCACCGCCACGGCGCAGCAGATGGGCGCGCCCCTGCACCTGCGGGCCGCCGGTTTCGGCCTGGACACCTACTTCGTGGACGGCAACGACGCGCTGGCCGTGCACGCCGTGACCGCGAAGGCCTCCGACCGGGTGCGCGCGGGAGGCCCGCCGGCCCTGATCGAGGCGCTCACCTATCGCGTCGCCGGCCACAGCACCTCGGACGACCCACGGATCTACCGGTCGGAGGCCGAGGTGGACCTCTGGCGCGAGCGGGACCCCGTCAGCCGCCTGGACACCCTGCTGCGCACGCGGGGCTGGGCCGGCGAGCAGTATTTCCAGCAGCTGGACGAGGAGGCGCGCAAGCTGGCGGAACAGACGCGGGCCGCGTGCCTCGCGCTGCCCGACCCGGCGCTGGAGGAGACGTTCCGGCACACCTTCGCTCAGGAGCCGCCGCTGTTGCGCCGGGAACGTGAGGCCATGAGCGCCTACCGGGCGAGCTTCGCCGACGGTCCCGGACCGGTCGCGGCGGCGGGCCGATGATCACGCTGGGGCAGGCACTGAACCGGGGCCTGCGGGCCGCGATGACCAGCGATCCCCGGGTCGTGGTGATGGGCGAGGACGTCGGCCGGCTCGGCGGCGTCTTCCGGGTGACCAGCGGCCTGCAGAAGGACTTCGGGGCGGACCGCGTCATGGACACTCCGCTCGCCGAGTCCGGCATCGTGGGCACCGCCGTCGGCCTGGCGCTGCGCGGATACCGGCCGGTCTGCGAGATCCAGTTCGACGGGTTCGTCTATCCGGCGTTCGACCAGATCGTCAGCCAGCTCGCCAAGATGCGGGCACGGTCCGCGGGCCGGCTCGCTCTTCCGGTGGTGATCCGGATCCCGGGCAGCGGCGGCATCGGCGCGGTGGAGCACCACAGCGAGTCGAACGAGTCGTATTTCGTGCACACCGCCGGGCTGCGCGTCGTCACCTGCGCCACGCCGTCCGACGGGTACACGATGATCCAGCAGGCGGTGGCCGGCGACGACCCCGTGATCTTCTATGAGCCCAAGTGCCGCTACTGGGACAAGGCGGAGGTCGACGAACAGGCCCCGCTGTCCGCCGCTCCCGCGTTGCACTCCGCCCGGACCGTCCGCGGCGGCAGCGATCTCACGCTGGTGACGTACGGCTCCATGGTCCGTCCCGCGCTCGCCGCCGCGCAGATCGCCGAGGAGGAGGGCAGGTCGATCGAGGTCGTGGACCTCCGGTCGCTGGCACCGCTCGACCTGCCCGCGGTGCTCGCCTCGGTCCGCCGCACACGCCGGGCGGTCGTCGTGCACGAGGCACCGACGACGCTCGGCCTGGGTGCGGAGATCTCGGCGTTGCTCACCGAGCACTGCTACTTCGAGATGGAGGCCCCGGTGCTGCGCGTCGGCGGGTACAACATCCCGTACCCGCCGGCGCGGGCGGAGGAGATCTATCTTCCGGACGCCGACCGGATCCTGGAGGCGATCGACGCGTCGCTCGCGTACTGACGCGGTCAGGACTCGGCGAGGATGCGGGCCACGATGCCGTTCACATCGTTGCGGCAGTCGTTGAGATAGAAGTGCCCGCCCGGAAAGACCAGGACCTCCGACGTGCCGGTCGTGTGCGAGCGCCACTCGTGTGCCTCGGCGAGCGACACCCGTGGGTCGGTGTCGCCGGTGAGCACGGTGATCGGCGCCTGGACCGCGTCGTCCGGCCGGCCTTGGTACGTCTCGATCGCCCGGTAGTCGGCCCGGATGGCGGGCAGGATCATGCGCAGGATGTCGGTGTCGCCGAGCATGTCGTCCGCGGTGCCGCTGAGATCGCGCAGCTCCGCCACGATGCCGCTGTCGTCGCGCAGGTGCACCTGTTCGACGCGGGACGTCGACGGCGCCCGGCGGCCGGAGACGATGAGGTGCCGGGGGCTGACGCCGAGCTTCGCCTCCATCCGAAGGGAGACCTCGAAGGCCAGCGCCGCTCCCATGCTGTGCCCGAAGAACGCGACGGGCCGGTCGGCGAGGCCGCGGATCGCCTCGAACACGAGGTCGGCCAGCTCGTGCAAATTATCGACGCAGCGCTCGAACCGGCGGTCCTGACGGCCGGGATACTGCACCGGCAGCACCTCCACGGCCGGCGTCAGCCTTCGCGACATCGGGAAGAAATAGCTGGCCGAGCCGCCGGCATGGGGTAGGCAGAAAAGCCGGATCTTCGCCTCGGGAGACTGGTGGAACCGGCGAATCCAGAGACTCTCTTCCTCGGTCATTAGGCGCGCTTTCCGCTCGGCTTCTTGTTTGCCGTACCATTCCTATCCGCTCGTCGCGGCGGTGGCCACCCCTAGAAGGCCGGTGGTTCGTGAGCTTAGGGGTGTTGCGCCGATCGGCCCTGCTCGTACGTTTCCTCCCAGCGGCTTATTCCCGTCGAATTGCATTGCCCGAGGAGGCGTATTCGTGCGCACACCAGACGTTTATATCGGCGGGATAGGCGCTTTCCTGCCGCCGACGGTGACCGTGCAGGAGGCGGTCGGCGACGGCCTCTACCCGGCGGAGGACGTGGAGATCCACCAGCTCGGCGGCGCCGCGGTCGCCGGCGACCTGCCCGCGCCGGAGATGGCCCTGCGTGCGGCCCAGGAGGCGGTCAAGCAGTTCGGCCGGCCGGCGAGCGAGCTGAGTCTGATGATCTATGCCAGCACCTGGCATCAGGGGCCGGACGGGTGGCTGCCGCACGCGTACCTGCAACGCCATCTGACCGGGGGAGAGGTTCCCGCGGTGGAGATCCGCCAAGGGTGCAACGGCATGTTCAGCGCCATGCTGCTCGCGGTCAGCCACCTGCGGGCGGAGGAGCACCGCCGCCATGCCCTGCTGGTCGCGGCGGACAACTACGGCACGCCCATGATGGACCGCTGGCGGATGAACCCGGGCACCGTGGCCGGCGACGCCGGCTCCGCTCTCGTCCTGACCAAGGACCCCGGCTACGCCCAGCTGCTCGCAATGTCGTCGGTGACCGTGCCCGAGGCCGAGGAGCTGCACCGGGGCGGCGAGCCGCTGTTCCCGCCGACCGCCACCGTCGGCCGGTCACTCAGCTTCGCCGGCCGCTTCCAGCAGCAGGTGGTGGCCCGCAGCGCCGGGATGGCCGCGCTCGCCAGGGCGCAGGAGCTCATGATCAGCACGGTGGCGGACACGGTCGCCGAGTGCGGCCTCGAGTTCGCCGACCTCGACCGGGTGGCGTTCATGAACTACTCCCGCGAGGTGGTCGAGCAGCGGTGCATGGCGCCGCTCGGCCTGCCGATGTCCAAGTCGTCGTGGGAGTACGGCCGGACCATCGGCCACTGCGGGGCCAGCGACCACGTCCTGTCGCTCAAGCACTTCGTGGACAGCGGGCAGCTGCGGCCGGGCCAGCACATGCTGCTGCTCGGCACCGGGCCGGGGATCAACCTGGCCTGCGCCGTGATCAAGATCCTGGGTACGCCGGAGGGGGCCTGATGACGAACGCAGCCGACCTTCGCACGGCCGAACCGATCGCCGTTGTCGGTCTCGGCTGTCGCCTGCCCGGTGACGTCTACGGGCCGGAACAGTTCTGGGACCTGCTCGTCGAGCAGCGCAGCACCGTCGGCGACGTCCCGTGGGAGCGGTGGGCGCCGTACGCGGCCCACGGCGCCGAGTTCACCTCGGCCATGAGGCGGGCCATCGCGCGCGGCAACTTCATCTCCGGCATCGAGGAGTTCGACACCGAGTTCTTCGGCATCACCCCGCGCGAGGCCGAGCTCATGGACCCCCAGCAGCGGATCCTGCTCGAGGTCACCTGGGAGGCGCTGGAGCACGCCGGCATCGTGCCCGGCACCCTCGCCGGGACCGACGCCGGTGTCTTCGTCGGGCTGTGCAGCGGCGACTACGGCAGCCGGTTGCTGGAGGACCTGCCCGGCATCGAGGCGTGGACCGGCATCGGCGCGGCCAGCTGCGGAACCGCCAACCGGATCTCGCACGTGCTCGACCTGCGGGGCCCGAGCATCGCGGTGGACACCGCCTGCTCCGCCTCGCTGGTGGCCGTGCATCTCGCCTGCCAGAGCCTGCGCCTCGCCGAGAGCACGGTGGCGATCGCGGCCGGGGTCAACCTGATCGCCTCGCCGGGCCAGTCGCTGACCCTCGGCGCCGCCGGCGCGCTCGCGCCCGACGGCCGCTCGAAGCCGTTCGACGCGAGCGCGGACGGATACGGCCGCGGCGAAGGATGCGGCGTCGTCGTTCTGAAGCTGCTCTCGGACGCCGAGCGCGACGGCGACCGGGTGCTCGCGGTGATCCGGGGCAGCGCCGTGAACCAGGACGGCCACACCAACGGCA
Organism: Paractinoplanes deccanensis; assembly: GCF_016862115.1. Classification (GTDB taxonomy): domain Bacteria; phylum Actinomycetota; class Actinomycetes; order Mycobacteriales; family Micromonosporaceae; genus Actinoplanes; species Actinoplanes deccanensis. The sequence goes on from NZ_BOMI01000186.1 coordinate 15,572, forward strand.
TCATGGCCCCGTGCGGGGCGGCGCAGGAGCACGTCATGATCCGCGCCTGCGAGCAGGCCGGCGTCGACCCGGCCACCGTCGACTACGTCGAGGCGCACGGCACCGGCACGCGCCTCGGCGACCCGATGGAGGCGAGCGCGATCAGCGCCGTCTACGGCGCGCGGCGCGCCGGCGGCGACCCCTGCCTCGTCGGCTCGGTGAAGTCCAACATCGGTCACCTGGAGGGCGCCGCGGGCGTCGCCAGCGTCATCAAGACCACGCTCGCCCTGCAGAACGCGGTCGTGCCGGCCAGCCTGCTGCACACCGAGCTCAACCCGGAGATCCCGTGGGCCGACTCGGGGCTGCGTCTCGCGGAGTCGGCCGCGCAGTGGCCGCGCCGGGCGCATCCGCGCCGGGCCGGTGTCTCCGGCTTCGGCTACGGCGGCACGGTCGCGCACCTCGTCATGGAGCAGGCACCGCAGCGCGCCGCCGGCCCCGCCCCGCGGGACGACGACGAGGTCCGGCTCTATCCGCTGTCGGCCGCCGGCGGCGCGGCGTTGCGCCAGGCCGCGGCCGAGCTGGCCGAGCACGTCGGCGGCCGCACGGAGGTGCCGCTCGCCGCGGTCGGCCGCACGCTGGCCCACCACCGCACCCACCAGTCGCACCGGGCCGGCATCGTCGCCGGTGGGCGCGAGGAGCTGGTCGCCGGCCTGCGCCTGCTGGCCGCGGACCGGCCGGCCGACGGCGTCGTCACGGACGTCGTGCGGCCCCGCCAGGGCCGGGGGCTCGTCTGGGTCTTCTCCGGCCACGGCTCGCACTGGAGCGGCATGGGCCGGGAGCTGCTGGAGGCCGAGCCCGAGTTCGCCAAGGTGATCGACGTGCTCGATCCGGTGTTCGCCGCCGAGAGCGGGTTCACCGCCCGCGAGCTCATCCGCAGCGGCACGTTCGAGACGGTCGACCGCATCCAGCCGATGATCTTCGCGATGCAGGTGGGCCTCGCCGCCATGTGGCGCGGCCGTGGGGTCACCCCCGACGCCGTCATCGGGCACTCGATGGGCGAGGTCGCCGCCGCCGTGACCTGCGGCCTGCTGACTCTCGAGGAGGGCGCCCGAGTGTCGTGCTGGCGCTCCCGCCTGCTCACCCGGGCCGAGGGCAAGGGCGACATGGTGATGGTCTCGCTCTCGTTCGACCAGGCGGCGCAGCGGCTCGCCGGCCGGGCCGACCTGTCGCCGGCGATCGCCGCCTCGCCCGTGTCCACCGTGCTCGCCGGTGACCTGCGGGCGGTGCAGGAGGTGCTGGACACCTGGCCGGACGAGGGCATCCAGGCCCGCCGGGTCTCGGCCCGCATCGCCTTCCACAGCCCGCACATGGACCCCCTGCTGGCGGAGCTGACCGAGCTGTGCGCCGGGTTGCGCCCCGGCACGCCGGCGATCCCGATGTACTCCACGGCGCTGACCGACCCGCGCGCCGTCCCGTCCGGCGACGGCCACTACTGGGCGACCAACCTGCGTCAGCCGGTCCGGCTCGCGGCCGCGGTCGGCGCCGCCGCCGAGGACGGCTTCGACGCCTTCCTCGAGGTGTCCGCGCACCCACTGATCGCTCACTCGGTGGGCGAGACACTGGCCGAGAAGGGACTGGACGAGGCGTTCACCGGGATCTCGCTGCGCCGTAACCGCCCGGAGGTGCGGACCTATCTCGCGGCGGTGGCGGCGGCCCACTGCGCAGGCGTCGGCGTCGACTGGTCCAGCCTGCAACCCGGCGGCTCTCTGACCGCCCTGCCCACCACCGCGTGGCAGCGCCGGCGGCTGTGGCGCGAGACCAGCGACGGCACGCAGACCCGGCAGCGTGGCCACGACGTCGAGAGCTACACCCTGCTGGGCACCAGGCAGAGCATCGCGGGCAGCCCGATGGTGGTGTGGCGCACCGGGCTCGACGACGGCAACCGGCCGTACCCGGGCAGCCACGCGCTCAACGGCGTGGAGATCGTCCCCGCCTCGGTGCTGGTGAGCACGTTCATGGCGGCCGGCGCCGGCGCCGACGGGCGGCCCGCACACCTCGACGGCCTGGTGATGCGCCAGCCCCTGATCACCAACGACTACCGGGAGATCCAGGTGGTCCGCGACGGCGGCGCCCTGCGGCTCGCGTCGAGGTCGCCGGCCGGCGACACCTGGCTGATCAACGCACAGGCCGAGATCGGTACGGACGTCGACGTGCACGGGGGCCCGATCGCCCCCGGCACCGGCGACGACGCCGAGTTCGCCGATCCGGGCCTGATCCGCGAGCGCCTGGCGACCGTGGGTGTGCCGGCCACCGGCTTCGAGTGGACCGTGGAGCGGCTGCGGCGCGGCGCCGGAGTGATCGTCGCGGAGGTGAAGGCCCCGCACGGCCGGACGGGCGCGCAAAGCTGGGCGGTCGCCTTCGACGCGGTCATGTCGATCGCGCCGGCGGTGTTCCCCGGCACCCCCCTGCTGCGCATGGCCGTCGACGCGGACCTAATCGCGGTCGGCGGCGACGCACCGGAGACCGTGACGGTCACCGTCGTGCTCGCGGACGAGCGCCTCGGTCTCACCCACGCGGTCGTGGCCGACCCGGCCGGCCGGCGCATCGCGCGGGTCGACGGCCTGCGCTACACCGAGCTCGGCGACGCGGCGCCGGCGACGGACGCGCGCCGGGCGCTGCACACGACCGCCTGGCGGCCGGCGGACGCTGCCGACGGCCGCCCGGCGACCCGTACGGTCGTGCTGGTCGGTTCTGCCCTGGCGTCGCTGGCGGGCGGGCTGTCGGCCGCCGGGGTCACCTGTCACGCGGTGCCCGACGCTGCGAGTCTCGGCGCGCTCGCCGCCGGCCTCGACGCGTCGGCCGAGGTGCTCGTGAGCCCGGTCGACCATGTCCGGCCGGTGAGCGTGGCCACGCGTCGCGCGCGGGAGGAGCTCGACGCCGTGGCCGAGGCCGTCTGCCGGCTGCCGGAGGAGCGCCGGCCGCGGCTGTGGTGCCTCACCTCCGGCGTCCGCGACAGCAGCCACGCCGCGCACACCCGGCAGGCGCCCCTCTGGGGCCTGATCCGTGCCCTGCGAGCCGGGCATCCCGGCTTGCGCGTGGGCACCGTCGACCTCGGGCCGGCCTGGGACGGGTCCGCGGCGGAGGCGTTCCTGGAGGCGCTGGACCGGGCCGCGGACGAGGACGTGGTGGCGCTCGACGCCGACGGGCCGGCGGTGCCCCGGCTCACCCGGGTGGACCTCGACGGCACCGGCTCACCGCCCCCGGTGCGCGCCGACAGCACGTACGCCGTCGTCGGGGCCTTCACCCCGGCCGGGGTCGCCGCCGCGCACTGGCTGGCCGAGCTCGGCGCCGGGCGGCTGGTCCTGCTCGACGACGTGGCGCTTCCGCACCGGGCGGAATGGGATCACACCGAGGGTCTCCGCCCGGAGATCGCCGCCGTCCGGGCGCTGGAGGCGCGCGGCGTCGCTGTCTTCACCGCGACGGCCGACGTGGCCGCGTGGGCCCGCCGCGGCAGCCTCGTCCCGGAGACGTGGGATCTGCCGCCCGTGCGCGGTGTGGTGTACGCGGCGCCGGACAAGCCCGGCGGGGACCTCGGCTCCTGCCTCGCGGTGATCGACGCGCTGCACGCCACGTATCCGCCGCAGGCCCTGGACCTCCTGCTCTTCGCGGTGCCGCTGGAGGCGCGGGTGTCGCCCGAGCCCGGTGACGCGCGGGCGGCCGTCGCCTCGTACGCCGACTCGCTCACCGCGCATCGGGTGGCGAGCGGCTGCCGGGGGACGTGGAGCATCGGCTGGCCGGCCGGCGAGCTGCCCGGGACCGCGGCGGTGGATCCGAGCCTGCTGTTCGAGGCGGCCGGGCATGCGCTCGGCCACGGCCCCGGCGCGTACGCGGTCGTGAGCCCGGCCTCCGACGACGCGCCGCGGCCACCGCTGCTCGCGGCCCTGACCGTCGAGGAGGTCTCCGCCGCCGACGGCACGGCCAACGCGGGCGGCGCCGGAGCCGTCCCCCTCGACAGCCTGGCGCCGGACGAGCTGCGCCGGATCGTCGCCGAGGAGGCCGACCGGCTCATCGCCGGCGAGATGCGGCTGTCGGCCGGCGAGCTCGACCGGCGACGGCCCCTCGTCGAGCAGGGCATGGACTCGGTCATGACGGTGGTCGTCCGGCGGCGGCTCCAGCAGCGCTTCGGGCACGACCTGCCCACGACGCTGCTCTGGCAGCAGCCCACGGTCGACGCGATCGCGGGGTTCATCACCGAGTTGCTGCTCGCCGCGCGCGCCGGGTCCGAGGACGGCGAGATCCTGGCGAAGGGAGCCTGACGTGAGCGACGGCATTCGGGGCAGGCTGCTGTTCGCCAGCCTGCCCAGCGCGGGCCTGATCAATCCGCTGCTGGCGATCGCCCAGGAGCTGGTGCGGCGCGACGCGGACCTCTGGTTCGCCTGCACCGACGAACGGGCGGACGAGATCCGCCGGATCGGCGGGGGAGCGGCCGGCGGCTCCGTGCGGTTCGTGTCGCTCGGCCGGTACCGGCCTCACCTGTGGCCGGCCAACTGGGACCAGGCGACGCTGCGGGCGATGACCACCGGCCGGCGGGTGCGCGACTTCGCGGCCTTCATGGACACCAACGTCGACCGCGAGTACACCGAGGAGCTGTACCAGCGGACGCTGGCCGCCATCGACGAGGTGCAACCCGACCTGATCGTGGCCGACTCGTGCACCGGCTGGGCCATCGACGCCGCGATGAAGCGGGGCATCCCGTACGTCCTGACGATCGCCGTGCCGGTCAGCAGCTTCTACGTGGACACGCTGCCGTGGAGCTATCCGACACCGGGGTCGGGCCTGCCGGCCCGGATGTCCGCCCGGCAGCGGGTCGAGAACGTGCTCTTCCGCCTGGGCACCCGCGCGGTCATGGCCAGCCCTCGCCGCATGCGGCCCGCCCTGGCCGATCTGCGTCGCCGCAAGGCCGAGGGGATCCCGAACGCGGAGGGCATCCCGTCGCGCTACGCCCGGGCCGCGGCCGACATTCTCGGCTGCTCGGTGTTCGGCCTGGAATACCCGTTCCCGGCCGCGTCGCCGAACCTGCACATGGTCGGTGCCGTGCTTCCCGGCGACTCCGGGGAGATCGTGCCGAATCCCTCCTTGGACACCTGGCTGGACGAGCACCCGTCGATCGTCTACATCGGCTTCGGCACGTTCATGCGCCCCTCCGCGGGCCAGGTGGCCGCGCTGGCCGAGGTGGCCCGCCGGCTCGCACCGCGGCACCACGTGCTGTGGAAGCTCGACGAGACCCGGCAGAAGATGTTGCCGGCCGACCTGCCCGCGAACCTGCGGGTCGAGGCATGGCTGCCGTCCCAGCTGGAGGTCCTGGCACATCCGAACGTGCGGGTGTTCTTCAACCACGGCGGCGGCAACGCGTTCCACGAGGGGCTGGTGCACGGCAAGCCGCTGCTGGTCATGCCGTTCTGGATGGACTGCAACGACTTCGCGGCCCGCGCTGCCGACAGCGGTGCCGGGCTCGTGGTGCGCAACGTCGACAGACCGGACGTCGACGACATCGTCAACAAGATCACCACGCTGGTGACGGATCCCGCCTACCGGCAACGAGCCGAGCACTGGGCCGGCAGGCTGCGCTCCGCCGGCGGCAGCGTGGCCGCGGCCGACCTCATCCAACGCCGGCTGGGCCTGCTCGGCACGGCGTCCGGCGCCGCGTCCGCAGACCGAACCGCACCGAGCTGACCACCAGGAGGAACCGTGTCGCGCCGAGCATTGATCACCGGCATCACCGGCCAGGACGGGTCGTACCTGGCCGAGCATCTGCTGGAGAAAGGGTACGAGGTGTGGGGCCTGGTACGCGGCCAGGCGAATCCGCGCCGGTCACGGGTCAGCCGCCTCGTGCACGACCTGCGTTTCGTCGAGGGGGACCTGCTCGACCAGAGCAGCCTGATCGCCGCCATCGACCGGGTCCAGCCCGACGAGGTGTACAACCTCGGCGCGATCTCGTACGTGCCGCTCTCCTGGCAACAGGCGGAGCTGACCGGTGAGGTCACCGGGCTCGGCGTGCTGCGCATGCTGGAGGCGCTGCGGGTGGTCTCCGGCGTCAGCTCGTCGTCGTCGAGCACGCCGTCTCGTCAGGTCCGCTTCTATCAGGCGTCGTCGTCGGAGATGTTCGGCAAGGTCGCGGAGACGCCCCAGTCCGAGACCACCGTCTTCCACCCGAGGAGCCCGTACGGCGTCGCCAAGGCCTACGGGCACTTCATCACCCGCAACTACCGGGAGTCCTTCGGGATGTACGCCGTCTCGGGCATCCTGTTCAACCACGAGTCGCCGCGCCGGGGCCTGGAGTTCGTCACCCGGAAGATCTCGCACACCGTCGCCAAGATCAAGCTTGGCCTGGCCGGCGAGCTCAAGCTCGGCAATCTCGATGCCCGGCGCGACTGGGGCTTCGCCGGCGACTACGTGAGCGCCATGCACCTGATGCTGGTCCAGGACGAGCCGCGCGACTACGTGGTCGGCACCGGCATCATGCACTCGGTGCGCGACGCGGTCCGGATAGCCTTCGGCGCCGTCGGCCTGGACTGGACGCGGTACGTGGTGGTCGACGACGAGTTCGTCCGCCCGGCCGAGGTCGAGACCCTCTGCGCCGATCCCACCCGCGCCCGCGAGGACCTCGGCTGGGAGCCGCGCCTGAAGTTCGAGGAGCTGATGACGATGATGGTCGAGGCGGACCTGGCGCAGCTGACCCACGCCCAGAAGTACGACGAGTACTCCGCGCACGTCGATTGGTGACGATCTCCCCGTACGGTGACGGCCGGTCCGCGCGGACCGGCCGTCACCGTGTCTCGCGGGTCAGCTCGCGGGCGGCCCGCTCCGCTCGGCGGCCGGGCGCCGCGGCCCCGGCGGCGTGCCGAACTGCGACGCCAGCGGACGGTTCTTGAGCAAGGCCACCGTCACCAGGGTGAGCACGGCGATCGGCACCGTGACGGTGAAGATGTCGCCGGTCGCGACCGCGTAGGCCTGTTCGACGACGGCCCGGACCGGCTCCGGCAGGTCGCCCAGGTCCGGAAGCGTCCCGCCGACGTCGCCGTGGCCGGCATCGGCGCCGGCCGCCCCGGAGGCGATCACCGACTGGACGCGATGGGCGAACACGGCGCCGAGGACGGTGACCCCGACCGAGCCGCCCAGGCTCCGGAAGAACGACAGCGTCGACGTCGCCACGCCGAGCTGCCGCATGTCGACCGAGCTCTGCGCCACCAGGACCAGGTTCTGCATCAGGCATCCGACGCCGAGGCCGAGCAGCGTGATGGCCACCGTGAACCACACGAGCCCGGTGCCCGCGTCGACCAGGGCGAGCATGACCGTGCCGGCGCCGGCCAGCACGCCGCCGGTCACGAGGACCGCCTTCCACCGGCCGGTCGCGGTGATGAAGCGGCCCGCCGCCGTGGACGCGACGACGATGCCCAGCGCCATCGGCAGGCTCAGCAGGCCGGTCTGGCCGGGCGACAGTCCCTGTGCCAGCTGGAGGTAGGGCGGGACGAAGACGGAGCCACCGAACATCATGACGCCGACGAGCAGGCTGGCCAGGGTGGTGAGGGCGACCGTCCGGTTGCGGAACAGGCTCAGCGGCAGCACGGGCTCGGGGCTGCGAGCCTCGACCCAGATGGCCAGCCCCAAGGCCACCAAGCCACCGGTCACCAGCACGGTGCTCCACGCCGAGCGCCAGGCGAAGACGTCGCCGGCCAGCGAGCACCAGATGAGCAGCGAGCTGGCGGCGACGACGATCAGCGCGGCGCCGAGGTAGTCGATGTGCACCTCACGGCGCATCGCGGGCAGGTGGAAGGTCCGCTGGAGCACGACCATGGACAGCACCGCGAAGGGCGCGCCGAAGAAGAAGCACAACCGCCAGCCGATGCCGGGCACCTCGGCCAGAGCGCCGCCCAGCGGCGGGCCGATGATGGTGCCGACGGTGAAGACCGCGCCGAACAGGCCCATGTACTTGCCGCGCTCGCGCGGCGGGACGATCACCGCCATCACGACGGGCACCATCGCGGTGAGCCCGCCGGCGCCGATGCCCTGCGCGACCCGGCTCACGATGAGCACCCCGATCGAGCCGGCGAAACCGGCGACGAGCGACCCGAGCACGAAGAGCGCCAGGGACGCCTGCAACAGCCACTTCTTGTCGTACAGGTCGGCGAACTTGCCCCAGAGCGGTACCGAGACGGTCATGGCGAGCAGCTCCGCCGTGACGATCCAGGTGTACGCCGACTGCGAGCCGCCGAGCTCGGTCACGATGCCCGGCAGGGCCACCGTGACCACGGTCGGCGCCAGGACCGCGACGAACATCCCCAGCAGCAGTCCGTAGACGGTCATCATGACGCCCTTGGCCGGGGCGGGCTGCGGTGCCGCCGCCGTGGGCGATTCCGGCCTGGTGCTCATCGCGCTCCCTCGTCCGCTCGGTTCTGCTCTGCCTCGACGGTGAATGGCGTGGTGTCGCGGGCGCTCAGGCGCCGCAGCACGGCCGGCAGGTCGCCGCGGTGCAGCACTCCCAGCCGCTTGGTGGTGCGGGTCAGCGCGACGTACAGGTCGCTGAGGCCGCGCCGGGACTCGCCGGCGATGCCGCCGGGGTCGACGACGAGCACCGAGTCGAACTCGAGGCCCTTGGCCTGGCGGACGTCGAGCACCACGATGCCCGCGCCGAGCGAGATGCCGTCGCCGACGACCACCTCCGCCGTCGTCGCGCGCCTGATGGCGTCGCCGAGCGGATGCACCAGCTCGGTGGGCGCGACCACGGCCACCTGGCCGCCGCCGACCGCCGCGCGTTCCACGCGGACCGCCTCCGGCACGGCCCGCAGGTAGTCGCCGACCTGCCCGCTCCACGGATCGATGCCGGACGTCCGGGCCGAGCGGGGCGGCTTGAGCCCGGGGCTGATCGCGGCGAGCACGTCGGCGGCGACGGCCATGACCTCGGCCGGCGTGCGGTAGTTGACGGTCAGCTCGGTCAGCCGCCACCGGTCGGCGACGTACGGCGCGAAGACGTCGCCCCAGGTCGTGGTGCCGCTGGGGTCGCTGGTCTGCGCGACGTCGCCGACCACGGTCATCGAGCGGCTGGGGCTGCGGCGCATGAGCAGCCGCCACACCATCGGGGACAGCTCCTGCGCCTCGTCCACCACGATGTGGCCGAACGCCCAGGTCCGGTCGGCGGCGGCCCGCTCCGAGACGGACAGGTAATCGTCGTCGTCGTGCCGGTCGGCCAGGGCCGACGCGTCGATCACATCGGTGGCCTGCAGCACCTCCTCGTCGATCTCGTCCTCGTCGTAGTTGAGGATCTGCAGGACGCCCTGGGCGTACTCGAGGTCGGCCCGCCACTGCGCCGCCTCCCGGGCCCGCTCGGCCCGGTCGTCCCAGCCGAGCAGCTCCGCGGCCTCGTCGAGCAGCGGTACGTCGCCCGGGGTCCACGGCGCCGACGGGTCGCGCCGCAGCAGCTCCCGCTCGGCCGCGGGGAGATCGGGCGTGGCCGCCGCGATCCGTTCCGGCGAGGCGTAGAGGTCGGCCAGCAGCTGCTGCGGCGTGAGGATCGGCCAGAGTTCGTGCAGCGCCTGGCGTACCTCGGGGGATTTGGTGAGGTCGTACCGGATCTGCTCGATGTCCTCGTCCACCAGCAGGTGCCGCCCGATGTTCGAGGCGACCTGGTTGGTCAGCGCCTCGATGATCTCGCGGACGAAGTACGGCCGTGCCTCGTTGTGCGGGCGCAGCGTGTCGCGCGCCAGCCGCTTGGCGTTGGCGGTGATCTTCTGGGTGAGCCGGAGCCGGTCGCCCTCGAAGAGCACCTCCTTGACCGGCGGGGTCTCCTGGCGGTCGTAGACGGCGTTCGCCATGACCTGCACCATCGAGGCGCGGCCCTTGATCTCCGCGACGTCGTCCGGCTCGCTGCCGGTGGCGACGACGCCGGGATAGAGGTCGCCCACCGTGCACAGCAGCGCACCGGTCTCGCCCAGCGACGGCAGCACCTGGCTGATGTAGCGCAGGAACGTCGCGTTGGGACCGAGGATCAGCGCCCCGCGCTTCTCCAGCCGGTCGCGGTGCGCGTAGAGCAGGTAGGCCACCCGGTGCAGCGCCACCGCCGTCTTGCCCGTGCCGGGCCCGCCCTGCACGACCAGCACGCCGTTGATGTCGGCACGGATGATCTCGTCCTGCTCGGCCTGGATGGTGGCGACGATGTCCTGCATCTGGCCGGTGCGGTTGGCGGTGAGCGCGGCCATCAGCGCGGCCTCGTTGGTCAGCGAGGTCGCGCCGTCCGCCGGCGCGGCCTCGACATCGAGGAACTCGTCGTCGAGGCCGGTGACCGTGCGGCCCTTCATCCGCAGCTGCCTGCGCCGGCGCACCCCCTCCCGGGTGATGGCGTTGGCCAGGTAGTACGGGCGTGCGGCGGGCGCACGCCAGTCCATGAGCAGCGAGGACTGGTCGTCCTCGTCGACCAGCCCCAGCCGGCCGACGTAACGGATCTCGCCGTCGTCCATGTCGAGCCGGCCGAAGCAGAGCCGCTCGTCGACGCCCTCGAGCTGCCGGATGCGCTCGCGGTACATCGTGCTGGCGGCGTCGCGTTCGGCGCGGGCGGACGGGTTGCTCGTGCTGTGGAGCTGGGTCCGGGCCAACCGCTGCGCGGCGACGTCGCGCAGCTTGTCGACGTTGCGGTAGAGCATTGCCACGTAGCGGCGTTCGTCCTCCAGCGTGTCGTTGGCGAAAGCGGCGGAAGCTTCTGAGGAAAGTCTTGACAACAGCGCCACCCCATGGTAAATTTAACTGAGGGCTATAAAGTGCTGGGCAACTACGATCGTATCGTGTTGCCCGTTTTTTGTCTTGTCGTGCCTATGCGGCGATGACGAAGTGGCCGCCAAAAGAGGTTTCCCACGAGGGCGGCTGCGGCGGCGATTGTCAGACGGGAAAGACTGCCCTCGGGGTCAGAGCATGCTTGGTCTCGGTCGGCGAAGCGCTGATGACGGCGGTGTAGCCGGCGAAGCGATGACGGGCCATCTTCCGCCCGGTCTTGACGTCGTCCGCGAGGGTCGCCTGCTTGGCCCAGGCGGTAACGTCGATGAGCAGGGTCTTGCTGACCGTCCCGCGGAGGCAGTAGTGCTTGGTCTTCCATCGGGTGGCCGAGGCCCTGGTGACCTGCGTTGCTCGGGCGCCGGGCAACGCCGACGATGTCGCCGAAGGGCGCGCGCCGGTAGAGGTGGCTGCTGAGACTGCCGGCGGGGTGGCGGACAGAGGGGCGCCGGTGGTGGGATCCGCGTCGTTGCCGTGGGTGGCCAGCGGGTCAGCGTGGCGGCGATCAGGACCGGCCGATCCCCCGCGGGCGGCGATCCCGCCGACCGTCGTCGCCGCAAGCGCCGCGAGGACGGCCCGCCGGATCCGGCGCCGCGGGCTCGTCCTGCCGTGCCCGGAGCCGGCTTCCCGATCGATGGTGCGGGGCGGGACACAGGTGGATCATAACGACTGCCCATGACCGGCGCCGGTCTCGTATGATCTAGCGCCTGACGTCACGGATGACAGGGGATCTTGGTGAGCGCCGACAGCCCGGACATGTCTGAACGCCTCGACGTGACCAAGCCGCACCCGGCGCGACGGTACGACTACTGGCTGGGTGGCAAGGACAACTTCCAGGCCGACCGGGACGCCGCCGAGGCGATCGCCGCCGTCTTCCCGCACATCCGCACCGCCGCCCGCGAGAACCGCGCCTTCATGCAGCGGGCGGTGCGGTTCCTGACGGCCGAGGCGAGCGTACGGCAGTTCCTGGACATCGGCACCGGGCTGCCGACCAACGAGAACGTGCACGATGTCGCGCAGGGCATCGCCCCCGAGTCGCGGATCGTCTATGTGGACAACGATCCGCTGGTGCTCGTGCACGCGCGGGCGCTGCTGACCAGTTCGCCCGAGGGCGCGACCGCGTACATCGACGCCGATGCCCGGAACCCGGAGAAGATCCTCGCCGATCCGGCGCTGCGCGACACGCTGGACTTCTCGCAGCCGATCGCGCTGCTGCTGGTGGCGCTGCTGCACTTCGTCGAGGACCACGAAAATCCGTGGGAGATCGTGAAGCACCTGGTCGCGGCGCTGCCCGCCGGCAGCTACCTCGTGCTGTCGCACGCGACGTTCGACCCGCTCGACGAGCAGACGATCGCCGCGATGAACGCGGTGAACAAGAACATCAAGCCGGTGTTCTCCCCGCGATCGCTGGCCGAGGTCACCCGTTTCTTCGAGGGTCTCGACGTGCTGGAGCCGGGGATCGTGTCGGTCTCCGACTGGCGGCCGGCGCCCGGCCCCCGGCCCACTCCCGCCGAGGCCACCGGCTACGGGGCTGTCGCCCGGACCAGATCACGGTGAGACGGCGGGCCGGCACTGTCGCCGCCCGAACCTGATCACTTCCTGACGTCCGCTCGTCAGGCTGGCTCCCGGCCGGGAGCGGCCCGGCCGCGGAGACAGGGAGTGACATCATGCGGAGACTGCTGGTGGTGGCCGTGGCGCTGAGCGCGCTGACCGCCTGCGCCCAGCCGGCCGACAAGGCGAGCACGGCGAAGGTGGCGACTCTGGTCAGCCCGTCGGCGCCGGCCTCGGCGACCGTCTCGCCGAAGGCTCAGCGGCCACGGGAGCGGCTGGACACGACGCCGGAGGAGTTCGAGGCGCTGCTCGGGCCGTACAACAAATGCATGTCCGACCACGGCGGCATCGCCAAGGGCAGCACGATCCAGCAGGAGCGGAAGAAGGCCGAGGCGGGGCCGGCGGGCGTGCCGGGGCGGCAGACCGAGAAGTTCGACGAGGCGAACAAGATCTGCGAGCCGCAGTACTACCCGCTGCCGCCGTGGGAGAAGGACCCGGCCAACCCGGAGGCCAAGGACTTCGCCCGCGAGACGGTCAAGTGCCTCAAGGAGAAGGGCGTCCAGTACGTCGAGATCGGCGAGGACGGGCTCAGCATCGCGCTCGGCGGCGACCAGAACGACCCGAAGTCGATCTCGATGGGTCTCGACCTGATCCCCGGCTGCGAGCGCGACATCGCCGCCCGGCGCCAGAAGTAGCTCAGGAGAGGGCCGCTCGCGGGGCGAGGCGGGCGGCCCGGACGCACGGGTAGACGCCGGCCAGAACCCCGATGACCACCGCGCCGCCCGCGCCGAAGCCGGCCGGCCCGGCGGGGATGACGACGGGCCAGCCCTGCCAGGCGGCGTAGCCGACGGTGGCGGCCAGGCCCAGGCCGGTGCCGGCCAGACCGCCGGCGCCGGCCAGGACCACCGCCTCGGTGAGGAACTGCCCGCGGATCTGGCCCCGGGTGGCGCCCAGCGCCCGGCGGAGGCCGATCTCGGAGCGGCGTTCGAGCACCGAGACGACCATCGTGTTGGCCACGCCGATGCCGCCGATGACCAGGGCCACCCCGGCGAGGGCCAGGAACAGCACCGAGAAGCTGCTCTCGGTGGCCCGCTTGGCGGCGAGCGCGTCCGACGGGCGGGTGACGGTCACCGCGCCCGGGCGCTCGGGGGAGATGGTCTCGGCGAGGACGTCGCGCACCGCCTCCAGCTGGGCCTCGTCGCTGCGCACGTACAGGACCGTGGGGTGACCGTCGAAGCCGAGCTCGGACTTCGCGGCGGGCCAGCCGACCAGCACGGACCGGTCGATGTCGGGCGTCAGCGGAGTGGGGCCGAGGATCCCGACGACGGTGAAGCGGCGGTCGCCGATCACCACCTGGGGTGCGGCGGCGCCCCGGGGCAGGTCGGTGACGCCCAGCCGGGCGGCCGCCACCGAGCCGAGGACGACGGCGGGGAAGTTCGCTGTCGCCGCGTTCAGCCAGGCTCCCGAACGCACGCGGGCCTGGATCGCGGCGGGCAGGTCGAGCCGCGCGGCCAGCGCGGTGAGGCCGCTGGGCTCGGTGCGGTCGTTACGGCGTACGGCCGCATGGGTGTTGGCCACGGCGGACGCGCCGGTCACCGGGCCGATGCGCCGGACCATCTCGACGGCCGACTCGGGCAGCGGCGCGGGCGGCTGGACATCCGGCTGGGCCGTGGCCTGAAGAGTGTTCGTGCCCAGCGCGCTGAGCCGCTCGACGAGGGCGGCCTGACCCGACGCGGGCAGGCCGGTCACGACGATCATCGTGGCGATGCCGATCGCGATGCCGAGCCCGGAGAGCGCGGCCCGGCCCGGGCGTGTGCGCAGGCCGAGCAGGCCGAGCCCGAGCAGGTCGACGGGGTTCATCGGCGCACGTCCGAGACGATCCGGCCGTCGCGGATCTCGACCTGCCGGGGCAGCGCGGCGGCGATGTCACGGTCGTGGGTGATCAGGACGATGGTGGTGCCCTCCTCGTTGAGCCGGCGCATCAGGTCGAGGACCGTGCGGCCGGTGGCGGTGTCCAGGGCGCCGGTCGGCTCGTCGGCCAGCACCAGCGACGGCCCGTTGGCCAGCGCGCGGGCGATCGCCACCCGCTGCTTCTCGCCGCCGGACAGCTCGCGCGGCCGGTGCCGGGCGCGATCGGCGAGACCGACGCGCTCCAGGGCGTGCAGGGCACGTTCCCGGCGGTGCCGGCGGGGCACCCCGGCGTAGAGCAGGCCGGTGGCGACGTTCTCGGCCGCGCTCAGCCCGTCGGCCAGGTGGAACTGCTGGAAGACGAAGCCGATCTCGCGGGCCCGCAGCGCGGCCAGGCGGCGGTCGCGCAGGGTCGCCACGTCCTGGCCTCCGATGCGGACGGTGCCGCTGGTCGGGCGGTCCAGGGTGCCGATGACGGTGAGCAGCGTCGACTTGCCGGAACCGGACGGGCCCACGATGGCGGTCAGCTCGCCGCGGTCGATGTCGAGGCTCACGTCGTCGAGGGCGGTCACCCCGCCGGGATAGCGCACGCTCGCGTGGCCGACCGAGACGAGCGTCACGAGGCGACCACCACGTCCATGCCCTCGGTCAGGCCCTGGCCGCTGACCTGCACCCAGCCGTCGGCGAACATGCCGGTCGTGACGGCGACGAGGCCGTGCGGGCCCTGCACGGCGTAGCCACCCTCGCTCAGCGCGACCAGCGCCTCGACGGGTGCGGCGAGCACGTTCTCGGCGACCTTTCCGGCGACGTTGACCTGCACGCCGGCCGAGTCCAGCTCGGCCAGGTCGGCGGGCTTGTCGGCGGTGACCAGCACGGTCAGCTTCGGGGCGCCGTCGGCCACGCCGCCCGCGGGCGCGGTGAGGGTGCGGCCGACCGAGAGGATCCGGGCCTTGACCGTACGGTCGTCCGGCAGCGTGACGGTCACGTGCTCGCCCCGGCTGAGCCCGGCGGCCGCGTCCAGCTCGGCCGAGACGGTGATGACCTTGCGGGTGGCGGTGACCGTCATGAGCTCGGTGTTGGCGGGGGAGCCGGGCTGGACGGCTACCGAGTCGACCCGGACGGCGCCGGACTGGACCTCGACGTCGCCGACGGCGATCGTGCCGGTGGGCGGGAGGCCGTTGTCCTCCTGCCAGCGTTTGACGGCCTTGAGGAGATCGGCGGTGAGCACGCCGTCCCCGTCCCGGACGGTCGCGCCCTTCTTGCCGGCCGGGGCCGGCGCCTTCTCGCCCGCCTCGGGCCGGCGGCCGATCCGGTAGCCGAGCGCGCGCAGGTTGTCGGCGACGATCCGCACGTCGCGGCCCACCAGGCCGAGGCCGGCGATCGGGCGGTAGAGCGGCATGCCGCCGTAGAACAGGATCACCGGCTTGTCGTCGGCCCGGAACAGCTGCTTTCCCCGGACGATCGTCGCGCCCGCGGCCGGCAACCAGGTCACGGTGGCGGCGGTGTGGCCGGAGAGCGGCCGGGCCGAGCCGAAGCCGACGCTGCCGTCGAGCTTCCTCGTCGTGGACAGGGTGCGGCGCTCCAGTTTCGCGGTCGCGGCCGCGACGGTCTCCCGTGGCGCGGGTGGCCCGGCCGGCCGGTGCCGGTGGACGGCGACCGCGCCGCCGGCGCCCAGCGCCACGACGAGCACGATGCCGCTCAGCCGGGCCACGATCTTCGATTGCATGGCGACGAGCGTCTCGGGAGATCGTTAGAAAGCTGTCAGGTCTCCCGCGAGAATCTCCGGCGGTCGCGGCGCGGACCTATCATCGCCGCCATGTGTGCTCAGGTCATGGTCGCCGAGGACGATCCCCGCCAGGCCGAGGTGGTCCGGCGCTACCTGGTCGCCGAGGGGCACGAGGTCGTCGTCGTGCACGACGGCCGCACGGCCCTCGGCGAGGCCCGCCGGTGGCGGCCGGGCCTGGTGGTGCTCGACGTGATGATGCCCGGCCTCGACGGCCTGCACGTGTGCCGCACGCTGCGGGCCGAGTCCGACGTGCTGGTGCTGATGCTGACCGCCCGGGCGACCGAGGAGGACCTGCTGCTCGGGCTGGAGCTGGGCGCCGACGACTACCTGACGAAGCCGTACAGCCCGAGGGAGCTCATGGCCCGGGTCCGGACGCTGCTGCGGCGCTCGGGCCGGGGAGCGCCGCCGGCCGACGGCGAGCCGCGGCGCGTCGGGCGGATCGGCATCGACCCCGTGCGCCACCACGTCACCGTCGGTGACGAGCCGGTCGAGTGCACCCGCGGCGAGTTCGCCATCCTGGCCGCCCTGTCCGAGCGGCCGGGGCACGTCCTGACCCGGGCCCAGCTGCTGCACCACACGCGCGGCATCGACCGCAGCTCCACCGAGCGGACCATCGACGTGCACGTGATGAACCTGCGCCGCAAGATCGAGGCGGATCCGCAGAAGCCGGCGCACCTGCTCACCGTCTACGGCGTCGGTTACAAGCTGGCCGCGGAGACGCCGTGAGCCGCGTTCCGCTGCGGCACAGCCTGGTCACCCGCCTGCTGGTCACGTCGGTGCTGATCGCGGTCGCCGCCATCGCGGCGACCGCCTGGCTCGCCACCGCCACCGCCACCCGGGCGCTGCGCCAGGAGCAGGGCCGCTCGCTGACCGAGGACAAGGGCGTCTACGACCTGCTGGTCGGCTACGCCGCCGGTCACCCCGACTGGTCCGGCGCCGCCGGGCTGATCCGCGAGCGGGCGGCCAAGCTCGGCCGCCGCATCACGCTGACCACCACCGACCGCGTGGTGATCGCCGACTCGGGGCCCGGCCCGTCGCTGGCCGGCGCCCGCGCCTCGGCCACTGTCGACCCGCTCAACCTCGACCTCGCGCTCAGCGGCGGCACCGAACGCATCGACGCGCGCGCGACCGGACCGTTCCTGGTGCCACCGGCCCAGCGCGGCGAGCTCGACAAGCTCGCGGCCGACGCGCTGACCTGCATCCGCGAGGGCGGCGGGGACGGCGAGATCGTGCGCCTGCCGAACGGGCGCCCGTCGGTCGTCCTCACCGGATCGGGCACCGACGGCAACGCCGCGAGCTGCAACGACCGGCTGCCCACCACGACGACGAAGGCCGAGGACGGCCCGCTGCGCGAGCTCGGGCGGCTGGCCACCACCTGCGCCCGGCTGCCCCGCGAGCTCAGGCTCGGCGTACGGCCGGACTTCTCGACGTACTTCCTGGTCGCCGACCGTCCCGAACCGGTGGCGCTGCCCGGCAGCACGAGCGCGGCCGCGCCGCCGGCCCGGGTCCGCGGGTGCGTGGAGAAAACACGACGGGCCATGCTTCAGTCGTACGTCGCGCCGCCCGCCCTGCTGTTCGTCACCGACCCGGGCGCCGGCGCCGACCAGACCCGGTTCACGCTCTCGGGGCAGAACACCGTCCGGATCGTCGCCACCACCGGCGGCGTCCTGCTCGCCACCATCGGCGTCACCGTGCTGGTCGGCCGCCGCCTGGTCCGCCCCTTGCGCGCGCTCACCGAGGCCGCCGGCCACGGCCCGGTGCCGGTCTCGACCCGCGACGAGATCGGCCGGCTCGCCCGCGCCCTCAACGACTCCACCGAGCGCCGCGACCGCGCCGAGGCGCAGCGCCGCGCCATGGTCAGCGACGTCGCGCACGAGCTGCGCACCCCGCTCACGAACATCCGGAGCTGGCTCGAGGCCGCCCAGGACGACCTGGCGCCGACCGACGCGCAGCTCGTCGACCTCCTGCACGAGGAGGCCCTGCTGCTCCAGCACATCATCGACGACCTGAGCGACCTGGCCGGGCCGTTGCGCCTCGACCTGCGCCCGGCGGCCCTGCGCGACGTGCTGACCCAGGTGGTCGACGGCCACCTCGCCGAGGCGCACGCGGCCGGCGTGCGCCTGACCATGGAGGTGACGGGCGATCCGGTGGTCCAGGCCGATGCCGTACGGCTGCGCCAGCTGCTCGGCAACCTGGTCTCCAACGGCATCCGCTACACCCCGCGCGGCGGCTCGGTCTCGGTGAGCGCGCAAGGCTCGGCCATCACGGTGCGGGACACCGGCGTCGGCATCGCCCCCGAGAACCTGCCCAAGATCTTCGACCGCTTCTGGCGCGCCGACGAGTCCCGCAGCCGGGCCACCGGCGGCAGCGGCCTGGGCCTCGCCATCGCCCGCAAGCTGGCCCGGGCCCACGGCGGCGAGATCGAGGTCCGGAGTGCTCCAGGGGAGGGGACCACGTTCACCGTCCGGCTCCCACCTGCGCGCTGACCGCCGGCCCGCGCCGCGCGAGCAAGGGCGCCGTGTGATCGGCGTGGTTCTGGGTAGTTGTCCGGCTCAGCCCTCGGATCGTGGGCGTGGAAGGGGCCAGCATGATCGTCTCTACGTGTGGCACCTCCGCCGGCACGATTCACCTCGCGGCGGCCGGGGAGGTGGACCTCGGCACCGTCGACGACCTGACGATGGCTCTGGCGCGCGCCATCTCCACCGAGGGCGCCGTGGCGATCGTGATCGACTTCAGCGAGGTCACCTTCTGTGATTCCTCGGGCCTGCACGCGCTCGACCGCGCCTATCACGAGGCGCACGTGCGCGGTCTCGTCTTCCGGCTGACGAATCCCCAGCACAACGTGCGGCGTCTGCTCGAAGTGACGGGGCTGGCGGAGCAGCTCACCGGCTCCTGACGGCCCGGTGGCCGTGGTCAGGAGGGGTTACGGTTGGTGATCTCGATCGGGAAGTGCATCCGGACGGAGGTGTGACCCGGGCTGGTGTGGGTGCTGACGGTGTCGGCGAGTTGCCGGGCGAGCCACAGGCCGCGCCCGCCCGGGCCGGCGCTGGGCCCGGGCGGGCGATAACCGGCGTCGGGTGGCACGGGGTAACCGCCCCTGTCGTCGGCCTGAACGACGAACGTGTCGCCGTGACGCCAGAACCGGACGCGGACGGGCGCGGCGCCGTGCACCAGGCCGTTCGCGGCGACCTCGGTGGCCGCCACGACGATGTCGTCGACCGCCTGATCGGTGAACGGGCCACGGCCGGCCGACGAGCGCAGGACGGCGCGGAGCCGGCCCAGCTCGGCGGCGTCGCCGAGCCGCAGATCCCGGGCGCTGTCCGGCACGTCGTCCAGGGGTGCTGCGTCGCGGCCCGCCAGGTAGTCGCCCGGCGGCACGTACGCCGGGCTCGGGATCGGCCCGTCCTCGGTCAGCTCGTGGTCGTGGACCTTGCGGACCTGGTCGATGAGCTCCGGCGGGTGCCGGCGGCTGTCCCAGAGACAGGTCACCGGGCACCCGTACGGGGCATAGGTGTCGTTGCAGATCGACTCGTAGGCCAGGTACTCGACGGCTCGGCTCGGCGTGGTGTCGTCGCCGCCGGCGGTGAGGTCCGGTTCGGCGATGACATGGACGCGCCGGCCGTCCGCGTGCTCCGCGGCCAGATGGCGGCGGAAGCCCTCGTAGGTGAACCCGAGCCGCTGGTACATGCCGGCGGAGTCACCCCACTGGAGCGCGCCGCCGGCCGCGCCGAGCGACCGGCGTACGACGGCAGCGGTGTGGTCGCTGACCACCATGAAGACCGGCTCGCCGGCGTCGAGCAGCCGGCGCAGTTGCGGAAGCAGCACGGTCTCCACGGTGCGAGCGGCGTCGAGGACCAGGGCGGTATGGAAGAACGTGTCCGCGCCAGGAGCGGCTCTCGGCTCGTGTCGGCTCATGGGTCCATGTCCTTCTTCCGGATGAAGCTCCCGAAGACGTACCCCTGGGGTGGCGTCGCACACCGCCTCCCGCCGCGCGATCCCGGACTCGCGCGGCAGGAGGGAACGCTCGACGGCGCTGAGGGCATTGGACATGTATGCCCGGTATGGCCGCATGTATGCCGGTGCCGATCAGCTCATGTGGCGCTCGAACCCGTCCAGGATGCCGGCCCGACCGGTCATGAGCGCCGGCGCAGGAGCGCTCGTGCCGGCACGGTGACCGCGAGCAGGGCCAGGCCGATCGCGGCTGCCGCGAAGGAGCCGTACACCAGGGGAGGGATGTAGGGTGCCTCGCCGGTGGTTCCGCGCATCATCGGGATCAGCGTGGCCGCCGCGATCGCGGAGCCGAGGATGACACCCGCGAGGGAGACGAGCAGGCTCTCCCAATGGAGCATCGTGAGGACCTGGCGCCGGGTGGAGCCGACCAGGCGCAGCATGCCCAGCTCCCGGCGGCGGTCGAGGACCGTCATCACCAGGGTGTTGACGGCGGCGATGGCGGCGAAGCCACCCAGGACCGCGGCCATCACGTTGTTGGTCCACGCTCCCAGCTTCGCGTCGAGGCTCTGCCGGGTGGCGTAGCCGGCGGCGTCGCTGACCGTTCCGAGGGCGGTGAGCGGCTGCGCCGAGCCGCCCCGTACCAGGAGGGTGTCGTCGAAGCCGGAGGTGACGTGGCCGGCCAGCGCCGCCCGGTCCATGGTCACGGTGCCGAGCCCGAGGCCGCGGCCGTACACCGCGATGATCTCGGGGCTGATCGGGGTGCCGTCGGGCAGGTAGAGCGGGAGCCGGTCGCCGACACCCCGGCCGGCCGCGGTCGCCAGGGTGGTGTCGACGGCGATCCGGCCGGCGCCGAGGGAGTCGAGGCTGCCTTCGCGGACGTCCAGGTCCTGCACCTTGGCGAGCTCGGCGCCGGAGCCGGTGATGCCCTGGACCGCCGCGCCCTGCAACGACTGGAACTCGCCGGCGCCGATCGGCACCAGCACCTGGGTGTTGAGCACGCCCACAGCGGCTTCCACACCCGGCGCCCGGGCCGCGTCGGCCACCGCGTCCACGGGTAGCCCGGCCGGGTTCGTGACGACGTGGTCGGCGGTGAGACCCGCACGCAGTTGCTTGCCGGCGGCGTGGTTCTCGCTCGTGTGCATGAAGACGAGGGTCGAGGCGAAGGCCATGGCGAGCACGATCGGGGTGAAGGCCGAGGCGAGCCGGCGGGCGTTGGTGCGGGAGTTGGCGGCCGCGAGCCCGGCGGCCGGCCCTCCGCCGCGCAGGGGCATGCCGAACAGGCCGGCGCTCAGCCGGGCGAGCAGCGGGCCGAGCAGCCCGACCGCCAGCATGAACAGCATGACCACGCCGAGCGCGGCGCCGGCCGCGTCGTTGCCGGCGGAGCCAGCCGAGACGCCGGTGAGCACGATGCCGCCGACGAGAGCGGCGAGGCCGAGGGCGGTGCGGACGCCGCCCGGCCGCAGCCGTTGCATCGACGCGTCGGTGAGCGCCTGACCCGGCCTGGTCCGCGCCGGGCGGCGGCCCGCCGCCCAGCCGGCTGCCAGCGCCGTGAGGAGCCCGACGGCGACCGCGACGAGCAGCGGCATCGCCGAGACGTGCAGCTGCACCGCCGCCGGGACGGCGCCGCGGTCCTGCAACTGCTCGAACCACCACGTCGCGAGCCCGAGGCCGGGCAGGAGGCCGGCGATCCCGGCGAGCGGTGCGATCAGCAGCGCCTCGGCGGCGACCGCGCGGCGGATCTGCCGCGGGGTGGCCCCGACGGCCCGCAGCAGGGCGAACTCCCGGGCCCGCTGGGACACGGAGAGCGCCACCGTCGCGGCGGCGGTGAAGATCGCCACGATGGCGGCGATGCCGCCGAAGGAGCCGCCGATGCCGAGGAGCATGTCCTTGGCGTAGCCGAGGCCGGGATCCTCCACGGCGCCGCGGTCGTCGCCCGCGTGCACCTGGACTCCGGAGCCGGCCAGGGTCGCGGTCACCGAGGCGGCGAGCGCGGTGGCGTCGGTGCCCGGCGCCGCCAGCACGGCAATGGCGTCGGCTCGGCCGGGATGCCCGGCGAGGGCGGCGGCCTGGCTGTCGGCGAACCAGGCGAGCGCGCCGCCGGCACGGGCCACGCCGGAGACGCGGAAGTCCTGCCGCCCGGAGGCGGTTTCGAGGGTGACGGTGTCGCCGACGGCGGCCGCGTCCGTTCCGAGCACGACCTCGCCGCCCCGGGGTGCGGCGCCGGCCGTCAACGTGGTGCCGGTGAACAGGTGCGAGCCCCACCCGTGCCCGGTGAGCACCCCGCCGGGCAGTTCCGCCGTACGCACCGGAAAGGTGTAATCCGCGATCGCCGCGGCCGCACCCGGTGCCGTGGCCGCCTTCGCCGCGAGCCCGGCGTCGAGCCGTGCCGTGTCCGGCAGCGGCACACCTTCTCTCTCCACATCCTCGCCGCTGCCGGTGACGACGTACTCGTATTGATCGGCGGCCACGACGACCGGCGCGTTCGCGTAACGCTCGGGTGGCACCGAGGCGCGCGTGCCGGTCTCGAGGAGGACGCCGCAGGCCGAGACGATCAGGGCGGACATCAGCAGGGCGAGGAAGGTTCCCGCGAACGACGCGGGCTTGAACCGGATGGCCGCGCGGGCGAGTCCGTTGGGCCGCATCAGGCCGCCGCCCCCGCCAGCGTGCCCATCCGGGCCGCGATCCGGGACGGCGAACCGCGCTCCAGGCTGTCGGCGAACGCGCCGTCGGCGAGGAACAGCACCCGATCCGCCCCCGCGGCCGCGACCGGGTCATGGGTGACCATGACGACGGTGGCGCCGAGGGCGTCCACCGCGTGCCGGAGCAGGCCGAGGACCTCGGCGGCGGTGCCGGTGTCGAGGGCGCCGGTGGGCTCGTCCGCGAAGATCACGTCCGGGTCGGTGATCAGGGCACGGGCGACGGCCACCCGCTGCTGTTGGCCGCCGGACAGCTCGCCGGGCCGGCGCCGCGCCTTGTCGGCGAGCCCGACCCGGCCGAGCACGCCGGCCGCCCGCCGGTGGTCCGGGCGTTGCCCGGCCAGCCGCAGGGGCAGCAGGACGTTCTGCTCCACCGTCAGCGACGGCAACAGGTTGAACGCCTGGAACACGAAGCCGAGCCGGCTGCGGCGCAGCTCGGTCAGCTCGTTCTCGTTCATGCCCGTGATCTCCGTACCGCCGAGGCGCACGGAACCCTCCGAGGGCCGGTCGAGCCCCGCGGCGCACTGCAGGAACGTGGACTTGCCCGACCCCGACGGGCCCATGACGGCAGTGAACGTGCCGCGCGGCAGGGCCAGATCGATCCCCGCGAGCGCGTTCACCGCGCCGGAGCCGCGGCCGTACCGTCGCCGGACACCGCGGAGCTCGACGGCAAGGGCGGTGTCATCGGAAGCGTTCGTCTGTCTCATGGGAGAAGCGTGGGCGTCGGGTGGCGCGCGCGGCGTCAGCCCGCAGGACCATGCCGCATACATCTCGCGTCCGACGCGGACGTGCCCTGGTGGTTCCTAGCTTCGGTGCCTCGGAACAGCGGGAGGGGCATCATGCTTCAACGGGACAGATTCATCGACGGGCTCCGGGCTCTGGCCATCCTGGGGGTCGTGAGTGGACACTGGCTGGTCGGCGCTCTGGTCGCGACCCCGGCCGGCGGCCTGCGGATCGACAGCCCGATGCGCTCCCTGCAGTGGCTGCACCCGGCCACCTGGTTGCTGCAGATGCTGGGGCTGTTCTTCCTCGTCGGCGGCTACACGGCGGCGCAGGGGCTGCGCCGTGCCCGGGGGCGCGGCGAGACCGACACGCAATGGGTGCGCCGCCGGCTGTGGCGCATCGGGCGGCCGGTCGTCGCCGCGGCGGTGATCCTGGCCGTGGCGCTGGCGGTGCTGAGCCTGTCCGGGCTGGAGGCCGGAACCGTCCGGACGACCGTGGTGCTGTTTCTGCAGCCGTTGTGGTTCATGGGCGTGTACGCGGTGATCACCGCGCTCACCCCGTACGCCCTCGTGCTCGACCGGATCGGCGGCCTGCGAGTCGTCCTGGCCTGCGCCGCGGCCGTGGCCGTGGTGGACCTGATGCGCTTCGGCCCGGACGCCGAGCCGGCCGCCGTGGGTTATCTGAGCGTGCTGCCGGCCTGGTTCTTCGCCTACCAGCTGGGGGTGTCATGGTCGGCGGGACGGGTCGGCCCCCGCGTGGCGGCCGGCCTGCTGGCCGGTGGCGTGGCCACGTTCGTGGTCCTGCTCGCCGTGCTGGACTATCCGGTGAGCATCGTCAGCGTGCCCGGCTCCGTGCGGTCCAACTCGAACCCGCCGTCGCTGATGGTGCCGGCCCTCGCCGCGATCCAGGCCGGCGCCGCGCTGCTGCTGCGTCACCGGATCGAGCGGCTCCTGCGCCGTCCCCGTGTCTGGGCCGTGGTGACCGTGCTCAACCTGAGCGCGATGAGCGTGTTCTGCTGGCACCAGGTGGCGCTCGTCGGCGTCTCGGAGGTCGCGCGCCGGCTCGGCACGCTGCCCGGCCTCGGTGACGCGCCCGTGAGCGGGGGCTGGGTCGCCGCCCGCCTCGCCTGGTATCCGGTGCTCGGGCTCGTGCTGGCCGGCATCGTCGTGCTGGTGCGCCGCTTCGAACACCCGGCGCCCGTGCCTATCGAGTCTCGGGCCGGCCGGGCCGCCCGGGTGTGACCAGGCCGGTCTCGTAGCCGAACACCACGGCCTGGACCCGG
Source organism: Paractinoplanes deccanensis (assembly GCF_016862115.1). Taxonomy (GTDB): domain Bacteria; phylum Actinomycetota; class Actinomycetes; order Mycobacteriales; family Micromonosporaceae; genus Actinoplanes; species Actinoplanes deccanensis. The sequence continues at coordinate 40,266 of NZ_BOMI01000186.1, forward strand.
TCGCGCAGGCCGAGCTTCTGCAGGATCCGGCTGACGTGGGTCTTGGTGGTCGGCTCCGAGATGAACAGCGAGGCGGCGATCTCGGTGTTGGACAGCCCCTGGGCGAGCAGGCGCAGGACCTCCCGCTCGCGGTCGGTCAGGGCGTTCAGCGCGACCGCGCCGGCCGGCCGGCGCGGTCGCGCCTCGACGAAGCTCTCGATGAGCCGGCGGGTGATGCTCGGCGCCAGCAGCGCCTCGCCGCCGGCCACCACCCGCACGGCCTGGACCAGGTCGTCCGGTTCGCTGTCCTTGAGCAGGAACCCGCTGGCGCCGGCCTGCAGGGCCTCGTAGATGTAGTCGTCGAGGTCGAACGTGGTGAGCATCAGCACCCGCGGCGTGTGACCCGGCGGGCGCTCCGGGCCGAGCAGGGCGCGGGTGGCGGCGAGCCCGTCGAGCACCGGCATCCGTACGTCCATCAGCACGACGTCGGGCCGCAGCCGGCGGCTGCTGTCCACGCCGGCCTGGCCGTTCTCCGCCTCGCCGACGACCTCGATGTCGGGTTGCGCCTGGAGGATGGCCCGGATACCCATCCGGATCATCGGCTGGTCGTCGACGATGAGGGCGCGGATCACTGCTCGGCGCCGATCGGCAGGCGTGCCGCCACCCGGTAGCCGCCTCCGGCGCGGGCGCCGGTCTCGAGCGTCCCGCCGACCTGCCGGACCCGCTCGCGCATGCCGGTCAGCCCGTGGCCGGTCAGCTCGGACGTCTCCATCGGCTCGGCCGGCCGCGGCGCGGCATCGTTCACAACGGACAGCACCAGGTCACTTCCTTCAAGATCAAGCTCAATGAGGGTACGCGCACCGGGCGCGTGCCGGACGACGTTGCTCAGGGACTCCTGGATGATGCGGTACGCGGCCAGGGCCACCCGCTCGGGCACGGCGGCCGTCCGTACGGCGTCGGCGTGCCGGACCTCGATCGGCAGGCCCGCGCGTTCCGCCGACGCCACCAGGTCCGGCAGCCCGCCGAGGCCGGGCACCGGAGACAACTCCGCATCGGCGCCCTCCGCCCGCAGCACGGACAGCAGCTGCCGCATCTCGCGCATGGCCTCCCGCGCGCCGGTGGCTATGCGCTTGAACTCCGCCTCCGCCCGCGGATCCAGGTTCTCGATCCGGTACGACGCGGAGGTGGCCTGCATGTGGATCACCGACATGCCGTGCGCCACGACATCGTGCAGCTCCCGCGCGATCCGGGTGCGCTCCTCGGCGACCGCCCGCTGGTTCTGCTCGATCTCGATGTCGCGGCGCGCGTCGGCGAGCTCACGGCGCACCTCCCGCCAGCGGCGGACCATCATGACGACGCCGACGACGAGCGCCGCCAGCGCCGGATAGAGGATCTCCATCAGCAGCCCGTCGCCGACCGAACGGCCGCGCGGATCGACCAGCGCCACGACCGGGACGAGCACCGAGATCACGCACCAGGTCAGCGCCGCGGCGCCCCAGCCGCGGCGGGCCGCGACCAGGCCGGTGTGCGCGATCACCGTCAGCAGGCCCGGCACGGTGAGCGGCCACGTCGACACCGAGTCGGGCGGCAGGGTCACCGCGACAACGACCACGGCCAGCAGTTGCAGCACGGTCGCCTCGCGCGGCCGGACGAGGATCAGTGGCAGCGCGGCGGCCTGTGCGATGCCGGTGAGCACCGCGACCAGCGGGGTTATCCCGAACTGCAGCGCGGACAGCGCCGCGTTCACGGGCAGGGCGACGAGCGCGAGCCCGCCGGCGACCAGCCACCACCGCAGCCACGACAGATTCGGCCGGCGTTGCCGGGGATCAATCGTCGCTGTCACGCGCAAACCGTATCCGGAAGATCCGTGTCCGGCGTCCGACCGGCGATGGATACGACCCCCTTCCCGGGGATGACGTCTCCGCCGGTGCCGCGGAATCAGGCTTGCCGGCATGGACCTGATGAGCCTGCTCGGCCCGATGATGACCTCGCCGATGCTCTATCCGCTGCTGGTCGCGCTCGTCGGCGTGGACGGCGTCGTGCCGGTCGTCCCGTCCGAGGCGGCGGTTCTGACCGCCGGCGCGTTCGCCCGCGCCGGCACGCCGAACCTGCTGCTGGTCGTCCTGGCGGCCGCCGTCGGCGTGTTCATCAGCGATCACCTCGTGTACGGCCTGGGCCGCACCGCCGCCGGGCCGCGCCTGCTCGGCCGTTTCCCGCGGGTCGGCCGGGCCGTCGCCGCGGCGGGGCGGCGGATCGAGCGCAGGCCAGGCCCGCTGATCGTGATCTCCCGGTTCCTGCCGGGTGGCCGCCTGACGACGAACCTCGCCTGCGGCACGGCTCGGGTGCCGCTGTCCCGGTTCAGCCCGGCCTCGGCGATCGCCGCGGTGGCGTGGGCGGCCTACCACGCCGGGCTGGGCGTGCTGGGCGGCGCCACCTTCGCCGGCAACCCGCTGCTCGGCATCGCGATCGGGCTGGGGTTGTCGTTCGTGGTGGGCGGCATCCTCGCCCGCGCCGGCCGCCTTCGCGTCAGCCCCTGGTGGCCCGGATGTCGACGTCCGAGAAGCGGACGAAGCCGTCGTCCCCGTCCGCCAGCTGGACCAGGCCGAGGGTCGTCATGCCCTTGGCGAGCGCCGGATCGTCCAGGACGGCGGTGAGCAGCTTCTCGCCGTCCAGCCGCACCGTGGCGATGTCGTCGGCGATGTCGATGACGAGCCGGCGGCGTGCGGCGTGCTTGTCGTTCAGCTGCGCGCTGCTGATGGTGTGCACGTCCCCGGAGGGAGGGTAGGCGGCGACGGCGATCTCGTCGGCGCAGGCGGTCAGCTCGTACCCCGCTCGGCCGGTGTGCCGGAACCTGACGAGCGCGCAGGCGTCGTCGCTCAGCTCGTCGTAATGCACCTTGATCGACTGGTTGCCGGCGAGGACGGTGGCCGGCCCGGGGCAGGTGACGCCGTCGTTGCCGGGCCCGGTGACGACGGCCAGCCCGTCCTGGCCGAGCTCGCAGCTGTAGTCGCCGGTCCGCGTGTCGCGCCACTGCCCGGCGCTGGTGAGGGAGTCGGCGATGTGCACCTCGGCCGGCGTGGCCGGGTTCCCGGACGGCGGCGGGGTGGCTTCGCTGCCGTCGCCGGCGGTCAAGGCCGGCACCAGGGCGCCGGCGGCGACCACGCCGGCCGCGACGGCGCCGGCGGCGATCAGGCCCACGAGGGCCCGGCGGCGCGCCGGAGCGGGCGCGGCGGGCCTGGCGGGCAGGCGTGGCGGCAGGTGCGGCGGCGTGGCACCGGGGCGGCCGGTGATCAGCGCGTCGAGCACGTCCTGGGCGGACGGGCGGCCGGCCGGATCCTTGGCCAGCGCCCGCCCGACCACCTCGCGGAGATCGTCCGGGAGCCCGGTCAGGTCCGGCTCGGCCGTCAGGATGCGCACGGCGGTGGCGGTCGGCGTGTCCGCGGCGAACGGCGTACGGCCGGTGGCGGCGTAGGCCACCAGCACGCCCCAGGCGAACACGTCGACCGCGGGCGTGACGGCGCCTCCGTCCAGGCGTTCCGGCGCCATGTAGGAAAGCGTCCCGACCATCTGATCGGTACGGGTGTGCTCGCTCGTCGACTCGAGCGCCCGCGCGATGCCGAAGTCGATCACCTTGGGGAAGCCCGGTGCGAGAAGGACGTTGCGGGGCTTGAGGTCACGGTGGATGACGCCGGCGCCGTGGATGGCGACGAGGGCGGTGGCCACCCCGACCGCGACGCTGTAGAGAGCACCATCGGTGAGCGGGCCGTCGCGGGTGACGCGTTCGGCGAGGTCCGGACCGTCGATGTACTCGACGACCAGGTAGGGCGTCTCGTGGTCCGGGTCGGCGTCGAGCACCGCGGCCGTGCAGAACGGAGGGACCTGCCGGGCCCGGTTGACCTCACTGCGGAAGCGCCCGCGGAACTCGGCCTGCGCGGCGAACTCCGGCCGGATGATCTTGATGGCGACGTTTCTCCCGGCGCGGTCCTGTGCCAGGTGGACGGCGCCCATGCCGCCCTCGCCGAGAAGGCCGAGCAGCTCGTAGTCGCCGAGGGCGCGTGGGTCGTGGGGCCGGAGGGGCTTCATCTGCACGCGGTGGTCTCGCTCCCACGATCGACGCATCGGTGGCGAGGCGCAATGTAGCAGGAGCGGCGCGCCGGGACCGTCGGGGGAGAGGTCCCAGCGCGCCGCTCCGTCTCACTGACTCACTTGCAGGACTTGGCTCCCGTCGCGTGCGCCAGGCCGAAACCGGACGCCGACGAGTCCATGTAGACGACCTCGCGGCCCTTCGCCGCCGTCGCGTACATCTGGGCGCCCGGGCTGCACGACGCCGGGCCGACGTACCTGCCCTGGAACGTGTACTGCTTCAGCTTCGGGTTGAGCGCGTTGCCGGGGTAGCCGCCGGTCTCGATCCAGTCCTTCACCGGCGCCTCCTCGGTGACGGTGAGGGTCGTGTCGGACACCGCGACGGTGACCGCGCGGATCGCCTGCGGCGAGGTCTCGTCGAACAGCAGGCGGCTGGTGCGCGTGGCGAGGTCGAAGAGCCGCACGGAGTCGTAGTACGCCCCCTGCGTCCACTCGCCGTCGACGATGGTGCCGTAGTCGCGGTCGGTCATCCAGGCGACCCCGGTGGTGGACAGGTCGGGGTAGCTCATCCGCTCGGCGCCCGCGTCGCCGCCGGCGTAGACCGTCCGGCCGGTCGCCACGTCGTGGACCTCCACACCCAGCGACCAATAGACGCCGTTGGCGTCGGGCTGGGCGTAGTTCTCGTAGCGTACGTACGAGATCTTGCCGTTCTTGACGCTCGGTGCCGTCGCGCTACCGCGCCAGTCCGGGTGGGCCAGGGTGTGGACGGTTCGCGAGCTGCCCTTCAGGTAACGCACCACGTCCAGGTAGCCCTGCTCCGGGTCGTACTGGCTCCACGCGACGACATCGCCGTCGAAGCCCAGGCCGTCGACGCGGTACGGGGAGCTGTAGAGCTCCTTCACCGGGCCGCCGCCGATGGGTGCCGACAGGATGCGGTTGGTCTCGTACGTCGGCGAGTCCGGGTCCAGCGCGAGCGACAGCCACACCACCCGCTTGCCGTCGGTGTGCGGGAAGCTGTGCACGCTGCCGTCGTCCGGTGAGATGCGGTACGGCGTGCCCTTGCCGTTCGTCCGCCCGACCCAGATCGACGTCGGCTCGGTGCGGTTCGCGTCCGAACGCGGCACGGCGAACCAGCCGCCCGCCACGCTCGCCCTCATGTCGGCGTACATGCCGGTGTTGAGCCGGTCGATCAGGACGTCGGTGCCCTTGCCGTACAGGTTCTCCTCCCACTTCTCGGTGATCCCGCGGGAGTCGAACGCCTTCTGCACCACCTTGAGGTCGTTCTTGCCGAGGCGGAACGACTTGGCGGAGGCGATGACCGCGTCGCGCGCGTCGACGAAGTCGGACATGGGCGTCAGGTAGTCGGTGAGCGCGCGGTAGACCACCTTGTCGGCGACCGTCTTGCCGAGCGCCTGGCGCAGGTCCCACAGCGCACCGGAGACGATCGTCGAGTTGAGGTGCACGCCGCCGTCGTCCATCGACGGAGTGTCGATGAGGTGCTGGAAGTCGGCCGTGGTGGCGCCGTCGTCGAGGTCGCGCAGGGCGCACTGGGCGGGAGCCAGCGTACGGCAGAGGTCGCCGCCCAGCAGGCCGGCCCGCGGGTCGGACATCGGCGTGCCCGACACGTCGACGTCGATCGCGTTGCCGAAGTAGTCGGCGATCGCCTCGTTGAGCGCGCCCGGCTGCCCGGCGTAGACGAGGCTCGCGGTGTGCTCCACCACGCCGTGGGTCATCTCGTGGCCCACGACGTCCGGGTCCGCGGACAGCGGCAGATACTCCGTGTCGCCACTGCCGTACACCATGCGGGTGCCGTCCCAGTACGCGTTCACCCAGGGCGAGCCGCCGTACGTGATCCCGACGATCGAGTCGATCGGCATGCCCTCGTCGTCCAGGCTGTTGCGCCCGAGCTTCGTCTGGTACCAGTCGAACACCTGCGCGGCGTCCCAGGCGGCGTCCACCGCGCCGGCGTCGGTCAGGTCGGCGCCGAGCGTGGTCGTCGGCGACGCGAACGGCGCCAGGCCCTCGGGCCACTGGCCGCCCATCAGCTCGTAGTAGTCCCGGCCCCGGGCGTCCCAGGTGGTGATCGGCACGCTGCGGGTCAGGTCCTTCAGGAGGTACGAGCCGGCGTCCGACCGGACGAGCGGGAGCGACACGGTGGCGCCGTGCAGGGTGGTGCCCTGCCCGGCGACCGACGCTGTCCCGGTGCCCGCCGTGCCCGATGTCTTCGTGGCCTGCGGCGCGGTGGCGACCTTCTGATCGGCGACGAACGACTTGATCCGGCTCACGCTGAGAAGCGGCACCCCGTTCGTGGCGCCCACGTACACGTCGCGGAGCACGGGCCGGCCGGTGACGGTGTCCTTGCCCTTGACGAGCACCCGCCGTGCGAGCACACCGGTGCCGGTCGGCATGACCAGCAGCCCCTGATCGGTGCCGGCGAGCTCGGCGGCGGAGGCCACCACCGCCGCGCCGGGGTGCAGGCTCCTGCGTACCTCGTCGACCGCCCGGGAAACGGCGACCTTCGCGGGGATCGGGGTGACGGTCGTGTCGACGTCGAGGTTGGTGAAGTAGGTGCCCGACGTTCCGGTGACCGTGCGCTTGCCGGCCGTCTTCTCCGTCCGCACCACGTATTGGGCGCCGAACACGGGCAGGCCCTTGTACTTCTGGTTCAGCCGGACGGTCTCCCGCTCGCCTTCCGTCTCGACGCTCGCCGTGGTGAGCGTGCCGGCCGGATCGCCGATCTTGTAGCGGTCCCGGTGGCTCGCGAGGTGAGCCTTGGCGGCCTTGTCCGGCGCGACCGTGGCGTCGACCGGGTCGGCCACGTCGTCCACCAGGGCGGGCGTGTCCGTCTCGGGGGCCACGGTGGCGGGAAGGGTGGCCTCCGGCGGGGTCGCCGCGTTCGCGGCCTGAGCGGTGGTTCCGAGGATGGCGGCCGCCGCCAGGACGGCCAGCGTGGGCAATGCCTTGGCTCTACGCAATTGGTGCTCCTGCGAGGTTGTGGGTGCGCCCAGCTCACCCCGGTGCCGGATGCCGCCACAAGATCGACCTTGTGCAGTTGCGCAAACCAGCAGATCCGCCACGCCCGTCTATGCCGGGGACTCTTACACATCCGTAATCTCCGATTCATCGACGTCGGCCATCCTCGGGTCGGAGGGATGCCAGGACGCATGGAAGAAACGGACACACCGTGGTCGGCGACGGGTCTCGATCCGCTGGCCGGCCGCGTGCTGGAACACCTGGTGGCCGTGCGATCGGCGGACCGCGACGAGGTGGCCTCCGCGGCCGGGGTGTCACCGGCTGAGGCGGAACGAGCGCTGCGGCTCCTGGTGGACTCCGCGCTCGCGTCGCGGATCGGCGGTGCGGTGCCGCGCTGGGCGGCCGCGCCGCCGCGACCGTCGCTCGGCGCCCTGCTGGCCCGGCGGCGCGCCGAACTGGCCCGTGTCGAGGCCGTCGTGGAGCGGCTCTCCGAGGCGCACGAGGCGGTGTCCGGGCCGAGCGCCACGGACATGGTGGAGGTGCTGAGGAGCGAGGACGAGGTGCCCGCGCGCTACCGGCAGTTGCTGCTGGGAAGCTCGTTCGAGGTGCTGCATCTGGCGAAGCCGCCGTACGTGACCGGGGGATCGGCGTCCGCCGAGGCCGCGGGAATGACACCCGGCGTGCGGATGCGCTCGGTGTACGAGACCGACGGCTTCACCGACGCGGTGTCCCTCATGACGGCCCTGCGCGGGTCGACCCGGGGCGGAGAACTGCGGCTGACCTCGCAGATCCCGGTGAAGCTGGTGGTTTTCGACCGGGCGGCCGCCCTGCTGCCGATCCGCGGAGAGCACCCGTCGGCGGGCTCCCTGGTGGTGCACTCGCCGGCATTGGTGACGGCGCTCGCGGCGCTGTTCGAGAGCGTGTGGGAGCGCGCCGAGCCGGTGTCGCTGGCGCGGCGGCACACCGTGTCCGACGTGGATGACGGCCTGCCGCTGTCGGGGCGAGACCTGCGAACACGGGAGATCCTGCGCATGATGGCGGTCGGCATGAAGGACGAGACGATCGCCCGGATCCTCGACGTGAGCCGCCGCACGGTTCAGCAGCACATCAGCGACGCGGGTGCCCTGCTCGGCGCCCGGACCCGCTTCCAGATCGCCGTGCTGGCCGCGAAGCGGGGCTGGCTGAGCGACCACGACGACAGCACACCCCAGCCGGAGCCGGCGCCGTCCCGGTGATCCAGCTCGCTCCGCGGCGGATGCTCGGCCACGAGTACCTGTCTGTCAGGCTTGCCGGTTCCCGGGGCGGGGCGTCATCGGCCCGGGGCGCGCCAGCGGCGTTCGATCGTGACGGTGGTGCCGGTGGCGGTCGGGACGACCCGGACGTCGCCGTAGGCGCTCATCAGCAAGGCTCCCCGGCCTCGGTCGCGGACGGCCGGGCGGGCTCGCCATCCGCCGAAGTCGCGCACCACGATGCGGACCGTGCCGTCGAGGACCCGCAACTCGGCCTCCACCTCGCGGCGGCTGGGCCGCTGGGCGTGCTCCACCGCGTTGTTGACCGCCTCGGTGGCGGCCACCTGGAGGTCGTACAGCAGATCCGAGTCGATGTCGTGGTCGCTCAGGGCGGTGCGCAGGTCCTGGCGCATCATGCCCGCCGCCGACGGCTCCAGCGGATACACCCACGTGACATGCAGGTCGGGCACGTGGGCGGCGGCCCGCTCGCCGGTCACCGGGTGCCGGCGCAGGACGACTGCCGCGATGTCGTCGCGCTGCGGCTGGGGCACGCCGGCCAGCACGGTGTCGAGGACGGCGGTCGTGGACCCGTCGGCGGCGTACACCTCCTGACTGCGCCGCCGCACCCGGTCCAGCCCGTCGTCGATCGAGGCGGGGAAGTTCTCGACCAGGCCGTCGGTGTAGAGCAGCAGCTGCGCGCCGGGTGGCAGGCATCCGTCGTTCTGCCGGTACGACGCGCGGCGCAGCCCGAGCGGCGGCCCGACCGCCCCCTCGACCAGGTGGGTGTCTCGCTCGGGGCCGGAGTGCACCGGGGTGGGATGCCCGGCGCTGCACCAGGAGAAGTCGCCGGTGTCCGGGCGCAGGTGGAGCACGAACAGGGTGGCGAGCAACGGCGTACCGAGGCGATCGAGCAGCGCGGCCACCCGCGTGACGACGGCGGCCGGCGCGGCGTCCTCCACCGCGTAGGCCCGGACCGCGTTGCGGACCTGGCCGGTCATCACCGCGGCGCCCAGCCCGTGACCGGCCACGTCCCCGATGCTGATCACGGCGTCGCCGTCCGGCAGCACCACGACGTCGTACCAGTCCCCGCCGACGCGCCCGGCGGCCGGCCGGTAGGCCGCTTGCAGGTCCCAGCCGTCCAGCGTGGGCAGGTTCTCCGGCAGGGTGCTCTGCTGGAGGGTCAGGACGAGCTGACGGTCGTGCTCGAGCTGCCAGCCGGTCTGCGCCAGCGCGGCGAGCATGTTCGCCATCGGCGCGAGCAGGCCCCGCTCCTGATCGCTGGGCCGGCGCGCCGCGCCGACCAGCACGGTGAGGGCGCCGATCTCCTCGCCCTCCCGGCCGCGGATCGCCGCACGCACGATGCCGGGCCCGTCGGCGGGGACGTCCGGGGCGCCCGAGGTGAACCGCAGCGCCGGGCGCTCGTCGCCGCCGGTGACCACGACCTCGGCCGCGACGCCTTCGAGCAGCGCCCGCGCCTGCTCGGTGACGGCCTGGAACGCCTCCTCGAGGGCGCGGCCGGACGCGATCACCGCGGCGGTGTCGGCGAGCGCGGACAGCTGCCGGGTGTGTGCGGCGCGGACCCGGGCCAGCCGCAGGGTGTTGCGGACCCGCGCCACCAGTTCCGCCGCCGTGAACGGCTTGACCACGTAGTCGTCGGCGCCCGCCTCCAGGCCCTCCACGCCGGACTCGTTGCCGGCCCGGGCGGACAGCATGATCACCGGCAGCGCCCGGGTGGCCTCGTCGGCACGTACGGCCCGGACCAGGGCGAAGCCGTCCATGCGCGGCATCATGACGTCGGTGAGCAGGAGGTCCGGCGCGAATCGGCGGATCGCCTCCAGCGCCGCCCGCCCGTCCGGCACCAGGTCCACCTGCCAGCGCTCCCCGGTGAGCAGCCGCTTCAGGTAGGCACGCATGTCGCTGTTGTCGTCCGCGACGAGGATCCGGGCGCCCGGTTCGGCCGGGGCGGTGGGGGCGGCGGGAGGGACGTCGAGCCAACCGGCCGCCTCGCCGGCTGCCGCGCGCGCCGCCGACATGGTCGAGATCTCCGGCGAATCGGGCGGGGACTCGGGGCTGGCGGCCACGACCAGCGGCACGGTGACCGTGAACGTGGAGCCGGCGCCGGGTGTGCTGCGGACCGTCGCGTCGCCCCCCTGGAGCCGGGCCAGCTCGCGGACCAGCGCCAGGCCGATCCCGCTGCCCTCGTGACTGCGGGACTGCGCACCCCGTACGCGATGGAAGCGGTCGAACAGGTGCGGCAGATCCTCCGCGGCGATGCCGATGCCGGTGTCCGACACGGTCAGCCAGGCCGTGCCGGCGTCCGCCTCCAGCCGCACCCGGATCTCACCCACGAAGGTGAACTTCAGCGCGTTCGACAGCAGATTGGTGACGATCTTCTCCCAGTTCAGCGGGTCGACGGCCACCGTGTACGGCAGCGGCGGGCAGTCCACCACCAGGCGCAGGCCGGCGCGCTCGACCGCCGCGCGGAAGACGCCGGCGAGCTCGGCGGTGTAGCGGGCGAGGTCGACAGGCCGAAGCTGTGGCTGCGCCCGGCCCGCCTCGACGCTGGAGAACGCGAGCAGGTTGTTGACCAGCGAGAGCAGCCGGTCGGCGCTGCGCAGGGCGATCTCCACCCGATCCCGCTGGGCCGGCCCGAGCGGTTCGCCGGCGTCGGCGAGGGCGTCCGTCAACGGGCCCATCATCAAAGTCAGCGGCGTACGGAACTCGTGGCTCACGTTGGTGAAGAAGTCGGTCTTGACCCGGTTCAGCTCGGCGAGCGCCGCGGCGCGGTCGCGTTCCTCCTGGTACGCCTGCGCGTTGCGCACGGCGACCGCCACCTGCTGCGCGAGCAGGTCGAAGAACGACCGGTACGTCTCGTCCAGCCCCCGGCTCGGGCTGACGCCGGCCAGCAGCACACCCAGCGGCTGGGACCGCTCGGCCGACGGCAGCGGGAGCACCACCGCGGTGCGTACCGGATCGTCCCAGGCGCCGCCGGTGACCGTCAGCCGGTCGGCGACGTCCGCGACGTCGACGGTCTCGCCGGCGGCCGCGACATGCAGCTTCCAGCCGTCCTCGGCCGGGCCGGCGAGGCGCGGCAGGACCGCGTCGACACCCTCCGGCCCGGTGGCCGCGGCCCGGCGCAGCAGGGTGCCCTCGCGGAGGTAGATGGCGGCGAACGGCACGTCGATCAGGTGCTCGCCGATCACCGCGCAGAGCTGCGCGCAGACCCGCTCGACGTCGGCCGCCCGGCCGCCGGCCGGCACGGCGAGGTCGCGCAGCAGCCGGAGCCGGCGCTCGCCGACCACCTGCTCGGTGACCTCGCTGCACACGGTGAGGATGCCCGCGGTGGTTCCGTCGTCGTCGCGGGCGGGCGCGTGCGAGACGCTGAAGTACGCCTCCTCGCGGTAGCCCGACCGGTCCAGCGCCAGCTGCAACGCCGGCACCCAGCTGGCCACGCCGGTCGCCTTGGCCTCGGCGATCAACGGCTCCAGGACGTCCCAGCCCTCGGCCAGGGTGACCCGGACGTCGCCGCCGAGCGCGTCCGGATGCTTGTCGCCGATCAACGCGGAGTAGGCGTCGTTGTAGAGCTGGGTGTAGTTCGGCCCCCACAGCAGCAACATGGGGTAGCGGGACGACAGCACGATGCGGACGGCCGCCCGCAGGCTCTGCGACCAGGTCTCCACCGGGCCCACGTCGGTGGCCGGCCAGTCGAGCCGGCTCATCAGCCGGCCCGCGGCGCCGCCGCCGGCGAAGAGGTCATTTGTCACGGAGCAACGCTACCCACGCGAAGCCCGAAGAATTCATCGTGGCCGGACGGCGGTCGTCTCAGGGACGACGGAGCCCGGCGAGGGCCGCGTCGACGGCGGCGATGGCGGTCTCGGGGTCTGTCGCCGTGCGGGCCAGCAGGGCGGTCCCCTCGGCGATCACGAGCAGGGAGAGCCGGGGCCGGCCGCGGTGGCGCCGAGCCGAGCCGGCATCACCAGGATCTCGCGCAGGGCGGGGAGCAACGGGACGCCGGCGAGCGCCGACGATACGCGGTCGTCACCGGCGCCTCCTCCGGCATCGGCGAACAGTTCGCCCGGGAGCTGGCCGCGGCCGGCATCGGCGTCGGCATCGTCGTGGCCAATGCCGGCTTCTACTTCGGCGGCCCGTTGGTGGCGAACTCGCTGGCCGATGCGCTCGACGTCCTCACCCTGCACGGCGCGGTGCCGCTGCAACTGGCGCACCGCTTCGGCGGCCGGTTCGCGCGGCGCGTCCAGCGAGCCGGCGGAGCCATCTATGTGCGCGAGCGGGACGGTGCCGAACCGGAGCGGCTCCATCTTCTCTGAGCAGCCGCGGGGCCGTCACCTCAGGCGGGCTGGGCCGGATGGCTGGCGAGGACCTTCTCCAGCAACGCTTGCAGCTGCTGACGTTCCCCGGGGTCAAGGGCGATGAGCAATTCATCCTGTACGTCGAGAGCGCGCGCGTTCAGGTCGTCCAGGTATCGCAAGCCGGCGTCGGTGGCGTCGACGATGTTGCGCCGCCGGTCGGCCGGGTCGACGCGCCGTTCGACGTGCCCGTTGTTCTCCAGGCGCGTGACGATGCCGTTGACGTTGTTGCGGTCCAGCCCCAGCCGGCGGCCCAGCTCGGCCTGGCTGAGCTCGCCGTACTCCTGGAGGGCGGCGAGCACCGCGAAGTCGGAGCGCGCTTCGAGCGGCATCCGGGCGGCGGTGAGGCGGGCGCCCAGCGTCGAGACCCGGCCGGTCTGCCAGCTGACCAGGGTGCGGAGCAGGGCCGGCGGCCCGGGTTCGGTCATGACGTCATCCTAATCACTTTGTTGGTGGAACCAACGGAAGTCAGATACGTTGGTTCCACCAACATTGGTATGACCAAGGAGTAGTCATGGCGGAGGAAGCGACCCGGCGGGTCCTCGTTCCCGGTGGAAGCGGCGCTGTCGGCGAGGGGGTGGTGCGCGCCTATCTCGCGGCCGGCGCGATCGTCGTGGTGCCGACCCGCACCGAGCAGCGGGCGGACGAGTTCCGCGAGTTGCTCGGCGACGCGGCGAGTGATCGTCTGCACCTGTTCGCGCACGACTATGCGACCTTCGAGGGCGCCGAGACGCTCGCCGCCACGATGCGGGAGCGGTTCGGCGGCATCGACGATGTGGTGGCGCCGATCGGCGGCTGGTGGGCGGGCAAGCGGCTCTGGGAGATCGGCGCCGCGGACTGGGACGCCGCCTTCACCGGGCTGGCCACGACCCACATGGCGGTCGCCCGGGCCGTCCTGCCGCGGCTGAGCGGTCGCGGCTCGTACGCGATCGTCGTCGGCGAATCGGCTCTCCACCCCGTCCCCGGCAGCGGGCTGGTCAGCATGGAGCAGGCCGCCGTCCTGATGATGCGGCGCGTCCTCGCCGCCGAGGCCGGCGACGAGCAGCGGATCCACGCGCTCGTGCTCGGCCCCGTCCGGACCCGCGTGTTGCCGGGCGAGCCGTCCTGGGTCAGCGCCGAGCAGATCGGCACCGTCGCGGTCGCGCTGTCCCGTTCGCCGGGAGAAGCGAGCCGCGAGGTGTCTCTGCGCACCAGCGCCGAAGCCGAGCAGATCCTGGCGCGGCTCGCCTGAGCCTCGTGGCGGCACGGCTCCGGCCTGACGGACGCGACGGCCTTGCGGTCAACCGGCGGAAGGGCCGGCCGGGGCGATATCGTTCAGCTCGGCCATGTCCTGCTCGGAGAGCGTGAGGCCCGCGCCCGCGATGTTCTCCCGCAGGTGGGCCACCGACGACGTGCCCGGGATCAGCAGGATGTTCGGCGATCGCCGCAGCAGCCACGCGAGCGCGACGGCGATCGGCGTGGCGTTCAGCCGTTCCGAGACCTTCGTGAGCGCGGCGGACTGCAGCGGGCTGAACCCGCCGAGCGGGAAGAAGGGCACGTAGGCGATGCCCTCGGCGGCGAGCCGGTCGATCAGCTCGTCGTCCTGACGGTGGGCGAGGTTGTAGCCGTTCTGCACGCAGACGATCGTGCCGAGCGACTGGGCCTCGGCCACCTGCTCCTCGGTCACGTTGCTCACGCCGAGGTGCCGGATCAGGCCCTGCTGCTGGAGCTCGAGCAGCGTCTCGAAGGGCTTGGCCAGGGGCTCGGGCTGGGGGCCCTGTGCGTTGCCGAGCCGGAGGTTGACCAGGTCGAGCCGCTCCAGGCCCAGGTTCTCGAGATTCTCGTGTACGGAGCGGCGCAGGCTCTCGGGGTCGCGGGCCGGCGGCCAGCCGCCCTTGTCGTCCCGGGTCGCGCCGACCTTGGTCACGATGTGCAGCGACTCGGGATAGGGATGCAACGCCTCGCGGATCAGCAGGTTGGTGACCTCGGGGCCGTACGCGTTGCTGGTGTCGATGTGGGTGATGCCGAGGCTGACGGCCTCGCGCAGGACGGCGAGCGCGCCGTCGTGGTCGGCGGGTGGCCCCATGACCCAGGGGCCGGCCAGCTGCATGGCGCCGTAGCCGAAGCGGGTGACCGTCAAGTCGCCCAGGGTCCAGGTGCCGCCGGGAAGGGAAGCCATGGTCGTACCTTCGCTTTCGTTCGTACGTGAGGACGGCCTTTACTTTGGTGCGGTAACGTACTGACGGGAAGTACGTACCTGAAAGTTCGTTAGTCACCTCCGGAAGAGGCAGGCGATGGCCACGACGACAGCGGCGCAGAGGAAGCTCCAAGCCAAGATCGAGTACGACGCTTTCCTGGCTGGCTGCCCCAGCCGCAAGCTGCTCGACCGGCTCTCCGACAAGTGGGTGACGCTGGTGGTGGCCGCGCTCGGCAGCGACGGCTCGCACGACCTGGACACCGGCTGCGCCGGCACGCCCCGGGCGATGCGCTACTCCGAGCTGTCCCGCCTGCTGGCCGGCATCAGCCAGAAGATGCTCACCCAGACCCTGCGATCCCTGGAGCGCGACGGGTTGGTCAGCCGCACCGTCACGCCGACGGTGCCGGTGACGGTGAGCTACGAGCTCACCGAGCTCGGCCTCTCCCTGCACGAGCTGATGCGCGGCCTCAAGATCTGGGCCCAGGCGAACATGGACGAGGTGCTGGCCCACCGCGAGAAGTACGACGGCGCGACCGTGCGGGCCTGATCCTTCGGCCTGGCCCGCCGGGGAACGGCACCCCGGTCAGAGCGGGACCTCCACGTCGGTCTTCGTTCGCTCGCCGGCCGGCACGCCGGGTTGCGGGCCCCGGGCGAGGACGTAGAGCAGGAGGAGGGCCATGACGGCGGCCCCGGCCCACATGGCGTGTTGCCAGCCGTCGACGAACGATTCCTTGGCCGCCGACAGCAGGGCCTCGGTGTGTGGTCCGCGGGGGGGCGGCGATGGCGTTGGCGACGCCCTCGCGGGCGGTGCCGGCCACGTCGGCCGGGATGCCGGCGAGCCGGGCGTCGACGGCGGTGCGGTAGCCGGCGGAGAGCACCGCGCCGAGCAGGGCCACGCCGAGGGCGGTGCCGAACTCCCGGGTGACGTCGTTGAGGGCGGAGGCGACGCCCTGGCGCTCGGCCGGCAGGGAACCGGTGATCGCCTCGGTGGAGGGCGTCATGGACAGGCCCATGCCCAGGCCCATGGCGAGCATGCCGGGCAGCACCGACCGGTAGCCGCCGTCGACGGAGACGAGCAGCGCCATCAGGGCGAGCCCGGCGCCGCCGGCGAGGATGCCCAGGGCCATGGTCGGGCGGCTCCCGAGGCGGGCGCTCACCCTGGGGGCGAGCCCGGAGGCGAGCATCATCAGCAGCGCCATCGGCATCATCGCCAGGGTCGCTCGAAGCGCGGACCAGCCGAGCACGGCTTGCAGGAACGGGAACAGCACCACGAAGATGCCCGCCTGCACGCCGAAGACCGCCAACAGGACGAGCGACCCGCCGGCCAGTCCCCGGTCGCGGAACAGCCGGACGTCGAGCAGCGGCGCCGGCCGGCGCCGCTCCCACGCGACGAAGCCGACCGCGGCCAGCAGGCCGCCGCCGAGGGCGATCACCGTCGACGGCTCGGTCCACCCGTTCACGGGACCCTCGTGGAGGACGAAGATGAGGGAGAGCACGGCGATGATCGAGGCCGCCGACCCGACGGTGTCGAACCGGTGCGCGGTCTGCTCGCGCGAGTCGGGAACGGACCGGACGACCATCAGCAGCGACGCCACGACGAGCACGACCGGCAGGACGAACAGCCACCGCCAGGAGGCGACGTCCACCAACAGGGCGGACAGGTACATCCCGAGGATGCCGCCACCGCCGGCCACCGCGGTCCAGACCCCGATGCCTTTGGCGCGCTCCCTCTCGGGGAAGGTCGAGGTGATCACGGCGAGCGTGACCGGCATGATCATCGCGGCTCCGGCGCCGGCGACGATCCGGGACCCGAGCATGATCTCCGCCGAGGTCGCCAGGCCGGCGACCACGTTCGCGGCGCCGAACAGGCTCAGGCCGAGCAACAGCATCGGCTTGCGCCCGCGCCGGTCGCCGAGCGCGCCGAGCGGCAGCAGCAGCGCGGCCAGGGTCATGGTGTAGGCGTTGATGATCCACAGCACCTCGCTCTGCGAGGCGCCGAACTCGACGGCGAGCTCGGGCTGGGCGACGTTCAGGCCGGTCACCGAAGCGATGACGGCCATCAGGGCCACGCACACCGCGATCAGCACGGTGCGGCGCCGGCGGGGGTCGTCAATGGTGGTCATAGGTGTTCCTTCACGAGGTGGGGGCAGCCCGGCCAGCATGAGCAACCCGCCCACGAGATGGCAAAGAAGTTTGCCGAATGGCAAAATGCCTGCGTGGACGACTCGACGAAACGCACCCTCGGCGCCGTGGGGCCACGGCTCAAGGAGCTCCGCCAGCGACGCGACATCACCCTGACCGACCTCGCCGAGCGGACCGGCATCTCGATCAGCACGCTGTCCCGGCTCGAGGCCGGCCTCCGGCTGCCGACGCTCGAGCAACTACTGCCGCTGGCCCGCGCGTACGGCGTGACCCTCGACGAGCTCGTCGACGCGCCACCGACCGGCGACCCGCGCGTCAACATGCGCCCGCTCGCCACCACGGACGGCACGACGATCGTGCCGTTGACCCGGCGGCCCGGCGGCATCCAGGCGTACAAGTTCATCCTGCCCGCCGGGCGCGACGACGACCGGCCACGCCTGCGCACGCACGAGGGCTACGACTGGGCCTTCGTCCTCAACGGCAGGCTCCGGCTGGTCCTGGGCCGGCACGATCTCATCCTCGAACCGGGCGAGGCCGCGGAGTTCGACACCCGGACCCCGCACTGGTTCGGCGCCACCAGCTCGGGCCCGGTGGAGTTCCTCAGCCTCGTCGGCAAGCAGGGCGAACGCGCGCACGTGCGCACCGCCGCCACGTCGCGCTCGACCGGGGAACCGTCATCGGACGTCCGGGACGACGATGACTGAGGGAGTCCTCACGCCGGCGGGTCGAGCCAGAGCCCGGGGGAGGGCAGGTGGGACTCCAGCTCGGCCCACAGGTCGCCGGGGATCGGGATCTCGGCCAGGGCCAGGGTCTCCGTCACGCGCTGCGGCGAGGAGACGCCGACCACCGTCGAGTCGATGAACGGCGCGCGCAGGGAGAACTGCAGGGCCGCCGCGGCCAGGGGGATGCCGGCGCGCTCGGACGCGGCCGCCATGGCCCGGGCCGCGCGGGCTATGCGGGCGTCGCGCTCGCCGTACGCGTACCTCGTCTGGCGTTCGGGGCCCTTGGCCAGCATGCCGCCGCCGTAGGGTGCGGCGTTGAGGACGCCGATGCCCTGCGCGTGGGCGGTGCGGAAGAGCTCCTCGGCCGAGCGGTCGAGCAGCGTGTAGCGGTTGTGGGTGAGCACCACCTCGAAGACGCCGGTGTCCAGGTATTGCCGCATCAGGGCGACCGGGCCGCCGGCCACCCCGAGGTGGGAGACCAGGCCCTCGCGTTGGAGGTCGGCCAGGGCCTCGACGGCGCCGCCGGGCGCGGTGGCCTCGGCGAAGGTGATGCGCTCGGGGTCGTGCAGGTGCAGCAGGTCGATGTGGTCGAGGCCGAGTCGTTCCATGCTCTCGGCCAGCGACTGCCGCACGCGGGCGCCGGAGAAGTCGCCGGTACGGGGATCGGGGTCGACCTTGGTGGCCAGCACCGTGCCGGGCGGGAGGCCGCCGCGGGCCTGCAGGGCGGCGCCGATCCTGCGTTCGGCCGCGCCGTCCGCCCCGTACCCGTTGGAGGTGTCGATGAAGGTGATTACCGGGTTCTGAAGGACGGCGTCGACAGTGGCGACGGCGCGGTCCTCGGACACCGCATAGCCGTAGAGGAAGGGCATGTCGGCCAGCGGGCTGGTGCCGACGCAGATCTCGCTGACGCGCAGGCCGGTGCGGCCGAGCTCGGTCATGCCGCCGCCTCGAAGATCGCGCGGGCGCGGTGGTAGGCGCCGACGATGCGGGACAGCACGGCGTCGGTGCCGGCGTCGCCGCGGGTCGACTCGGGGTGCTCCCGGCGCCAGGCGACCATCCGGGAGGCGGCCCGGTGGAACGTCAGCCGCGGCGCGTAGCCGGGCACGAAGGTGCGGATCTTCGTGGTGTCGAAGACGGCGCTGTGCCCGATGTCGCCCACCATCTCGCCCGACCAGAACCAGTCGGGCGCGACCAGCGGGTACATCTCCGAGGCGACGTGCACGAGCCGCGGGGTGACACCGAGCGCGTCCGCGACGATCGTGTAGATCTGGTCCCAGGCGTGGACGTCGTCGCCGGTGATGGTGAACGTCTCGCCGATGGCCCGGGGGTTGCCGAGCAGACCGACCAGCCCCTGCGCGAAGTCCTCGGCGTGGGTGAGCGTCCAGAGCGAGGTGCCGTCGCCGTGCACCGGGATCTCCTCGCCGCGGGCGATCCGGTCCACCACCGTCCAGCCGCCCGGCAGCGGCGGGTTCGCGTCGTCGTAGGTGTGCGACGGGCGCACGATCGTGATCGGGAAACCCTCGCCGAGGTACGCGTCCTGCAGCGCGCGTTCGGCGCGCCACTTCGCGGTCGCGTAGTCGAGGTGCGGGTTCGGGCCGACCGGCGTCGACTCGGTGATCGGCACCTGGCGCACCGGCTTGGCGTAGATCGAGGCGGAGCTGATGTGGACGTACTGCCGGGTGCGGCCGCCGAAGAGGCCGGCCATGCGGCGGGCGTCGTCCGCGTCGTACGACAGGAAGTTGACCACCGCGTCGAAGCCGCGGCCGGCGAGCGGGGCCTCCAGCGCGGCGACGTCCGCGACCAGCGACTCCACCCCGTCCGGCAGGACCCGTTCCTGGCTGTTGCGGCCGCGGTTGACCACGGTGACCCGCATGCCGGTGGCCACCGCGAGCCGCACGCAGGACGCGCTGATCGTGCCGGTGCCGCCGAGGAAGAGCACGCTCAGATCCGTACGATCGAGGCCGGGGTGCACCTGGGTGAGTGGCACAGGCGTTGTCCTTACTCGATCGCGCCGGCCGAGAGGCCGGATGACGCTGACCAGCGTACGCAGGCTGCCGGCGCCGTC
Source organism: Paractinoplanes deccanensis (assembly GCF_016862115.1). Taxonomy (GTDB): domain Bacteria; phylum Actinomycetota; class Actinomycetes; order Mycobacteriales; family Micromonosporaceae; genus Actinoplanes; species Actinoplanes deccanensis. The sequence continues at coordinate 59,999 of NZ_BOMI01000186.1, forward strand.
CATCCGTCCCGACGGCGAAGAAGACCACCTTTCTCAGGAGTGCCGATGAACGACACGTACGCACACCGGATCGGGGAGACGTCCGTCGTCGTCCGCGGGCCCGACGGCCGGCCGCTCGCCGACCGGGTCGTCACCGTCCAGCAACGGCGGCACGCGTTCTCGTTCGGCAACATCGGGTTCGACTTCGTCTCCCTCGTCGGCGGCCCCGGCGACGAGGCGAGCGCCGGGGTCTTCGGCGGCGCGGCCGGGCTCGGCCTGGAAACGCTGGCGGCCGAGTTCACCCACCTGTTCAACACCGCGACCCTGCCGTTCTACTGGGGCGGGTACGAGCCGGTGCGCGGCCGCACCGACCGGCAGCGGCTGGAAGCCACCGCGCGCTGGCTCGTCGGCCGCGGCGTCACGGTCAAGGGGCATCCGCTGGTGTGGCACACGGTGCAGCCGTCCTGGCTGCTCGGTCTGCCCGCCGGCGAGGTCGAGCGGTTGCTGCGCGCCCGCGTCCGCGAGCTGGTGTCCGGCTTCGCCGGCCTGATCGGCACCTGGGACGCGATCAACGAAGCGGTCATCATGCCGGTCTTCGCCAACGGCGACAACGCGATCACCCCGCTGGCCCGGAGCAAGGGCCGGATCGCGATGGTGCGGCTCGCCTTCGAGGAGGCGCGGGCGGCCGACCCCGGCGCCACCCTGCTGATCAACGACTTCGACCTGTCGTCCGCGTACGAGTGCCTGATCGAGGGGGTGCTCGAGGCGGGCGTACGGATCGACGCCATCGGTTTGCAGACCCACATGCACCAGGGTTACCGCGGCGAGGAGTACATGGGCCGGATGCTCGACCGCTTCGCCCGCTACGGCCTGCCGTTGCACCTGACCGAGAGCACGCTGGTCTCCGGCCACCTGATGCCGTCCGAGATCGAGGACCTCAACGACTACCGGATCCCGTCCTGGCCCAGCACCGAGGAGGGCGAGGCCCGGCAGGCCGACGAGATCGTGCGCCACTACCGGTCGCTGGTCGCCCATCCGGCCGTCGCCGCGATCAACTACTGGGGCATCACCGACAACGGCTCCTGGCTGGGCGCGCCGGTCGGCCTCCTGCGCTCGGACGGCAGCCGCAAGCCCTCGTACGAAGCCCTCGAATCCCTGATCAAGGGCGAGTGGTGGCTGCCACCGACCGAGATGCGCACCGACGCGTCCGGCGCGATCCGGGTGCGGGGTTTCCACGGCGAGTACGAGGTGGACGGCATGCCGTTCACCATCGGCGCGAGCGGCGCCCCGGTCTCCAGCGGGACCGGGGCGCCGTCGGTGCGGTGAGCCGTCAGGCGATGTCGCCGTCGCGTTTCAGGGCTATCGCCGTTTCCAGGGCGCGGAAGTCCTTCGCCAAGGGCTTCGCGTCGCGGACCTCCTCCCAGCGGGTCACCTTGTCGTCGCCTGTGGTCTCGAAGACGATGCACTTGTCACCGGGGGTCAGGAAGACTCCGTAGCGGCTGTTGTCCTCGCCGTTGATCAGGCCCGCGAGGATCGTCTCCGAGGGGGAGAGTCCCTTCGCGGCGAGCAGGTCGCGCAGGTCGGCGAAGTCCTCGTCGTCACGCAGCCACTCGGTCCACTCGGTGACCTCTTCCCGCAGGACCTTCTCGCTGTGTTGTCTCTTGGTCATTTGAGCTCCGTCACGATCACGATGTCATCCGGCAGTCTCGACTGGCACCAGCCGCACACCGGCCGCGTGGCGCCGATGGCGTTGATGGTGGCACCCCGGGCCTGCGCGGCGCGGTACAGGTGCATCTCGGCGTCGTTGATGTGCGGCAGGTGGGCCTGGTCCGGCGGCGCGGGCGACTTCACGTTGATCGCCTTGCCGTTGCCCCGGACGGCTCGTGGCACCCGGCCGTCGCGGCCGGCGCCGGCCACCCACAGCTCCGGCTTGCCGCCCGCCGTCGTCACGTGCGCCGCCGCGTACGTGGTGCGCCCGGCCTCGCCCTGGCTCATGGCCGACTTCATCTGGGCGACCTTCGCCCGCACCGACCGGATCGCGGTCGAGCAGTTGTGCACCAGCACCGGGGTCTTGCCGGCGAGCACATGGTACGTGTGCAGCCCGTCGACGCTGAGGTTGTAGACCCTTTCCCGTTCGGTGTACGGGCGCAGCGCCACGATGGTCACCGCGGCGCCGGTGTCGGTGCGCACCCGCTGGCCCGTGCGCAGGTCCTTCGCCGCCGTCCAGCGCCGGGTGTCCTCGACCCAGAACGGATGGCCGTCGGTGGCGGTCACCGTCGCGTCCGCGCCGTCCGCCTCGACCGTGACGTCCACCAGGTGCTTCTCGCCCTCGCCGGCGATCAGCGCGGTGACCGTGCGCCCGCCGGCCGTGGCCGTGGCCGGGTCGGCCGCCGCCACCTTGTCGCCGATGCGGATCTCGGAGATCGGCTTGGTGCTGCCGTCGGCCAGCTTCACCTCGGTGCCGCCGGTGAAACTGTTGCCCAGGCACGCCGTGCCGAGCGACCGGCTGGATCCGGCGGCCGACTCGCGCACCGCCATCGCGGCGTCGCGCCCGGCCACCGCCTCGGCCCGGCCGGCCGTCGCCGTGTTGCGGGCACCGGCCCGGGCGGCCGTGCTCTCCCCGCCGATCAGCAGGCTGGCGATGTCGAGCGTGGCGCGGGTGCCCTGCCGGATCGGGTTGCCCTCGTCCTCGGCGTACTCGGCCTCGATGGCGCTCTTGAGCTTCTCGTCGTCGAGCAGCGTGGTGGCGCGCTCCTTGAGCCGGTTGCGGGCCGCGGACCGCCGGCCCGGGTCGCGGTCGGCCTTGTCGAAGCTGGTGCCGGCCGCCGTGTCGAGGTCGTGCGCCGTGTCCTCGATGCCCTGGAGGGTCTCCTCGCCCCACTCCTTGGCCTCCGACGCGACGTCCTCGGTCGCCGACGCGGCCTTGTCCACGGCGCCGGAGATGGCGTCGCCGATGTCGGACGCCTTCTCCTCGACCGTGTCCAGCAGGTCGTCGAGCAGCAGCCCGGACGGGTCGACGGCCACGGTCGGCCGGTTCGCGACGTAGGCGTACGGCGACACCGACGGCTCACCGACCCCGCTGCGCACCGGGTCCACGCCGGTGAACCGGCCGGTCGACGGCGAGTAGACGCGGGCCCGCTGGTAGTAGTCCCCGCCGAGCGTCGGGTCCGAGTACTGCCCGGTGAACCGCAGCGGGTTGGCCGTGGCGGCCGCGTCCGGCGTGACCGTGACCCCGGCCCGGGTGGGCGACGTGCGCTCCACGCCGAACGGGTCGTAGTCGAGCACCGACTCGACGGCCCCGGAGCCGGCGACCATCGCGCTGGTGCCGCCCAGCCAGTCGTGCACGTAGTAGTGGTGCGCCCCACCGGCGGTCAGCGCCGCCGACGCGCCGTCGGGCAGATAGGTGAAGGTACGGCTGTCCGCGCCGGACCGGTCGATCGCGATCTGCGGCAGCGGGCCGACCGGGTCCCACTCGAACGTGCGGGTCGCCGCGCCGGTGGCCGAGGTGAGCCGCAGGCCGTTGGCGTCGTAGTCGTACGTGGTGGTGGTCCCGCCGACGGTCGCGGACAGCAGGGTGTGGTCGAGGTGGTAGCTGAACCGGTCGGCGCCGGCGTCGAGCTGATTGCCCTCGAGGTCGTACTTGTACGTCTTGGTCGCGCTGCCGGTGGTCTCGCTGAGCAGCTGGTCCACGACGTCGTACCGGTAGGTGGTGGTGCCGGAGCCGGCCGAGCCGGACCTGGCCTGGGAGGTGCGGTTGCCGACCGGGTCGTAGCGGTAGTCGATGCGGCCGGTGCCGCCGGACGAGCACGACGGCGTGGCGTAGCAGGCCGACGTGAGCCGGTCCGCCGCGTCGTACGCGTACGCCACCTGCTCGCTCACCCCGCCGCGGGTGGTGGTGATGGAGTTGGTGTTGCCGACGGCGTCGAGGGCGAGGGCGAAGGCGCCGATCGTGCCGGACGGCCCGCCGGCGGCGGTCGTGGTGGACACGCCGGTCAGCCGGCCCGAGCGGTCGTAGTCGCGGTTCTCCCGCAGATCGCCGGCGGGCAGGTCCGTCCGGACGCGGCGCCCGGCCGGGTCGTAGTGGAACGCCCACGTGCCGGCCGGGCCGGCCAGCTCGGTGACGCGGTTGTCGTCGTCGTACGCGGCGGTCAGCGCGGTGCCGTCCGGGTAGCGGCGGCTGGTGACGTTGCCCGCCGCGTCGTAGCCGTAGCCGAAGGCCCGGTCGCCGCGCGCGATGCGGGTGGGCCGGCCGGCGTCGTCGTAGTCCGCGGTGTATCCGCCCGACGGGTCGTTCGCCGCGGTGAGCCGGTCCTTGGCGTCGTAGCCGTAGGTGTAGGCGGGCCCGGAGGTGCCGAGCTTGCGCTGGGTCAGCCGGGACAGCGAGTCGAACGTGTCGGTGATGGTGCGCTGCGCCCGGTCGGGGTCGCGGCCGGGGTTGCGGGGGTCGGCCACGGTCCGGGCGGTCACCGTCTCGGTGAGGTTGCCGTCGGGGTCGTAGGCGTACTCCCGGAACCGGCCCAGGTCGTCGGTGGTGGCCACGAGCCGGCCGGCCACGTCGTACAGCATCGAGCGGGTGTGCCGGTTGGCGTCGTGCACCGCCGTCACCAGGCTGTCCGCGTCGTAGTCGTACGTGGTGGCCTGCTGGTCGGAGGTGGCGTCCGGGCCGCGGACGGCGACCGTGCGGTCGGCGTCGTCGTACCGCCAGGTGGTGACGTGCCCCTTGGCGTCGGTCATCGTGGTGGTGCGGTTCGTCGCGTCGTAGGCGAACTTGGTGACGTGGCCGAGCGGGTCGGTGACCGTGCTGAGGTTGCCGGCGAGGTCGTAGGCGTACCGGGTGCGGTACGCGTCGGCGTCGGCACCGGCCACGTTGCCGCGCGGCTCCACCGAGCTGAGCAGGCGGCCGTCGTCGTCGTACGTGAAGGTGGTGACCCCGCCGGTCGCGGTGGTCTGCTTGACGACGTTGCCGGCTTCGTCGTGCTCGACCCGGGTGACGTTGCCGCGCGGGTCGATCGAGGTGGTGGGGCGGTTGGCCTTGTCGTAGGTGAGCGAGACCGCCGAGCTCACCGGGTCGGTCACCGACGTGACGTTGTCGGCGTTGTCGAACCCGCTGGTGGTCTGCTTGCCCAGCTCGTCGATGTCACCGATGGCCCGGTTGAGCTCGTCCCAGCTGGTGTCGCGGGTGACCGTGCCGCCGCCCGGGTTCGGGTGGGTGCGCCGGACCGGGTTGTCGTTCGCGTCGTAGTGGAACGTCCACGTGTACGCGGCCGCGTCGGCGCCGGCCACGTTGCCCCGCGGGGTGACGAGCTTCTCCAGCAGGCCCTTGGTGCTGTAGGCGTACGTGGTCTTGTTGCCCACCCCGTCGGTGACCGAGGCCAGCCGGCCGGCGGCGGTGTAGCCGTACGTGGTGAGCCGGCCCACCGGGGACTTGACGGTGGTCAGCCGGCCCGCGGCGTCGTAGTCGAAGCGGGTGTTGTGCGACAGCGGATCGGTCTGCACGGCGAGGTGGCCGACCTCGTCGTAGTCGGTGCGCCAGGGCTGGCCCTTGTCCGGGTCCTGCTGGGTCTTCGGCCGGTCCAGCTGGTCGGAGGTGTACTTGGTGAGGTAGCCGCGCGGGTCGGTCATCGACGTGCGGCGCCCGGTGCCGTCGTAGCCGTACTGGGTGCGGCGCCCGGTGGGCGCGACGATCGCCGTGTGGTTGCCGGCGGCGTCGTACTCGTACCGCGTGACCTTGCCGCGCGGGTCGGTCTGTGACCGCAGCAGGCCGCGGTCGTCGTACGCGTAGGAATGCGAGTGGTTCTCCGCGTCGGTGCGCTTGGTGACCTCGTGGAACTCGTTGTACTCGACGTTCCAGGTGTTGCCGCGCCCGTCGGTGTACCGGGTGGGCCGGTTGCCCGCCTGGTAGGCGGCCGCCGTGCCGAAGCCGAGCGGCTCGGGTGCCTGCTGCGAGGTCGGGTTGCCGGCCGTGTCGAAGCCGGTGGCGTGCTGGTTGCCGTTGCCGTCGACGTTGAGCACCGGGTTCGCCCGCTCGTCGTACCGCTGGCTGGCGCTGTCGCCGTTGCCGTTCTGGCTGTACTGCAGCAGGTTGCCGGCGTAGCCGTCGGTGTCCACCACGCCGTCCGGGTCGGTGACCTTGGCCTCCTGCCGCGCCTCGTCCCAGGCGACGGTGGTGACCTTGCCGAACACGTCGCGCTGCTGCTCGACCCGGCCCGTCGTGCCGTTGTAGGTGTTGGTCAGCTGCACCTGGCCGCGCGCGTCGACGACCTGCGACAGCCGGCCGTTGTCGTAGCGGTACTGCGAGGTCTGCCCGGTCGCGGCCTGCACCGACCGCAGCCGCCCGCCCTCGTAGTCGAACTGGGTGGCCCGCCCGTCGGGCAGCGACACCTTGCGGATCAGGCCCAGGTCGGTGCGCGTCTCGACGGTCACCTTGCGGCCGGCCGCGTCGGTCACCGACGTCAGCGCGGAGCCGTAGTACGACAGCGTCAGCCCGAGGCCGCGCGCGTTGCGCACGGCGGTGAGCCGCCCGCCGCCGTCGAAGCGGTAGTGCACCTGCTCCGGGGTGGTGAGCTCCCAGCCGTCCGCGGTCTTCTTCAGGTCGGAGCGGACCCCGGCCGGCTTGCCGAACGAGCCGTCGTCCGCGGCGGTGTAATCGGCCTGGGCGCCGTCCTCGGCCCGCACGGTCGCGCCCGCCGGCGTGGCAGTGACCCGCAGGTCGAGGGTGGAGGCCCAGCCGGTGCCGAACAGCCCGGCGGTGGTGTTGGCCGAGGAGTAGACGCGGTTGAGCGCGAACGGCACGGCGAACGACGACATCGCCAGGTCGGACTCGGTCCGGGTGTAGGCGCCGGTGCCGGTGTTGACGCCGCTGCCGCGCAGCTTCTGCCCCGACGTGGTGCGGCCCAGCGCGTTCGGGCACGCGCATCCGACGGCTTGCGCGGCGGGAACCGCGGGGGAGTCGGCGAGCGTCCGGGGGCTCGCGGTGTTCGACGGCGGCGAGGTGACCGTCGAGCCGTCCGGGTAGGTCGCGGTGATCTGGGCGAAGTAGTCGTGGCCGGCGTCCAGCGCCCAGCCCTCGGCCCCGCCGAAGCCGCGGCAGTTCCGGCGCGGGGTGCCGCACCCGGCGAGATCGCCCGGGCCGAGCGTGACCGACTGCTGGGCGGCGCGCGTGCCGGCGTCGAAGACGGTCGCGGTCCACGACGTCACGGCCGTGTCGGCGAGGTCGAAGTAGAGCACCAGCGAGGTGTCGCCGGCGGCGTAGCCGGAGCGCAGCAGCAACTCGCCCGCCTTGGCCTTGGCGGCGGGCTTCGGCACCGCGGCGAAGTCTTTCGCCGAGAGGGTACGGGCCGGGCCGCTCGCGCGGGTGCCGGGCGGCTCGACGGGAACCCGTTGGCCGGCCGGCAGACCGTGGTTGGGCTGGGCGCTCAGCGGCAGCGGCCGGGCGGGCGAGCCGGGCCCGGAGGGTGCCGGCGCGGTGGACGGTGCCGCCTTCGCCGTGATCGGCGGCGCGGCGGCCGCCGCTGGTGGTGCGACGGTCGCGGCCAGCAGGGCCGCGAGCGCCGCGCTTCGGATGCGCATGATGTCCCCCGTTCAACGACGTCCGTGAATCGAACGCGCCTGTCGGGGACGCTATAGCGCATGGATGATCGTTAATGTCCGGAAACGGGCTCCGGGCTAGTACTAGCGTACGAATTCCGCGGGCTTACGACGCTGTTGGGAGCGCTTCCATCGGCGTACACTCGCGCGCGGCCCCGGCGTCAGGGCCGCACCGCCTTGGCGTGGAACACCTGGTCGCCGTACGGAATCGCCTCCGGGGTCCAGGCGATCCGCCCGGCGCACAGGCCGCGGGCCGCGAGGTCGCGGGCGATCAGCGGGACGGCCTCGATCGTCGCCGGCGGCCAGTCGTGCATCAGGATGATCCCGCCGGGCTGCAGCGTGCGCGCGGCGGCGGCGATCTCCTCGGCGCTCACGCCCGCCCAGTCGCGCGAGTCCACCGTCCACAGCACCTCGAGCAGGCCGATCCGCTCGGCGGCGGCGCGGACCTGGTCGTTGGTCTCGCCGTAGGGCGGCCGGAACAGCGCCGGCTCGCGGCCGGTGACGTCGCGCAGCACCCACTGCGTGCCGGCGATCTCCTGGAAGACGGCCGCCTCGCTCAGCTGCGGCAGATGCGGGTGGGTGAAGGTGTGGTTGGCGATCCACATGCCGGCCCGCTGCTCGGCGCGCACCATCTCGGGCCGTGCCAGCGAGTTGTCGCCCTGGTTGAAGAACGTCGCCCGCAACTTGTGGGCCCGCAGGGCCGCCAGCAGCTGCGGCGCGGTCGCGCTGGGCCCGTCGTCGAACGTCAGCCCGACATACCCCGCTCGGCACGGTCCACCACCTTGCGCCGAGGCGGGTGCCGCATTCGTGAGCCCGAACGCCGCCATCGCGGACGCCGCGAGCAAGGCCATGACCCGAGAGCGTCCCGTCATGGCTCCCCCTTCGAAAGTATCGATAATTGTCGTTCTATGCACGCTAGGTTCGCCGACTGGACCGGTCAAGAGCGCGCGAAACTTCCGGCGGCTCCCGGACCCAGGACAGCGGGTTGTCAGTTTGCGGATCGATCCCACCTTCCGCCGTTCCGTCTATCAGGTCGCGGAGCAGCGGTACGACCCGCTGGGCGAGTGGCTGACCACCGATCTCGGCACGTTCTTCCTGGTGTCCTGGCGACCTTGGACGCGCTGGCGATGGCCGACGACGTGGTCGCCGGACGCGATATACGCGTGCGCCGCGCTCGCCTCTGATGCCCGCGCGTGATCGGGACAGGAGCGATGCGCTGATCACCCGATGTTGACTGCGGCCGTCGACTTCGGCTCGATGTGGGTGGGGTTTCGCGGGCCTAGCGTCGCGGTCATGAATCTTCGGCTCGCCATCGTTCTGGGCGTTCTCGGGCTGGCGCGCCCGGTGCTGAGCATCGCCGGGGCGTACGACTCCGGTCCGCTCGCCAAGCCGGTCGGGCCGCTGGTGATCACCGCGCTGATCGCCGTGGTGTGGGTGGTGGTCGCGGTGGTGCGCCGGGTGCCGAATCCGGTGGTGACGCTCGCCGTGGCCGGCTTGGCCTACGGCGTGGCCGCGATCCTGCTGAACTGGTCACTCCAGCCGTTCCTCGCGTCGGCCGAGACGATTCCGCTGCCCGGGTATGCCGGGATCCTCGTCTTCAACACGCTTCAGGGTGCCGTGCTCGGCGGTCTGGCGTGGCTGGTGCGGCGGGCCATGCCCGGCCGGGCGCGCGGTCCGGCATCCGGCGGTGCTCGGGCGAAGGGGTGAGCCGCAACTATCCTGCGGTCATGGTCCCGGACGCGCGTTGGGTCGATGCCCTGCTGGGCGCCGCCACGGCGGCGATCGTGGCCACGGCGGTCACCGCGAACGTGCGCGGCGACGGCGTTCCGCCGATCGCGTACGTGTTCGCCGTGGGGTTCGGCGCGCTCATGCTTCTTCGCCGCCCGTACCCGGTGCTCACCCTGGCCGCGTCCGGGCTCGGCCTGCTCGGCTACTACGCCCTCGGGCTCCCGCCGATCGGTCTCGCGCTGCCGGTCGGCGCGGCGCTGTACTCGGCCGCCGAGGCCGGGAAGCTGCGCTGGGCGATCGCCTCGGCGGCCACCCTGGTCGCGGTCTCCTCCGTGGCGCGCAGCCTCGGCGGGGAGGATCCCGGCTATCTGTACGCCTACGAGCTGCCGACCACCGTCGCGGTGATGGCCGCGGCGATCCTGCTGGGCGAGGTGGTCCGTACCCGCCGGTTGTGGCGCGCCGAGGTGGCCGCCGGCCTCGCCCGCGAGGCCGGCGGGCGGATACAGGAGGAAAGGCTGGCCCTGGCACGCGACCTGCACGACGTCCTGGCGCACACGATCTCGGTGGTGACGCTGCACGCCGACGTCGCCGACGAGGCGCTCGACGACGACCGCACGGAGGCCGCCCGGCGGGCGATCCGGCGGATCCGGCAGGCGAGCGCCGGCGCGGGCCGGGAGCTGCGCGGCACGCTGGAAGCCCTCCGCGGCCGGCGGGCGACCGCGGAGGCGGCGGCACATGACGCACCGATCGGTGCGCTGTCACGACTGGACGAGCTCCTCGCCGGCGCTCCGGTCGAGGTGGTGGTGGAGGGTGACGCCCGGCCGCTTCCGCAGGTGGTGGACGCCACGGCGTACCGCATCGTCCAGGAGGCCCTGACCAACGCCCGCCGCCACGCGGCGGGCCGATCCGTGCGGCTCACGATCTCCTACACGCCCGGCAAGGTGGCCCTGCGCATCGTCAACGAGGGTGCCGCCACGACCGCGCCGGGCAACGGACACGGACTGAACGGCATGCGGGAACGGGCCACCCTGCTCGGCGGCACCCTGCACGCCGGAGCGGCCCCGGACGGCACGTTCGCGGTGACGGCCACCCTGCCCGCGGAGCCCGCCGCATGACCGTCCGCGTGCTGCTCGCCGACGACCAGGAGCTGGTCCGGGCCGGTCTGCGCGCGCTGATCGAACGTGACCCGGAGCTGAGCGTCGTGGGGGAGGCCGCCGACGGCGCCGAGGCGGTGGCGCTGGCCGCCGCCGAGCGGCCGGACGTGGTGCTCATGGACCTGCGGATGCCGCGGGTCGACGGCATCGAGGCGACCCGCCGCATCGTCGCCGACCCGGCGCTGGCGGCGGTGCGGGTGGTGGCGCTGACCACCTACGGCACCGACGAGTACGTGTTCGCTGCCATCCGGGCGGGCGCGGCCGGATTCCTGCTCAAGGACTGCGGCCCGGAGGAGCTGCGCCGTGCGGTGCGCCTGGTCGCCGCCGGCGAGGCCCTGCTGTCGCCCGCGGTGACCCGGCGGGTGATGGACGCGGCGGTCGGCGCGGGCCCGGCCGCAGTGGACACCGCCCCGCTGGCGGCCCTGACGGACCGCGAACGTGACGTGCTGGTCGAGGTGGCACACGGGCTGGCCAACAACGAGATCGCGGAACTGCTGCACCTGAGCCACGCGACCGTGCGCACCTACGTCAGCCGCCTGCTCACCAAGCTCGCCGCCCGCGATCGTGCCCAGCTGGTCGTGGTCGCCTACCGCACCGGCCTGGTGAGGCCACGCTGACGCGGCGGAGATTCCCTTTCGGCCGCCGCAGGCCAGGGCTCTGCTGGCGGTGTTGCTGACGCGGGTCGGCCGGCCGGTGAGCATCGCCGAGATCGTCGACATCCTCTGGGGTCCGTCCGCGCCGGACACCGCCCCGAACGCCGTCCACGGGCACGTCAGCACCTTGCGCAGACTGCTGGAGCCGGGTCTGCCCGCGCGGGAGCGGGGCCGATCGGGGAGGAGAAGCTGTGGGAGGCGCTCTTGCCGCTGTCCGCGTCCAGGCGCAAGACGTCGCCGCCGGAGCCGCAGCCGGCGCTGCAACCGACGCTGAAGAGCCTGAACGAGCCCGACGGTGTTGCATACAGTATTCAGATGCCAGTATGGTGGATGTCACTCGATCGATGTCGATGGGAGGCGGGATCGCCGTGGTCAGTCCTGGCACTTCGGTAACGGATCGGGTGCGTGCGCTGGTCGCGGCGCATCGTGGCGATCGGGGGGCACTTCTGCCGATCCTGCATCGGATACAGGCCGAGTTCGGCTACGTCGACTCCGACGTGGTGCCGGTGCTGGCGGCCGAGCTGAACATCTCCCGGGCCGACGTGCACGGGGTGGTGACCTTCTACTCCGACTTCCGGTCCGAGCCCGCCGGCCGGACCGTGCTGAAGCTCTGCCGGGCCGAGGCCTGCCAGTCGGTGGGTGCGGAGCAACTGGTCGCGCACGCCGAGCGGGTGCTGGGCATCAAGACCGGCCAGACCACACCGGACGGCTCGGTGACGCTGGAGCAGGTGTTCTGCCTGGGCAACTGCGCGCTCGGCCCGGCCGGTCAGGTCAACGACCGCGTCCGGGGACGGCTCAGCCCGGCCCGGCTGGAGAGCCTGCTCAAAGGGGCGGCGAGCCGATGACGACGACGGTTTACGTGCCCCGGGACTCGGCCGCGCTGTCCCTCGGCGCCGACGAGGTCGCCGCCAACCTCGCGCAAGAGGCAGACCGGCCGATCCGCATCGTCCGGAACGGCTCGCACGGCATGCTCTGGCTGGAGCCGCTGGTCGAGGTGGTCACCGAGCGCGGCCGGATCGGGTACGGCCCGGTCGAGCCGGACGCGGTTGCCGGCCTCGTCGCGGCCGGCATGCTCGACGGCGCCGGCCACGAGCTGTGCCAGGGCGTGGTGGCGGAGCTTCCGTGGCTGCGCGACCAGACCCGGCTCTGCTTCGCCCGGGTCGGCGTGACCGATCCGCTGTCGCCCGAGGACTACGTGGCGCACGGCGGGCTCGCCGGGTTGCGCCGGGCGCTGCGACTGCCGCCGGCGGACGTGGTCGCCGAGGTCACCGAGTCGGGGCTGCGCGGGCGCGGCGGCGCGGGCTTCCCGGCCGGCATCAAGTGGAAGACCGTGGCCGGCACCCCGGGCCCGCTGAAGTTCGTCTGCTGCAACGCCGACGAGGGCGACAGCGGCACGTTCGCCGACCGGATGCTGATGGAGGGCGACCCGTTCACCCTCATCGAGGGGATGACGATCGCCGCGTACGCGGTCGGCGCCACCGAGGGCTACGTCTACATCCGCTCCGAGTACCCGGACGCCGTGCGCACGATGCGCGAGGCCATCGCGGTGGCCCGCGAGCAGGGCTGGCTGGGCGAGAACGTCCTCGGCGCCGGGCACACGTTCGACCTGTTCGTCCGGGTCGGCGCGGGCGCGTACATCTGCGGTGAGGAAACCGCGATGCTGGAGAGCCTGGAGGGCAAGCGGGGCATGGTGCGGGCGAAGCCGCCCATCCCGGCGATCACCGGGCTGTTCGGCAAGCCGACGGTGGTGAACAACGTGCTGACGCTGGCCTCGGTCCCGGCGATCCTGGCCGGCGGCGCGGCGGCGTACCAGGCGCTCGGCGTCGAGCGGTCGCGCGGCACCCAGGTGTTCCAGCTGGCCGGCAACGTCGCCCGCGGCGGCATCTTCGAGACCGCGTTCGGCATGACGCTGCACGAGCTCGTGCACACCTACGGCGGCGGTACCCGCACCGGCCGCCCGGTCCGCGCGGTGCAGGTCGGCGGGCCGCTCGGGGCGTACCTGCCGGCGACCGGCCTCGACCTGCCGATGGAGTACGAGGCGTTCGCCGCCGCCGGCGCGATGCTCGGGCACGGCGGCGTCGTGGTCTTCGACGACACCGTGGACATGGCGTCGATGGCGCGCTTCGCGATGGAGTTCTGCGCCGAGGAGTCCTGCGGCAAGTGCACGCCCTGCCGGGTCGGCGCGGTGCGCGGCGTGGAGGTGATCGACAAGATCGTCGCGGGGCAGGACCCGGACGGCAACCTCGCCCTGCTGGGCGATCTCTGCGAGCTGATGACCGAGGGGTCGCTGTGCGCGATGGGCGGCCTCACCCCGATGCCCGTACGCAGCGCCCTGCTGCATTTCGCCGACGACTTCGGCCCGAAACGAGCCGGCGACTTCGGCCCGAAACGAGCCGGCGACTTCGGCCCGAAACGAGCCGGCGACTTCGGCCCCGCGAGCCCGAATGGAGGAGGCCACCGATGAGCCTGCTGAAGGAACCCGACCTCGGCACCCCGGCCAAGCCCGGCCCGGCGACGGTGTCGCTCGAGGTGGACGGCCTGCCGGTGACCGTGCCCGAGGGCACCTCGGTGATGCGGGCGGCGGGGCTGTGCGGGATCGACGTCCCGAAGCTCTGCGCCACCGACAGCCTGGAGGCGTTCGGCTCGTGCCGGCTCTGCCTCGTCGAGATCGACGGCCGGCGCGGCACCCCGGCCTCCTGCACCACGCCGGTCGCCGAGGGCATGCGGGTCAGCACCCAGACGCCGAAGCTCGCCAAGCTCCGGCAGGGCGTGATGGAGCTGTACATCTCCGACCATCCGCTGGACTGCCTCACCTGTTCCGCCAACGGCGACTGCGAGTTGCAGGACATGTCCGGCGCGGTCGGCCTGCGGCAGGTCCGCTACGGCTACGACGGCGCCAACCATCTCGACGAGAAGACCGACTCCAGCAACCCGTACTTCGACTTCGACGCCTCCAAGTGCATCTCCTGCTCCCGGTGCGTGCGGGCCTGCGGCGAGGTGCAGGGGACGTTCGCGCTGACCATCGAGGGCCGCGGCTTCGGCTCGAAGGTCTCGGCCGGCGGCACCGACTTCATGAGCTCCGAGTGCGTCTCCTGCGGCGCCTGCGTGCAGGCCTGCCCGACGGCGACGTTGCAGGAGAAGTCGGTGATCCAGCTCGGGATGCCGAGCCGGAGCGTCATCACCACCTGCGCGTACTGCGGGGTCGGCTGCTCGTTCAAGGCCGAGCTGCGCGGGGCCGAGCTGGTCCGGATGGTGCCCTACAAGGACGGCGGCGCCAACGAGGGGCACTCCTGCGTCAAGGGGCGTTTCGCCTTCGGCTACGCCACCCATCCCGACCGGGTGCTCACGCCGATGGTCCGCGAGAAGATCACCGACGAGTGGCAGCCGGTCGACTGGGACACCGCCATCGCGTTCACGGCGGCCCGGCTGCGCGACATCCAGTCCCGGCACGGCGTCGGCGCGATCGGCGGCATCACCTCCTCACGCACCACCAACGAGGAGGTGTACGTGGTGCAGAAGATGATCCGCGCCGCGTTCGGCAACAACAACGTGGACACCTGTGCCCGGGTCTGCCACTCGCCGACCGGGTACGGCCTGAAGCAGACCTTCGGCACCTCGGCCGGAACCCAGGACTTCCGGTCGGTCGCCCAGTCCGACGTGATCATGGTGATCGGCGCGAACCCCACCGACGGGCACCCGGTGTTCGCGTCCCGGATGAAGCGCCGGCTCCGCGAGGGCGCCAAGCTGATCGTGATCGACCCGCGCCGGATCGACCTGGTCCGCTCGCCGCACATCGAAGCCGCGCACCACCTCCAGCTCGCGCCCGGCACCAACGTGGCCGTGGTGAACGCGCTGGCCCACGTCGTGCTGACCGAGGGGCTGGTGGACCGGTCGTTCGTCGGCGAGCGCTGCGAGGACTTCGACGACTGGGCCGAGTTCATCGCCCGGCCGGAGAACAGCCCGGAGGCGGTCGAGGAGCTCACCGGGGTGCCGGCCGAGGAG
This sequence comes from Paractinoplanes deccanensis, assembly GCF_016862115.1. Taxonomy (GTDB): domain Bacteria; phylum Actinomycetota; class Actinomycetes; order Mycobacteriales; family Micromonosporaceae; genus Actinoplanes; species Actinoplanes deccanensis. Next base: position 75,102 of record NZ_BOMI01000186.1, read on the forward strand.
GTCCGGGCGGCGGCACGGCTCTTCGCCACCGGCGGCAACGGCGCGATCTACTACGGGCTCGGCGTCACCGAGCACAGCCAGGGCTCCACCATGGTGATGGGCATGGCGAACCTCGCGATGGCGACCGGCAACATCGGCCGGGAGGGCGTCGGGGTCAACCCGCTGCGCGGCCAGAACAACGTGCAGGGCTCCTGCGACATGGGCTCGTTCCCGCACGAGCTGCCCGGCTACCGGCACATCTCCGACGACGTCGTCCGCGGCGTGTTCGAGAACATGTGGGGCAGCACCCTCCAGGCCGAGCCGGGCCTGCGGATCCCGAACATGTTCGACGCCGCCATCGAGGGCAGCTTCCGGGCGCTCTACGTGCAGGGCGAGGACATCGCGCAGTCCGACCCGAACATCAACCACGTGCACGCCGCGCTGCGGGCGCTCGACCTGGTCGTCGTCCAGGACCTGTTCCTCAACGAGACGGCCAAGTTCGCCCACGTCTTCCTGCCCGGCACCTCCTTCCTGGAGAAGGACGGCACGTTCACCAACGCCGAGCGCCGGATCAACCGGGTCCGCCCGGTGATGGCGCCCAAGACCGGCAAGCACGAGTGGCAGATCGTCGCGGAGATCGCCGAGGCGATGGGCTACCCGATGCGCTACGACCACCCGAGCCAGATCATGGACGAGATCGCCGCGCTCACGCCGACCTTCGCCGGGGTTTCCTTCGACAAGCTCGACAAGCTCGGCAGCGTGCAGTGGCCGTGCAACGACAACGCGCCCGAGGGCACGCCGATCATGCACAGGGACGGCTTCGTCCGGGGCAAGGGCCGCTTCGTGCGTACGCCGTTCGTGCCGACCCGCGAGCGCAGCACCCGCAAGTACCCGCTGATCCTGACGACCGGCCGGATCCTCAGCCAGTACAACGTCGGGGCGCAGACCCGGCGTACCGCGAACGTGGCCTGGCACCCCGAGGACGTCCTCGAGATCCATCCGCATGACGCGGAGGTGCGGGGCATCAACGACGGTGACGAGGTCGTGCTGAGCAGCCGGGTCGGTGCCACCACGCTGCGCGCGGTGCTCGCCGACCGGATGCCGGTCGGCGTCGTCTACACCACCTTCCACCATCCGGTGACCGGGGCGAACGTGGTCACCACGGAGAACTCCGACTGGGCGACCAACTGCCCGGAGTACAAGGTGACGGCGGTGCAGGTCGGTCTCAAGGCCGCACCGCGACCGGCCGAGGCACTGCGGTCGGCGATGGCGGCCGAGTGATGTCCCCGCAGGTCCGGATGATCAACGACATCGCCGTCCAGTTCCGGCACCAGGCGCCGGACGCGGCCGCGGCGGCCATCGCGGAGCACGTCCGGGCGTTCTGGGACCCGCGGATGCGCGCCGAGCTGATGCGCCGGGTCGAGTCCGAGCCCCAGGGCCTGGACCCGCTCGCCCTGGCCGCCGCCCGGCTGTTGTCGACCTAGTCCTGAGGAGAGCCCGTGCGCTACGACGTGAACTGCTCGATCCTGTTCACCGAGCTGCCCCTGCTGGAGCGGCCGGCGGCGGCGAAGGCGGCCGGATTCGACGCTGTCGAGTTCTGGTGGCCGTTCGCCGAGGCGGTCCCGCCGGCCTCCGAGGTGGACGCCTTCCTCGACGCCCTCGGCGACGCCGGCGTCCAGCTCGTCGGCCTCAACTTCTTCGCCGGCGACATGCCCGGCGGCGACCGGGGGCTGGTGTCCTGGCCGTCCCGCTCGGCCGAGTTCCGCGACAACGTCGAACTGGTCACCGGGATCGGCGCCGCCACCGGGTGCCGGTCCTTCAACGCCCTGTACGGCAACCGGATCGCCTACATCGACCGCGAGGTCCAGGAGGAGACGGCGGTGGCGAACCTGGCCTTCGCGGCGGCGGCCATCGACCGGATCGGGGGGACGGTGCTGGTCGAGGCGGTGAGCGGGCCGCATCCGTACCCGTTGCGCACCGCCGCCGACGTCGTCTCGGTGCTGGACCGGGTGCGTGCCGAGCGCGGATCCGGCAACCTGGCGTTCCTCGCCGACCTCTATCACCTGACCGTGAACGGCGACGACGTGGCCAAGGTCCTCGAGGAGCACGCCGAGCGGATCGGGCACGTGCAGATCGCCGACGCCCCGGGCCGGCACGAGCCGGGCACCGGCGACATCGGCCTCGACGGCCACCTGAGCCGGCTCGACCAGGCCGGATACCAGGGCTGGGTGGGCCTGGAGTACGTCCCGAGCGGACCGAGCGCCCTGAGCTTCGACTGGCTGCCCCGCGACCTGCGAAGGGAACACTGACATGACGACCGTCGGTTTCATCGGACTCGGCATCATGGGCGGCCCGATGGCCGTCAACCTGGCCAAGGCGGGATACGACGTCCTCGGCTACGACGTCACCGCGGCCCGCACCGAGATGCTGGCCCGGGCCGGTGGCCGGGCCGCCGCCGGGGTCGCGGAGGCGGTGCAGAAGGCGGACGTCGTCGTCACGATGGTGCGCGACTCGGCGGACGTCGAGGCGGTCGCCCTCGGCGAGGACGGCATTCTGGCCAACGCGCGGGCGGGTCAGCTCTACATCGACATGAGCAGCATCTCGCCCACGACCTCCCGCGCCGTCGCCGAGGCGGCGAGACCTCTGGGGGTACGGGTGCTCGACGCCCCGGTCAGCGGCGGCGAGCCGGGCGCGATCGAGGGCAGTCTGTCCATCATGGTCGGCGGCGGCGCCGAGGACTTCGAGGCGGCGCTGCCGGTCCTGGAGGTGCTCGGCGCGACAGTGGTGCACGTCGGCCCGCACGGCGCCGGCCAGACGGTGAAGGCGGCCAACCAGCTCATCGTGGCCGGCACCATCGAGCTCGTCGCCGAGGCGATCGTCTTCCTCGAGGCGTACGGGGTGGACACCGGCGCCGCGGTCCGGGTGCTGGCCGGCGGCCTGGCCGGCAACCGGATCCTGGACCGCAAGGCGGCCGGGATGCTGGCCCGGCGCTTCGAGCCCGGCTTCCGGATCGACCTGCACCACAAGGACATGGGCATCGTCACCTCGGCGGCCCGGGAGGCCGGCGTGGTCATCCCGCTCGGGTCGGCGGTGGCGCAACTGATCGCCGCGCTGAAGGCGCAGGGCGACGGCGGCCTCGACCACAGCGCGCTGCTGAAGCTGGTCGAGCAGCTGTCCGGCCGTGCCTCACGGTGACAGCGGAAGCAGCTCGACCTCGCCGCCGGTCCACCCCGGCGGCACGACCGCGAGCGCGTCCGCCGCGGCGGCGCCCCGCAGCGATCCGGGGCGGTCGTGGCCCACGGGCAGGGCCCGCGATCCGGAGAGGGCCACTGGCACCAGCCGGGTGTCCCGCTCGTGCGGTGCCACCGGCCCGGCTAGCCTGGCGGTCAGCACCGGCGGCTCGCCGCGGCCGGCCAGCCGGCCGAGCAGCGGGCACAGCAGAGTGAGGGCGGCGACCAGAGCCGCGTACGGGTTGCCGGGCAGGCCGACCACGAACCGTCCGTCCGGCAGCACCGCGAGGAGCTGCGGGTGACCCGGCCGGCAGGCGACGCCCCGGACCGGAACCCGCGCGCCGAGGGTGTCGAGGGCGCCCCGCAGGTGGTCGGCCGCGCCGGCCGAGGTGGCCCCGCAGACCACCAGCACCTCGGCATCGGGGCGGTGCAGCGCGTCGACCAGGGCCGCGTGCCGGTCGGTGACCCGGGCCGTCCAGGCCGGGTCGGCGCCGGCGGCCCGGATCAGGCCGGGCAGCATCGGCCCGATGGCGTCGCGGACCTGCCCGGCCGCCGGGATCCCGGACGTGCGCAGCTCGGCGCCAGTGACCACCATCGCGGCCCGTGGCCGCCGGTGCACGGGCAGCGTGTCGTGTCCCAGGCCGGCGGCCAGGCCCAGCACGGCGGAGGTGACGACCGTGCCGGCGGCCAGCACCTCCTGGCCGGCCGGGCAGTCCTCGCCCCGGCGGCGGATGTGCCGGCCGGGGGAGAGCCGGCCGGTCACCGTGCGGCCCGTGCGGGTGGACTGCTCGTAGGGCAGCACCGCGTCGGCGCCGGCCGGCACCAGCGCGCCGGTGCCGATCTCCATCGCCTGCCCGGGCGAGAGCGGCGCGGGCGGGTCCGCGTCGCCGGCGAGGATCCGCCCGGCGAGATGCCACGGGCCGATGCCCGCGACGGCGTACCCGTCCATGGCGGCCGCGTCGTAGGCGGGCAGGGGAGAGAGCGCGACCAGCGGTTTCGCGAGCGCGCAGCCGGCCGCCTCGCCGAGCGGCACCTCCACCGCGGGCAGCGGGCCGCCCGCCTCGCGAGCACACTGCCGGGCCTGGTGCCAGCCGGTGGCGTTCATGGTATGCATCCTCCATACTGTATACGATAGTCGGCTCGGTCGGAGGTGCCAGATGACGGATATCCGCAACGACACGACGATCCGCGAGGTCAGGGACTTCTACGGCCGTCGCTACCGGGTCGGCGAGAGCGACCGGGTCCTGTTGGGACGGTCGCGCTCGTGGATGCTCTGGCTGCCGATGGCGGCGATGCTGGCGATCAGCCTCTTCCAGTACGGCTACGGCGCGGCCCTGCCGGCCCTCGTCGAGGCGACCGGATGGAGCGTGTGGCAGGCGTTCGCCGTGCTCGGGCTCTGGGTGGTCTGCCAGGCGGCCGGCTCGCCGCTCGGCGGGTGGCTCTACCAGCGGATGCGGGTGTGGCTCGCCGTGCCGATGCTCGCCGGCGCGGCCTGCTGCCTGACCGCGCTGGTCACCCTGGCGCACACCGATGACCTGGCCGCCGTCCTGCTGGGCTACTCGGCGCTGGGCGGCCTCGGCGCCGGTCTGGTCTACATGACATGCATCGCCACGGTCACCGAGTGGTTTCCCGAGCGGCTCGCCTCACGGGTGGCCATGGTGGGCGCCGCGTTCGGCTACGGCGCGATCCCGTTCGTCATCGTCGCCGGCTACGCCCTCGGCCCGGCGAACCGCACGGAGCTGCTGGCCGGCGCCGGCGTGATCGTCTTCGGCGTGGTGGGCGCCTGCGGGCTGGCGATGCGCAAGCCGCCGAAGAACTGGTGGCCCGCCGAGATCGACCCGCGGCGCTGGGCCATGGACCGGCGGCTCAACCGGAGCCTCCCGAACAACCGTCCCGCCGCCCGGCCCTATCCACCGCTGGCGGCGCTGCGCAGCGGCATGCTGCCGTTGATGTTCCTGGTCGTGGTGCTCACCGCGGCCATGGCGCTGTTCGACATCGCCTACCTCGCCGGCACCGCGTACACCGTCGGCCTGCCGGCGACGACCCTGGTCGCCGCGATGGCGGCGCTGGCCGCCGGCAACGGGATCGGGCGGGCGGTGACCAGCTCGCTGGCCGACCGGATCGGCCGGCGCGGCGCGCTGGGCCGGTCCCTGCTGGCCGGTGGGGTGGCCCAGTTCGGCCTGCTCGCGGCCGCGACCAACGACAACCACCCGGGCGCGCTGGTGTGCTTCGCCGCGCTGGCCGGCGCCGGCGCCGGAGCGGGCTACTCGCTGCTGGTCAGCCTGGTGCGGGACTGGTTCGGCGACGACGCGACGGTGCCCAACTACGGGATCGTCTACAGCGGAAAGGCGGTCGGCGGCGTGACCGGGATCGTGCTCGCGGGCCTGGTGGTGACCGGGCCGGACTCCGTCGTGCCGTTCGTGGTGGCCGGCTGCCTCGGCCTGCTCGGCGCGGCGCTGACCCGCTGGATGCGCCAACCGGGGCCCGCCTTCGTGCGACTGCCCGGCATGGGACGACGAGAAAGGGCGGTGACGCGATGGGACGGGTGACGATCAGGCGCCGGGTGACGCGGATCGTCGACGGGGCGGACAGCCGGCCGGTCGACACGCTGGCGGCCGAGGAGCCGCTGGAGATCCGGGTGAACGGGCGCTCCCTGGTGGTGACGATGCGGACCCCGGGCGACGACTTCGACCTGGCGGCCGGATTCCTGGTCAGCGAGGGCGTGGTGCGGCGGGCCGGCGAGATCGCCGGCATCCGCTACTGCGCGGGCGCCACGGCGGACGGCGGCAACACGTACAACGTGGTCGACGTGGTCCTGGCCGCCGGGGTGGCGCCACCCGACCCGTCGCTGGAACGCAACTTCTACACCACCTCGTCGTGCGGGCTCTGCGGCAAGGCGAGCCTCGACGCGGTGCGCACCGTCGCGGCCTGGCCGGTGCGCGACGATCCGATCCGGCTCGACCCCGGCGTGGTCAGCACCCTGCCCGGCACGCTGCGCGCCGCGCAGCGGGTCTTCGACCGCACGGGCGGCCTGCACGCCGCGGGGCTGTTCTCGGCCGCCGGCCGGCTGCACTGCCTGCGGGAGGACGTCGGCCGGCACAACGCGGTCGACAAGGTGGTCGGCTGGGCGCTGCGCGACGGCCGGTTGCCGTTGCGCGACACCGTCCTGATGGTCAGCGGGCGGGCCTCGTTCGAGCTGGTGCAGAAGGCGGTGATGGCGGGCATCCCGGCGCTCGCCGCGGTCTCCGCGCCGTCCTCGCTCGCCGCCGATCTGGCGGACGACGCGGGGCTCACCCTGATCGGATTCCTGCGCGGCTCGTCGATGAACGTCTACGCCGGCGCACACCGCGTGGTGCGGCGGGAGCGGGCCGGTTCGCGCTGAGCGAGAGGTCCGGGCGGAGGCGGGCGACTCCGCCCGGACCGGCGCCGCCGCCGGCGTGGCCGGCTCGCCGGAGGGGAGCCCCGGCGGGCCGGCCGCCGGCGGTCAGCGTGCCGGTAAGGTCTCGCGCATCAGGGCGGCCGCCTCGGACGGCGTCCGGCCGACCCGCACTCCGGCCGCCTCCAGGGCCTTCTGTTTGGCGGCCGCGGTGCCGGACGATCCCGAGACGATCGCGCCGGCGTGGCCCATCGTCTTGCCCTCGGGCGCGGTGAAGCCGGCCACGTAGCCGACCACCGGCTTGCTGACGTGGTCCCTGATGTACTCCGCGGCGCGTTCCTCCGCGTCCCCGCCGATCTCGCCGATCATCACGATCGCGTCGGTCTCGGGGTCGTCCTCGAACGCCCGCAGGCAGTCGATGTGGGTGGTGCCGACGATCGGGTCGCCGCCGATGCCGACGCAGGTGGAGAAGCCCAGGTCGCGCAGCTCGTACATCATCTGGTAGGTCAGGGTGCCGCTCTTGCTGACCAGGCCGATCCGCCCCCGCCGGGTGATGTCGGCGGGGATGATGCCGGCGTTGGAGAGGCCGGGGCTGATCAGGCCCGGGCAGTTCGGCCCGATGATCCGGGTCGCGTCGCCGGCGGCCTGGGCGTACGCCCAGAACGCGGCCGTGTCGTGCACCGGGATGCCCTCGGTCAGGACCACGGCCAGGCCCAGCTCGGCGTCGATCGCCTCGATCACCGCGGCCTTGGCGAAGCGGGGCGGCACGAAGACCACCGAGGTGTCGGCGCCGGTCGCCTCGGCCGCCGCGGCCACGCTGTCGAAGACCGGGATGCCGTCGACCTCCTGGCCGCCCTTGCCGGGCGTGACCCCGGCGACGACGGCCGTACCGGCGGCGACCATCCGCCGGGTGTGCTTGGTGCCCTCGGTGCCGGTGATGCCCTGGATCAGCACCCGGCTCTTGTCGGTGAGGAAGATGGCCATGGTCACGCCCCCTTGCCGGCGAGCTCGGCGGCGAGCCGCGCCGCGCCGTCCATCGTGTCCGAGCTGATCACGCCGGGCAGCGCCGCCTCGGCGAGGATCTTCCGCCCCTGCGGGGCGTTGTTGCCGTCCAGCCGGACGACCACCGGCTTGCCGATCGTCTCGCCGGGTGCGGTCAGCATGCCGATCGCCTGGACGATGCCGTCGGCGACCGCGTCGCACGCGGTGATGCCGCCGAACACGTTGACGAGGACGCAGCGCACGTCCGGATCGCCCAGGATGATCTCGAGGCCGTCCGCCATCACCTGGGCCGAGGCGCCGCCGCCGATGTCGAGGAAGTTCGCCGGGCGCACCCCGCCGAACCGCTCGCCCGCGTAGGCGACCACGTCCAGGGTGCTCATCACCAGGCCGGCGCCGTTGCCGATGACGCCGACGGAGCCGTCGAGCTTGACGTAGTTCAGGTTCTTCGCGGCCGCCCGCGCCTCGAGCGGGTCGGTGGCGCCGGCGTCGGCGTACCGCGGGTGGCCGGGTTGCCGGAACCGGGCGTTGTCGTCCACCGTGACCTTGCCGTCCAGCGCGCGCACGCTGCCGTCGGCGAGCCGGGCCAGCGGGTTGATCTCGACCAGGGTGGCGTCCTCGGCGCGGAACACGTCCCAGAGGCGGACCAGGATCTCGGCGACCTGGTCGCGCACCTCCTCCGGCAGGCCGGCGTCCGCGGCCAGCCGGAGCGCCTCCGGCCGGCCGAGCCCGGCGCCCGGGTCCACCTGGAGCCGGGCCAGCGCGTCCGGGTTCTCGGCCGCCACCTGCTCGATCTCGACGCCGCCCTCCCGGGAGGCGAGCGCGAGGAACGACCGGTGGGACCGGTCGAGCAACAGCGACACGTAGTACTCCTCGGCGATCTCGCTCGCCTCGGTGACCAGCACCTTGCGCACGGTGTGGCCCTTGATGTCCATGCCGAGGATCGCGGCCGCCACGTCGTGCGCCGCGTCCGGGCCGTCGGCCGGTCTGACCCCGCCGGCCTTGCCCCGGCCGCCGGTCTTCACCTGGGCCTTGACCACGACGCGCCCGCCGATCTCGGCGGCCGCCGCGCGGGCCTCGCCGGGGGTGGTGGCGACGCGGCCGCGGCTGACCGGTACGCCGTGCTTGGCGAAGAGTTCCTGTGCCTGGTGCTCCAGCAGATCCACCGGGCCTCCCTTCTGTTGACCTTCGGTGGGTTCGCTCCGTCGCCGGGACGGCCGGCGGCTCTCAGCGGGGTGAGCGGGCCGGTGGGAAAACGTTCCGCGACCCTCTAGACACCTGGCTGTTACATGCGCCACGATATTGCCTACCCCATACGGTATGCAATCCCTGAAGCTGGCGGAGGGTCAGACCCCAGCGGCGGTGGCACCAGCGGAAGTTCAGCTCCACGGTCCGAAGTGCACGGCGTGGCGCACACAGGAGGTTCGCTCATGGGTAAGGCACTGGAGGGCGTTCGAGTCCTCGACATGACGCATGTACAGTCCGGTCCCTCGTCCACGCAGATCCTCGCATGGCTGGGCGCGGACGTCATCAAGCTGGAGGCTCCGGGCCAGGGCGACATCACCCGCTCCCAGCTGCGGGACATCCCCGATGTGGACAGTCTCTACTTCACGATGCTGAACGCGAACAAGCGCAGCATCACCCTCAACATGAAGCATCCGCAGGGCAAGGAGGTCTTCACCAAGCTGGTGTCCGGGGTGGACATCCTGGTGGAGAACTTCGGGCCGGGCGTCGTCGAGCGCTTCGGCTTCCCCTGGGAGAAGCTCCAGGAGATCAACCCCCGTCTGGTCTACGCCTCCATCAAGGGTTTCGGGCCGGGTCGCTACGCCGACTTCAAGGCGTACGAGGTGATCGCCCAGGCGATGGGCGGGGCGATGAGCACCACCGGCTTCGAGGACGGGCCTCCCACCGCGACCGGGGCCCAGATCGGCGACTCGGGCACCGGCATCCACCTGGTCGCCGGCATCCTGGCCGCCCTCTACCAGCGCACCCACACCGGGCGCGGCCAGCGGGTCCAGGTCGCCATGCAGGACGCGGTGCTCAACCTGTGCCGGGTCAAGCTGCGCGACCAGCAGCGGCTGGCGCACGGGCCGCTGGGGGAGTACCCCAACGAGACCTTCGGCGACGAGGTGCCCCGCTCCGGCAACGCCTCCGGCGGCGGACAACCCGGCTGGGCCGTGCGCTGTGCGCCGGGCGGGCCGAACGACTACATCTACGTGATCATCCAGCCGGTCGGCTGGAAGCCGATCTGCGAGCTGATCGGCCGGCCCGAGCTGGCCGACGATCCCGCCTGGAGCACCCCGCAGGCCCGCCTCAGCAAGCTCGACAAGGCGTTCGCGCTGATCGAGGAGTGGACCGAGCGGCACACCAAGCAGGAGGTCATGGGGCTGCTCAACGCGCACAACGTTCCGTGCGGGCCGGTGCTGTCGACCCGGGAGCTGATCGAGGACGAGACCCTGGCCGCGCTGGGCTCGGTGGTCGAGGTCGACCACCCCGAGCGGGGCCCGTTCAAGACGGTCGGCAACCCGATCAAGTTGTCCGACTCGCAGGTCGCCATCGAGCGGTCGCCGCTGCTCGGCGAGCACACCGAGCAGGTGCTGGGCGAGCTCGGCTACACCGAGCAGGGCATCGGCGAGCTGCGCGCCGCCGGCGCCGTCTGACGCGTGCCCTTCACTCAAGGAGACGAGATGTCGAATTACGACCGCGAAGCCGTGCGCCGGGTGCTCGAGCGGGCCGGTGCCGAGGGACGCAGTGCGCTGACCGCTCCGGAGGGGCGGCTGGTGGTCGAGGCGTACGGGATCGCCACACCGGGCGAGGGGCTGGCGACCAGCGCCGACGAGGCGGTGGCGCTGGCCGAGAAGATCGGCCTGCCGGTGGTCCTGAAGATCGTCTCGCCGGACATCCTGCACAAGACCGAGGCCGGCGGCGTGCTCATCGGGCTGGGCACGGCCGCGGAGGTCGCCGCCGGCTACGACACCGTCATCGCGAACGCGAAGGCGTACCAGGCCGGCGCCGACATCGTCGGCGTGCAGGTGCAGCAGCAGCTCACCGCCGGCCACGAGGTCATCGTCGGCACGGTGACGGACGAGACGTTCGGCAAGGTCGTCGCCTTCGGCCTCGGCGGCGTCCTGGTCGAGGTGCTCAAGGACGTCACCTTCCGGCTCGCCCCCACCGACCGGGAGACCGCGCTGTCGATGATCGACGGCATCGCCTCGGCCGAGATCCTGCGCGGCGTGCGCGGCGCCGAGCCGGCCGACCGGGAGATCCTGGCCGACCTGATCGTCCGGCTCTCGGACCTGGTCACCGACTTCCCGGAGCTGGCCGAGGTCGACCTCAACCCGGTGCTGGCGACCGCTGCCGGGGCCACCGCGGTGGACGTCCGCATCCTGGTCGACCCCAAGGCGGCCGAGCGCCCCGAGCAGTTCACCGACGAGGAGATCCTGGCCAGCATGAACCGGATCATGCGGCCCGCGTCGATCGCCGTGATCGGCGCGTCGGCCGAGTCCGGCAAGATCGGCAACTCGGTGATGAAGAACCTGGTGAACGGCGGCTACCAGGGCGAGATCTACCCGATCAACCCGAAGGCCACCGAGATCCTGGACCGCAAGGCGTTCAAGAGTATCGCCGACGTGCCCGGCCCGGTCGATGTCGCGATCTTCGCGATCCCGGCCACGTTCGTGCCGGCCGTGCTGGAGGAGGTGGGCGCCAAGGGAGCCGCCGGAGCCATCATGATCCCGTCCGGCTTCGGCGAGATCGGCAACCACGAGCTCCAGGCCGAGGTGCTCGGGATCGCGCGCCGGCACGGCGTACGGATCCTCGGGCCGAACATCTACGGCTACTACTACACGCCGGAGAGCATGTCCGCGACGTTCTGCACCCCGTACGACGTCAAGGGCGGGGTGGCGCTCTCCTCGCAGAGCGGCGGCATCGGGATGGCCATCCTCGGGTTCAGCCGCTCGGCCCGGATGGGGGTCTCGGCGATCGTCGGGGTGGGCAACAAGGCCGACATCGACGAGGACGACCTGCTGACGTTCTTCGAGAGCGACCCGAACACCCAGCTCATCGCCATGCACCTGGAGGACCTGAAGGACGGCCGGTCGTTCGCCCGGGCCGCCAAGCGGGTGTCGGCGAGCAAGCCCGTGCTGGTGCTCAAGGCCGGGCGCACCGACCAGGGCGCCAAGGCGGCGAGCTCGCACACCGGCGCGCTGGCCGGCAACGACAAGGTCTACGACGACATCCTGCGGCAGAGCGGCGTGATCCGCGCCCCCGGCCTCAACGACCTGCTGGAGTACGCCCGCGGCATCCCGCTGCTGCCCACCCCGCAGGGCGAGAACGTCGTCATCATCACCGGCGCCGGCGGCTCCGGGGTGTTGCTCTCGGACGCCTGCGTGGACAACCAGCTCACGCTGATGGAGATCCCGGCGGACCTCGACGAGGCGTTCCGCACGTTCATCCCGCCGTTCGGGGCCGCCGGCAACCCGATCGACATCACCGGCGGCGAACCGCCGTCCACTTATCGCAACACCATCGCGCTCGGCCTCTCCGACCCGCGCATCCACGCCCTGATCCTCGGTTACTGGCACACCATCGTCACCCCGCCGATGGTGTTCGCCGAGTTGGTGGTGGACGTGGTCGAGGAGTTCCGGGCGAAGGGCGTCAACAAGCCCGTGGTCGCCTCGCTCGCCGGGGACGTCGAGGTCGAGGAGGCCAGCGAACACCTGTACCGGCATGGCATCGTCGCCTATCCGTACACCACGGAGAAGCCCGTCGCCGTGCTGGGTGCCAAGTACCGGTGGGCTCGCTCCGCCGGTCTGCTCGGCGGCCACCAGGACGGCCGCTGAGTCGTGCACCGTTCCACCACACCGGGCAGTTGGAGGGGCCACTAGCGACACAGCGACCGCTCCGCGGCCAGGGTCAGAGGTCAGAGACGCCGTGCCGGGCCGGCCACCGGGCCGGACGGCGTCGCGAACCCAGGAGGTCCAACGTGGACGCTTCGAGCAACCCCTCGCCCCACGAACCCACGACTGGCACGACACCACCTACCGCCACCGCCACCGCGCCCGCCCGCGACGAGCGAGTATGGCGGGCCGGCAAGCTCGAACCGATGCCGATCAGGGAGCTGCCGAAGGCGCCGCCCTCGGTCCACCTGCTCGGCCCGACCGTCTTCCTCGTCGCCCTCGGCGTCGGCATGGGCGAGTCGTACATGTGGCCCCGGCTGGTCCTGATCTTCGGGCCGGAGATCCGGTGGCTGTTCCTGATCGGCGTCACCCTCCAGGCGTTCGTCATGCTGGAGATGGCCCGCTACGCGATGGCGACCGGAGAGAGCATCTTCTTCGGCGCCGCCCGGGTCTTCAAACCGCTGATGTGGTTCTTCTTCAGCGTGGCGATCCTGGTCTACATCTGGCCCGGGCACCTGTCCACCGGCGCCGCCGCCTTCGAGGAGGTGACCGGCATACCCTGGACGGTCACGGCCTGCGTCGGCCTGATCCTGGTCGGCATCGTGTTCAGCCTGGCCAAGGTGATCTATCCGCTGCTGGAGAGCCTGCTCGGCATCCTGATCGGCGTGCTCGTGGTCGGCACCTCCGTCGTCGCCTCGCTGGTCGGCCGGTGGAGCGACGTCACCTCGACCCTCGGCGGCATGTTCCACTTCGGCTACCTGCCGGACGAGGCGATGTCGGCGGCCTGGTTCCCGGTCATCGTCGGCGCGATCGCCTTCGCCGGCCCGTCCGGCATGCAGCAGATGTGGTACACGCTGCACCTGCGCGACTCGGGCGCCGGCATGGGCGCGCACATCCCGAAGATCCGCGGGCTGCGGCACGCGAGCGAGCAGGAGGAGATGCCGTCGCGGGGCTTCATGTTCGACACCGGCAACCCGGAGGAGATGAAGAAGTGGAAGGGCTGGCGGCGCTGGGTGACCTTCGACGCCCTGCTGCTCTTCTGGGGCATCACCATGCTGGTCACGATCTCGTTCACCGTGCTCGCCCAGACCGCCGTCCGGGAGAGCCCGAACGTCGGTGAGCTGATCCGGGAGGGTGACCGGGAGGTCGCGCTGACCGCCATGGCGGACGCCTTCGCCTCGGCCGGCGCGCCGGTGCTGCACGGCGTGTTCCTCGGGTTCATCGCGCTGATCGGGCTCAACGCCACGCTCGGCCTGTTCGACTCGTTCTCCCGTGGCCAGGCCGACATGACGTACCACTTCATGCCCGGCGCCAAGCGGTTCAGCATGTCCAAGCTCTACGCCGGCTTCCTCTGGGGCGTCATCACGTTCGGCATCCTGATCCTGAACTTCGGTCCCGCCGACGGCCCGGGCGCCATCCTCGACGTGCTGGCCTTCCTGTCGACCTTCGCGATGGGCGCGTACTGCGTCGTCCTGCTGCTGGTGAACAACCGGATGCTGCCCAAACCGATCCGCCCGGGCATCGTGCAGAACCTGGTGATCGGGTTCGGCGCGGTCTTCTACCTGGGCATGCTGGTCTACAGCCTGGTCCGGTTCGGCGTGGTCATCTGATGCGACGCCAGGAGAGTGTCATGACCGGACGCAACCTCGGCCAGCTCGCGTTGCCCGGCGCCGCCATCGGAGCGCTCGCCGGCCTGGCCGCCCTCGGCCTGGCCGTGATCGCGGGTCAGCCCCTCGGCTGGGCGCTGGCCACCGGGTTGGCGCTCGGGCTGCCCCTGACCCTGCTCGGCGGCGGTTTCGGGCTGCTGATGGCGGCCGGGAAAATCTCGCCGGGAGTGTTCGCCCCGACGGCGCTGTACTGGCTCGCGGGGTTCCCGCTCGCCCGGTTGGTCCATGAGATGCTGGCCGGTCTCCTGCTCACCGGCCGGCCCGCCCTGCCGCCGGACGTGCTCGGTTTCCTCGCCTACCAGGCGATCGTCAGCCTCGGCTTCGCGATCGGGTTCAGCTGGTTGTACGAGCGGGTGGCCCCGGGCTGGCTGCGCCGGATCCGGCACGGCAACCCGCGGGCCGAGCGCTTGTACCAGTTCTACCTGCGGCACGCCGAGGCGCAGTGGAAGGCGCGGGAGAGCCGGCGGCGAGCGAGGGCCGCGGCCCGGGCCGTCCGATCCAAGGGAGTCTCATGAATCTACCGCTCTGGGTGTGGGCCGTGACGATCATCGGCTTCGCCGTGATGATCGCCTTCGACTTCTACCTGGTCGCCCGGAACCCCCACGAACCGTCCTTCCGGGAGTGCGTCGCCTGGGTGAGCTTCTACGTCCTGGCGGCCGTCGCCTTCGGGCTCCTGCTGATGGGCACGGCCGGGGTGACCTACGGAGGGCAGTTCTTCGCCGGCTGGCTCACCGAGTACTCGCTCAGCGTCGACAACCTGTTCGTCTTCATCATCATCATGAGCAGGTTCGCGGTGCCGGTGAAGTACCGGCAGAAGGTGCTGCTGATCGGCATCGTGCTGGCGCTGCTGATGCGGGGCGTGTTCATCGCGGCCGGCGCCTCGGCGGTCGCGCGGTTCGACTGGCTGTTCTACCTCTTCGGCGCGTTCCTGATCTACACCGCGATCAAGCTGGTCGGCCCGCAGCAGGAGGACGAGTTCTCGGAGAACTTCGCCCTTCGCACGGCGAAGCGGATCCTGCCCACCACGGAGTCCTATCAGGGCGCCAAGGTGCTGGTCCGGGTGGACGGCCGGCGGATGGTCACGCCGATGCTGATCGTGATGGTGGCGATCGGCACGACCGACCTGCTCTTCGCGCTCGACTCGATCCCGGCGATCTTCGGGCTGACCCAGGAGCCGTACCTGGTCTTCACCGCGAACACCTTCGCGCTGATGGGCCTGCGGCAGCTCTACTTCCTGCTGGGCGGCCTGCTCGACCGGCTGGTCTACCTCAGCAAGGGGCTGGCCTTCATCCTGGCCTTCATCGGGGTCAAGCTCGTGCTGGAGGCGCTGCACCACGACGGGGTGTCCTGGGCGCCGGCGGTGCCGATCACCGTCTCGCTCGGGGTCATCGTCGGCACGTTGGTGGTCACCACCGTGGCCAGCCTGGTGAAGTCCCGCAGGAGCGGGGCGGACCGGCAGCCCGCCGCCACGGAAGGCGATCGCGAGACCGTGACGGCGGACCGGGACGCGGTCTGACCGGTCGTCAGGCCTTGATCAGGTCGTCGTCCGGTGCTGAGCCTCGAAAGAAGCGCTCGATCTCCTCGTCGCTCGGCCGGGCGGCTCGCCGCTGGCTCTCCAGGGCGGCCGCCAGGCCGAGCCCGAGGGAGCGACCGTCGGCCGGCGACCCGGACGGCAGGGCCAGCCGGTCGGAGAGGCGGGTCAGGGAACGGGACAACTTCCGCCAGGTGGTCATGACAACATCACTCCTGCTTGTCGGTCTTCCCGGGAAACGACGCTTCCCGGGACCGTGCGCACCGGACCGGGCGGTTGAGGACCGTCCGGGTCGGTGGTCCGGCAGGACACCCGGGTGGGCCTGGTGGGGCCGGGCACGCCCGGGTCGCCGGAGCTCTCGCCGTCACGCCTCGCGGCATGGCGGCCGGATCCATGTCTGTCGCGGGAGGACGGACGGCGGGGGTCGCCCGCACCGAGTGTGACCCGGTACGCCGCGTCTACCCAACGCCGTACCACCACAAACCCTCGCGTTCGTCCTGTGCGACAGGTGCCTGTTCGACACTTTCAGAATACAGGCTTCGGTATACAAAAAACGATCTAGTGACCAAAGCCACCGTGTCGCGCCCTCTAGACACTCGCCCGTGGCATGGTCCACGATTATTGCCTACCCCATACGGTATGCAATCTCAGCGGGCGACCACGATGGAGGGTACGGATCATGACCATCGCTTCACTGCGGGAATCGGACGCCGGCGACGTCACCGGTGCGAAGGAGCTCACCGACGGGATCCATCTGGTCGTCGATGCGCTCAAGCTCAACGAGGTGGAAGCCATCTACGGTGTCGTCGGCATTCCCATCACCGACCTGGCCCGCCTGGCGCAGGCGTCCGGGATCCGCTTCGTCGGCTTCCGGCACGAGAGCGCCGCCGGGCACGCCGCCGCCGCGGCCGGGTTCCTGACGAGGAAGCCGGGCATCTGCCTGACGGTGTCCGCACCGGGATTCCTCAACGGACTGGTGGCCCTGGCCAACGCGACAGTGAACTGCTTCCCCATGGTGCAGATCTCCGGGTCCAGCGAGCGGCACCTCGTCGACCTCCAGCGCGGTGACTACGAGGAGATGGACCAGCTCGCGGCGGCCCGCCAGTTCGCCAAGGCGGCCTACCGCGTCCACCGGGCCGAGGACATCGGCCGCGGCGTGGCCCGCGCCATCCGCACCGCCGTGTCGGGCCGGCCGGGCGGGGTCTACCTCGACATCCCGGCCGCGGTCCTCGGCGAGGTCATCGACGCGGACCTGGGCGCGGCGTCGCTGTGGCGGGTCGTCGACCCGGCGCCGCGGCAGGTGCCCGAGTCCGCCGCGCTGGACCGCGCGATCGACCTGCTCGCCAACGCCGAGCGGCCGCTCGTCGTGCTCGGCAAGGGCGCCGCGTACGCGCAGGCCGACGAGCAGATCCGCCAGTTCGTCGAGCTCACCGGCGTGCCGTACCTGCCGATGTCGATGGCGAAGGGCCTGCTGCCCGACGACCACCCGCAGTCGGTGGCGAGCACCAGGTCGCTGGCGCTGCGCCGGGCCGACGTCGTGATGCTCGTCGGCGCCCGGCTCAACTGGCTGCTCGGGCACGGCGACGCGCCGCAGTGGAACCCCGACGTCAAGTTCATCCAGGTCGACATCGCGAGCTCCGAGCTGGACAGCAACCAGCCCATCGCGGCGCCGCTCCTCGGCGACGTCGGCTCGGTGATGCAGGCCCTGATCGACCGGACCAAGCCCGGCCAGATCTCGGTGCCGGCGCCGTGGCGGGACGAGCTCGCGGCCCGGTCCGCGGAGAACGTGGGCAAGATGGCCAAGCGCCTCGCGGCCGCCGAGAGCGCCCACCCGATGAAGTTCCTCGGCGCGCTCCAGGCCATTCGCGACGTCCTGCGGGAGAACCCGCAGGCGTACGTGGTGAACGAGGGCGCGAACGCGCTGGACCTGGCGCGCAACACGATCGGGATGCGGGTGCCCCGGCACCGGCTCGACAGCGGCACCTGGGGCGTGATGGGCATCGGCCTGGGGTTCGCGATCGCCGCCGCCGTCGAGAGCGGCGAGCCGGTCGTCGCCATCGAGGGCGACAGCGCGTTCGGGTTCAGCGGCATGGAGCTCGAGACGATCTGCCGCTACGGCCTGCCCATCGTCACCGTCGTGCTCAACAACAGCGGCGTCTACCGCGGCGACGCCGCGGCGTCACCGTCCGGCGACCCCGCCCCGACGGCCCTCCAGGCCCGGCACGACGTCATGATCGCCGCGTTCGGGGGCCGGGGCTATCGGGCGACCACGCCGGAGGAGGTCGCGAGCGCGCTGCGCGAGGCCCTGGCGCTGGGCAAGCCCGCGCTCATCGACTGCGTCATCGACCCCGCCGACGGGACCGAGAGCGGCAACATCGCCCACCTCAACCCGAAGGGCATCACGGTCACGAGATGACGTGAACCGAGGACATCCTGGCAGGAGACGGAGGCCCGAACCCCATGTACACAGTGACCGATCCCGCGACGGGTGAACTGATCGAGAAGATCGAGAACGCGACCGAGGAGGAGATCCGGGAAGCGATCGATCGGGTCCACCGCGGATACCAGTCGTGGCGGCGCCGGACGGTCGCGGAACGGGCCGAGATCGTGGCGCGCGCGGCGGATCTGTTCGCCGCGCGCGCCGGCGAGCTGGCCGCCACGATGACCCAGGAGATGGGCAAGCGGATCAACGAGGGCCGCGGCGAGATCGGCGTGGTCACCGACATCTTCCGGTACTACGCCGACAACGCCGAGGCGCTGCTCGCCGACGAGCCGCTGGAGATCAGAGGCGGCCGGGCCGTCATCACCAAGAACCCCATCGGGCCGCTGCTCGGCGTCATGCCGTGGAACTTCCCCTGCTATCAGGTCGCCAGGTTCGCGGCGCCGAACCTGGTGCTCGGCAACACGATCCTGCTGAAGCACGCCTCGATCTGCCCCCGCTCGGCGGTCGCCATCGAGCGGATCCTGCACGAGGCCGGCGTGCCCGAGGACGCGTACGTGAACATCTTCGCCGCCAGCTCGCAGATCCCCGGGATGCTCGCCGACCCGCGCATCCAGGGCGTCTCCCTGACCGGCAGCGAACGGGCGGGCATCTCGGTCGCCGCCGAGGCCGGCAAGAACCTGAAGAAGGCGGTGCTGGAGCTCGGCGGCTCCGACCCGTTGATCGTGCTGGACACCGACGACCTGGACCAGACGGTGCGGGCCACCGCGACCGCCCGGATGCGCAACTGCGGACAGTCGTGCAACGCCCCGAAGCGGATGATCGTGCTCGCCGGCGTCTACGAGGAGTTCGTCGATCGCCTGACCGAGTATGTGGCCGAGACCTTCGTGCCCGGCGACCCCAGCGATCCCGCGACGAAGCTGCCGCCGCTCGCGTCGGTCGCGGCGGCCGACGAGGTGGCCGGCCAGGTGGCGAAGGCGATCAAGCAGGGCGCGACGCTGCGCACCGGCGGGCGCCGCGTCGACGGGCCCGGTGCCTTCCTCGAGGCCACCGTGCTCACCGACGTGACCCCGGAGATGGACGTCTACTACGAGGAGGTCTTCGGGCCCGTCGTGCTGGTCCTTCGCGCGGAGACCGAGGAGGAGGCGATAGCGATCGCGAACGACTCACCGTTCGGGCTGGGCGCCAGCGTCTGGGGCACGGATCCGGAGCGGCTGCGCCGGGTCGCCGAGCAGATCGAGTCCGGCATGGTCTATCTGAACAGCGCCGGCGGATCGCAGGCCGACCTCCCGTTCGGCGGGATCAAGCGCTCCGGGATGGGCCGGGAGCTCGGCCCGGCCGGCATCGAGGAGTTCATGAACAAGAAGTCCATCCGCCTCTGAATCTAGCTCGCGGCGTCCTGCCCCCCGCCCTCCTTACGGCGCTGGTGGTAGGACTCCCGCGTGCGCTCGGTGTGCTTGCGCATGATCTCGCCGGCGCGCCGGCTGTTGCCGCCGGCGATCACGTCGATCAGCGCCGCGTGCTCGTCCCACGCCTCCCGGCCACGGGAACGGGCGATCGGCGAGTAGTACCACCTGACCCGGCGGTCCACCATCGCGATCAGCTGGGCCAGCACCTTGTTGCCGGACATCTCGACCATGTACGCGTGCAGGGCCGCGTTCGCCTCGACCAGGGCCACTTGGCTGTCCTCGCTGAGCGCCTGCTCGCCGGCGCGCTGGAGCTCGCGCAGCCGCTCGACCTGCTCCGGCGTGGCGTGCTTGGCGGCGAGCCGCGCGGACTCCGTCTCGAGCAGGGTCCGGGTGGCGAGGAGTTGGTCGGCCTCCTCCTCGGTGGGCACGTGCACGAAGGCGCCGAGCGCGGGGCGCAGGTCGACCCATCCCTCGTTGTGCAGCCGCTGGAGGGCCTCGCGGACGGGCTGCCGGCTCACCCCGAGGTGGGCGGCGAGCTCGTTCTCGACGAGGTGCTCGCCGGGCTGGAGCTCGCGGTTGATGATCATCTCGGCGATGACGTCGTAGACCGCCTGGCGCAGGGGAGCGGGCCGCTCCAGCGGCTGCCGCGCTGCCCGGGACCCGCCACGTGCCGCGCCGAGCGACCGTCGTCCGCCGTTGGCGCCGGCCGACGTCGCGCTTGTCCGATCGGTCATGGACCACCTCCGGCTGCGAGAATCTACCTTGGCTATAGCATACAGTCGCCGAGATGCAATGAGGGTGGGCGGTCGAGCCGCCCACCCCTGCCGTGCTCCTCGCGCCGGTCAGCCGGCGATCGCGTCGCGGTACTCGACCTCCGGCACCGGCTCGAACTCGTTGACCTTCGCGATGGAGAGACCGTGTGCGGTGTTCGCCTCCCGCTCGATCATCACCTCGACCAGCACCGGCCGGCTCGTGCGCCGCGCCTCCTTGCTCGCCCAGGCCAGCGCGTCGGCGACCTCGCCCGGCTCGAACACCCGGCGGCCGGAACAGCCGTACGCCTCCATGATCTTGACGTTGTCGGTGCCGTGCTGGTCGTAGTGGATGTCCACCTCGTAGTTCATGTCGTAGCCGATCTCGGCCTGCCGGATCAGGCCGAGATACTCGTTGTTCAACATGATCAGCACGAACGGGATGTCGTACTGCGCGGCGACGGCGAGCTCCTCGACCAGGAACTGGAACGAGTAGTCGCCGACCACGCCCACCACCTCGGCGTCGGGCCGGGCCGACTTGACCCCGATCGCCGCCGGGATCTCCCAGCCCAGCGGGCCGGCCTGACCGCAGACCTGGTAGTGCCGGGGCTTGAACACCTTTTGGAACTGCCCCGACCAGATCTGGTAGAGGCCGATCGCGGTGACGAAGTAGGTGTCCGGGCCGAAGAACTCGTTGATCTCCCTGAACACCCGGGGCGCCTTGATCGGGACGGTGTCGAAGTCGTCCCGGCGCGGCAGGGTCTCGCGCAGCTCGCGGACCCGTTCGATCCAGGGGCGGCGATCGCTGTCGGCGCCCCGCTTCCTCGCCGCGGCCAGCAGCGCCGCGAGGAACGGCCCGGCGTCCGACACCACGCCGAGGTCCGGGCCGAACACCCGGCCCAGCTGGGTCGGCTCGATGTCGACGTGGATGAACTTGCGGCCGTCACGGTAGGTCTCCAGGTCACCGGTGTGCCGGTCGCCGAACCGGGCGCCCAGCGCGAGGACCAGGTCGGACTCCAGGAAGGAGGCGTTGCCCCACCGCTGGGTGGTCTGGATGCCGGTCATCCCGGCGAACAGGTCGTGGTCCTCGGGGAACGCGCCCTTGCCCATCAGGGTCACCTGGACCGGGACGCGCAACGTCTCGGCGACCTCGCGCAGCAGGCCGGCGGCCTCACTGATGATGACCCCGCCGCCGGCCAGGATCAGCGGGCGCTCGGCGGCCAGCAGCATGTCGAGGGCGCGCTCCACCCGGGGCGGGTGCGGCTCGATCAGGGGCACCGGCAGCGGCGCGTCGATCGAGGCGTCCCACTCGATCTCCTGCCGCGCCACGTCGATCGGCAGGTCGATCAGCACCGGCCCCGGCCGCCCGGAGCGGGCGATCCGAAACGCCTCCCGGAAGATCCAGGGCGCTTGGGCGGCCTCCTTCACCTGCACCGCCCACTTCGTCACCGGCTTGGCGATCTCGACGATGTCCACCGCCTGGAACGCCTCCTGGTGCAGCTTGCCGGTCGGCGCCTGGCCGGTGACGCAGACCATCGGGATGGAATCGGCGTGCGCCGTGTACAACCCGGTGATCATGTTGGTGCCGGCCGGCCCGGACGTGCCGATGGCCACGCCGACCCGGCCGTTGGTGCGGGCCCAGCCGTCCGCCATGTGGGTGGCGCCCTCCTCGTGCCGGACGATCAGGTGCCTGATCTCGCTGCGCCGCAGCGCGGCGTAGAGCGGAAGGATGGCGGCGCCGGGGCAGCCGAACGCGATGTCCACGCCCTCCGACGCGAGCACCGAGACGACCGCGTCCATGCAGGGAATCTTGGCCATGGATTCAACCCCTCATCTTCTTGGCCAGCAGGTCGGTCGCGGCATAGACGGTGCGCAGCGTGGGAGCGGGGGCGCCGGTGATGTCGGCCATCTCGACCACGGCCGCGACGACGGCGTCGAGCTCCATCTCCTTGCCGGCCTCGAGATCCTGGAGCATCGAGGTCTTGTGGTGGCCGACCCGCTGGGCGCCGTCGAGCCGCTTCTGGATGGAGATCTCGGGCGTGCTGCCCACCCGGGCGGCGATGTCGAGCGTCTCCTCCATCATCTGCTCGACCACCCGGCGGGTGCCCGCGCTCTCGCAGATCTCGGCCATGGTGGCCCGGGTGAGCGCGCTGATCGGGTTGAACGAGACGTTGCCCATCAACTTGATCCAGATGTCGTCCCGCAGCCGCGGCTCGACCGGGCACTTCAGGCCGCCGGCGACCATCGCCTCGCTGAACTCGAGGCACCGCTTCGACACCGTGCCGTCCGGCTCGCCGATGGAGAACCGGGTGCCCTCCAGATGCTGGATCACCCCCGGTGCGGCGATGACGGTGGCCGGGTAGACCACGCAGCCGATCGCCCGGTCCGGCGCCATCACCGCCGAGGTCGCGCCGTTGGGGTCCACCGCCTCGATGCGGCGGCCCTCGTACGGCCCGGGAAGCTTGTGGAAGTACCACCACGGGATGCCGTTCTGGCCGGCGACGAGCGCGGTGCCGTCGCCGAGCAGGGGAGCGAGAAGGGGGCCCGCGGTGGCGTACGAGTGGGCCTTGAGGCCGAGGAAGACGTAGTCGACCGGGCCGACCTCGGCCGGATCGTCGGTGGCGTGCGGATGGGCCGAGAAATCGCCGCGGGGGCTGAGCACCCGCACCCCGTGGGCCCGCAGCGCGGCGAGGTGCGCCCCGCGGGCGATCAGATGGACGTCCACTCCGGACCGGCACAGCGAGGCGCCGACATAGGCGCCGATGGCGCCGGCTCCGAGCACCGCAACTCGCATGGGCAACCCCTCCTCGCAGCTGATCCTGTATGCATTATGTGGAGTACAGTATGCAATCTGTGAGTGGCTGACAAGCCTGTGGGGACGCCGGGCCGGGCTCAGGGCTTCGTGGGCAGGAGGGCCTTCACGCCGGCGAGGTAGTCGTCGGGGTCGGTGCCCTCGATCAGCAGGCGCTGCACGATGAAGCCCTGCATCACGCCGAGCATGGCGGCGCCGACCTGGTCCGGCACGGCGGCGGCGTCCAGCTGGCCGGCGGCCTGCCATCGGCGGGCGACCTCGGCGAAGTAACCGCGCAGCCGCTTGTAGACGCCGTCGGCCCGGGTGGCGAGCTGAGGGCTGCGGAGCGCCTCCGCCCACACCTGGAGGCCGACCCTGGTCACGTCGATGCCCAGGTCCGGGTGGTGGGCCATCCGGCCGGCGATGACGTGGATCATCGCCGTCATGGCCTCCTCGGGTGAGGGGGTGGCGTCGTCGGCGAGCAGGGAGCCGAAGACCTCGTCCGCGGCCGACAGTGCCGTCTCCGCGACGGCCGTGATCAGGTCTTCCTTGCTGCGGAAGTAGCGGTACACCGCGCCGGCGGAAAGTCCCGTCTCGCCGATGATGTCGGCCATCGAGGTGGAGTGGAAGCCGTTCGTGGCGAAGAGCCGGGCCGCCGCCGCCATGATCTCGGCGCGGCGGTCGGCACGGTACTGCTCGGAGACGCGGGGCATGTGACGAAGAATAAAGGCGCCGCCCTCCTCGTGGCCGACGGTGATCAGGACCGTCGCCCTGCTCACGGTGATCATCAGCGTGATGCTCACCGCCTTCGCCTGGCCGGCGGTGCGGTCCTCGACCCACGACGTGCCGATCGCCGTCGCCGGGCCCGCCGCAGCCGCCGATCGGCAGGTCAGTGACCGGTGTCCGAGAGAGCGTCGCGCAGGGCCGCCCGCGTGCTGATGCCGAGCTTGCGGAAGGCGCCGTGCAGGTGGCTGCCGACCGTGCGTGGCGACACCAGCAGCCGCGCGGCGATCTCCTTGTTGGTCAGCCCGGTCGCGGCGAGCATCGCGATCTCGGCCTCCTTGCCGGTCAGCCGGATGCTCGTGGCGCCCGGCGACCGGCGGTGCGCGCCGGTGGCCCGCAACTCGGCGTCGGCGCGCGCCGCCCACGGCCGCGCGCCCAGCGAGCGGAAGGTCTCCGCGGCCGCCGCCAGCTGCTGCCGGGCCCGCACCGCGTGCCGGTTGCGCCGCAGCCGCTCGCCGTACAGCAGCTGGACCCGGGCCAGGTCGAAGGGGTAGCGATCGGCGGACGGCGTCGCCAGCGCCCTGTCGAACAGGTCGTCCGAGTCGCCGGCGACGGCGGTGGCGGCGGTGACGTGCAGGGCCAGGCGGGGCGAGATGCTTGCGACATCGGTGCCGTTGAGGGCGGCGGCGTGGGCCCTCGCCTCGGCGCGGTGGCCGCTGCGGGCCGCGGCCTCGGCCACGTCCAGCAGCACCCACATGACGTGCGGCGAGGTCCACGGCAGCGTGCCCGGCGGCACGATGGCGCTGAGCTCGGCGTACGCGCGCTGGTAGTCGCCCTGGGCGAGCGCGGCCAGCCCGTCGAGGTGGTGGGCGTGGAGGTGCCCGATCCCGTTGTCGCTCGTTCCCGACCATCCGACGGCTTCGCCGCGGTTGGCGGCGACAACCGTTCGCAGGAAGCGGGCGGGCGCGAGGTAGCGGGTGTAGCCGTACCGGCCGCTCATCTCGGCGATCTCGGCCCCGTTGCGGTCGGCCCGGTCCCACGCGCCGGTCAGCCAGTCCTCGACGGTCAGCGAGATCAGCGCGTGGATGGCCGCCGAGACGGCGCCGCCGCGCCGGCCGTCCTTGACCACGCGCTCCAGCGCGGCGCGGGCGCGGGGGATCCGGTCGACGTAGACGGCGGCTTTGCCGAGGCGCAGCGTGCGCTGAGGATCGGCGGGCTCGTCGAGCAGCGCGTCGAGGCGGGGCATCGCGGCGGCCGCCGTGGCGAGAGGATCCTTCAGGACGGCGACACTGACGCCGAGCACCGGCGAGTCCGGCGGCAGCTGCTCGTCCACGGCGGCCCACAGGTCGGTGCGGGCCGCGCTCCAGCAGGCGAGCATCAGCGTGTGCAGGGCGTCCTCGACGTCGCGTGCGGGCGCGCCGGGATTCGCCGCGAGCGCGTCGGCGACGATCCGGTGGGCGGTCAGGGCCGAGCCGTCCTCGTTGTAGAGCAGCTGGGCGGCGGTGATCGCGGCGCGCAGCGATGCGGCCGGGCCGGTCACCCGGACGGCCCGCGCCGCTTCGAGGCGGCCGCCCAGCTCCATGCCGACGTAGGCGGCGTGCATCAGCCGGTCGGCCCGGGCCGTCTCGGTGCCGCTGAGCTCGGCGGCCCGGCCGATCAGGTGGACGCTGCCGACCACGTCGCCACGGCCCAGAAGCAGCCGGCCGGCGTCCTCGAGCTCGGCGGCGACCGCCTCGTCCGGGTCGACGGTGGCCTCGGCCAGATGCCAGGCCCGCCGGACCGGATCGGCGCCGTGCCGGGCGGCCAGCACGGCGTGCGCCCGCTGCCGGGCGGCCGCGGTGGACGACTCGATGACCGCGACCCGGGTGAGCGGATGGATGAGGCTGACCCCCGCCGCCTCCAGCTGGGCCGGCTCCGCGTCGTCGCCGGTGCCGCCGAGCGCGACGCGCAGCAGCAGGTCCTGGGTGCTCGCGGGCAGGGCGGCGACCTCCCGCCGCAGCGTCTCGACCAGGCGGGAGGTCAGCGGAGTCCAGCTCGACGTGCTGCCGTGCGCCGGCAGCAGGGTCAGCGCCAGCGGGTTGCCGTGCGCCTCGGCCAGCACCCTGCGCCGGGCCTCGTAGGGCAGGCCGGGCCGGCGCAGGTCCAGCAGCCGGGCGCTGGCGTCGTCGTCCAGGGCGCCGAGCGGCAGGCGCCGGTCGAAGGGCAGCCCCGTGGCCTCGCCGGTGCGGTGCGCGCCCAGCAGCCGGAACCCCGCGCCGGGCAGGCGCCCGGCCACCGCGGCGAGGACCTCGCCGCTCATCCGGTCCAGCCACGGCAGGTCGTCCACCACGAGCAGGCCCGGGCCCGCCCTGCGCAGCACGGACAGTACCGCCTCGGCGATGTCCGGGATGCTCGGCTGCGGCCCGGTGTCCAGGCCGAGGCAGACCGCCAGCGCGGGCTCCGCCTCCGGTCCGGCGCCGAGCAGCAGCTGGTTGAGGGCGGCGAAGCTGATCCCCGACTCGAACTCGGCGCCGGCGCAGCGCAGCACCGTCAGCCCCGAGTCCTCGGCCCGGCGGGCGGCCGCCTCCAGCAGGGCGGTCTTGCCGATGCCGGGGTCACCGACGACGAGCAGCGCCCCGCCGTCCTCGATCTGCCGCAGTTCCCGCTCGCGTCCCACCAATGTCGTCATCGGCGTTCACGCTAGGAGAGGCGGCGGCCGGTCCGCACTATGTCGTGTGCCGCAGGCGGCGTAGGTCGGATGACCGGTGCCGCCGGCGGCCCGATGGCCCAGAGTGGCCCGATGCGAGTCAAGGTTGCCAGCTGCGTGGGCACGACCATCGAGTTCTACGACTTCTTCCTCTACGGCACCGCGGCGGCATTGGTCTTCCCGCAGGTGTTCTTCCCCGCTCTGGGTGGCGCCGCGGGCACGGTCGCCTCGTTCGCGACGTACGCCGTGGCCTTCGTCGCCCGGCCGCTCGGCTCCGTCGTCTTCGGCCACGTCGGCGACCGTTTCGGCGCCCGGCCGGCGCTCATCGCGACGCTGCTGACGATGGGCATCGCCACCGCCGCCATCGGGGCGCTGCCGGGAGCGGCCGTCCTCGGCGTCGCCGCCCCGATCATCCTGGTCCTCCTGCGGCTTGTGCAGGGCCTGGCCGTGGGTGGTGAGTGGGCCGGGGCGGTGCTGCTCGCCACCGAGTCGGCCCCGCCCGGGTCGCGAGGGTGGGCGGCGGTGTTCCCGCAGCTCGGCCCGCCGCTGGCGTTCGGGCTCGCCAACCTCACCTTCCTGGGACTCCTTGAGGTCAGCTGGCGGCTCCCGTTCCTGCTGTCGCTCGTGCTGGTCGCCGTCGGCCTCTGCGTGCGGCACGGCATCGCCGTCCCGCCGGTCCCGCCCGTCCCGTCCGGGGAACGGCGACGATCCCCGCTGCGGGAGGTCCTCGCACGCCAGCCCCGCGAGGTGATCCTCGGCGGCCTGGCGCAGACCATGCCGTTCGCCTTCTTCTTCACCGGTACGGCGTACCTGACCGGCTACGGGACACGGGCCGGTCTCGACCGCTCGGTGGTGCTCGGCATCGGCGCCGCCGCGGCGGTGCTCTTCGGCGCCGTGGTCGCGCTGGCCGGCGCCTGGTCGGACCGCGCCGGCCGCCGGCGGCCGATCATCGTGGCGTGCGTGCTGGCGGTGCTGTGGGCACCCGCGCTGTTCCCGGTGATCGACCTCGGCGGCCCGGTGGCGTTCGCGGCCGGGCTCGGCGTGACCCTTTCGATCTTCGCGCTGGCGTACGGGCCGGTCGGCTCCTACCTGCCCGAGCTGTTCCGGCGCGGCCACCGCTGCACCGGGGCCGGGGTGGCGTACAACCTCGGCTCGGTCGTGGGCGGCGCGATCCCGCCGCTGGTGGCGCCGGCGCTCGCCGCCGCCCACGGCGGCGTTGCCGTGGGCGGAATGCTCGCGCTGACTGCCCTGATCTCGCTGGCGTGCCTGCTGGCCCTGCCCTCCTACGCGCCGGCCATCAGGTCCGCGGCGCGCTCGGCGATCGCGTAGACGGTCGCGTTGGTGTTGGCCGACGGCAGGACCGGCATCACCGACGCGTCCACGATCCGCAGTCCGGTCACCCCGCGGACCCGCAGCTCGCCGTCGACCACGCAGTCGTGGCCGTCGCCCATGCGGCAGGTGCCGGCGAAGTGGTTGTACGGCCGGACGTTGTCGCGCGCGTAGTCGTGCAGGTCCCGGTCTCCCGGCAGCGCTTCCCGGCTCCGCCAGTCCTTCAGGGCGTCGGCGGCGCCGAGCTCGCGCGCGATCCGCAGTCCCCGCACCATCGTGTCGAGATCCTCCGGCGCCGTGTAGTAGGCGGGGTCGATGAGCGGCGTGGAACCGGGCCTGGCGTCCGCCAGGCGCACGGTGCCGCGGCTGCGCGGGTTCAGGACCGACACCCCGATGGTGAAGCCCCTGTCGAGGTCCGGACCGGCCAGCCCCTCCCGCCGGAGCGGAACGTCGATCATCAGGATCTGCAGGTCCGGGCCGTCCAGCCCGGTCGTGCCGCGGACGGCGCCCTGCACCTCGCCGTGATTGTTGACGGCGGCGGGAACGGTGCGCGACGCCTCGTAGACGATGCCGGACAGCGGATGGTCCTGCAGGCCGGTGCCGACGGCCGGCACGTCGGCGATGACCGGGATGCCGTGGCGCCGCAGGTCCGCGGCCGGTCCGATGCCCGAGAGCATGAGCAGCTGGGGCGAGCCGATCGCGCCGGCGCTGACGACGACCTCCCGGACGGCGGTGGCGGTGACGACCGGCCCGCCGCCGGTGCGGTACTCGACGCCGGTGCAGCGTTCGCCCGTGAACAGCAGGCGGTGCACCAGGGTGCCGGTGCGGATGTCCAGGTTGGACCGGTCCGCCGCCGGGCGGAGATACGCCGTGGCCGCGTCCGAGCGCCGGCCGTCGGCGATGCTCAGGTCGGCCCACCCGAAGCCCTCGTCGAGGCCCGCGGAGAAGTCCCGGACCAGCGGCCGGCCCGTCTCGGCGACGGCGGCGAGGAAGGCCGTCGACAGCGGATGCCGGGTCACGGCCGGGCCGACCCGCAGCGGGCCGTGCATGCCACGCACCGCCGGGTCACGGTCGGCGACCCCGCTGAGGTTCTCGTTGCGGCGGAAGTAGGGCAGCAGATCGGCGTACGTCCAGCCTTTCGTCGCCCAGCGGTCGTAGCTGCTCGGATGGCCGCGGGTGAAGGACATGGCATTGATCGTGGAGCTGCCGCCCAGGGCGCGGCCGTGGGGTACGGAGACCCGCCGGCCCTGCGCGGCGGCCTGGGGCACCGACTCGCCGCCCCAGTTCGCGGTGGTCGCCTCCAGGGCCGGCCACGCGGGAGGGACCGCCATCAGCGGCAACGGCTCGGCGTCGCCCGCCTCCAGCAGCAGCACCCGGGCCGCGGCGTCCTCGGACAGGCGGGCGGCGAGAACCGAACCGGCCGAGCCGGCCCCGACGACGATGTAATCAAACTCGGCGGAAGTCACGCGGTCGCCTCCGGGGTCAGGATCAGGACGGGGATGTGGCGGTCGGTCTTGGCGCGGTAGCCGGTGAAGGAGGGCCACACCGCGGCGGCGCGGTCCCACCACAGGTCGCGCTCGGCGCCCTCGGCCGGGCGGGCGGTGAACCGGCCGTGTGCCGTGCCGTCCCAGAGCTCCACCTCGGGATGGGCCACGGCGTTGTGGTACCAGGCGGGGTTGCGGGTGTTGCCGCCCTTGGACGCGATGACGGCGTACCGCCCGTCGTGCTCCACGCGGATGAGCGGGGTGCGGACCTCGCGGCCGGTGCGGGCGCCGCGGGTGGTCAGCACCACCAGCGGCGCGGCGACGTCGCCCAGCACGGCCTTGATGGCGTCGGTGGTGCCGGCCTCGTCCGCGGTGGCCAGCAGGCGGGCCTGGTCGTGACGCCAGCCGTCGTCCGGCACCGCGGCCAGGTCCATGTCGGCGGTCGGCTGCTCGGGCTCGGCCCGGCGGGTCCACGGCATCATGCCGCGCAGCCGGGCGCCGACCTCCTCCAGGGGATGCGTGGCCGCGGCCTGGCGCAGCTTGCCCAGGCGCGAGCCGCCGTGCTCCACGTCGTCGATCAGCTCGGCGGCGAACGTGCCGTTGCGGATCTCGGTGAGGATCCAGCGCATCTCGTCGCGGACGTGGCCGTCGATGATGCGCGGGCCCCGGGTGTAGTCGCCGAACTCGGCGGTGTCGGAGATGCTGTGCCGCATCGCCGCCAGGCCGCCCTCGTACATCAGGTCCACGACGAGTTTCAGCTCGTGCAGGCACTCGAAGTAGGCGATCTCCGGTGCGTACCCGGCCTCGGTGAGCACCTCGAACCCGGCCGTGACCAGGGCGGTCAGGCCGCCCGCGAGGACCGCCTGCTCGCCGAAGAGGTCGGTCTCGGTCTCGTCGGCGAAGGTGGTGCGCAGGGCGCCGGCCCGGGTGCCGCCGATCGCCTTCGCGTACGACAGGGCGAGCGGCCAGGCCCCGCCGGTGGCGTCCTGCTCGACGGCGACGAGCACCGGCACCCCGCGCCCGGTGCTGTACTCACGGCGTACGAGATGACCTGGGGCCTTGGGCGCGACAAGCGCGACGTCCACGCCGGCCGGAGGCGCGACCAGCCCGAAGCGGACGGCGAAGCCGTGGGCGAACAGCAGCGCCTTGCCGGGCGTCAGATGCGGCTCGATCGACTCGGTGTAGAGGGCCCGCTGCGCCGTGTCCGGCACGAGCACCACGATCACGTCGGCCCAGGCGCAGGCCTCGGCCGGGGTGCGGACGGGCAGGCCCTGCTCCTCGGCGGCGGCACGGCCGGCCGAGCCGGGGCGCAGCCCGACGGTGACGTCCACCCCGGAGTCGCGCAGGGACAGGGCGTGCGCGTGGCCCTGGCTGCCGTACCCGAGGACCGCGACCCTTCGGCCCTGGATGATCGACAGGTCGGCATCGTCGTCGTAATAGACCTCGACGGTCATTGTCTTCCTCACGCTGTGCGGTGAAACATCGGCGGGGCCAAGTGAAGATCCGGGCGGGCCGCGCGTGCAGGGAGAGTTCCTCCACTGTGTGCGCCCGGCGGGTGGGGGACTTCGACGTTTGGCCGCGGTCGGTAGCGCGACTGCGGGAACTACCGATGCCGCCGGGCCCGGGCCGGGCGACGGTCGGGGCATGACTACTCAATCTCTGCGGGGCAAGGTCGTGTTCGTCGCCGGTGGCGCCAAGAACCTCGGGGGCCTGATCTCCCGGACGGTGGCCCGGCACGGTGCCCGGGTCGCGGTGCACTACAACAGCGACAGCACCGAGGCGGCGGCCAAGGAGACCGTGGCAGCGTGCGAGCAGGTGGGCGGCGAGGCCTTCGCCCTGCAGGCCGACCTCACGAAGGTTCCCGAGATCAGGCGGGTCTTCGACACCGTCGTCGACCGCTACGGGTCGCTGTACGCCAGCGTCAACACGGCCGGGCTGGCCATCGGGCACGTCATGACCGACGTGACCGAGGAGGAGTTCGACCGGCACTTCGCGATCAACGCCAAGGGGGCGTTCTTCGTCATGGCCGAGGCGGCGAAGCGCATGGAGGACCACGGAAAGATCATCACTTTCGTGTCGTCGCTGCTCGCCGCGTACACGGGCCGCTATTCGGTCTACGCCGGCAGCAAGGCGCCGGTGGAGCACTTCACGCGGGCGCTGTCGAAGGAGCTGTTCGACCGGCACATCTCGGTCAACAACATCGCGCCGGGCCCGATGGACACGCCGTTCTTCTGGAACGCGGCCGCGCCGGGAGAGGCGGACTTCAGCAAGTCGATGAGCAACACCGGCGACCTCACCAAGATCGAGGACATCGCGCCGTGGGTGGAGTTCCTGCTGACCGGCGGCTCGTTCGCCAACGGGCAGACCCTGTTCGTCAACGGCGGCTTCTCGACCCGGTGAGACGAGTCGCCGGGTAGGTCATGTGACCGACGCGGAGCGCCCCACCGGTCGCTAGCTTTTCGAGGCATGCGGCTGGTGGGGCGGGAACACGAGATCGACGGCCTGGCCGGCTTCGTCCGGCAGGCCGCCGCGGACGGCGCCGTGCGCCTGCTCTACGGCGACCCGGGGGTGGGCAAGAGCGCGCTGCTCGACGCCGCCGCGGCGCTCGCCGAGAAGGCGGGGACGCGGGTCCTGCGCGTCACGGGCGTGCAGTTCGAGGCGGAGGTCAGCTACACGGCGCTGACCGCGCTGCTGGCGCCGCTGCCGGACCACGCCGGGCGCCTGCCGGCCCTCTACGCCGGCGCGCTGGCCGTGGCGCTGGGGGAGGGGCAGGGTCCCGCACCGTCCCGCCTGGTCGTGGGGAACGCGACCCTGGCGCTGCTGCGCGCGGCCGCGGCCGAACGGCCGCTGCTGATCATCGTGGACGACCTGCCCTGGATCGACCGGGCCAGCGCGACCATCCTCGGCTTCGTCGCCCGCCGGCTCGCCGGCACGCGCCTGGGCCTGCTGGCCGCCTCGCGCACCGGTGAGGCCGGCCACTTCGAGGGGGCCGGGCTGCCCGAGGAGGGCATCGCGCCGCTGCCGCCCGCGGCGGCGCGGCAGCTCGTCGACGTCCGGCACCCGCACCTGCCCGCCCCGATCCGGCGCCGGCTGATGGCCGAGGCCGACGGCAACCCGCTCGCTCTGCTCGAACTGGCGGGCACGCTGAGCGGGGCGGAACGGGCACCGGACGTCCTTCCGCTCGGCGAGCGGTTGCAGGCGGTCTTCGCCGTCCGGCTCGGCGGCCTCCCGGCCCGCACCCGCGAACTGCTGCTGCTCGCGGCGCTCGACCAGGCCGTCGATCTGCTCGTCCTGCGCCACGCCACCGGGGGCGGCCTGCACGAGCTCGGGCCCGCCGAGCGGGAACGACTCGTCGAGGTGAGCCCGCCCGCCAACCGGATCCGGTTCCGGCACCCGCTCATGCGGTCCGCGGTGGTCGACCTGGCCACCTCCGCCGAGCGGCGCGACGCGCATCGCGCCCTGGCCGGCCTGCTCGCCTCCGATCCGGAACGCAGCGCCTGGCATCTGGCCGCGGCGACCGAGCAGCCGGACGAGAAGGTCGCCGCCTTGCTGGAGGGGGTGGCCCGCGGCGTGCTGCGCCGCGGCGACGCGCCCGGCGCGGTCACCGCGCTCCGCCGCTCCGCGGACCTCAGCCCGGAGCCGGCCGATCGCAGCCGGCGGCTGGCCGAGGCCGCCTATCTGGGCGCCGACATCACCGGCGAGCTCGGCAGTGCCTCCCGCCTGCTGGCCGACGCCCGGCGCCTGGACCCGGCGCTCGGCGGGTCGTTGCACGCCGCCGCGGCCGCCGCCTACATGCTGGTCAACGGGGACGGCGACGTCGACACCGCGCACGCCGTGCTGGTCGGCGCGATCGACGCCGGCGGGCCCGAGCTGGACGCGGGCAACGACGATCTGATCGAGGCGCTGCACACGTTGCTGCTCGTCTGCTGGTGGGCGGGGCGCCCGGAGCTGTGGGAGCCGTTCCATCGCTTCCTCGGCCGGCTCAGGCCGGCCGTGCCCGGCCAGCTCGACCTGCAGAGCCGGACCTTCCCCGACACCGCGCGGGCCACCGCGCGCGACCGTGCCGCCCTGGTCGCCGCCATCGCCCGGCAGGACGGCGAGTTCGAGCCCAACCGGATCATCCGGACCAACACCTCCTCGGTCTATCTCGACCTGCTCGACGGCTGCCGGGCCGGTGCGTGGCGGCTCGTCGAGGACGGCCGGGCCGGCGGCGCCGTCCGCAGCAGCCTGGGCGCGCTCATGCACCTGTGCCTCGACGACTTCGTCACCGGCCGGTGGGCCGAGGGCCAGCGGCTCGCCGACGAGGGGCTCGCGTTGTGCCGCCGCCACCATTACGACTTCATCGTCTGGTACTTCCTCTACCACCAGAGCGTCCTGGCCGCCGTCCGCGGCGAGCACGACGCGGCGGCCCGCTGGGCCGGCGAGCTGACCGACGTCGCCCTGCGGCGCAACGCCCAGGGCGCCGCCCGCTTCGCCTGCCAGGCACGGGCGCTGTCGGCGATCGGCCGGGGCGACTACGACGACGCGTTCCGCCACGCGAGCGGCCTGAGCCCGGCCGGCGAGCTGGCCCCGTACACCCCGCATGCCCTGTGGGTCGTCCTCGACCTGGTCGAGGCGGCCTGGCACACCGGCCGCCGGGCCGAGGCCCGCGCCCACGTCGAGGCGATGCGCGGCGCTCGGCTCCCGGAGCTCTCGCCGCGGCTCGCCCTGCTCACGGCCGGCTGCGAGGCCATCGTGGGCCACGAGGAGCTGTTCGCCGCGGCGGTGGCGACGCCGGGCGCGCAGCGGTGGCCGTTCGACCTGGCCCGGATCCGGCTGCTGCACGGGGAGCGGTTGCTCGGCCGGCGTGCCGTCGTCGCGGCGCGCCCGATCCTGCGGGAGGCCCGCGCGGCGTTCGACGACCTCGGGGCCGCGCCGTGGGCCGAACGGGCCCGGCGAGCGCTGCGAGCGGCCGGCGGCGATCGGCGCGAGACCGGGCCGGAAAGCCTTACCCCTCAGGAGAAGCAGATCGCGCTGATGGCCGCCGCCGGCCTCACCAACAAGGAGATCGCGACCCGGTTGCGGCTGTCGCCGCGATCCGTCGGCACCCACCTCTACCGGATCTTTCCGAAGCTCGGCATCGGCAAGCGTGCCGCGCTGCGCGACGCCCTAGTACTGCAACGGCA